>JAPKFB010000001.1 GCA_028821775.1 Roseibacillus sp.
CAGGGCTGGAATTGGTCCAAGGGGCCAGATCCGTGCGACCGTCGAAGTTATCCTCAAAGACCACCACGGGCCCCGGAGAAATCGCGCGGATGCGATAGAATCCGCTGGAACGAGCAAGCTGAGCCCCGGCATTACTATTCCAGGTGGTGGTGGTTTCCACACCGACAACGTTGTTAGCAATCTCGTCCCAAGAAGCTTGGTTAAGATTCGCCTTATAGTCGACTGCGTAGACTCTGGCCACTTCGCTGGTGAAGGTGATCGCTAGCGCAGTGAGATTATTGGAAACGACGCTTCCCACGATCTCGGTAATCCTAATAGGAGACGGTGGGTCAACCGTAGCACCCTCAAAATAATACTCTTTGAGGATGAGGCCCGACCGGTCTCCCGAAACACTGATTCTTGCCCAACCCTTGTGCCCATCGACTTCAAATCCAATTCCTCTTTCGCCAGCACCACCGAACTGACCGGTCCAACAGCACCCACCCCAGATAATGTAACCGCAGTAGACCCGGATATCCTCTCCGTCAAAACTCCCCAAGGATCCAACCGTTTCCCCATTGGAGAGGAAATAAGGATTGTAAGTATTAATCCCAGCATGTCCTGGATCAAACTCTCCTAAAATTGCCCCATCCGCGGATGCCTGGGCGTACATTCCCACCACAAAGTTTCCCCCACCATCCGGGCGCAGTTCCGTAGTAAATGCGATCATGTCTTCGGAGATGGCATTATCCGGCATGCGATTGTCTTCCGCTACCGGATATTCCCCTCCACTTGCTGCAAAAGATGATGCCGTGCCAAGATTGCTGTGCCCTCCTCCGCTATAAGTCCCGATCGGATTAAAGTATTGGTCGTTCGCCGCGATCTCAGTGAAGACCTCTCCAGTATAGGGATTGAAGGCTAACAGGACGGCTCCTTCATTGTCCCAACTCTGATCCCCAAAGCCCGAAACGGGCGGAGCGAACCACGGACCGTGGGAGATCCAGTAGTCGTATGAAGCCGAACCGACACCGGCGGTATTCCCACCATCCGTATAGTCCCTGTAAGTTCCTCCTTCAGCAACTACACTGTACTCCACCTGAGCAGAGGCCGATAGGAGCGATGCCCACCATGCCAACGCAAATACTCTCTTCAGTTTCATGACTCCCGCAAGGGTAGATGGGAAGATTCCCCGACTGCTAGCAATTAATGCCTAAAACTCTAGCCCCCACACAAACCTAGGGCATTGGGTTCTTATCTTTCCCTCCCGATCAAAGATGAGAATCTCGTCGTGCGCTGGTCCGGGATAGGGATCGGGACGAAAGTGGGTGTGACTCGCCACCACCCAGATCTGACCACTCTCATCCACGTCGATCCCGGTGGGGGTGACGAGATCCGGATGCTTGGCCAAGAGGGTAAGCCTCACTCCGGGCTGAAGCAACTTGATCCCGGGATCAAGCTCAGCAGGGAGCTGCGGAGGCGTTGCGGCAAACAGCGCAACCTGGAGCGCAGCCCAGAGGGCCACGGTTGGAAACATTCCCCGCGTCGATCTCATTTCACGACGCTACCCAGCCGAAGGACGCGACAAAAGGTCAAACCCGCCGCAAAACGTTGCCACCTGGGACCGTAATGGTGACGATTCACTAGCAATGACGCGGACCCTCCTCTTCCTCCTCTTGATCACCGCCGCGCTGCCGGGCGTTTTCGCGGCGGCGCCACCGCGCCCCAACATCATCTTCTTCCTGGTAGACGATTATGACAAGCCAGAGACGAGCGTCTACGGGGGCAAGGTGCTGACCCCCAATCTCGAACGTCTGGCCAAGGAGGGGATGACCTTCCACAACGCCCACATGACGAGCACGGTCTGCACGCCGTCGCGCTATACCTGCCTGACCGGCCGCTATGCCGGCTCCTCGACTCATCCGGCTTTCCTCAAGCTCTTTCCTCCCGGAACGCAGAGCCTGCCGGCCTTCAATGTCGGACTGGAAAGCGACGACATGAACGTGGGCCGGGTCCTCGCGGGAAGTGGCTACGCGACCGGGTTCGTAGGCAAGTACCACGTGGGCGGCGACGATCACGGCGGTGCGACCGGTCTTCATGATGTGCCGAAGAACGCGGCCTACAGCGACGATTTAAACCGTAAGTTTTTCGAGAACGAAAAGCGCTATCGCGAGCTCGTGAAGGAGCGTGGGTTCACCTGGGCCAAGAGTATCTACTGGGCCAATACCAAAGCTCCCTTCAAGGGACACAACCCGGAATGGACGATCCAAAGTGCCCTCGAGTTCATCGATCTTCACAAGGATCAGCCCTTCTACCTGCATTACGGAACAACCCTCCTGCACGGACCAAACGGCGAGTGGCACAGGTCTCTGGTGGAGAAGGAGCGGGTAACCGGCGAAGGTCTCCTTCCCAGTCCCCTCAACGTGATGCCGAAACGAAACTCGGTGCTGCGCCGCATTCGTAAGGCCGGACTAACCGAAAACGAGGTCGGCTATCTTTGGATGGACGACAGCCTCGGGATGTTGCTTGAGAAACTCGACGAGCATGGAATTGCGGACAACACGATCATCCTTTTCCTCGCGGACCACGGTTCGGAGATGAAGGGATCTCTCTTCAAGCAACGCGGAACGGAGGTGCCGTGCCTGATGCGCTGGCCCAAGGGCATCAAGCCCGGAACGGTGTGCCATGAACTGGTCCAGAACACTGACTTCGTCCCAACCTGGTTCGAGTTGGCGGGGGCCAAGGTGCCCACCAATTACAGGATCGACGGAGTAAGCCTCGGGCCGCTCCTGGGCAACCCAGTCAAGCCGGTACGCGAATTTGTCTATGGCGAGATGGGCGCAGCCCGATCCATCAAGACGAAGGAGTGGAACTACATTGCCCTTCGTCACACCAAGGAACAGATCGAGACTATCGCGGCCGGAAACAAGCGCGAACTCAAGAAGCTGCAGGGATTGAGCGGCGGCGTCTCACGAGGGGTCCGACATCACCCTGCCGCCTTGGAAGCCGACCAACTCTACAACCTGGCGAGCGATCCCTCCGAGCAGACCAACCTGGCCGGCAAGCCGGAGTTCAAGGATCGGTTGAAAACGATGCAAAATATGCTGGCTGTGGAATTGAAACGCTTCCCGGACCGCCCCTTCGGGGAGTTTGTGCCAGGCGGGAACGCAACGCCTCTCGGTGCTGCCGAGAACCTGCTCAACGTTCTGCGAAAGGCGGCCAGGGAAAAGTGACTCATCCAAGGAACCAGGTGGACGATCGCGCCAGCCGCATGCAGGCCATCCAGATCGTGAGTTGTCACGCCGAAGGGGAGGTCGGGGATGTTATTGCACCCCCACCTTCCCCGGTCCCTCAGACTCCTGGGAGCCGAGCTTGAAAAAGCGATTTCCTAGCAATAGAGGGGAGCAGGGGGCGATTTTGGCTTGAATCCTCCTCTGCGGATGTTCCTTCTTCCTTTGTAGAATACGGAGACACTCCGTGCAACCCCTCCACTCTGGCTCATCTGGTGGCCAAGGATTGGGGGTCGAAAAGCAATTCCGACCAGAAGGAACTATCTCATGACCAAGAAGCAAGTTTATCCCGTGGCAGTTCTGTCGTTGTTGTGCGCAACTGCGAACGTAAGCAATGCCGATCTCGTGGCCTACTGGTCCCTCGACGAGGGTGCAGGCCTTGTGGCTCACGATATGGTCGGGGGCTTTGACGGGCAGATCATCGGCGGGGCCTGGTTGACCCCCGGCAAGATGGGTGCTGCGGCCTTTCAGGGCTCAGGTGCCAACGAGATCAACTGTGGTCCCGGGCCCTCGCCCACAACCCAGGATTTGACCCTGGCTTGGTGGATGATCGACAACCATCCGAGCTATGGAACCATCATGGACAAGTCGGTCACTGGTTCCGGCTACGGATACAACATCCTCGTCAGACCGTCCAATGAAGACAGCCCGCTGCGCTTCCGCATCGGGGGCTGGCAGTCCTATGGCGGTTGGGGCGAGGAGTGCCGTCTTCCCCTGGGAGCGTACCGAGACGGGGTGTGGGTGCACATCGTCTGCACTTATGACAGTGTCACCGATACGGCGAGTATCTATGTGAACGGAGAATTGCCGGCCAACGGCCCCTTCAATCCCAAGACCGGCATTGCCGGTCCCTTGGGCTACTGTGAAGGCGTGAACAACGTGGAGACTCCGCTCTTTATTCGCGGAGGTGAGGAGAACTTCGATGGCACCCTGGATGAGGTTGCCATCTGGGATCAGGCCTTGACGGCCGCGGAGGTCATGGCCGTCTACACTCTGGGAGTGACCGCTTTGGAAGGCGATCCGTCCTTTCCTCTCGAGATCGCGGCGAGCGGTTCCGATCTCTCCTTCGCCTGGGAAAGCCAAGCCGGAATGTTCTACACTCTGATGAGTAGCTTCGACCTTGCTGCCGATCTCTCCACCTGGGAATCGGTGAACGTGCCGGGATCGGTGGAAGTCGACGGAGTGTTTCAGATCGCGAGCACACCGCCCGGCAATATGCACACTATCCCGCGGCCGGGAGATGCGACCCGCTATTACCGCGTGCAAGAATTTCCCCTCCCGCCCGTGACGGTCTTCTCGGATGACTTGGAAAGCGGCCTGGGCGCCTGGACGATGGGATCTGATGGTATTCCTGGCTCGGAGTGGGCACTCGGAACTCCCAGCAACGTCGGCCCTCTCGGGACCAATAGCGGCGTCAACTGTTTCGGCACCGTGCTGGACGGCAACTACGGATTCACCGCCGAAGTTTGGCTTCGCTCGCCAGCCATCGATCTCACCGGGGCGAGTGCCGCTACCCTGAGTTACGCCGAGTTCAAGGATATCGAAATCAGTTTCGATTCGGGCACGGTCAACATTCTCGACGCTGCCGACGATTCATTCATCACCGAGCTCGACTCCGGCATCGAGGGCCAGTCCCCGCAGTGGGATAGCGCCAGCCATCAACTCCCGGTCGAAGCCCTGGGCAAGGTCATCAAGATCGAGTTTCGCCTGTTCTCCGATGACATCACCAACCTGGCGGGCTGGTACCTTGATGACGTCGTGGTGACTACTCCTGCTCCGTAACGGATCATCAGACCCCTCGGGCACTCCATTCGCTGCGAGGTGCTCGTTCTTCCGGCCGGGGCTCTAGAGTCCGGCCGGCTCAAGAGCCGGAATCGGAGGGAGGGCGAATCTTTGGAAGGAGTCGTCCCGTCTGCCTCGGAACCAACAAACCGCGAATGTCGCCATCAATTTCACCCACTTTCCCATGTCCGCCAAGCATCTCAACTAGCACCGTAACTGCAACGCTATCAGCGTGCAGGAGTTTTCAGGACCCACAACCACTTCAGGTGTAGACCCGCCATCTGATCAGCGAACTCGACCTCGTCTAATCGGTTAGAACCGACTTGCGGAGCGCATGCAAAGATCTCCCGAGCTAGATACGAGAATGTGTCTGACTATTGGTGTCCTCAGATGTAACTCACTGAGGCTAAACTGGCGGATCGGCAGGGATTCGAACCCTGGATACCCTTTTGGGGTATACTCCCTTAGCAGGGGAGCGCTTTCGACCACTCAGCCACCGATCCGCAGAATCAGGAGAGGGAAACCATAGGGACCGATGTTCGTCAATCGTTGGGAGCACTGAAGATGAATTTTCGTGGCGATTGGGTCATACTGGCTTAGGGAGGGTGTGTGCGAAACTGTTCTTGGCGATGGATTCCGCGCGCTCTCTTCCTCGCTCTGCTAGCGGTCGTCCCAGCAAGTTGTAGCCTCTTCAAGGAGCGCGGTGGAAAGGGGACGGCGGCAAATGGCAAGCCCGAGGGCAAAGATGAGGGGCAAGCGGCGGAGCAGGCGCCCATGCGGGTGGTGGGAGAGATCGTTTCCGTGTATCCTGATGAGGGCTTCGTCCTGATTCGGCGCCATGCGCAGGGTGGGGGCTTTGGAAAAGGAAACCTGATCGCGTCCGTGAGCCCGGGAGGTCAGACCGCTTCGCTGGTGATGACCGGGGAACGCCTGGGTCGTTTTCACGCCGCAGACGTGCAGGAAGGGACGCCCACAAAGGGTGATATGGTGATGGTGCGGAGACTCCCCGAAGGGTCAATTGCGCCTTCAACACTCGTCCCGCAAGCCCCTTCGAGCAGTTCGGAGGCTCCTTGGATGAAAAATCGCCCTCCGCCGAGTTTGTAAAAAATACCGTGTTTTCAGGCTATTAACCTACCTTGACTGCTAATTTCCGGAGGAATATTCAATTTTTATTAAGTCTACCCTTGAAAGATTTACAAAAAGCAGGATATCTTCCATCCCGAAGCTGCTGGGCACCCAATAAACTACCTATAACCCATCACAGTCGAACAGTCATGAAATCAAGCACAGCCAACCAATCAAGAGGTGCAGTCCAAGCTGACGCGGATCGTCTTGCGGACTTCGTCTTATTCACGCAGCGCTCCTGCATCCTTAATCTCTCTCACGAGTTGAACCGGGGAAACATCTCATTCCCCCAGTTCTTCTTACTCGCCTACCTTTCAAGCGAGGACTATCTCACGATGTCCGATATCGCTAAGAAGATGGGACATTCGACCGCCGCCGCAACTGGTTTGGTCGATCGCCTTGAGAAGCTGGGATACGTCGAGCGTGTGCACGCTGCCGAAGACCGCCGTAAGATCATGGTTCGGATCACGCACAAAGGAACGGAACTCGTTGCCCACATGCGTAAGGAGATCGCGAACAATCTTGCCGAAATCATGACCGAAATGGACGAAGATGAAGCGGAGACCGTCGAACACGCACGCCGCGCGGTTTTCAACTGTTAAACTTTCAATTCCTTTGCGCCGGGGAAACTTGGCGCAGTGAAGACGCCCTCGTTATGGTAGATCCCATGGCGAGGGCGCTTCCTTTTCTGGGTGGAGTGAGATCGGTTCGCGGAGTGAGGGCGGACTTCGTCCCGCGCATTGGAGGCGTGCCCGTCACGGTGGATAAGTGGGAGAGCTTGAGGAAACTGAAGCCTGCGCATCGCAAGCGGGTGACCGCGCTTGGATTTGTCTGGGATGACCTTTGGAGAGCGGAGCAGGTGCATGGGGATGGGATTGCGGTGGTCCCGAGGGCGAGCGGTGGCGCTGGCCGTCTTCTTCCCAATGTGGACGGGTTGTTAACAAGTGGTGAACAAGGGGCGTTGTTGGGGATCTACGTCGCAGATTGTGCCGCGATTTACCTGGCAGACCGCGAGACGGGAGCGATGGGATTGATTCATTCGGGAAAGAAGGGGACGGAGCAGGAGATTGTGTTGCGGGCAATCGAGATGATGAGGTCGGAGTTTGGGACGCAGGTTGATGATCTTGAAGCCGCGATTTCTCCGTGTATTCGTCCGCCGCACTATGAGGTTGATATTTCAGTGCAGATTGAAGGGCAGTTGTTGGGCGCGGGAATTCCGCGAGAGCAGGTGACGATGAGCGGGGTTTGCACCGGGGCCGAAGTCGCGAATTACTACTCCTACCGGATGGAGAGTGGGAAGACGGGGCGAATGCTGGCGCTCTTGGGACGGAAAGGGGATACTCCCGGCGCTTGATCATGAACCTGACAGCCCCGGCGAAGCTCAACCTGACGTTGCGAGTTCTTGGGAAACGGGAGGACGGCTTTCACGAGTTGGAGACCCTCATGGTTCCGCTCCCGGGGTTGGCAGACAAGCTTGAGATGGAGGCCGCGGAATCGTTTTCGTTGGATGTGGTGGGCGCAAAGGTAAGTCCGGGGGAGGATAATTTGGTTACTCGGGCCCTCCGTCTCTTCGAGGAGCGGAGCGGGAAGCGCTGTGATTATCGGGTGCGACTTGAGAAAGTGATCCCCGCGGGCGCAGGGTTGGGCGGAGGAAGCAGTGACGCGGCGGCGGTTTTGCGTGCGCTCAACGAGTTGGAAGGGGCTGGATTGGAGCGCAAGGAGTTAGAGGAATTGGGAGCCCAGTTGGGTTGCGATGTTCCCTTCTTCTTGCGAGAGGGCCCCTGTTGGGGGCGGGGTCGCGGAGAGATTCTGGAGGGGGCTGAGGTTCGCCCCTGCGAGGTGCTCCTGCTGAAGCCGGAGTTTGGGGTGGACACGGTGGACGCTTATCAGCGTTGGAGTGAGTCGAGTGAACTGCCGGGGGTGCGCTATGAAGGACAGCAGGTGAACGGGGTGGAACTGGTGAACAACTTGGAACGTCCGGTCTTTGAGAAATTCCTCTTTCTCGCGGAGTTGAAGAAGTGGCTCTCGGAGCAGTTTGAAGTTCAGGCGGCCCTGATGAGTGGTTCAGGATCAACGGTCTTTGCAGTCTTGCACGATGCTGACTCGGCCTCTCGCTTGGCGGATCGCGCCCGGGAGGAGCTCGATCCCAAACTTTGGTGGTGGGCCGGGAGCTGTGGTGGTTGATTCCCTGACGAATTGTTGAGGCCCTAATCGGGTCGCACGAGGGCGTAGATGGTGGTCCCGGTCGGGACGCTGTCGAGATCAGCTGCCGCGGGGCGGAGGCCCTTGTCTTCGTCGTGGAGGAAGAGAATCACGGCATCCTCTCCGTAATTCGTGTGGAAGTGCTCGAGGGTGAAGATCTCCGTGAGGAGAGTTTTCTTCACCACGGCGTTCTGGCGCGCGAGGTTCTGGAGGTTCAGGAAGGTGGGTTCCTCGCTGAAGCAGATTCGTCCCCTGCGATGCGAAGCGACCGTGGTGGAGTGATGCTTTTCTTTGTCATTGGGCGTGATTTGCCAGACGTTGGCTTTACCGAAGATGTGGGCAAACTCCCGGGTGGCGAGAGAGTTCACCTCGTCGTTTGAGGTGCCGGCCACGAGCTGGCTGATGCCCGGGAATTCGAGGTTCTCCTCGGCGTATTCGGAGAGGATGTTGGCGCGGATGGCGTGAAGGCCCTCCATGCGGGCGGCGGCGACATTTTCATAGCGCGTGTCTAAGAGCATCACGGAGTGGCCGTCCTCGAGAAGAGCTTTGGCAATCTTGCGAGTCCAGTTGTCGGCTCCGGCGAAGAGGACGCCACTGGCATCCTTGACCGCGAGGCCAAGGCTCTGGGCGAGCGGAGTGGCGATGACGCCGTAGACGAGGACTGTTCCGATGATGATGATGACGACCACCGGAACGAGCTGGTCGGCCTGGGTGGCGATGAAGGCGGGTAGTTCGCCGTGATCGGCGGCGTGATTGAGTTCGATCGCGAAGACGGAGGTCACGGCGGCGGCCACGATTCCGCGGGGAGCGAGGGCGGCCAGGAAAGTGCGCTCGCGATAGTTCACCGACTTGGACCCGAGGTTGGCGAGGAAGACGGAAGCGGGGCGCACCAGGAGGATGAGCACGACGAGGAGGCCGAGACTGGGGAGAGCAACCGCGTGGAGTTCGCTGGGAGAGATTCGTCCGGAGAGGACAATGAAGAGCACTGAGATGATCAAGACGCGCAGGTTCTCCTTGAACTCGAGAATTTCGCGCACGGAGACGGATTTCTGGTTGGCGAGGGTGATCCCGAGGACGGTGGCGGTGAGGAGTCCAGACTCCGCCTGAATGGCGTTGGAGGCCGCGAAGGCCACTGCGACGACCGCAAGGAGGGAGACGCTTTCGAGGAAATCGGGGATGAGGTGGCGCTTGAGGAGGAACTCGATGAGCTTGGCAAGGGCAACCGCAATCACGATGCCCACCAGGATGGTTTTTCCGAGGGCGAGGAAAATGGCGCCGCTCGCAGATTGGACCCCGCCTGCGATGGCGACCTGAAAGACGAGGACCGCGAGAATGGCGCCGATGGGATCGATCACGATGCCCTCCCATTTCACGATCGAGGTGATCTTGCGCACGGGCTTGATGACGCGCAGAAGCGGCCCCACCACGGTGGGACCGGTGACGACCAGGATGGCGCCGAGCAGGGCAGCCACGCGCCAGTCCCAGCCGAAGATCAGCCCCGTCGCGACACTGATCAGTGCGAAAGAGATCGCCACGCCCAGCGTGCAGAGTCGAACGACGGGCGCTCCCGCTTCTCGCAGTTCGGAGAACTTGAGAGTGAGGCCGCCCTCGAACAGGATGATCGCAACGAAGAATCCCACGACGGCGAGAAGAGTCTCGGTCCCCGTTTCGCCTACGAGATAGTCGTCAATGCTGGCTCCGGTGGTGAGGGAGAGACCAAATCCAAACGCGAGGAGGATGAGGATGGAGGGCAGCTTGAGTCGCCACGCCAACCATTGTGCGGAGATTCCAAGTGCCAGGACAAGAGCCAGATAGGCGAGGGGTGTCACGGGGAGGAGTGTGCACGTGAGAATCCTCTCAGAGAATTCCGAAAACGCCTCCGCTTTGTATTTACCTGCGACCGAGGGGCCACGAGGCCTAACGTAGATCCTTTCCGATCAGGGCCCGCGACCCGGGTCCTAGAAGAATCCGCCTCAGTAGGGGGTTCCATCGGCCCGGGTCTCAAATCCATTTGCGGAGGGGTGATTCGGGGAAAAGTTGGTCGTGTGTCGCCCCAAGTCTCATTAATCGGGCCCGTGGACTCTGCGCCCACGATCTTCGTGCATGGCATTGGTGTGGAGGGGTGCGCAGGAGGCGAAGGAGAGGGTCGCGGTGGCGCCGATACCGATCAGAAGGAGCTTGGTCATAGGAGAGGGGAATGGAGAGAGCCGGGGTCAGAACAGGGCAAGGCAAGCGCAGGGGCGAGCATGGGGGGTTATTTTGAGAGAGCTTGGATTGGATGTTAGTCCGAAAAAAAGGAGGGTCTTTGGGATGCGGGGAAATTTGGAGTGCTGTGGGATTTGGCGGTTGGAAATTCCTCGGCATTCACTTGGGAGACTTTGGGGAGAATTTATGGAGGGAGTGGGCTGGGGGAGCGCCGGCCCTCTCGGGGTGTTTGTCGAGACCTTCTTCGAAGAGGCGCTCGATGGAATTTCCTGCCAGGTCTTCGAGTCGGTGGTCAATTCTGAGCTCATGGGGAAGTGCGGCCCAGGGTTTGGCGGGGTGGAACTCCCAGATTGATTCCTGAGCGCTCAGGGAGGTGATCCCTTCCAAGGAGATGTTCGAGGGGAGATTCACGGTGAGGAACCGGGCGGCGAGAGCCGCATCGAGGGGCTCTCCAAAGCTGATGCGAAGGGGTTCCCGCGTGCCGGCAGCCGGATAGGTGAAGCGCCATTTTTTCGGGTGGGGTTGTTCATAGTCGGGGGCGCTGGCGCGGAATGACTTGGTGAATGATTGTCCCAATGGTTGACCGGTTGCGTCCTTCCATGCTCGATCTATGGAGAGCGTGTAGGGTTGGTCCTTCTCGAAGACCGCGCCAAGCTCTTGGTTGGGAAGAAGGCCTCGTTTGATGCGACCGGGATCGAGGAGGGCGGTGAGCCGGGTCATCCCCGGGTTCCAGAGTTCCTCCGGGAGTTCCAGAAAGGGATCGGCTACCCGTCGGCCCTTGCGGTCGTGAAGATGGATGTGCTCATAGGAATCTCCACGGGTCATGGGCGCGGAAAAGTGAAGATAGAACTTGAGGAGGTTGAGGGGGAGGATCCCGGTGCTGGGAGTGACCCTGGTGACCTTGTTCGGGGGTCCGGGAGGGCGTTTGGGTGCAGTGATGCTTGCGGATAACAATTTGTATTTGGCGGTGTAGCGCAAGCCCGGGTCGAGAGGAAAGAGGGGACGAAATTTGAGAGTTCCCTTCGCGAAGGAATGGCTCCCTGCCATCGGGAGATGTCGCGCCGCTGCGGAATTGGCGACCCGAACAGAGAGTAGTTTGTTCTGCGCTTCCTTGCTGGTCGGAAGGCTGAAATTTTCGAGGGGGGCGACTTCGACCCAGGCCTGGCAGGGTATTTCGGGATTGCTGACCCAGCGCAGGGTTGGTTCCGCGGCGGCAGGGAAGGCGCTCGGAAGCAAGAGTAAAACGGGGAGCCAGCGCAAGCGAAGCTCCCCGTTGAAAATGAACGCAGGACCCATCTATGGCAGGGGCAAGGTGCCTAGAGAGAGCCCGCTGGACTCCAGTCGTTGCACGACGATGGCGGACTCAGCGTTGTAGGCATCGAGTTGCTCCACCCCTTTCCAGTCTTCGACGGTATCGTAGGTCAAACCGGCGGTCTTTCCTCTTTCCACGCGGTCGTTGATGCCCTTGATGTCGTTGATGTCCTTGGTGGTGACCTTCATGACTCCGCGTGCATTGTTGGCGATGAGAAGAAAGGACTCCTTGCCCTTCCGGTAGACGATCATGTCGAGAGGGCGATTGCGATTTCCGAGTTCGGCGAGGGTGGTGCCGCGGATCTTGGCGCCTGCCTTCAGGCTCTTGAGCGGAAACTGCACCAGCGGAGTGCAGGTGTAGGCCGCGAGAATGTGAGGTTCATTCTCGATCTGGAAGGTGGTGAAGGTGCGCACCGGGGAGCGCGTTTCCAACTTGCCATGGGCTCCGTGGAAGATTTCCACCGAGGTGCCCCCGTCAATCTTCTTGAAGGGAAACGGAATCCGACGGAGGGAGGAGGCAAACTCTTCGTTGGAGAGGCCAGCCACGATCACGTCACCGTCCGTGTAGGCGATGTCGGTGATCGATTCGAGGCGCGCATTCTTGCGACGTCGGCCTTGGCCCACGACTTTGTCAGCAGGGGCGTTCGGCAGGGCGGCGATGGAGAACTTGACCTTGTCGAGAGAGACGAGGGCGGGCGAGCCGTCGCCGTTGATCTTGAGGAGCACGGGTTTGGCATCGGGGCCGCGGCCACGCGAGACCGCGAGATAGGGAGTGCCCGAGGCGGGGTTGACTGCGAGATCGTTGACGAGAATCTGCTCGACGGATGTTCCGAGGAGCGCCGCGATCTTCTCGTCGAGGTTTTCGACCTTGAGGGAGTCCGCTTGCACGCCCTTGGTGTCGCCGGTGGCGATGGCGAAGATCGCGGCGGACTGGGAGTCGGCGGCGAAGAGGATGCCCTCCGGACCGAAGGCGATAGGGCCGATCGATTTGAGATCGGGATGACCCTCTGACATGGAGGCGGACAAATCGGCACCCGTGGCGAGGGGTGAAATGAGCAGGGCCCCGGCAAGGGTGGCCCTTGATGATATGCGTAGTTTCATGATTAGTCTGAGACAGGGTCGTGCGTGGGATCGATTGCCCCGGAGTGATGAAACCAGGGAATTGGGAATTGGTTGCTCAGGTTACCAGTTACGGTGGTGCCTGGAACTATCCTGAGGTTGATTGATTTCTTCGAGGAGCGTTTCTGATAGGTTGGCGTTTTGAATCCAGGTGTTGGCTTCCTGAGGTTGGCGTCGCATCCAGTCATGGACATTGCGCACGACGGCGCGATTCCGAATCTCCGGCGAACTGATCGTTTGAGCCCACTCGAGAGCGATGGCGGGCTCTTCGGATCCGACCCGGCGGGCGTAGGAACTGAGTGCGAAGTCGCGCTCATTGCCCTGGGGCAGGGTGTTGATGAAGTTGCCTGCTTCGGTGGGGTTCTGCTGAGCCCACTCCGAGACCGCTTCGCCCATCGCGTGCGAGCGACCACTTCCCTCTGGAAGAGTGGTGACCCATTGGATCGCGGCGGCGGGTTCATCTTCCGCCCACTCTTCGGAAATTTCAGAGAGGGCGCGCGTAGCGAAGTCCTGCTCGGCATACTGTGAGATCCACTTGGCAGCTTCCTCAGGATCCTGCCGGACGAAGTCATTCGCGATGGTATGCAAGGCACTGCCCTTGATCGGACCATCGGGAAGGGAGTCACTCCATTGGACGGCGCTGTCGACGCCCTGCGAGAGTTGCTGGCGCGCAATGGCTCCCATGTATTCTCCTGCGCGTTCGTTGCCTCCCTCGGAAAGCCTCAAGACGTAGGCGGTTGCATTCTGGACATCGCGTTGCGCGAGCCCGTGAACAAGCCCGCGGGTAAAGTCGTTTCGTTCCTTCTCGTTGGTGAGTCCTTCCACCCAGGCCATGGCACTTTCCGGTTGTTCGCTGGCCCATCCGGCGAGGACGGAAGCCATGGTCCACTCACGAGAGCGTCCCTCGCGGCCCTTCGCAAAGGCCACCGCGGCTTCCCCGTCGAGGCGTCCCCAAGCGTAGGTCAGGAGACTGTATTCCTGACCCCAATTCCAACGCGAGCGCGGCGCCTCCTGCAGGGCGCGCACTGCCGCCTCGGCATTCTCCGGGGTGAGGTGCACAAGGAGCTGGGTGAAGAGGCGCTGTCTTTTCAGCGGGTCGGTCTCCGCAATCACGAGGGCCATCGCTTCGGTCATTCCCTCAGCGGAAAGAAGGCGTCCTGCAAAGGGAGAGTCGCTGTCTCCCGTGTGCCCGGAATTGGTGCCGGTGGGGCGCCCGGCAGGAGAGGATGAGCCCATTCCTCCGGCGTGGGCTTCGCGCTGTCCCTTGCGCTCCGCATTCGATTCTTCGGAGTCCGGAGATGGGGACTGCATTTTGCCAATTGCAAAGGCCGCGACCGCGATCGCAAGCCAGATGCCGTGAAGAAGAGAAGATCTGTTCATGATGGACGAAGGAGTCGATTCCTGAAATAGCACGCCGGAAAGCCTTTGGCTACCTGAGAGAACTCTCAGGAAAGTGTGCCTTTCGGTGAGTTCATTGTTTTCATGCGCTCCTCAGGAGGCCACCAATGGGCAGTGCTTAACCGGTTTTACCAAGGATTTGACACGGAAAGGCTGCCGGGAGCGGCGCCGATCGAGGGGGACTTTCGGAGCCCTTTTCAGATCGATCGCGATCGCGTCCTGCATACCCCCGCGTTCCGCCGTCTGCAAAACAAGACTCAGGTGTTCTGGAGTGGGGAGTACGACTTCTATCGCACCCGGTTGACGCACTCCTTGGAAGTGGCGCAGATTGGCCGTTCAATTTGCGCTTGGCTGCAGGCCTCGAGCGAGCTGTTCGAGGAGGATTTTTTCGTCGATTCCGACCTGGTGGAGGCGGTCTGTCTCTCTCATGACCTCGGGCATCCTCCCTTTGGGCACGCCGGGGAGCGCTCCCTGAATTACTTCCTGGCGCCTTACGGTGGGTTTGAGGGCAACGCCCAAACTCTCCGCATGCTGACCGAACGGATTTTTTCGCAGCGCAAGACCGGGATGGATCCCTCCCGGGCCTTCCTCGATGGCGTTCTGAAATACAAGTCGCTCTGGAGCGAATTGAAATCGGCTACCGGAACGGCCCCCAAGAACCACTTCGTCTACGACTCGCAAAAGTGCTACGTTGATTGGGTCCTGGGAGGGAGGGACTTTCTTGCCGAACAGGTGCCGGGCAAGGCGCGCGACAGCTTCAAGTCCGTCGAGTGTCAGATCATGGATTGGGCGGATGACACCGCCTACTCGTTGAACGACCTGGCTGACAGTGTGCGGGCTGGCTTCCTGACCGAATCCTCCGTGCGCACGTGGGCTGAGAAGGAGGGGAAGCCGGCGGATGAGAAGAGCGCGTTGGGGGATCTCATTCGCGCGATCAATCGGGGGCGCATTGACTCATTCGTGGGACGCCGGATCGGACTCTATGTCAGAGCGACGCGAGCGGTGGAGGAGAGCAACCTCCTGAGTGGGGAGAGCAATCGTTATCGATTTCGCATCGCGGTCGATGAAGAGAGGCAGGCGGAGAGTGAAGTTTTCAAGCAGCTGGCCTTTGAAGTCGTGTTCCTTTCCCCGCAGCTGAAGCAACTGGAGCACAAGGGCAGTCTCATGTTGCGGCGGCTTTGGGATCTTCTGCACGAACGCTACGTCGAAGGGAAGCCGATCGATGGTCAGCTCTTTCAGCTGCTGCCCGATGAGCAGGCCTGCGAGATTGAAGAAGCAGAGACGCCCTCCGAGCGGGCGCGTCTGGTGTGCGATTTTCTGGCGGGGATGACCGATGGCTTTGCGGCGCGGATGTACCAGCGTCTCTTCTCGCCGGGCTTTGGGTCGATCGGAGATTTTGTGGGCTGAGGGGACAAAAAAGACGCCCCGTCTCCAGAGGAGAGCGGGGCGTGAAAAGCCTTAGTGAAAAAGCTCGTGGGGGCGGTTCAGGAGCCTTTGGCTACCTTCACGTCCTGGCATTTGAATCTGCCGGCGGTCTTGCCAAGAGCTTTGATGACCTGGTCCTTCGTGAGTGATCCACTTTCGAGGGTCACGTAGACGACCTGAGTCTTCTTGGTCTTACCAGCTTTGATTTCGACTGTCTTAACTCCATCGAGTTTTTTAAGCGACGAACTGACGCTTGCTTTACAGCCGTTTCAAGTGATACCAGTGAAGTTGGCAACATAGGTCGTGCCAGACTTCTTTTCTGCGCCGAACAGAGGTGCGTTGGCGCCCAATAGCATAATCGCCAAGAAGGCGAAGAGTTGATGTGCTTTCATTGTTCTAGAACAGATGGGGTTTCCATCCGGAGAGGAGTATACGTTCCCCAATCTAAATCTCAATCGATTGTTAACAGGAGCAGATTCGGGTGATTTTCCCATAAGTCATTCAAGATGAATGAGATGAAGAAAAGTCGAAACTTTTCCTGAATAAGATTGTTGCCCGCACCTCGTAGGGATTTTGGGCGCGGAGGGTCATTTAACAGATCCGCGTCCTCTCCCCGACGAGGGTTGCTGCATCGCCCACCCGGCCGCGGTGGATGGCATCTTGTGAGGTCGTGAGGGAGATGGGGCTCCCTTTTGACTCCCTGCAGGCTGAAGCCGGGGGGTGGTTTGGGCGGCGGTGACACCACCTGATGGCGAATGAGGGAGGCCCCGAGCGGGCCCCTCGCGATCGGGCTCTGGGTGAAAGGCCAAGACGCCACGCTCCGGGAGGTCGGCCGCTTCGAAGAGGCGTTGCAAAATCTGGTGTTCGAGGGTGTTCGCCGAGGTGCTCCGGAGGCGGTCGGGAGTTTTTTGGGCCACGGTGGTTTTCTCTCAGGAAGGCGACGGGACTGGTTCTTGGGATTGATCATTGGGGGCTCAGCGTGCAACATTTTTCGCGCAGTGGGTGTGCGCGATCCGGATGGGTCCCACGCGACGTCATGCTCGCTGCCCTAATACGATGTCAGATCTGAAAAAGGCCCAAGAGGTGCTCAGTTGCTCCTTTGGCTTCGAGGAGTTTCTCGATGGCCAGGAGGAGATTGTGAGTGAGATCCTCTCGGGTCGAGATGGCATGGTGGTGATGCCGACGGGGGGAGGAAAGTCGCTGTGTTACCAGCTGCCGGCCATGTGCCTGGATGGCGTGACGATCGTGGTGAGCCCTCTCATTGCCCTGATGAAGGATCAGGTGGATGCCCTGGCCGAGAAGAAGATCCCGGCCACCCTGATCAACTCAACGCTTTCGCATGCGGAGCAGCGTGATCGCATCGAGCGGATGAAGAAGGGGGAGTACAAGTTGATCTATGTGGCTCCGGAGCGCTTTCGGGCGGAAGGGTTTGTGTCCGCGTTGCGGGAGATGGAAGTGGCCCTGCTGGCAATTGATGAAGCGCACTGCGTGAGTCAATGGGGACACGACTTCCGGCCGGATTACATGCGCCTGGGGCAGGCGCGGGTGGCTTTGGGCACTCCCCAGTGTGTGGCCTTCACCGCCACCGCCACTCCGGAGGTGCGAGAGGATATCGTGTCGGTGTTGCAGCTGAGGGAGCACTTTGAGACGGTGACGGGCTTCGCGCGGGCGAATCTGAGTTTCAACATCACGCCGGTGGAGACCAAGGCGTCCAAGTTCAAGCGGTTGCGCGAAGCGATCGGGGAGCACAAGACGGGGATCGTTTATTGTGCGACGCGCAAGCGGGTGGAGGAAGTGGCGGAAACCTTGCACAGCTGGGGGGTGAATTGCATGGGCTATCATGGAGGCATGACCGAGGAGCAGCGGGAGGCCACCCAGAACAAGTTTATCAAGCGGAAGGTCGATGTGGCGGTGGCGACCAATGCCTTTGGGATGGGGATCGACCGCTCGGATGTGCGGTTCGTGGTACACTTCGAAATTCCCGGGAGTGTGGAGGCCTTTTACCAAGAGGCCGGCCGGGCTGGGCGGGACGGGGAAGCGGCCCACTGTGAGTTGCTCTGGAACTACGCCGACACGCGCACTCAGGAGTTTTTCATCGAAGGAGCCAA
Organism: Roseibacillus sp.; assembly: GCA_028821775.1. Taxonomy (GTDB): domain Bacteria; phylum Verrucomicrobiota; class Verrucomicrobiia; order Verrucomicrobiales; family Akkermansiaceae; genus Roseibacillus_B. The sequence continues at coordinate 17,942 of JAPKFB010000001.1, forward strand.
CCCGGGCTATGGGACCATCCATCAGGTCTACCGCTATCTCTGCGGGGAGGCCGATGAACTGCACGAGGTGCATGCCACCATCGAGGAGATCACCAACGCGGTGGAGGTGAAGAACGGGATGGCGGTGAGCAGTGCGATCTCAGTGCTGGCTCGGCAGGGCTATCTCGAACGCTTCGATGTGCCCGGCCAACGGCGGCGTGGGACCCGACTGCGGCGACCGGGAGTGCAGGTGGACGATCTCGAGATTGATCGCGAGGCCTTGGAAGAGAAAGAGCGCCGCGATCGACAGAAGTTGCAGAGTGTGATCGGGCTTTGCTACGGCGCGGGATGCCGGCAGCGTGCGATCCTGGAGTACTTTGGGGAGGCGGAAGCGGGTGAGTGCGGGACCTGTGATGTCTGTCGCAGTGACTACGGAACGGATCGGCGGGAACCGACCGAAGGGGAACGCCTCGTGGTGCGCAAAGTGTTGAGCGGAGTGGCGCGCATGAGTCGGCGCACCTCGAAGGGGTGGCAAGGAATCTTCGGGCGTGGTCGCATTGTGCAGATGCTGACTGGAAGCAAGTCCCAGGAAGTATTGCGGGTGCGGCTTCACGAGCTATCGACCTATGGCATGCTCAAAGTGAAAGGGGCAACCTACCTCAATGAGCTGTTTCACTCGCTGCACGATTCCGGACTGCTCGTGACGCAACGGGGGGATTATCCCCTCGTGACCCTGACTCCGTTCGGCGAGAGCGCGATGAAAGGGGAGGCCAGCTACCAACTGGTGTGGCCGGAGACCCACAAGGAGAGCATGACCAAGGGGAAGGGGGGCGATCGTGTCGATGAATTGGCGCCCTTCGATCCGGTTCTCTACAACCGGCTCAAGGAATTGCGCACGCGGCTCGCGAAGGAACATCGCTTACCGCCTTACGGGGTGTTCTCCAACAAAACCCTGGAGGCTTTTGCGCGTCTGCGTCCCCGCTCGGTGGATGCGGGTTTGAGGATCAAGGGAGTGGGGACGGTGAAGGCCGCGCGCTTTCTGGAGCCTTTCCTGGAAATCTTTCGGGAAGAAGGCGAGAAGGAGCAGGGGGCGGAGAAGATTGATTCCTGAACTCCGTCCCGGGGAGCTGAGCGCTACTCTTCGACGATGACCGCCCGGGGGGGCGGTTTGGTGTCGTCAATCGTGGTCGGAGTGATGTTCAGGGTCTCGATCCCAACTGTGGCACCGGGAACACCGGCGACGAGATGATCTTCCGAGGTCACCGGGAGAGCGCGAGGCACATTGACGAGTTCGTGAGTGGCGGGGGCCTGAGTGGAGACTCCCGCGAGGGGAGCGAGTTCGGACTCAGGATTCTGTTCGGCCTGGGCGTCCTCTTCGGCGAGCTGGTCGCTGAGTTTCATGAATCCGAACACGGCCCCCGTGATGAGGACGGCGGTGACGGAGAAGACCATGAGAGGTTGGAGGGAGGCCGGACGTCTGGAGCGCTCCTTATTCTCTCTGGGAGCTTTCGCCTTCTTGCGCTTGACCCGCTCCATTTGAAGAGGTGCCGCATTGACGTGTTCGTCGTGGTCTTTCAGGTAGTCGTGGCTGTCGAGATCGGCAAAGGGGTCCCCGATTACAAATTGATCGAGTTGCTCGGCAGCATCGAGGTCGAGGTGCTCGCAGTATTGCGCCAAGAAGCTTTTGGCATACGCAGGGCTCGGGAAGTTGGCGAAGTCGCCTTCCTCGAGGTGGCGCAAGGTGGCGGCAGGAATTCGGCTGCGATGCGCGACGTCTTGGATAGTCCACCCGAGGTTCTCCCGGGTGGAGCGCAAGGTAACGCCAAAATCAGACCAATCATTCATGAGAATCGCAACCTTGGTAAATCGTTTGGGCAGGGGACGCAAGCAAGGAGGACTACCTGCGAGAAGTAATATTTTGACGAGCGGGAGGGAACGAATATGCAGGGATGAGAGCGGGTGCGGCCGATTTCATTCCAATATATTCTGCGAACTCCCTCATGGCCCAGAGAAGATCGTCGAGGACTTCGCGCGGGAGCGTCCGGAGAATGGAAAGGAGGGGTGTCAAGGTGGTAGGGAAGGGGTTAGGAAACTCATTCTCCTCGACTTACGCCGCGACCGGGTCGGTCGACAAGGCGTCCCGCGCAAACCAGAAATCAATCCGAGAGGGGATCCCAGCTGAGTCCTGAGAAAGCTAATGAACTGCGTGAGCAAAGGGCAAATGGCGCTACGAAAATTTGTTCGCAGCAACGTCTTAGACGTAAGAGAGATACAGTTTTTCAGCAAGAAAAGTTTTAATATCCAGACTTTCCGGATGTCTTCATTCCGGCGGGAATTCCCTATCTTCTAAGCATCTGGCAGGGATGGCAAGGTTGGGCCTGACAACTAACTTTTTCATAAAGATTTATTAATTGTTTTGAGGTCTAAATCTAAGTTTTCCCAAATGAGCCCCAGAGGCGCTTATCGAGGGAGTGGGATTCGGTCCGTATTGACTGAGCGCCAAGGGGAGGCATAGGGTTTGCCATGTCGGCCGCGCTATTGAATGTGCTCTTCGTTTGTACGGGGAATACCTGTCGCAGCCCCATGGCGGAGGGGCTTTTTCACGGAGCGATGGAGAGCAATGGAGCGACCGTGAGCTCGGCAGGGATCGCCGCCTATGGCGGAGGCTCAGCGAGCGCGGAAACTTTGGAGATTCTTTCGGAGCGCGGGTTCAGCCTCGAGGGATTCGGGAGCCGGATGGTGGACGATCGAATGATCAGGAAGGCAACCCATGTCTTCTGCATGACGCGGAGTCATTTGGCGACCTTGGAAACTCTCTATCCTGAGAACCGCGACAAGTTCTATCTTGTGTGTGACTTTGCCGAGATCGAGGGCGAGGTCGGGTGCGATGTTCCAGATCCCATCGGCGGGGGGCGCTCTGCCTATGAGGAAGTGGCGCTCTGTCTGGACGCTGCGCTCATGGGGATCCAGGGATTCCTGCAGGCGGAGCAGAGCCGGTCGGGAGAATAAGTTGCGGTCGCGATTTTCGCGGTTGCGTTTCTGGCCGGGAGGGGTCACGGAAGGGGCGTCTTATCAACGGATGAATAACGGTATTTTGCGAATTGCATTAGGGGCAGACCACGGGGGAGTGGAGATCAAAAGCGCGATCATCAAGGCTCTCCAGGAAGCCGGTCACAAGGTGGTCGATTATGGAACCAACGATGAGCAATCGGTGGACTATCCCGACTACGCCAAACTGGTCTCCGAGAATGTGGCGACCGGGAAGGCGGACTTCGGAGTGTTGATGTGCAAGACCGGAATCGGGATGAGCATCGCGGCCAACCGGATGCCAGGAGTGCGCGCGGCGCGCTTGTGCACGACGGATGATGCGAAGATCACGCGAAGCCACAATGATTCGAATGTGGCCTGTCTTGGCGCGAGCGACGTGTCGCCGGAAGAGGCGGTTATCATCACGAAGGTGTTTCTGGCCGGAGAATTTGCCGGAGGGCGCCATGTGCAGCGGGTGGCCAAGGCCTCGGGGAGTCACTTGGAAGTGAGCGACCCGGAAGTGTTTGCGGCGGTGGAGGCGGAAGGCAAGCGACAGCAGAATCACGTTGAGCTCATTGCTTCGGAGAACTTTGTGAGCGGCGCGATCCTTGAGGCGCAGGGCTCGTTGCTCACCAATAAGTACGCGGAAGGCTATCCCGGACGCCGCTGGTATGGTGGTTGTGAACATGTCGATGTGGTGGAGCAGCTTGCGATCGATCGGGCCAAGGAATTGTTCGGGGCCGAACACGTGAATGTGCAACCGCACTCGGGCTCCCAGGCCAACGCGGCGGTCTATTTTGCCTTCCTCAAGCCGGGCGACAAGATTCTGACCATGGATCTTGCCCATGGAGGTCACCTCACGCACGGGCACAAGGCAAACTTCTCGGGCAAATTTTACGAGGTCACTCACTACGGGGTGAGCGAGGACGACGAGCGAATCGACTACGATCAACTGGAGAGAGCGGCCAGGGAAGTGAAGCCCAAGTTGATCACCTGTGGAGCGAGTGCCTACTCGCGGGTGGTCGACTACGAGCGGATGGGCAAGATTGCCCGGGAGGTGGGGGCCTTCCTCTTCGTGGACATGGCCCACATTGCGGGACTGGTGGCGGCGGGAGTTCATCCCAGTCCGGTGCCGCATGCAGACTTTGTCACCACCACCACCCACAAGTCCCTGCGGGGGCCACGGGGTGGGCTCATTCTCTGCGGTGAGCAGTATGCCAAGAAGATCAACTCGATGGTCTTTCCCGGAGTGCAGGGCGGACCTCTCATGCACGTGATTGCCGCGAAGGCGGTTTGTCTCGGGGAGGCCTTGAGGCCGGATTTCAAGGGCTACCAGGAACAGATCGTGAAGAATGCGCAAGCTCTGGCCGTGCGCTTGGGCGAGCACGGCTACCGGATTGTTTCCGGAGGGACGGACAATCACAGCATGCTGGTTGACATGCGGCCCGCCGGTCTGGATGGCACGGCGGCCGATGCTGCGCTTGATGCGGCGGGGATCACGGTGAACAAGAACGCGATCCCCTTCGACACCGGCACTCCGATGAAGCCCAGCGGAATTCGAGTGGGCACTCCGGCGGTGACCACGCGGGGGATGGTGGAAAAGGACATCGTGAAGGTGGCGGACCTGATGGACGAGGCGATTCAACATCGCGACGACGAAGGCAAGCTGAAGGAGATCCGGGCGAGAGTGTTTGCCTTCAACCAGGCCTTTCCCCTCCTGAAGTAGTTGGAGTGCGGGGTGGGGAGCGCCCCTTCTGGGAGGTCTGCGGGTGTTCGATGCTTTTCTAGTCCTCGTGAAAATGCTTTCCTTTTGGTTCGCGGGTCCTGTGGGCAGTGCGAGCGCCTGAAGGCGTCCCTCCAATCATGAGCAATCCCTTTCGAGAAGAACTTGTGTCACAGGCCCGGTCCGAGGTGTGTACGGTGGTGATCCTGGGCGCGACGGGTGACTTGACGCATCGCAAGCTGGTCCCTGCACTTTATAATCTCGCTGCGGAAGGGGAGTTGCCCCCGGGAGTGAAAATTGTGGGGATGGCGCGGCGCGACTGGAGTGATGAGTATTTTCGCGACAGTCTTGAGAGCATCAATCGCGAGGTGTCGCGCAGTGGTCATTGCGAGGAGCTGTGGGGGGAGTTTAGGGAGTGCGTTTCTTATCACTGCAGCGAGTTTCAGGACGCGGAGGGGTATCGCAAGCTCTCGGAGCGTCTCGATGAGATCGATCGGGAGCGCGGCGGAGCCGGCAATCGGCTCTTCTACATTGCGAGCGCCCCGGGATTTTTTGACGACATTCTCGAGCATCTCGGGAAGGCGGGGCTCAATGCGGAGCGCGCAGGCTATTGGTCACGGGTGATTGTCGAGAAGCCCTTCGGGACGGACCTCCCCAGCGCCCGACATCTCAATCGCATCGTGAATGCGACCTTTCAGGAGCGCGATACCTACCGGATTGATCACTATCTCGGAAAGGAGACCGCGCAGAACCTCATGGTGCTGCGCTTTGCAAATGCGATTTTCGAGCCGATCTGGAACAGCCGGAGCATCGACTCGGTTCAGATCACCTGTGCCGAGCATTTCGGCATGGAAGGGGGGCGCGGTGGGTACTACGACAAGGCGGGTGCCCTGCGCGACATGGTGCAGAACCATCTTCTGCAACTTCTGAGCCTGGTGGCGATGGAGCCGCCCACTGATCTCAGCGCGGATGGAGTGCGCGATGAAAAGGTCAAGGTGTTGAGATCGCTGCGGCAATGGGAGACCCCCGAGCTGGTGGCCGCGAATACGGTGCGAGCCCAATATACCGCCGGGCATGTGAACGGGAAGCCGGTGGTGGGCTATCGCGAGGAGGATCGGGTGGATCCGGAATCGATGACCGAAGCGTACGTCGCCCTGCGCGTGATGGTCGATACCTGGCGATGGAGCGGGGTTCCATTTTATGTCCGGATGGGCAAGCGGCTTCCGAAGAAGGCGACCGAGATTTCGGTGCACTTCAAAGATGCCCCCGGGGTGCTCTTCAGTGCATTGCCGGGGCGTGTGCCCGGGGGCAATGTGCTCGTCATCCGCATTCAACCCGACGAGGGGATTTCCCTGCGGATCATCTCCAAATTGCCGGGCGCTAGTTTGCGGATGGAGCCGGTCAAGATGGACTTCCACTACGCGTCCAGTTTTGGAAAGAGCAGTCCGGAAGCTTATGAACGGCTCTTGTTGGATGCGATGGCGGGGGACGCGACGCTCTTTGCGCGCCGCGACGAAGTGGAAGAGGCCTGGAAGTTCATCGATCATCTTGAGCGCGGTTGGCATGCCACCGAGACGCCGCCCAAGATGGCGGAATACGCGGCCGGGTCATGGGGGCCCGTGGAATCGGATGCCCTTATGGCGTCGGAAGGGAGAACGTGGAGGCGGCTGTGATTTTGGAGCAGCGAGAGGCCGGGAGAGAGGAGCGGGACCGGCGTCCCGCTCAGAAGGAACACCCCGCCACCGAGAGCCATGTCTGAAGCAACGGCACAGTTTTCTGATCTTGGAATGGAGGTTCCGGTGGCCTCGATCGGGCGCGAGTTGAAACGGCTTTGGGAGGCAGACGAGGCGAGTACCAATGCCTCGATGATGAACTTTGCGGTCTACTCGGAGGATCCAGAATCGCTGGTGCGCAACTCGGGGGCGATCCAGGAGTTGACCCGGGAGCATGCTTGTCGCGCGATTCTGATCGGGATGGACCGGGACGCAGCGGAGACCCGGATCAAGGCGTGGATCACGGCCCATTGTCATCTGGCGCACGGCAAAAAGTCGGTGTGTTGCGAGCAGATCTCTTTCCTCATGGAAGGAAAAGCGCTTGGTCGCCTGCGCAATACGATCTTTTCCCACCTGGCGAGCGACTTGCCCCTCATCTTCTGGTGGCAAGGGGAGCTCTCCGATCTTTTTGAAGCGGCGCTCTATCGGATGATCGACCGCTTCCTGTTTGACAGCGCGGAGTGGGCAGATCCTGGTGCAGGCTTTGCCCGAATCCGGGAGGCGGCGGTGGCGCGGGATGGAATCGTGCTGCAGGATCTGGCCTGGACGCGCGGCTTCCACTTCCGTCTGGCCGTGGCGGGGCTCTTTGATGACTTGGTGGCGCAACGTGCCCTGGGCGAAGTGAACTCGGTGCGTCTGGTGGCGAATCCTGATCAGCGGACCACCGCGCTTTTGTTGATGGCTTGGCTGGCGACTCAGGCGGGGTGGCGGATGGGATTGGAATTGGACATCGCGGCCGAGCGGGCGGAAGGATGCGATGAGTGCTTTACTCTCGAATCGCGCGAGGGACGGAGCATCTCGGTGAAGGTGGAGTGGGAGGCGCAGAGTGCTCCTCTTTCTCTGTTAGAGATTTCTGCTCCTGATTGTGTGGTGAGTGTTTGCCGGGACGGGGAAGCTGATTTTTTGCATCAACGACTGGAGTGTCCCGGACACGAGTTGGTGTTACGGGGACCCGCGGATGGAATTGCGTCCACGGACTTGCTTGCCGAACAGCTCTCCCGGGGCGGCAAGAACGGGCTCTTTCGCAAAGTATGGCCGGTCTTCTTTGAGCTCTTGAGCCTGTCAGGGCCTTAGCTTTCAGTCAGGGTCGAGGTGAGGGATGATTGTTTGTGGCACGAAGTGCTGGCGGGGTTCCCGAATTGTCGAGGAGGGCTCAATCCACTGCCTTGTGGCGTCTGGTCAGCACTCCCTTCTCCTGCGCGCTGATCTCTCAGCCCAACCCTGAGAGAATCCTGGTTAGGGAAGGAAGGTTCACAAGCTGCGGGCTGGAGTGATCCGGAGGGAGGGCCCTCTTGAATTTCGCACGGGTAGTTTTGAGCACGTGATTGTTTAGCTCTAATAACGATACGAGATGAATTGCAAAAGTAAGTGCAGTCTGGCGATTCGTTGTTACGATCCGTGTCCGATTTCCACTGGGTCCAAATGAAGTCTCTCCGATCTCTCTCCACTGTTATTTCCGTTTTTGCGCTCTCCCTTTTGCCGGCTTGGGGTCAAGAGAGCGAGGTCGATCGTTCCGCCGAAGTGGAGCATGCCCTGCAAGTGGTGCAGGAATACATTGCGGCCGAGCAATCGGCTGCGGGGGAGCGAGTGGAGAGTCGGAGTGGAATGCTTGAGTTCAAATTCCGAAGCACCCGGGAGAATGGGAATTTGCAAGTGCTCAATGAGCGGGCTTGGCGCGAGTGGGAGTTGAACCGCTCGAGCAAGGTGCAGCGCCTGCAGATGATCGGTGAGCCGCAGGTGGTATCGATTGGGAAAAATCTCGTCCGCATCGACTGTGCGGTGCACCTTAACACGATCGAGGACGGGAAGAATTGGGAGGGTGTTTCCATGCGGAGCTTTGAAGTGCATCTCAATGAGGAAAGTCCCCGCATCCGGCATGAGCGACTGCTTGCCAATCGCGAGGGCATCAAGCCCGGTCAGTGGAAGAAGTTGAAGAAGGCGGAGGACGGCGTGCGGAGCAACCTGAGATCCTCCCCGACGATGGGGAAGAGCAACATTATCGGCAAGGTCGAGAGTGGGGAAGCGGTCCATGTCTGGGATCAGGAAGACGAGCGTTGGCTCTTTATTCGCACCGACTCCGGCCAAGTGGGATTCATTCATCGGAGCCAGATCGATTTTACGGCTCCCCCTGAACGCACGGGCGAGCAGGAGATCGTCAACGAGATCAAAAAGAAGAAGAACCATCCCTTCGCGGTGGTTCTGCCCGGGAAGCCGGGCTACGTCCTCAACCCCTACACCGACACCATTGTTGATGTGCGCGGTTTGCGGGCGGGCATTCTCGTTCGGGATCCTCACGACCCTGTTAAGGAGCGCGCCTTTCGGGTTCCCTTCCAGGGGACGCCCGGCCGGGCCGTGATCATCAAGGAGTAAGAGAGGATCGGTCCTGAGCGCGGGTCAGGAGCTAGCTCAGCGGCCCGCGATGCGGGTAGGCCGGGGCTCCGTGGGAAAGCCCGCCCATCGTCGCCGGCCGACGTCTGGCCACGCGGGAAAATTGCTCGCGCCGCCACTCACCCGCTTTTGGAATACACCCTAGGTGAGGACGGGATTCACATGGCGGTCCGGGGACCCTTCGCGATGGAACAGAGGGCCGAGTTGCTGCTTCCCTAGAGGGTCCGGCGCGGGGAAAATGGACCTTGTATGCGGGATCGATGCTCCTATCGTCCGCAGGTCCGGCAGTGGCCGGCTCAGGTATGCCGGACCGGATCCACGTTCCCGAAGACGCACCCTTTACGCCTCCCGCTGGGGAAGCCGAGGAAGTCCTTCCCTATGGAAAGAAGAATCCTTTTCCCTCCCCCATCCTGAAGAACGTCGACCTGATGAAGGCAGGCTCGGAGAAGGAGACCATTCATGTGGAACTTTCCCTCGAGGGTTCGGGGCTGGAATATATCGCGGGAGATGCGCTGGGCGTCTTTGCCCGCAACCCGGAAGAGCATGTTGACGAACTGCTGAAGAGTCTTCCTTTCGAGGGAACGGAAGAAGTGCCCCTGCCGGACGGGGGGGAGGCTCCATTGCGGGAGGCCTTGATTGCTTCCTACGACCTCCGAGCGCTCACTCCCAAGTTCCTGAAGAACTGGCAGGAGCGCAGTGATTCCCCCACCCTCCACTCGGTGGTGGAGAGCGACGACCGAAAGGTCATGAACGATTTTTGCTGGGGACGGGAAGTGATCGATCTCGTGATTGATCACCCGGCCACCTTTGCCGACGCGAAGGAATTCGTTTCCGTTCTCAAGAAACTGCAACCGCGCCTCTACTCGATTGCCTCCAGTCCGAACGCGCATCCGGGCGAAGTGCATCTCACGATCGCGATTGTGCGTTACGAATCTCACCGTCGCGAACGTGGAGGGGTGTGTTCGACCTACTTCTCGGATCGCAGCGATGGGCTCAAGCCGGGAGTGTTCGTCCACAACAACAAGGCGTTCAAACTGCCGGAGGATGGCACTACGCCGATCATCATGGTGGGTCCGGGAACCGGTATCGCTCCCTTCCGAGCCTTCCTCGAGGAACGCAGGGTGATCGGAGCCAAGGGCAAGAACTGGCTCATCTTTGGCAATCCCCATCGGAAGACGGACTACCTCTATGAAGAGGAGTTCAGCGCCATGCAAAAGGAGGGCCTCCTGAACCGCCTCGACCTCGCCTTTTCCCGGGACCAGGCCGAGAAGCGTTATGTGCAGCATCTCATGGAGGAGAGCGGCAAGGAACTTTGGAGCTGGCTTCAGGAGGGGGCCACCTTTTACGTCTGCGGTGATGCCGCCCACATGGCGAAGGATGTCGATGCCGCCCTGCACAGGATTGCCGAGACCCACGGGGGATTGAGCGAAGAGGAGGCCGTGGCCTACTTCAAGGGCTTGAAGAAAGAGAAGCGCTACGCGCGGGACGTTTACTGAGAGTCGTGGTGGCTCCGTGCTGGCTGATCGAGGGAATGAACAAGTTTTGTCGCTTGATTCCGGCCCGGCGAGAGTTTGCGGAGCGGATGGAGATTTTGCGATAGCAACTGGAACCGACCCGACGATGGAAACTACTGGGGGAGTATGCGGATGTGATCGAAGAGCTGCATTAACTCCACTGGACGAAGGTGGCCGCGATCTGCCTTCGTGACAAAGTTCTAGTCTGTGCGGATCACTCTCGAGGCGCAGACCCTCCGTGATGAGGCCGGGAGCTGAGAAATCGGGAATTCTCTTGAAAATCATCGCGTATTCCGGCGCCCCAGAGGACTGGGTGAGGGGGGGATTCCTTGGCCCGGCGGGGCTCCCGGCTTGCTCAAACGACTGTTTAAGTCCAAATTTTCCCTTCCCCCGGTCTGCATGAATTTATTTCGCCAAATTGCGTCGAACCTAGTGAAGGGGCCAGTTTCTGACGACGCCGCGGGTGGCGGAGCGGGAGATGGCTCAGACACAGTATCCGACGCCACGTTGGTGAGTCGATGCCAAGAGGGCGACTACGCCGCCTTTGACGCTTTGGTCACCAAGCACCGCGGACGGGTTTATGCGATGATTCAGAACATGGTCAGAAACGAGGCCGACTCGTGGGACCTCGCCCAAGAGGTCTTCGTGAAGGTCTGGAAGGCGCTCCCGAGATTTGAAGCCCGGGCGCGCTTCTCGACCTGGATGTATCGCATCACTCACAATGTGGTCTACGACTGGATGCGGAAGCGCAAGATGGAGACCGTAGGAGAGCTCGATGACAACCTGCTGGACCAGGAATCGATTGCCGCCGGGGCACTGGCCACGCCCTCCCGGATGGCCCGCCCGGACGAAGCCCTTTCCCAAGGCGAATTGCGCACAAAGATTGAAGCGGCGTTGGAAAAGCTCTCTCCCGAGCATCGCGAGGCGATCCTGCTTCGCGAAGTGCAGGGATTCGAGTATAAGGAGATTGCCGACGTAATGGATTGTTCCATCGGAACGGTAATGAGCCGCTTGTTTTATGCCCGTAAGAAATTGCAATCACTGCTGACCAAGACTCATGAATGACGATCGTAAAGAAGAACTCCTCACCCGTTGGATGGATGATGCGCTGAGCGCTGAGGAACTCCGTGAGCTCGAACCGGTGTTGGCGGAGAACCCCGATCTCAACGAGGAGCGGGTTGATTACAGGAAGCTCCGTGATGAGCTCAAGGCTGCCATTCCCGCGGAAGTAGAACCGCCCTACCCGGATTTTTTCAACGCGCACTTGGAGCGTCTTGTCAGGGAGGCAAGTGGGGATGAACAGGTGAGGGAAGGGGCCATCCGCGGCTTCAGTCGGATCTGGCTCTGGTGGATGGCTCCCGCTGCCACCGCAGTGGTGGTCGGGGCCTTTCTTCTGGGAATGCAAAGCGCGCAACCGCCCGATTCACCCGGCTTGGCAGACGCCTCCAGTTCCGAAATCTACTCTCCGTTTGCAACAGTGGAGACCAAGATCATTCGCGACGCGGAACTTGATGCGACCTTAATCGTGGTGGAAGGACTCGATGACCTCGACGATCAGGATCTCGTGATCGGGGGCGGATCGATCGAGGGTGAGCACGGCTTCTTCGTGAATACCGGTGAGATTTACTAGTGTGAAAACGCTCGCGGCAGCGCTTCTCCTGACCCTGTCCTTCCTGGCAACGGGGCGGGCGGACGATCCAGGCAAGAAGATCATCGGAACGGTGCGCACCGAGCTCATCTTCGGCACCAAGGGCGCGGTCGAAGCGCTGGGAAATGGCTCCGTGAAGTTGCCAGCAGAGGAGCAGGAGCGCCTCCGCAAGATCGAAAAGCTGGAGAACTTCACCAAGTTCGTGAAATTGGGCTCCGTCGAGCAACCGGTCTTGGCGGGCTACAAGATTTGGGCGACCCCGATCAAGAATTCGGAAGCGATCATGGTGACCTTCCAACCCCAGGCGCGGATTGTGGAAGAGAACAAATTGCGCTTGGACATCGAGTATTGGCAGAAAAAGAAGATGGCGCTCCGCTGGGACCGGGTCTTCGAGGTCGGGAAGAGAGTTTACTTGATTGGGCCGAAATGGAGAGAGGGGAACTTGATCATCACGGTGGAGCTGGTAAATCTTCGGCACAAGTGATGAGAACCACTCGCCTGATTGCCGCCTTCGTCCTCCTTTGGGCCCCCGTCCTCTATGGGCAGTTTTCCTTCGAAAAGAAGTTGATCGAACTTGATGTGCCGCCTGAGACAGACCGGCTGAGCGTGGAATTTTCGTTCACGATCAAGGGAGAAGGGGCGGTCACGATCAAGGAATATGAATCTGGCTGCAGTTGTCTCTCCGCGGAAATCAGCGAGGGAGGAAAGTTGACCTGGAAGCCGGGCGAGAAAGGGGTGGTGAAGGGAAACTTCAAGTTGGGCACCATCAAGGGCACAATCGAGAAGGAGATCGTGCTGCGCATTTCTGGTGAGCTGAGCCCGATTCGCCTGAAGGTGCGCCTGCACATTCCCGAGCTCTTCAAGATCGAGCCGCCGACCCTCTTCTGGGATCTCAATGGTCCCGGGAAAGCTCAAACCTTCAAGGTGATGGTCAAGCACAGCAAGCCCATCAAGATCACGAACATTGCGTGCACCAACGAGCAGTTTGCGTATGAGGTCAAAACCCTTGTGGAGGGACAGTCCTACGAAGTCAAAGTGACTCCCAAGACGGTGGCCCAGCGCGCATTTGGATTGTTGCGAATTCGCAACGATTGCGAGTTCAAGAAACACCAGAGTGCCCAGGCCTTCATGGTGGTGCGGACTCCCAAGGTGCAGCCGATTCCCAAGAAGCCCTGACCAGAGGGCTGTTGGTTGAGGGGGATTCGCCTGCGCCTTCGTTCCCATTCGCGTTCCCTTCCTCCGCGGAGTGCTGAGCTTGGGGAGAGCCTTGGCTCCATGTCGACGCAGGTGAGGAGGGGAAATGGGATGGGGGCGATCGATTAGAGGGTGAGTGTGCCGATGTTGTGACGGTCCCAGGCAGGCCTTCACAATCGTGTTGACGGGAGCGGTCAGAAGATCGTGGTTCTGGGAAGCAGGAACAGCCGGGCTCATTCAACAGATCCCTTCTGAGTTCTTCTTCGAATGGTAACTCTGGTCTCCCAACCATGAACTCCCATGCCCCATGATTGCAGTGCCAGAGATAGGGGACTTTTCTCAGCGCACATTCACCAGAATTGCACAGGACCCTACCGGTAGATACATACTTGGAGCCCAACGATTGTGGGTGTTCAAATGACGAACCTGTCCAAGGTCTTCCCCAAGGTGGCGGCTTGCTTCCACTCGGAGCCCAGGGCGTAGTCGAGTCGGGAAAGATCAGGCTGAAGGGATCCGGTGGGTGCCGGGGTAGCGAAGTCAGACGCGGGCCACCGAGATTGGATTCCCGGAGGGAGAGAGCCCTATGGGTTCCAGGTGAACCCGTTGATGCGGACCAACTCCACGTAGGGCTTATTTGGGGTGTCGGTGTTCCACTTTACCGTCACGGTGCACACTCCGGAACGTCCCCAGGGGAGAGCGTTCGGTTGGGAGATTTGATCTGCGAGGGGGGACTTGCTGGCAAAGTAGGCTTTCAGGCGCGGGGTGATGTTTTGATGCTGGCGAAGCTTGAGGAAGGACTTATTGTCAGGTTCCGGAATACCATCATCGTAGGAGCGTTTGTAGGCATCGGCGATGACATGGAAGGTGCGCTCGCCGGGGACGGGCTTGAGTCCAAAGATGGCCATTTCGTCGTTGTAGAGATCAAGGAAGGCATCGGTGTGAATCTTGATCTTTCCGTCGCCCCACTCGTTGAGCTGCACCATGATGGGAACGGGAGTTTCATCGGGAGTGTGGTTGAAGGAGACCTCGAAGAAATATTCGGTGTGCTTTCCGGAGGAATGCTTCATGTAATGGTTGCTGTACTGCCGGACGACTTCAGGGAGGGCCTTGCTGAGTGGCCCGGTGGCCAGTTCAGTCTCTGAGCGGCGGGAGGGAGTCATGTATGCTCTGCGCTCTGCCAAGGATGTCGCGGCCAGAAATTTCCTGAGCACTCCGTCGGGTTTACTGGGAGAGGATGACTTGGGCTGGATGAGGCCACCCGACTTATTGAGATCGATCAGGGGCGGGAGGCTCACTTCACCTTTCACGCTGCGATCCCGATCCTCGATGAGTGGTTTTTTGGAATCCTCCAGGGTGGGAGGGAGAACGGGAAGGGGAACGAGCTTGGGGGGCGAAGGCTGGAGATTGAGATTCGCATGGGCGATCTCGAAATTGGCAGGGTTGGAGTCAGCCACCTTCAGAGCGGGAGGCTGATGCTGCCCCTCCGGAACAGTGGGAAGCTGACGGTAGGTTTGGCTGTGCGGAAGGAGCTCGCTGAGATCGAGCACGAGGTAGACCATGATCGCTGCCAGAACGAGAAAGAGGAGGGGGAAGACGATCCCTGGCCAGCGAAGACGCCGACGCGTTGGGGCTAGATGGACGTTCTTGGAGATCGGCTCGCGGAGGGGAGAGATCGACGAGGGGATGGGGTCGCTGTGGGAGAGCGGGAGGGTGTTTTGGGGGTTGAGCTCACCACTGGGGTTCGGAGGGGAGGCAAATCCTGGCGGAAGATTCGTCGCTTCCGGAGTGGGAGCAGGGCTGGCGAAGGGCACGGAAGAATCTCCGCCTCCAAAAGCGGGGCGGGATTGCCCAGTCGAGGAAGGCGCGGTGAGGTCCGGGAGGGAAGGGCTGCCGAGATCGGGAAAGGGTGCCATGCCGGGATTCGGTCCGGGCGCTGGTGGGGTGAATGGTTCAGGCGCGGTGGGAAAGTCACCGAGGGAGAGCAGAGAATCGGCCAGCGGATCGGTGGGGATTTCGGCGGGAGGAAGGCCTCCGGGGGTGAGGGGCGGAGGGGGGCTCAGAGGATCCGCCGCAGGAGCGGGCTCGGCGGCATCAGGTGCCAGATCCAACTCCAGGGAACCAAGCGCAGAACTGCCGAGGGGAGCGGGATCAGGGCCGGGCTGAGTTGGCGCAGGTCCGGAAAAAGGATCGGGGACGACCTGACGACGGGGAAGGGGATCTGACTCTGGAGTTGGGAGAGAGTTTCCGGGTTGCTCTTGGAGCGCAGCCGAGACCTGGAGGTCGGACTGGGCCGGAGGCGGAAAGGGCTCCTGCGCGCTGGGTGAGGCAGGAAGCGGAGTGGCTTCTTGAAGATCCGGAATGGGATTATTGGTGGGGAAAGGTGCCGGGCTGGGAGTCGGAGCCGGGAATTGATCGGGGAGCGGGCTGCTCGGATCGGGGAGGGGGGCGTGGAATTCGTTGGCGCGAGGGGCTGGAGCGCTGATCTCCGGCTGACGGGTTTGAGTGGGCGCAGCTTCCGGGGTGGCCTGGGGCGCGGGTGGGCCGGGGTCCGGGTGAGGAGCGACAATGGGATTGCTGCACGAAGGACACGGCCCTTGGATGCCGGCCATCGATGCCGGAACGCGGAGTTGTACGCCACAACTTGAACAGCCGAACGAAATCATGTCTTGGCTCATGAGCGTTTCACGGAGAGGCCAACGACAAAGCTAGGGAGTCCACACGCGGTCGTCAATTCCGCAGTCCAAATAGTAAGGACGCGCAGAGCAAGATCATAATTCGGCCTGCAGCCACGATCGCCACAATTGTGAATCGATGTGAAAAACTTTTGGCGAAATTGCGAAGCACGGTGGGCTGCGAGGCGGGGCGAAGGTTTCGGAAATCTAGTGTTCCATCGGGTTTTCGCCGGAGGCTTCTCCGAGGGCGGAGTGTTCTTCGGAAAGGAACTTTTTAAATCGAGTTTTATCGATGGCCTTCATGTAGGCCTCCTCTGGGGTTGCCATGCCCGCCCGAAGTTTTTCCCAGATGGATTCGTCCATGAACTGCATGCCTTCGGCCTTACCCCCGATGATGACGTCGTAGAGTTTCTGGGTCTGGCCCTCCCGGATGATGGCGGAGACCGCCGGAGTGGCGAACATGATCTCGTTCACGGCGCAACGCCCGGGTTTGTCGCAGCGTTTCATGAGGAGCTGGGCGACCACACCGCGCAGCGAAGCCGCGAGCATGGTCCGCACCTGCGACTGCTGATCGGCAGGAAAGACGTCCACGAGACGGTCGACGGTCTTGCGGGCATTGTTGGTGTGCAGGGTGCCGAAGACGAGGAGGCCGGTCTCAGCCGCGGTCAAGGCGAGGGAGATCGTTTCCAAGTCGCGCATCTCGCCCACGAGGACGATGTCGGCATCCTCTCGCAGGGCGGCGCGCAGGCCGTCCGCAAAGGTCGGGGTCTGAATGGGAACTTCGCGCTGCGTGATGATGGAGCGCTTGTTGTTGTGAACAAATTCAATGGGCTCCTCGACCGTGATGATGTGGCGGGCGAAGTTGGTATTGATGTAATCGAGGAGGGCCGCCAAGGTGGTGGATTTGCCGGATCCGGTGGGTCCGGTGACGAGGACGAGCCCGGAACGCATGTGCCCGAACTCCTTCACCACGGTGGGAATATTGAGCTCTTCGAGCGAGGCGATCTCGGTGGGAATCAGGCGAAAGACGGACGCGAGGCCGTTTTTTTGCTGCAGGTAGTTGCACCGGAAGCGGGAGGTTTCATCCATTTCATAGGCGAAGTCGAGGTCGCCGCATTCGAGGTAGTCTTTGAAGGCGGTGGGCTCGCAAATTTCGGAGAGCATGGCCTTGAAGTCTTCGCCATCCAAGATGCCTTGCCCCGGGATGGCCTCGACCGATCCGTGAATGCGGACCTTGGGAGGTGATCCTTCCGAAAGGTGAAGATCGGATCCGCCTTGTTCGATGAGGTACTGAAAGTATTGATCAATTCTTGCCATGGTGGTCGGCAGGTCAGGACTGGAAGAAGGCTTTCATTTGGACTTTGTCCTCGGAGCGGAAGAGGGCTTCCTCCTGGGTGATTTGTTTCTTCACGTAGAGGTTTCGGAGGGACTCATCCATGGTGATCATTCCGACCTTCTTACCTGTCTGCATGATGCCCGGGAGCATGAAGGTCTTTCCGTCGCGGACGGTGGCCGCAACGGCCGGAGTGTTGACGAGCAGTTCGAGAGCGAGGGATCGACCATCGCCTGTGGCATTGGGAACGAGTTGCTGAGAGATGATGCCGCGGAGGGATTCCGAGACCATGACGCGAATCTGGTGCCGTTGGTCGACGGGGAACACGTCAAGAATCCGGTCGAGGGTTCGGGGAGCATTTCCGGTGTGGAGGGTCGCGAGCACGAGGTGGCCGGTTTCTGCGGCGGTGAGTGCGAGGGAGATCGTCTCGAGGTTTCTCATTTCCCCGACCATGATGACGTCGGGATCTTCCCGCAGAGCTCCGCGCAAGGCCTTGGGGAAGGACTCGGTGTGAGAATGAACTTCGCGTTGATTGACGTGGCAGCCCAGGGATTCGAAGACGTACTCGATGGGATCTTCCAAGGTGAGGATGTGATCCTGGCGATCCTGGTTAATGAAATTGACCAGGGCGGCGAGAGTGGTGGACTTTCCGGAGCCCACCGAACCGGTCACGAGGAGCAAGCCGTTGTGATACCGGGTGAGCGGAATGAGGTGGTCGACGGGAAGTCCAAGGGCGGGAAGGTCACGAATGGTGGTGCTGATGATCCGGAAGACGATGTCGATCCCGAGGCGCTGCTTCACCACCGAGGCCCGGAAACGGCCTTGGGCATTGGCGTAGGCAAAGTCGACGTCCCCGGTCTTTTGGAGACGATTCCATTCCTTTTCTTCGAGGAAGGATTTTGCCAGGCGCTCGGTGTCTTCCGGGGTGAGCGGAGGGTGGCCCTCCCAGATGGGGGACAGGGTTCCATAGCGTCGCCACGCTGGGGGATAGCTCGTGGGGAGGTGAATATCAGAGCAATCGTACTCAATGCCGATGGAAAGATACTCATCAACATGAGCGAGGACTTGGTGTTCGGACATGGGAATCGGTTTACGGCGGGCGCGCGTGGTCGGTGCGTGGCGATGTGAAAACCATAGAAACCGCTATGGGCCAAGCAAGGAATCCGTTTCCGGGGCATTCGGACGCAGATACTCTTTGGCTTGGTTGAGGACATACGATCGAATCGCGGGCTTTATGAGAGATATACCCCATCCGAGAATGCGCCTGCTTATTGGTTTTTGAGGGGTTTTTACGTGAGGTCTGGGACGGACCAGATAGGTGAGGAAGGCTACCCCAGCTGTGGTAGCTCCGAAGATCTGGAGGGGGTGGCGCCGAAAATAGGATCCAAGGGCCTGGCCCGGGCTCAGTCGGCGCCGGAGGCTACGACTGCTCGTGGAGAGGCAAGTGCGCGAGGAGTCCAAGTTCAGCGCGAGTTCTTTTTTTCGCTGTCGGATGATTTCGGTGGATTGAGCCATGCGCGGTCTTTGTTGAATTCGGCGCGGGAATATTCGAAGAGGGGCTGAGCGGGCTTGCGCTTGAGTTTTTTGATCAGAATCAGTGCGATCAGGAAGTGGATGGAGCCTGCTCCGATGGCGGCCAGTTGCCAGCCGAAGCCTGCGAAGTTCTCGGACCAGCTCTCCACCCAAAGGCCGAGGAGGGAGATGAGGGTCAGGAGGAGGAGGGCGTAGGCGAAGAAGAGGAGGGCGACCACCGTAATTCCGAGGGTGCCTTTGCGGGCAACCACCTCGCTAGCCTCGCGGGCCTCGATGCCAAGGAGTTCGACGCGGGCATGGAGGTGATCCCGAAGTCCATCGCGAAACACCTTGGCGGACTCCCGGGCGGAGCCGTCTTCGCTCCCCTCGCCCGAGGGGGGGCGTTGGGAGCCGGACTTATGAAACCAGCCGGGCATGGTCAGGCGCGGGGTGAGTTGGGAGAGAGCTTTGCCACCCGGTAGAAAGAATTAGCGCCGGATGATGAGCCCGACGAGGAGACCGACTCCGGCAGCGATGAGAACCGATTTGCTGGGGTACATCCGGATGTATTCCTCGAAATCCGCGTGCACTTCGCGCGCTTTGTCCCGGGTTTCTTCCCATTGTTCACCGGCCACATCTTTGAATTGCTGCGCCCTTTCGCCGGCCACATCCTTGATTGCGGAGGCTTTTTCTTCGGCCACGTCCTTGATCTGAGAGGCTTTCTCGCCAGCGTAATCGCGAAACTGCTGCGCTTTTTCGGCGGCAGATTCCTTCAGGAGCTGGGCTCGCTCTTCCGCACTCTGTGCAATTTGGCGGGTTCCCTCGCCTGCCGCTTCGCGCAGATCGTTGGCAGCTTGCTGGACGGATGGGGCATCCTCGGTCTCGCCTTCGGGACGGGCTAATTGTTCACTCATGATTCGTCATGCAGGTTAAAATTTCTCCAGGGGGGGCCGCGGCGGATTCAAGGGCTCTCCTGACTGGTGCGACCGTGACGCAGATCGAGCAGGGGCGCAAGCCGAAGTCAGGCCAGATGCGGGTTGGGGCGGTCGAGGCACGCTGCTTGGCCCACTGGAGAGGCCGTCAGGATCGAGGGAGGACGCTAGGCAGGTCGTCCGCCTTGCCTCGCTCGGCATGGTGCAGGCCCGAGGACTTCCTCCAAGCTCACCGTTCGGGCACAATTTGTGCCTTGGGGGGATCCCGAAAAATGGGATGATTTTTGCCCTCGGCGGGTCGCGTGAAGGGAGCGCTGCTCCAGACGGGCTTTTTAAGGGGGCCTTGTCCGCGAAACTGGAAGAGTCCGTTGAGGGGGAGGAGGGGGAGGGTGACGAGGCCGAGGAGGCCGCGGGCGTTCATGCGCATGGTCATGTCGACCCGCTTGTCGACGAGATCGATCTTTCCTTCTCCCACGAAGGTCGTAGAGGGGGTGGAAGTGAGGAAATCCTTGGTGTAGGCCACCCCGTTTCTGATGACAAAGGTGGCGGAGGCGTCGCGCGCTTGTTCGTGGCTGAATGTTTTTCCGAGCACTCCCCCAATGGGCGGGGAGAGCGGGCCAAAGATGGGAACGTGGAAGAGTTGTCCATTGCGCAGGCCGACCACCCCCTTGCCTTGAAAGGCGTTGGTGTGCCCGGGTACGCTCGTGAAATCGATGCGACCGGTCAGGGTTCCGTAGGCGGCTTTCTCGAATCCATAGACCCGGCCGACCTCTCCCAGTCTCATCTCATTCCATTTGATACCTCCGTCGATGGACGCTGGTCCTCCCGGATTCGTCCGGACCGTGATCACCCCGGCGCCAGTTCCCGCGAAGCTCCGAAACTTGAGGTCGTCGATATCGTAGCGCCGGTTCCGGGTTCGCACGTTTGCGGAAAGGTTGCTCAGCTGCACGGTCCGATCCAGAAATTCATAATTGGTCGTCCCTTGCGCGACGATGCGTGTTTCCAGGTCTGTACGGAGGCCGAATTTGCGGTGATCGACCACACCGTTCGCGGTGAGACTTGGGGGCCGGTGGAAGCCGTAGGATTCGTCGACGTGGTCGGCACCGCCGGGGTAGACCAGTCGCAATGCCGGGCCGGGCCAGATCTCGCCCCGGAGGTTGGCCAGGGAGGTGAGTTGGTCCTTTTTGTCGTAGTGGATCCTGTCGACCATCATGACGGCCGAGGCCTGACCTCCATGGCGCCGATGCAGAAGGTAGTTGGTGTAGTCGAACTCCAATGCGATCCCGGACCACAGCGAGCCGCGGGGGCTAATCTCGAATTCTGCCCTGGCGCTGCGGATGGGGACGTTATTGTAGGAGGAATCCTTGAGATCGGTCTTCCCCACCACTCGCCACCCGCGCTCGCCCTGCGCCGGCGTTTCCTCTTCGCCCTCGAATTCGAAATTGGCGGTGAGGGAGCCCTTGAGGGCTTTCGCAAACTCATAGTTCTCACCGAGTTCGGCGAGGTTGATCTTTTTGCACTCGATCCTTCCCGAGACCGAGGGAGAGCGATTCTTGTTTTCCTGGATGGTGAGGGATCCCCCACCGGTGCCACTGAAGATGGAGAATTTCAGTTCGCTGATGTCATGAAGATGGGGCCTGCTACGGACGGTGCCGGAGAGCTCGTTCAGCTGCAGGGTTTGGCCCAGGAAATCGTAGTCAGTCGCACTGTTCGCCACCACTTGAGTCAAGACGTCAGTGCGCAAACCGGGCTTCTTCACGTCGATCACCCCGGAGGCGCTGAGTTGCGGCGGACTACGAAATCTGTACTGGTTCTCGACGTGAGCGGCGACCCCGGGGACGAAGAGTCGAAGAATTGGTGCGGGCCAGGCAGTGCCTTGGAGGCTGTCGAGGTGGGTGAGCTTGGTTTCCGCGTCGTAGCGGATGCCGGTGGCGTGCATCTTGCCGGACGGGGGTCCTTGGTGCAGTTGACCTCCCCCGGAGCCTGCGTAGTTGAATTCGGCTTGGACGTCCGTGAAAATGGAATCGAGGGGGGTGATGTAGAATTCGGACGCGGCCAGAATCATGGGGACCTCGTTGTAGGAGAAGTGTTTGAGCGAGATTTTTCCGCTCGCGTCCCAGTTCCGGAGGTTACTGCGCTGGATGGTCCCCTCGGCTTCCACCATCACCTTGCTGTCCTTGGTGAAGGCGCAATTTGCCAAGGAGCGTTCGAGCCCGCTGCCTTCGATGAAGACGCCGTAAGTTGAGAACGGAAGACTGCTTGTGCCACGATAGCGAATCAAATCGTCCTGCAGGAGGATCTCTCCTTCAAGTTTGCCGGACTCGTGTTTGACCTTTAATTTGCGGAGGTAGATATTGCCGTTCTGCCAGGAGAATTCGGTCTTGAGCTGATCGAGCGGGATTCCAAGAAAGCGGAAGTAATCCCACTCGAGGTTGCCCACCGTACTGAGCATCAGGCCCTCTTCCTTGCTGACTACCCACTCGCCTTGCGCCTCGATCCTGGGAGCGAGGGCGGAAGTGAACTCGGAAAGGGTGTGATTGTTGAGACCCTTTCGGAGGAGATCGGCAATCTTGAGGGAAGAGGTGAGGTCGTAGGCGCCATGTTTTTCCTGGAGGTCGTAATGGGCGCGCACGTCCAGCTTGCCCGAACCGTCGGAAAAGCTGAGTTCGCTCACGGTGAGGGTGCGGTTGTCCAGGGTGCCCCCAAGGCGCACCTGTTCCATGGTGTAGTCGTGGCGGGTGAGTTCACTGGCTTGGAGGGAGAAGGAGGCCCGGATGCTGGAGGACCGGCGCATGCTGCCGGTGAGGCGGAGACTCAGTTCAGGTGGGGTGTTGCCGGGAAAGGACCAGCGTGCGAGCTCCGGGAAAATATCCTGCGCGAATTCGTCGCGTCGCGAGGTGGTGCCGGGTTCACGATCCTTGGAGAGATAGCCGAGGTCGAATTCGTCCAATTCCACATCGAGGAGAAAGTTCATCCCGCCGAGCGTGCCGCGGGCTCCTTCGAGGAGGAGGCGGTTCTCGCGATCAAGGCTGGCACTCCCGGTGAGATTGGAGATTTGCAGGGCGGGGCCCCCTCTACTGATCGGGAGGGAAAGGTGAGCATCGCTCAGAATCACCCGTCGAATCTGGAGCTCGCCGCGGAACGCCTTTCCGCGATCGACATCGAAGCGCAGGACCGGGATGCGGGCCCAGACTGCGGTGCGAGATTGGTCGGTGTAGAAGAGGACCTTCTTGGCGATGATTCCACGGGTGGGAGAGAAGTGGACCGATTCGAACTCGGCGTGAATTCCTTGTCTGGCGAGTTCTGACGCGATGCGCTCGCCCCACTCACCTTCGAACCCGTGGTTGTTGAGCCAGAGAAAACCGCAGCAGATGCCCATCAGAAAGAGGGCGCTCGCAGCAATGACGAGAGCCTTGAAGTGCTGGAACCAACGGAATTGCAGCATCGGAGAACAAGCTTACCCAGTCATGGTAGCGAAAATAGACGATCTGTTCAAAAGAATCTCGCTCCAGGGCTCGGATCTCCACGATCTGAAACCGAAAATTGAGTCTCGCGCGGGATGGGTGCGGTCCTTAACCTCCCCGGAGTATGAGGCTTGCGGTCTTGGGGAGTGGAAGCGGCGGGAATGCCGCCGTGCTCGAGGCTCGTGGCACCCGCCTCCTCCTTGATGCCGGCTTGAGCGCCAAGCAACTTTGCCAGCGGCTCGAGTTGTTGGACATTGATCCTGATTCCCTCGATGGGATTCTGCTTTCCCACGAACACAGTGATCACACCCGGGGGCTGGAAGTTTTTTTGCGCAAGCGACGGATTCCGGTCTTCGCCAATGCGCTCACGCGCGAATCCCTTGCTGAGCGCTGTGGCGAGAATATTGCCTGGCGCCTGTTCCAACGGGGAGAGTCCTTCGAAGTGGGGAAGGTCGAGATCAACTCCTTTGCCGTTCCGCATGATGCCGTGGATCCGGTTGGCTTCGTCTGCAGTGCGAACGGTTCGCAAGTGGGATTCGTGACGGACTTCGGACACGTCACCACCCTGGTGCGGGACCGTTTGCGGGGAGTGCGCGCGCTCTTTGTGGAGGCCAACTACGATCAAGGCATGCTCGACGAGGACACCAAACGTCCCTGGTCCATCAAGCAACGCATCTCGTCCCGGCATGGCCATCTTTCCAATGCGCAAACTGCCGACCTCGTCTGCGGGCTCCTCGAGCACGGATTGGAGACCGTGGTGCTCGGTCACTTGAGCCGCGATTGCAATTGTCCCGAGATTGCAACGGCCGTGATGCGGGCGGCTGCTCCGGCCGGCAAGATCGAGGTGCATGTGGCCTGGCAGGAGAAACCCACCGCATGGGTCGAGATTCGGGAAGAGTCCCCTGAATTGGTTCTGCCCGTGGCGGAAGGGAGAGACCAAATGGATTTGGCGTTGGGGTAAGGAGGAATTTTGCCTGCATTCCGGGGGCCACATTACGATTGCGAATCCAATCTTCCCGTTCATGCTCTCGCGCCTTGTCGATTCCGGCCGTCAAACCATCCTTGGAGGAGTTCCGCGCGCTTGCGGAGCAGGGGAATGTCGTGCCGGTATACGCGCAACTGGCGGCGGACTTTGAGACTCCCCTCTCGGCCTATCTCAAGATTCGCGATGGCAAGCATGCTTTTCTCTTTGAGAGTGCCGAGAGCACCGATGCCAGTGGTCGCTGGTCGATCGTAGGAAGCGGTCCACGGCGGATCTTCGAGGCGCGGGGCCGCGAGGTGCGCATTCGTCACGGCCGAAAGGAAGAAGTCATCGAAGCCGAGCGTGACCTGCTGGGGGAGCTCGAGAAATTCATGGCGGGCTACCAGCCGGTCCTGCACGGCGACGCCCCCCCGTTTTTCGGAGGTGCGGTAGGCTATCTGTCCTACGATGCGGTGCGCCAGTTTGAACCCACCATTGGGGAGCCTCCCGCGGACGACCTCGGACTGCCCGAGGCGATCTTCATGATCGCGGACACCCTCCTGCTCTTTGATCACAAGTTGCGTCGCTTGCTCGTGGTGTCCAACGCCATGTTGAGTGACCACGACTCTCCGGAAGAAGCCTACGGTGAAGCGGTGGGATGCATCGCTTCCACGATCGAGATTCTTGACCGCCCGCTGCATATCCCCGCCTTGAATGGCCTGCAGGATTCCGAAACTCCGGAGCCGGTGAGCAACACCACGCAGGAGGAATACGAAGCGATGGTGCGCAAGGCCAAGGAGTACATCAGCGCGGGGGATATCTTTCAAGTGGTCCCCAGTCAGCGCTTCGAGGCTCCCTTCGATGCCGCCCCGATTGATCTCTATCGTGCATTGCGCCACGTCAATCCCTCTCCCTACATGTTCGTGCTCGAGCTGGGGGACTTCGCTCTGGTGGGAAGTTCTCCCGAAGTGCACGTCCGCTGTATCGACGGGAAAATCGATATTCGGCCCATCGCGGGAACGCGCTGGCGTGGCAAGACGAAGGAGGAAGATGACGCCCTGGCCGCGGATCTCCTAGCCGATGAGAAGGAGCGAGCCGAACACGTTATGCTGGTCGATCTTGCCCGCAACGATGTCGGGCGCATCGCCAAGCACGCGTCGGTGGAGGTGAACGATTTCATGATCGTGGAGCGCTACAGCCACGTGATGCACATCGTCTCGAATGTCACCGGCGAACTGGCGTCCGACTTCAGTTCCTACGATGTTCTACGCGCCACCTTCCCGGCGGGGACCGTGAGCGGCGCCCCCAAGATTCGCGCCATGCAGATCATCAACGAGATGGAGAAGAACAAGCGCAATGCCTACGCCGGGGCGGTGGGTTACTTTGGCTGGGATGGGGGGCACGATTCCTGCATCGCCTTGCGCACTTGTCTCCTCAAGGATGGCAAAGTCTATGTGCAGGCCGGAGCTGGCGTGGTCGCCGACAGCGATCCCACCTACGAATACAACGAAACCGTCAACAAGGCGATGGGGATGCTGCGGGCCATCGGGCTCGCGAAGACCCTGCAAGGATGAATTGAGGATCCCCTGATCCCACCATGGGAAGGGAAATCCGATTATGGTCACCGCGCCGAATTCAACGAATCAGCCAATCTCCACTCTCGATTGCAACATGCTCCTCGTCATCGATAACTACGATTCTTTCACCTACAACCTGGTGCAGTTTTTCGGCGAACTGGGGGCCGAGATGGAAGTGCATCGCAATGACGAGATCACGGTGGAGGAGATCCGTGATTTGGGCCCGGAACGCATCTGTATTTCACCGGGACCCTGCACTCCAAAAGAGGCCGGGATCAGCTGCGAGGTCATTCGTGAGTTTGGAGCAGAGCTTCCCATTCTCGGAGTGTGTCTCGGCCATCAAGCGATCGGGCAGGTTTACGGTGGGGAAGTCGTCCGGGCCGACAAACTCATGCATGGCAAGACCTCGATGATTGAGCACGATGGCAAGGGCGTCTTTGCCGGGCTCGAAAACCCGTTTGAAGCTACCCGCTATCACTCCCTGATTGTGGAGCGCGCTTCCTTGCCGGATTGCCTCGAAGCGACCGCATGGTGCGACGAGGTCGTGATGGGGTTGCGTCACAAGGAGCACCCGGTCCATGGCGTGCAGTTCCACCCGGAGTCGATCTTGACGGAAGGGGGAAAGCACTTGCTCAAGAACTTCCTCGCTATGCAGCGGTAGCAATGCTGGCTTCCTCGACCGTGATGGTGAGATCGGAGCCCAGTCCCTGCAGCAGGCGTTCCAGTTTCTCGCCGTCAAAATCCTGCATCACGGCGACCCGTCCGATGGTCCGGAAGAGGAAGTGACCAGGCTGGGGAGCGGCGACCCGCTCGGTGCTGAGTTCTTCGATGTTGCCCCCGATGCGGGCGATCACCGAAGCGATGCTTCTCACAATGCCCGGACGATGGTGGCCATGGACCTCAAAGTTCAGCGGCTTCACAATGCGATGGGGGACATTGCTCTCCTTCACGATTTGCACCTTCAGGTCTTCGAGGGCGTTGAGCACCTGTAACAGTTTCTCTTGTTTTTCATCCGGACAATCGAAGCGGAGGATGCCTGCAAACTGTCCCGCATAGCGCGTCAGCCTCGATTCAAGCCAACTCCCGCCGTGCGCGTAAATCGTTTCGGAAAGAGAGGCGAGAATTCCCAGACGATCGGGTCCGAGGACGGTCATAACTAATGAGTGATCCATATCTCAGTGTGAGGTCACTTGCACGGCGTGTCCAGTGAGAGTGAGCGTTGTGAATAGATTTTCGACCTTGGGGCCGAGAATTCAAAAGATGCTGGCAGATTTCCTGTAAACGAGCTACAGCTTTGGGATCCTTGGAGGTGTGTCCTCGGCCGGAGAGAGGCCCTCGTGGAAAAGGAACCTGGGGGGAGTGCGAAATTATTTTGGATTTTGGAGCTAGTAATCCTGGGGGGAACCTCTGCTCCGAGCGCGCTTTACTTGGGGGGCAGGCGCACCGTGGTGAGCCAGAAGTTACGCACTGTATTGACCACCTTCATGTATTCATCGAGGTCCGCGGGCTTCGTGATGAAGCAATTGGCGTGTTGGCCGTAAGCGGCAGCAATATCTTCGCGGTCTTCCGACGAGGACATCACGACCACTGGAATGCTGCGCAGGAGGGGATCGGATTTGATCTCCGCGAGGACCTCATGCCCGCTTTTTTTCGGAAGGTTGAGGTCCAGGAAGATGATTCCGGGCTCGCTCGCATATTCGTAGGGAGGTTGCTTGCGCACGTAGTGGAGGGCGGCCTCGCCATCGGTCACGACATGAAAGTCGTTCGGGATTTTCCCCTCCTTGAGGATCTCAACCATGAGCTGAATATCGGCCTCGTTGTCTTCGACTAGAAGGATGTCGATGACGGCGCTACTTTCAGGTGCGGTCTCGTTGCCTGCGGTCACTACTGGCGATGCTTGCTGTGTGTGGGGTTGTAATTCAAGAATAATCGCGATGGCGGCTTGCGGCAGAGCTCCCTGAGTCCCCAGGCTGAGCACGTTTCTAATTATGTTGGCACCGGTTCCATGATTCCTATTTGCAAAGGAATACTGATCATCAAGTATGGGGACCCGGAGGCGGATGAGCTCGAATTGCTCGAAGGCCCTGCCCTCGCAAAATCGGTCCAGGATGAGTTACCGGAAGATGTGGAGGGAGGGCACGGGCATCGGACTGGCAGTGGTTCGCAAAATCGTGGAACGGCACGGTGGGAAAATCCGCGTTGATTCCGTTCCGGGAGAAGGCTCGGTGTTCAGCTTCACGCTCAAGGCGGGCTGTTCAGCAATCCCGGGGCCTGAACAGTCTACGGTTGCTTGGACTCCTTAGCCGCTCCGCCAGCCTTGGTCGAGCGCCCGGACACATCGGTGTAGTACGGAGCATCGTAGAGATTCTCGTAATACTCGGTCGCCATGCGATCGGAGTCGAAGAAGGGAACGACGTCGTCCATCGAGCTGAGGACCAGCTTCCACCATTCCTGGGAACGCTCGTAATACATCGGGAGAATCTTGTTCTCGAGGATGTGGTAGGTGGCGAGAAGATCGTGGCGATCGCGCTCCTGAGGGGAAGCATCTGCTTTGGGGCCCGGAATGACGAAGCTGTTCTCGCCATCCCGTGCAAACTCGCAAATCCATCCGTCGTAGGTCGAAAGGTTGACTGCGCCGTTCATGGCAGCCGCCATGCCACTGGTGCCGGAGGCTTCGCGCGGCACGATGGGAGTGTTGAGCCAGACATCGGCGCCGTCTTTGAGGAGCTTGGAGAGGGCCAGCTCGTATCCGACCAGGACTGCGGCGTTGGCGTGTTCCTGGGTGATGTGGACAAGGTGATTGAAGATATCGATCGCGCCCTGATCCTTCGGGTAGGGCTTGCCGGCCCAGATGATCTGGACGGGTTGGTCGGTGTTGCGGAGGAGAGTCTTGAAGCGTTCCACGTCGCGCGTAATGAGGTCGGCGCGCTTGTAGGCGGCAAAGCGTCGGGCCCACACGATGGTGATTACTCCCGGGTCAAAGAGGCGTCCGGTTTGGTCTGCCACCACCCGGAAGAGTCGTTCCTTGAGGGTGCGCTTGCGATGTTGAATCTGGTGAGAGTCGGCTTTGACTCGACCTGCTTCGAGGTCGGCGTCGACCCAGAACTTCTTGTTCTGGGCATTGGTGATGTGGGTGATGGGACAGATGTTGGAATGATCGCCCCACAATTTTCGAGAGACCTCGCCGTGAAGTTTGGAGACTCCGTTGGCCAAGCGGCAGGTCCGCAAGGCGGCCACGGTGTGGGTGAAGGGCTCGCCCTTGATCCCGGTAAACTTGGACACCTCATCAAGGGAGAGTCCCGCGAAGAAACTGAAACGGTGAAGCAACTCGAGCTCATGGGTTTCGTTGCCGGCCGCTTCCGGGGTATGGGTGGTGAAAACCAGACGCTTGCGGACTTCTCCCTCAGAGAAACCGCGTTTGGATCGGAGCCAGAAGGCCGCTGAGAGGGCGTGGGCTTCGTTGAAGTGGTAGACCTGTGGCTCCGCGCCCAGTTCGTGGAGGAGTTTCGCGCCACCGATACCGAGAATCATGTACTGCGCGATGCGGGTCAGGGCGTCGGAGTCGTAGAGGCGCAGCGAGATCGAGCGCGACATCGGGTCGTTCTTTCCGATGTCGGTGGAGAGCAGGAACATGGGCGCCGTGCCGAAGGTGTCCGCCGGCAGGTAGAAGGCTTTCACCCACACCGGATGGCCATGAACTTCGACCTCAAACTCGATCCCTGGATCTTCCAGAAAGTGGTAATCATTCTTGCGATGTTGCACGGTCATCTCGCGATCTTCGCCGCGGATCTGATGGTAGTAGCCGTAGGTCCAGAGCATGCCGATGCCCACCACGTTCTGTTTCAGTTCATACGCGCTGCGCATGTGGGATCCCGCCAGGAACCCGAGACCGCC
The DNA here is from genome assembly GCA_028821775.1 of Roseibacillus sp. Lineage (GTDB taxonomy): Bacteria > Verrucomicrobiota > Verrucomicrobiia > Verrucomicrobiales > Akkermansiaceae > Roseibacillus_B. The sequence continues at coordinate 47,532 of JAPKFB010000001.1, forward strand.
GGAGTAAATCTTGAGCCCTTGATCGATGGCACATTCCATCGAGAAATAGGCGACGCTGGTTTCGAATCGGGGATCGATCTGGTAGGGATGGGCGAAGTCGCCGGGAAGAAAGCTCATGCTCATGGAATGCAGAGGTGTGGGGTCTGCATGGAGCGAGGCGGTAACCTCTCGCCCTCTGGATGTCTAGACCAGGCCTATTCGAGTGAATCCTTTCTGATTTCCTAAGTATTTCCCTTCCGATGGTAATTCATTGGATGCCACGGATTTCGGATTTTCCCATTCCCCCGATGTGAATGACATCGACAGAATGGGGGCTATTCCACGCTGACTGAGAGGTCTGGACTGAGAGCTTCCAGGGCCGCAACCAGAGTCTCGTTGTCGAAGTCCGCGAGCACTGTGACCGAGCCCGTGGCGCGGAAAACCGGATGGCCGGCATGGGGTGCGGATTCCAAGTTGCTGGTCAGTTCTTCGACGTTGCCTCCAGTGCGCACGATGGCAGAGGCCAGTTGCTGCACGATGCCGGGGCGATCGTTGGCCACCACATCGAAGCGGAGAGATTTCTTTTTCCCGTCCAGCCCTGCGAGTTCCTCGGCGACGTGAATGGTGAGATTAGCGAGTCCCTGGAGCGAACTCAAGAGTTCCTCGTGCCTGCCGTTGGGGCACTCCACGCGCAGGAGACCGGTGAAGTGTCCGGCCAGGTGTGCCATTCGCGACTCCAGCCAGCTCCCGCCGTGAGTCACAATGGTCTTGGAGAGTTCTTCCACCAACCCCGGACGATCCGGGCCAATGACAGTCATGACGAGGAAGCGAGGCATGGGATAAGGATCACGTGGGGAGTTTCAAATTTCAAACCGGCCGCGCACGCTCTCCTGCCTGTCACCTGAATCGTCCAACCTGGAGTCATTCCACCGTGAAGACGGTGCCGACCTCAGCATGCTCGAAGAACTTCTTCGCCATGTGCTTGGGCATGCGCACACAGCCGTGTGACGCCGCGTAGCCCGGGAGATGACCGGCGTGCATTCCAATTCCATGGTTAAAGCGGAGAAAGTGCGGCATGGGTGAGCCGATAAACTGTTGTCCCGCAGCTGGCTTGTCCTTCCGCGAGTCGGCATCCGCAATGATGGTCGCCCCAGTGGACATGTCGACAATGCGGCCGTAGGACGAAGAGGCGTAGTCAGGGTCTTTCTCGGAGACCTTGAAGGTGCCAGCCGGGGTGGTGTGCTTGGAATTTCCGGTCGAGATTGGGGAGACTCCCACCACTTCTCCGTCCTTGTAGAAGTAGGCTTTCTGCTCTGCCCGATTGATGTGAATGGCAGGAACTCCGGAGACCGTATCACCATCCCAGAAGCTGTCTGCTTCAGCAGGATTGAGGGAACTGGAGGTGCTCGAAGTCACGCCGATCCCGGCGAGGTAGTTCGAAGTGTTGCCGTGCTTGGTATAAGAAACCGGAAGCTGGCCACAGGAGACGAGAGCCGCGCTCATGGCGACCATTGCAAGGAAAGGACGGAGATTCATCTTGAGGCGAGGGTTATATACTCTTCAGAGGAGGTTGGGTCAAGGTTGGCTCTTGGTGCCCGCCCCTTCTCAACCGTCCATTTGGCGGCTGAGTCTCAAATATAATCACTGAAATTTTTACCACTTCGCAGTCCCCTACAAATCATTGAGGACGCGGAACTGCTTGGTGCGGTGCTTCTTGCGCCACGGGGCGGGCTTGAGGGACCCCACCGTATCGTCCTCATATTTCTTGCGGAGCCCTTCCAGACGATTCTTCAACTCCGAAATTTGGGAGGTGTATTTTTCGTCCTGATAGAGGTTCTGGAGTTCATCGGGGTCCTCCTGGAGGTCGTAAAACTCCCACTCGTCGAACTCATAGAAGTGAATCAGCTTGTAGCGATCGGTGCGTACTCCGTTGTGGCGGGGGACCTGGTGCACACTGGGATACTCGTAGTAATGATAGTAGATGCTGTCGCGCCACTCCTTGGGCTTCCCGCCCTTGAGAAGGGGAACGAGGGACTGTCCCTGCATGTCCTTCGGGATCGCAACTCCGGCCGCTTCCAAAAAGGTTTCGGCGTAGTCGAGATTCTGCACGAGCTGCGTGTTGGTGGATCCCGGCTTGGTGACCCCGGGCCACTTGATGATGAGCGGCATGAGAAGGGACTCCTCGTACATCCAGCGCTTGTCGAACCAACCGTGATCACCGACGTAGAATCCCTGGTCCGAAGAGTAGACCACGATTGTGTTGTCGTTCAGTCCCATCTCTTGCAGGGTGCGCATCAGGGTTCCCACGCTCTCGTCCACTCCGCGCACACAGCGCAGGTAGTTCTTGGCGTAGCGCTGATACTTCCAACGCACGAGGTCCTTGCCCTTCAGATTGGCCTTCTTCAAGGCGGCGTCGAGCGGAGCGTAGTGCGCGCGCCAGGCGGTGAGTTGAGTGGGCGTCATGCGGAACATGTTGCGCCAGGCCGACTTGTCAAACTTCCCTTGGCGGGACAGCCCCTTGAATTGAGGGGTCAGGTTGTAGAAGAGATCGAAGGTGAGATCCATGTGGCCGTCGATCTCGAGTTCCTGCCATCTTGCCGGGCTGGCATTGTCCTTCCAGTCGTCGAAGAGGGTGGCGGGTTCGGGGATGTCTTCGTCCGCCCAAAGGTGGAGGTGACGGAGAGCGGGCATCCAATTGCGGTGCGGAGCCTTGTGCTGACACATGAGGAGGAAGGGCTTTTCCTGATCGCGTCCTTTCTTGAGCCAGTCCACGGCGAGGTTGGTGACGATGTCGGTGCAGTGTCCCTCGATCTGGGTTTTGCCATCCTTGGTCAGCAGATCGGGATTGTAGTAGAGTCCCTGACCAGGGAGCACCATCCACTTGTCGAATCCCTGGGGCTGAGACTTGAGGTGCCACTTTCCAAACATCGCAGTTTGGTAGCCGATCTTCTGAAGAAGTTTGGGGAAGGTCTGCTGGGAACCATCGAAGTTGTTTCCATTGTTCATGAAGCCATTCTTATGGCTATGCTTGCCCGTGATGATCACGGCCCGGCTCGGTCCGCAGATCGAGTTTGTGCAGAAGCTGTTTCGAAAGAGCATTCCCTGCGAAGCCAGCTTGTCGATGTTGGGCGTAGGGTTCGCCGACTTGAGCCATCCGTCATAGGCCCCGATGGCATGCGGGGCGTGATCATCGCTGAAGATGAAGACGATGTTGGGTTGCTTGGCGCTGGCCAGGAGCGGGAAGCAAGTGGCGAGGAGCAGGGCGAGGGTGTGAGATCTCATCGCGTTAGTTTTGTTGAGGTTACTTCCTCAAGTCCACGCAAATCAGCCGATCCTGACCTCGCATGATCAGTCGGCCCTCGCTGAGCGCCATCGGACTCCAGAACTTGAGATCGTGCTTCTTGCCCAGATCGCTCTCAAATACGTTGGCTTCCGCGAGAAGCTTGAAGCCCTTGGGGCTTGGTTCAACGAGACGGAGCACGCCCTTCTCGCCGTCCTGGATGATGAGCATGCCGTCTGCATGGATGCTCCCGCCGCGGCCCATGAAGGGTTCGTTTCCGGTGCGCCAGAGTTCCTTGCCCTCGAGATCCCAGCAACTCAACCCGCCGGTTTTGCGTTTGGCGGCCACCTTGTGATTCGAATTCTCGTTCGCGAGGAAGTAGAGGTGATTGTCGATCACGAAGGGCGGATGAATCTGGGTGCCCTTCTCGATGGCCCAGAGTTCATCGAGCTCGTAACGTGCGCCTGACTTCTTGATCGAGAGCATCTTTGATCCGCAATCGTAGCCACCGGTCACGAAGAGTTTGTCTTCGCGGACCCTGGTCACGATCGGGATGGGGATCCGGTTGTAGTAGCTCTGGGTTTGCCAGAGAATCGTTCCGTCCTGCGGGCGATAGCCGGTCACGTATCCTTCCTTGCCGCTTTTGGAGACCAGGGCGATGTGGGGCTCGCCGCCAATCTGGAGCACGGTGGGGGAGGCGTGCGAGTCACCGATCGATCCGCTCTTCCAGACTTCCGCGCCAGTCATCTTGTTCCAACCTGCGGCCCCGGTTTCGCTGCCGAAGGGGGTGACAAAGACGATCTCTCCAACCACCAGGGCGCATTGGGCGTAGCCCCAGTTGGGGGTGTTGGCGTCGGGATAGCGGTCGGCCATCTTCACCGTCCAGCGTGCCTTGTGGCTCTTGCGATCGATACAGTGGACCCGTCCATAGGAACCGACAAAGTAGACCGCATCCTCTTCGACGGTGGGCACGCTACGCGAACCGGGGAAGGAGGGCTCGCCTTCGGATGGGCTTTCATAGCGCCAGTGTTCCTTGCCGGTTTTGAGGTCCAGGCAGAGCAGCATGTCTTTCTCCTTCAAGACGCGGTCGACGAGATAAACCTCCTCTCCCACGATGGCGCATCCGCCAAACCCCTTCTCGAGTTTTACATCCCAGAGAATCCTGGGGCCCTTCTTGCCGAAGCTGCGGATGAGTCCGGTTTCCTGCGACACGCCCGTGCGATCCGGACCTTGGAACTGGGGCCAGTCGGCGGCGTGGACGGTGGCGAGGGGGAAGGCCGCGAGGCCGAGGATGACGGTGGCTTTCATAATGTGTGTGTTGGAGAGAGGGGAGGAGTGCGGGGATGTCAATGCTGGCGGGTGACCACAATTTCCGAGAACGTGGATTTTGTGCTCTTCGCGTAGATCCCATAGTAGGAGATGGTCTTGAGTTGGTCGGGCAGCTTGTGCTCAACCCGCTGGTCGCCGATTTCGAGGACCGCGATCCGCTTCTCAAGATCGACCGCAATGGTTGCCGTGATCCTGGCATCGGGGCTGAGCGCACTCCTGACGCCGAGGTTGCTATCCACGTTTCCCCAGGGTCCCTGGAAGAACCCGTGACGGTGCAGCCCGATCGCGCTTCCCGCCTTGATCAGGGAATCGTTCTCGGGCTTGTCGCCGAAGCAGAGAAAGGCGTTGCGGGTGTTTCCACTGACCGCGCTCTGGTAGTCGACCTTGAAGGCGACCCGCCCGGTCACCGGCGGATCCAGTGTGCGCACTGCAAAGCCGTCTGCTCCAGGAGCATCCAACAGATAGCGTCGTTCGTCCCTCGATACGGTGGCACCCTTCACCACGGGCCACTCTCCGGTCTCGTCTTTTCCTGCGCCCAGCTTGGCGCCCTTCTTGGGCTTGCGCGGCTTCGGGTTGCGGGGTGGCTCGCTCTTCCACCACTCGCTCGGGCCTTCCTTCTCGATGCCTTCCAGGACTTCGAAGAAGGTCTTCTTCATCTCCTCGAGTTTCTCGGGCTTCTCTCTCGCGAGATTGTTTTTCTCCCGCCAGTCCTTCTGGATTTCGTAGAGTTGGAACTTCTCGAAGTTCTGGTCCGCCACCAGTTTCCAATCGCCGATGCGCATCGCAGCGTGGCTGGCCGCCGGCGCGATATGGGTGCGCCAGAAGAGCGGGACTGGCCGCTCGAGCTCCTTGCCCTCGAAAGCGGGAATCATGCTGACGCCGTCGATGGTGCGGTCGGCCGGGAGCGGAATGCCCACGATATCGAGGGCAGTCGAGAAGATGTCGGAGCCGATCACGGGTGTGTCGCTGACGGTTCCCGGCTTGATATGCCCCGGCCAGCGCACCAGTCCCGCGACGCGGATGCCGCCCTCGTGATCGTCGCGCTTGCGCCCGCGCAGGCCTCCCGTCGATCCTCGTGTCCGGCCTTTGAGACCGTTGCCCTCCGGCCCGTTGTCGGAAGTGAAGAAGACGATCGTGTTTTCGCGCAGGCCAAGTTCGTCGAGGCCCTTCATGAGCAACCCGAAGGCGTGATCGAGTTGCGTGATGTTGCCGTGATGCTGCCGGATGCCCTCATCGTCAATGTGAGCGTAGGGCTTCATGAACTCTTCCGCCGATTCGATGGGTAGATGCGGTTCGTGGGTCCAGACCGAGAGGAGGAAGGGCTTCTTTCTGTCGCGGACCTCCGCGAGCCAGCGCAGGCCTTCCTGCGCCACGAGGGGCGCGGAGAATCCTTCCAGTCGGCCCATGGGCTTTCCGTTGAGGACGAAGTTGGTCGGGTTCTTGTGACTGGGGGAGGCGTTGTTCTGGGTCGCCATCCAGTGATTGTAGCCGTGGTCATCCGGCTGCGGCTGCTTGTTACTGTTGAAATGTCCGTTGAGATGCCACTTGCCGACATGGCAGGTGTCGTAGCCCTTCTCCTTGAGCAACTCCGGGAGGGTGATTTCGCTTTCGCGCAAGTGGGTCTGGTGTCCGCCGGGAATCCAGCGCCACACCCCATTGCGGTAGGGCGTGCGACCGGTGAGGATCGAGGAACGGGACGGCGAACACACTCCGCACGCACTGTAACATTGTGTGAAGCGCACGCCTTCGGAGGCAAACTTGTCGAGGTGGGATGACTTGATGATCTTGTTGCCATAGCAAGCGAGGTCGCCCCAGCCCATGTCGTCCACCAGGAAGACCACGATGTTCGGCTGGGCCGCGAGGAGCGGAGAGCAGGCTGTGAGGAGCGAGAGGAGGACGAGAGGCGGGAGCTTCATGGAGAATAATTTGTGTGACAAGGAACTGGCAAAACGTGTCTCTGGCGGTGCATCTTTCTCCTGTTGTGACCTTCAACCCATTTCTGCGGCTTTTCCTCGTTCTCGCTGGTTGCTTTCCGCTCCTGGCCACCGGAGCGCAGCGCCCCAGCGTCCTCTTCATCTCCATTGACGATCTCAACGATTGGCTGGGCTGTCTCGAGGGCCATCCCCAGGCCGTCACCCCGAATCTCGATCGTCTCGCGAAACGTGGAGTGCTCTTCACCGAGGCGCACTGCGCAGCCCCGCTGTGCAAGCCGTCGCGCACCGCGGTTTTCTCCGGACGCTCGCCGCATCAGACCGGCGTCTATGGAAACGGGGATGCGGACATTCGCAAGCGGCGCCCCGAGCTTGTGCTCTTGCCCAAGGCCTTTGCGCGCGCCGGCTACCAGACCTACGGCGCGGGCAAGCTTCTTCACGGAAATAGCAGGGGCCTCTGTCAGGACGAACTCTATCCCGGGCAACGCTGGAGTCCCTTCGCCAAGGGCACGGTGGACTACACCAAGAAGGAACTGCCGAGCAAGGGGACTGACAATCCCAGGCACGTGATCAAGAATGGACCCGGAGGAGTGGACTACGTGCTCCCTCTCAACCGCATGCCCAGCGACCGTGCGCCGAGGGAGAAGAAAGGGGAGTCCTTTGACTGGGGACCGTTCGATCTTCCAGACTCCGCCTTTGGCGACGGCGAGATTACCGACTGGGCGATCGAGAGGGTGCGACCCAAGCACGACAAACCGTTCTTCATGGCAGTTGGGTATTACCGTCCGCATATTCCGCTGTTTGCACCCGGGCGGGATTTCGAGAGCTATCCGGAGGCTTCGAAGATAACGCTGCCGCCCTACCGAGCGGACGACCTCGATGACCTGGGCCCGGTCGGGAAACGTTGGGCGCGGGAAGCGGTCACGGCGGGATCTCACAAGACGACCTTGGAGCACGAGCAGTGGCAGGAAGCGGTGCGCGCCTATCTCGCCTGCGTGACCTTCGTGGATCGCCAGGTCGGACGAATCCTGAGCGAGCTCGAAAAGTCGCCGCATGCCGCGAACACCTGGATCGTGGTGTGGGGCGACCACGGCTGGCATCTTGGCGAGAAGCAGCACTGGGGGAAGTGGACGGGCTGGCGTCGTTCCACCCGGGTGCCTCTCATTGTTGTTCCTCCCAACCGAGAGACTCGCTTCGCGCGGAACAAGAAGTGCGCCGAGCCGGTCAGTCTCCTCGACCTCTATCCCACCCTTCTCGCCGCTTGCGGCCTCAAGGCTCCCCATGAGCTTGCAGGAACATCTCTCCTGCCGTTGCTCGAGAATCCTGCATTGCAGACCAAGCGGCGCGTGCTCACCTCCTTCGATCGGGGAAACTACTCCGTCTCGGGCCGGTCATGGCACTACATCCGCTATGCGAAGGGGGAAGAGGAACTCTACCATCGGGCCGACGATCCGAATGAATGGAACAATCTCGTGAAGACCGGGAGCCACGACAAAATCCTGGCAGAAATGCGCGCCTGCTTGCCAGTGAACCCTGCCCCCGCCGCGCGCAGCAAACCGAAGCGCTAACGGGGATAAGGCGGAAGGAGGCCTATTTTCTGGCGGGTTTCCGTTTGGGCCTCTTCTGGTCGTCCGGGTTCCCTTGCTCGGGGGTCCATGGCCCGGCGGGATGCTTGCTGGTTGCCTTCTTGGGCAGTTCTGCGGGAAGGATATCGACTTCCTTCATCAGGCGCGCGAGCTGCGCCTCGCAGACGCGGATCGTGGAAGCGTAGTCTGCCTCCTGCGCGATGTTGCGGGTCTGATCGGGATCCTTTTCGTTGTCGTAGAACTCGATCTCGTCGGTGCCCGGAAACTTCACCAGGGTGTAGCGGTCGGTCCGCACTCCCCAGTGGTTCGGGGTGCCACCCCAGTAGCAATACCAGAGGGCCTCGCGCCAATCGTCGGCCGACGTTCCCTCCAGGAGCGGACGCAGGCTGCGGCCCTGCATGGTCTTGGGAATCTCGATCCCGGCGTAGTCGAGGAGGGTGGGGGCGAGGTCGACGTTGGCACACAGGTTCTCGTTCAGGGTGCCGGCCTTGATGTGTCCCGGAAAGCGAACCACGAAGGGCATCTTGAGAGAGGTGTCGAGGATCAGGCGCTTGTCGTAGAACCCGTGTTGGCCGAGCCAGTATCCCTGGTCGGAAGTATAGATCACGATCGTGTCTTCGCTGAGTTTTTGATCGTCGAGATACTTGAGGACCCGGCCGACATTCTCGTCCACGCCCGCCACGCACCGGGCGTACTTCAGCATCATGTGTTGATAGGCAGCGCTCGTGACCGCGCGCGTGTCCTTGTGATCCGTCACCGGGCGCATCGGCGGCTTGTTGTCCTTCCAGTGCCGGCCGTAGTAGGCGCGATTGCGCGACATGTGCGCCCAGTAGGGATTTTTGAGGAGCGCACTGGTCTTGGTGACGTCTTCGTGGAGGGTGGCTGGCTCGGGGAAGGTGTGGCCCTCGAGGAAGTTGTCGTGGCGCTTGGCGTAGGAGTAGTCGTGATGAGGGGCCTTGAATTGCAGGCAGAGGAGGAACGGTTTCTTCTCGTCGTGCGCCTTCAACCACGAGAGGGCTTCATCGGTGTAGACGTCGCTGCTATAGCCGGTCTTCTTCTCCGTGCCCTTGCGAGTCAGGAAGGTCGGATCGAAATACTTGCCCTGGCCCTTCACCACTTTGTAGGTCTGAAAATAGTCGGGCACGTTCTTGAGGTGCCACTTGCCGAAGAGGGCGGTCTGGTAGCCGGCCTTGCCGAGCTCGGAGGCAAAGATCGGAGCGTCCTTCCTGATTGCGCCGTTCAATCCGGTGCAGCCGTTCTTGTGCGAGTACTGGCCGGAGAGAAAACTGGCGCGGCTCGGTGAGCAGATCGAGTTGTTGCAGGCGAAGTTGGTGAAGCGCATGCCCTCCTTCGCGAGGCGGTCGATGTTGGGAGTCACCACGTCGTCTTTCAGCCAGGAGCCATAGCACGAGACCGCCTCGTAGGCGTGATCGTCTGACATGATGAAGACGATGTTGGGCAGAGCCGCTGAGGCCGAACCGCAGAGCACACTGAAAACGAATAGGATATTGAGGAATCTGGACACGGGGGGAATGTCAGTAGGATAGGCTCCTTTGTCACCCCCTCTTCCACGGCTTGGTCCAATTCGTGGAAATCCGCGGAGCTCTCTGATCATCTGTGCCCAGGGGAATTGGGCAACCGGTAAGACGGGGAAGGGGGATGAAGCGGCAGGAATGAATCGATCACCTGCTAGAAGGTAATTACTTTGACAGACCCCTCATTGTACTAAATCAGGGATGCTACAAATGAACATCATGAAGTCATCGTTCGTGGCGTTGCTGTCACTCCTGCTGGCCCTGCCCCTGGCGGCGGCGCCCTGGCAGCGGCACACCATTGACAACTCTTCGAAGGGTGCGGATGGGGTGCGTCTGCTGGACGTCAACGGAGACGGGCTTCTCGACGTGGCGACGGGCTGGGAGGAAGGTGGGGTGGTACGCGCCTACCTCAATCCTGGCCCTGGGAAGTCCAAGGCCGAATGGCCGGCGGTGACGGTCGGTAAGGTGAGGAGCGCCGAGGACGCGGTTTTCTTCGACCTCGACAATGACGGCGCCATCGATGTGGTGAGCAGTTGCGAGGGCGGCACGAAGACCGTCTTCGTCCACTGGGCGCCGAAGGATCAGAGCAAGTACCTGGACGCGTCGGCCTGGAAGACGGAGGCCTTCCCTGCGACGGAGAAGAAGGCGCCGTGGATGTTCGCCATGCCCCTGCAGATGGACGGCGTGGGCGGTGTGGACCTGGTGGTTGCGGCCAAGGGCCGCGGCGGTGTCGGCTGGCTCGAGGCGCCGGAGAACCCGCGGGACCTGAAAGCCTGGAAGTACCACAAACTCGCCGATGCCAGTTGGATCATGAGCCTTCGCAAGACGGACATGGACGGCGACGGGGACCTCGATATTCTGGGCTCGGATCGCAAGGGTAAGAACTCTCGGGTCTTCTGGCTCGAGAACCCGAAGGGAGCCGATGCGTGGAAGGAGCATGTCATCGGGGCCTTGGGCCAGCAGGTTATGTTTCTCGATATCGCCGATCTCAATGGCGACGGACGCCGGGAGATCGTGGTGCCGGTGCCGAGCCGGAATATTATTATTCTGTCACCGCCCAAGGATCCCCGGGACAAATGGCAGGAGCATCGGATCAGCTTCCCCGCAACCTACGGCACCTCCAAGGGGGTGCGCATTGTGGATGTTGATGGCGACGGGAAGATGGATATTGTCGGGACCTGCGAGCATGCCGACAAGGACTTGTCGGGTGTGTTCTGGTTGAGTTACACCAAATCCCCTGCGGACAAGAACTGGACGGACCACGACATTGGTGGACCAGTCGGGCTCAAGTATGACCGCATCGAAATGATCGATCTCGACGGCGACGGCGATCTGGACTTGATGAGTTGCGAAGAGCGCGATCAGTTGGGCGTCTTCTGGTACGAGAATCCCACGAAGTGATTTCCATGCACCTCAACACGTTTCCACTTTGGATAGTACCCTTTGCAATTTGCATTGCCGCCGCAGGTGGTGCCTTGGCCGCGCAGGGCAAGCCTAACATCGTGCTCATCATGGCCGACGACCTGGGCTACGAATGCCTGGGCAGCTATGGTGGGACTTCCTACCAGACCCCGAATCTCGACGCACTGACCGCCTCGGGGATGCGCTTCACCAATTGTTTCTCCACCCCGAAATGCAGTCCCTCGCGGGTGACGATCATGAGTGGGCGCTACACCCTGCGCACGACCACGACCTGGGGGTTGCTGCCCGAGAAAGAGATCACCTTCGGTCATGTGCTGCGCGACGCAGGCTACGCCACGGCCCTGGCGGGCAAGTGGCAGATGGTACTCCTCAAGAAAGATCCAGGGCATGTGCGCCGCTTCGGTTTCCAGGAGAGCGCGGTCTGGGCCTGGCACGAGGGCGCGCGCTACTACAAACCGATGCTCTACCACAACGACACGGTCATGGTGGACACCAAGGATAGCTACGGTCCGGATCTCTACTGCGATTTTCTCATCAACTTTATTGAGGCCAACAAGGACAAGCCCTTCCTGGCCTACTACCCCATGGCCCTGACCCACTGGCCCAAGAAGGACGAGCCGCCCGGGCCCAATGGGAAGCACCTGGAATTCAAGGGGATGGTGGAAGAGATGGATCGTCAGGTTGGCAAGCTGACAGCGGCCCTCGACCGCCTGGGGCTGCGTGAGAACACGGTGATTCTCTTTACTGGCGACAACGGGACACCGACCAATGTGACCTCGGTCGTGAATGGCAGGAAGATCAGAGGCGGCAAGGCCAAGCTGACGGATGCCGGCACCCGGGTCCCCTTGCTCGCAAGCTGGCCGGGGACGATCAAAGCAGGCTCCGTCAACCATGACCTGGTTGATTTCACGGACTTCATGCCGACCCTTGCTGAGCTGGCGGGGGCCATCGTGCCGAAGGACCGGGTGATTGATGGACAGAGCTTCGTGGCGGCCCTGAAAGGGAACAATCCGAAGCCTCGTCAGTGGGTTTACACCTGGTGGAACGGTAAGGAGTGGCTGCGGGACAAGGACTGGAAGCTCTACGCCGACGGCCGGCTCTATCACATGAAGACGGACGCAGCCGAGAAAGAGCCGATCAAGAAAGGTGCCGGCGACGCCGATGCGAACGTGGCGCGGACTAGGCTTGCCGGGCTGATGGCGGACCTGAAGAAGAACGCCACCGATGAGAGGGGCCGTTGATTCCCGAGCCGCTGCATTAATTTTTCCACCTGCCCACCATCTCAGCCCGACAGCGGAATTGGGCGAAGGCGGTCTTTGTTCATGCCTGCGATACAGCGTCTCCTTGCAGGGGCGCGCAGTCGGTGTCAATTCCTTGCCTTGGCTGACGCGGGCCCTTAGTTTTGGGCGCGCATGGCGCCGGAAACTCATAAGTGGCCTGTGAACATTGACGGTAGGGAAAAGACCTGATGGATAAGATCACAAGAAGAGACTTTATCAATGGAACGGTAGTGGCTGCGGGAAGTTCCCTCCTGCCCTTCCAAGCGAAGATCCGGGCTGAATTGCCCGCGCTGGATTCATCGTATTATCCACCAGCGCGCACGGGACTGAGGGGAAGTCACCCAGGCTCAAACGAACACGCACACAGCCGGGCATGGACTCAGCGCTCGGACTGGGGACCCACCGCCAAGTTGCCGGAAACCTACGACCTGATTATTGTTGGGGGAGGGCTCAGCGGACTGTCGGCCGCGTATTTTTATCAGCAAAAGCACGGAAGAGACAAGAAGGTGCTTATCCTGGACAATCACGACGACTTCGGAGGTCATGCGAAGCGCAATGAACATACCATCAATGGCAATACGCGCATATCCTATGGCGGTTCACAAACACTGGTAGACCCGCACCAAGCAAGTAAAGTCGTAAGCAGCCTCTTCAAGGATATTGGGATAGATCTCAAACGGTTTAAGACCGCCTATGACCATGATTTCTTTAAGAGACACAATCTCGGAGCGGTTACCTATTTTAATAAGCAAACATTCGGACAAGACAAAGTCGTCAAGCATCCGTTTTGCAACTACCCGAACTACATCGAAGGACTGCAGGGCGCCAAGCTATCCAACGAAGAGGCGGCACAGGAAGCGCCATTGAGCGATAGAGGCAAAGAGCAGTTGCTTCGGGTTCTCAAGGGCGGACTGCATGCCATCAAGGTGCCCAAAGAGGAATTACAGAACTACATCGGCAAGACCCCTTATTTCGATTATTTGAAGAATACTTTGGGTGTTGATGATCCCGGCGTATTGAGAATGGCCAGGCATTCCGGCTTGGACTGGGCCAGCACGGGAACAGACTTGATGAGCATACGCGCGGCCAAGAGCTGCGGCGCGCTGGGTTTTGCGCCGGTGGCCGTCTACGATGCGGATAATCCATACATCCATCATTTTCCCGATGGCAATGCCGGTGTTGCGCGAGCGCTGGTGAAAAAGATGATTCCCAAGGTAGCCAAGGGGAACAACGCCGAAGAGCTTGTTCTATCCAGGTTCAACTATGCTGAACTGGATAAATCCAGCAGCCCGGTGCGCATCAGGCTAAACAGCACGGTGGTTAATGTGCGGCATGGCGGCGATCCCAAGAGTTCGAATGAGGTTTTCGTAACCTATATCAATGACAACAAGTCGTACCAGGTGAAGGCAAAGGCTGTCGTCATGGCCTGCTACAACATGATCATTCCACATATCGTATCGGGTCTTCCAGAAAAGCAGGCAGCGGCATTGAGACTTCAAGCGAAGAGCCCGTTGCAATACACCACTGTCGGCTTGAGGAACTGGAGGGCGATGAAAGAGCTGGGTATTGGCCTGGCCATGTCACCCGGGAACATGCACCAGGCAGTCCTGATGGACTTTCCGGTGAGCATGGGCGGCTACGAGTATACCAAGACCCCGGATGCCCCGTGTGTGATTCAAATGATAAGCTGTCCCTACGGAGAAATCGTTGGGGCGCCAAGACTTGAGCAGTTTCGTGAAGCGCGATTCAGAATGCTGGGGCTGCAGTTCAGTAATTACGAAGAGGAGATACGCAGCCATCTTGGCGGCATGCTGTCCAAGGGTCTGTTCGATTTCGACAGGGATGTTGAGAGTATTTCGGTAAATCGATGGGCTCATGGTTACACCACCGGCGGTCCGGGAAATTCGACAAGAACAGGTCGCCGGCCATTTGGCCGGATTACCATTGCCAATGCGGACTCTGCCCCGGGCGCAGATGCGAAAACCGCAATGATGATGGCACACCGGGCAGTCAACGAATTGGGATAGACTCAAGGATATCCACGCCGAACCATGACGCCCTACCGAGGCGTAAGATGCCCGGTCCATCGCACGGAGAAGGTCCTCATGGCCTGCGCCGGCCAAATTGGAGAGGAGCATGGCAGAACGGGCGATTGATCCAGCCGACCGGCAATCTCGGTGGCCTGCCGGATTGCCCGACCAGCGAGAGCCCGCGCCGTGAGCCATGCAGTGGCAGACGCGCCTGAATCCTGAATTGCGAACCTGTCGATCCAATCGGCAGGGAACCCGCTGGGTGGAGACCACCTTGGCGGCTCCTTTTTCTCTCCGGACATCCTCTCCGATCTCGTTGCTCCAGCATGGAGGGCTGAGATTGGAGATGAGCTAGCTTGGAGGTCCTGACCCAGCACGCCATACATTTGCAAGTAGCGATGATCGCCGTCTCTCGGAGCGCATAATCCAAGGAGCGCTCCAAGGTCCGCATTTCTCGCACAGTGAGATTAGCGGTTTGTGATAATCGCTCATTAAATATGTTAAGCCGTGTAAGGCGTTCTGGTTCAGCTCACTACGAGAAATCCCAGTGGAAGGTTTTCACTATTGATTAATGTTTCTTTATTAAAAAGTAATGCGGACCACCTCCCTCGAACGTTTCGTGCAATTCTCGGAAAAGACTTAAAAATAGCGGTGAAATGGAAATTGGGGAAATAGTTCCCAGCGATTAATTTAAAATTTTATGCCTTCAAGGACATCTGACCTTAAGATCTTCTTAAGTTTCTCCACATCCTCACCCCCCACTGACCTCGAATGAAAACGACACGCTGCACTCGAGCGACTATTCTGCTGGCCGGACTCTTGCCCCTCCAATTGGTTGGGGAGAAGGTGTCCGGGGGCGGGCAGGCAACTCCACCGGCCTCCCTCAAAGAGTTATCCGGGAGTCGGAGCCCGGCCACCGACCTCTATCAAAAGCAGGCTTCCGCCTACCGGGACCTGCAACGGGGCAAAGCAAAGACCGGCGGCCTGCAAAGCCGCTCCACCATCTTGTCCGACGGTCGCTACTGGACGATGGTGCCCAAGGGGGCCGTCTTGATGGTCCCCTCCAAGCTGAAGGGCCGGGTCAATACCAAATCGACCGGCAAGTTCCTCGCTTGGCAACAGTTCTACCTCCGCAACCGCGGATGGATTCACTGCTACCCTGTGCAAATACGGCAGGCACGCGGAGAGCAGGCCATCACCAAAAATGCTCTCGAGGGCTGTCGCCAGACGGGCCGAGTCACGGTTGCCGTTCTCGGCAAGGACCCGGTTAGTATTTCCAAGCGAGCCTTGAAAGCCTCCCTCTAAATCATTTCCTTCATTGCGCTGTTCATCATCCCACAACCCCTACAAACAATGAACTCAAAAACGATCAGATCAATTGCGGGCATCGCCCTGCTGCTCCTCACCCTGGCAGGGTCCGCCTGGTCAGCAAGAGAACTATCGATCCCAACCGGCACGCTCACCGTCATGCCGAGCCGGGTAAAGTTAGGTAGCCGTCCTATTTTGAATTGGCAGATTCAATATCCCGAAGAGGCAGAGGACATTGTCGAGATCACCGGCAAGAACCAGCTCAAGGCCAAGCGACGCGCTCGCGTGCAGATTCGCGTTGCTGGTGTCGCCCTCCAATCTGGGCGCACTCATCTTCCGGTTGCCCTCTGGGCAAGCACCGGGGGAGCTTGGGAACTACTGTTCTACGGCACCTACGACCAAGTTGATCCTGAAACCATCATCTTTGATCGTGTTCTGGAGGCCGATACAATCCTCAACTTTGCAACCAAAGGAAAGAACGCCATAGGAAAATGGTCTCCCTACCGGACTACGACCAAGAGTGACGTCGCCATTGTCGCACTGGTTAACAACGACAAAGTCCCAATCGACACGCCAGCCTATAGACAGGGCCGCGTCGAGAGTTTCCTGACCCAGTTCATCAACAGTAATAATCGAGTCACGCTGGGATCGAAGGACGTCATCTACCTCTTCGAACTGGCAACGCGCGATACCAGTTCCCCCGACTTCGATCTCCAGGACCTCTCCACGGTGGTAACGTTCTCCAAGGAATCCCCTGATGGCTCCACCGCATCTCAAGTTGCCACCACTGCTGACCAGTACGTCAACTACGTTCGCCAGATTCAAAGCGACACCGGGACGCAATCTGACATCACCGTAAAACCCACCGGGAGCCAAAGGTCTCCTCTCGGCGTCCCCCTGGCGGGCTCCAAGTTTCAACTGTGGACCATGAACACCACAACTGGAACGGAGTATCTCTTGGACGAGGTCTACGCTTCGGCCTACTTTCCTCGCTCTCTGATCAAGATCCAAACCGCTGACCCCTACAAGCTGGTCTCTCGAATCCGGGTCGATCAACCCTTCGAAGTTATTGTCGAGGTTGAGGGACTCATCAGGCACGTTAATCCTTGGCTGGTAGAGCAAATGGAAGAGGCTCTCGAATCGGGCAGCGCAACCACCGATCTTTGTTTGGCGAAAGAGGACGAGGACAATGATGGCACCGGCCAGGACGGTGGCCACGAACACGGCAAGCAGGAGGACGACGACGAGACGGGCAATCGCGACGACGACGACGACGAGGACGACGACGAGACGGGCAACCGCGACGAGGACGACTACGACGATAAGGACGACGACGACGATAAGGACGACGACGACGACTACGACGAGGACGACGACGACGACTACGACGAGGACGACGAGGACGACGACGACGACTACGACGACGACGACGACAAGGACGACGACGACGACAAGGACGACGACGACAACAAGGACGACTACGACGAGGACGACTACGACGAGAGCGAGAGCGAGAGCGAGGGCGAGGACGACTACGACGATGACCGCTACAAGGACGACGACTACGTCACCAAGAGTCCCGATGCTGACCGAAATCTCGGGAATAACATCGGTAACTGCGTCACTCCCCTGGATCCCTCCAGAGTGCTCCTCATCCACAACGCCTTTGAGTTCGATCATGGAGTCCCGGTTGAAGAGAACGGCAAACCCGCAGCTCAAGCAGTCGGACATCTGGAAATCGACGAGAACGGCCTGACGATCCTTAGCTTCGTAAAGACCAATCTATCTGTTCCAGACGTCACATCTGGCATCGGTGAAGAGGTATTTACCGTGACGGCATTGGCTGGCCAGATCATCTCCGATACGATCCTGGACTCTCAGCGTGTGCAGGTCTTCCCTATCGCTCAGGCAGAGATAACGGGGTTCGATCCCGCGACGGAATACGAGAGTTTCCCGACCATCTCGGTGGATCTCGTAAACCTCTATCCATCGAGCAAGACCTACGTTCGCGTATACCCGGGCAATCCGGTTAGCAACCCTTCGGTAGCAGCCGAGAAGGTCCGCGACAGCATTGTCATCATCGAAGACGTGATCGCTCATGACCGAATCCTGGTTTTGGACAAAATGGACAAAATGTTCACGGATCACGGCATCCACACCATCGAAGTTATTCATGAAACTCCATTTGGCACGGATCTTCTCTTCCAAAGCACGCTTCAGGTTGATCGCAAAGTTGTTGTGAATAGTTCGCTCTTCACCCAGTAGAATTCAACTCAATCGCGGCAGGCGATTTCTTCTAACAAACGCGCTGGGGATCTGGTCCTCTGCGCGTTTGTTTCTATTCCGCAATCTGACGTTGCACCCATGGGCACGGCCGCCTGAATCGCGCTCCCGACGTTGGCATTGCCTCCATGCTCTCCAGTTCCCCGTTGGTGCAACTCGGGAGCGGGTCCGGGTGCACATGGTAGCTCAGGGCGTCGTTCCGAGCACTGGGTTGTACAATTCCAGAATCCGTGCCGAGGAGTCCCTTGGTGTGGACGAGTTGATTCTGCCATTGGGGATTGTGACGGGGTGTGAACGGAAATGGATTTTTCCAGAGACGGACCGCTCCACCGGACTTGGTTCCCTTGGGAAGATCGTCTCGCAGCAACACCGATCGCTTGAGAGCGTTCTTGGCGATCTCCATGGAATCGATCACCCGGGTCTTTCCAGTCTTATAGACGAAGCTGACTTTGGGACCGGCCCAGTGATCAGACTATCGTTCGATAGAAGCCTTCGTAGTGAGTGGTGACCTCTGCTGGGATCATCCAATTCCAGAGTTGATCACTCTTGACCTGTTTGCCTCCGGCATTCACTCCGGAAGTAATGCCGTAGCGCCCCGAATTCCACTTCACCAATCCTCCTTCCCAAGCGTCGACGAAGGTGAGATTTTCGGGGTCGAAGAGCACCGTGAATTTCCCGACCTGCACGGCCACCGCCTTGTGAGTTGTCTTACCGAAGTGCTTGATGACCTGCATGAGCAGGCCTCCGCTATCGGCTTCATTGAGTTGCCCGTCGACGTTGTCTGCTTCGGGGTTCTGTCCCCAGTGTCCCCAGCCCCCCCGTCCAGGCCGGGAAATTGGGGAAGGAGTTTTGGGAGCGTATGCTCGCTCTTCAGGAAGCCGCGAGCCTGGGTTGCGTAAAAGTCGCGGACTCGGTTTTCGGGGAATGGTTTGACCTCATCTTGGGCCGTGAGGGAGGCGCTGAGGACGAAAAGAAGAACGAGAGACCGCTTCATTTTCCAGTGAGCTCCGCGAGGATCCGTGCGAGCCCCTCGAGATTGTTGCGCAGACTCACTGCCACATCCTCCTCGGCCTTGTGGCCAAGAATGCCGATCGGGCCCGCGTAGCCGCTCTTCAGAGTCGTCGCGATCATGGCCTTCCCATGCACTCCCGAGCCGATCGGGATGATCTTATTTTGATGTCCCTTCACGGTTGGGGGATCGGCCATCCCGTTCAGGTTCAGGCACAGCAGATGAGGTTTCATCCGTGCGAGGACTTGGGCAAAGTCCTCGATGTGTCCGTGGCCGTGATGGAAGTTGTAGACGATTCCGACGTGCTGGTGGCCCCGCGCGTGAAGCGCTTTGCACACCGCCACCAGGTTCTCCGGCTCGCCGCCCCAACCACCGTGATTGTAGAGCCCGAGTTGACATCCCATGCGGGCGGTTTTTATGGCGAGCGGGGTCATGGCGGTGACTGCCGCAGCGACCTGTTCCTCCTGCGTTCCCGTCTTTGGAGAGGGCAGGGTGTTCCAGATCTGCGGCGTCAACCCATGCTTCTTGAAGAGGGAGAACGCGGCTTCATGTTCGCCCCAGAAGGCGAAGTATTCCACGCCATGCTTTTTGTAGTGCAGGATCTCTTCCTCGAAGGTGGGGACGTGTTCGGCGCGCCAGTCGTAGGCGCAGCGTTTGAGACCAATCTCCGCCAGCATTTCGGTGCGGGCAGCCGGTCCGCGCTTCTTGGCGTCGAAGGGGACGATGCACCATGCGACCAGCTCTTCGGTGCGAAAATTGGCGGGGACCTCAGCGCTGGCGGGGATGGAACCAGCGAGTGGACCAAGGACACAGAGGACTTGGAGAGTGTTGGAAATGGGCATGTGGCGTTCTCTCGGTGCAGATTCGCGGCAATTCGTGTGAGGGAAGAGGGGACACGAATTGCCTCAAGCTGAGCAGTAGATCCTGCTAGAGGCGGCCTTTCGGGTCAGGGAGCGGGGACCACCGAGATCTTGTCGGCAGTGGGAAAGTCGGAAGGGACTTTGGCAGTGCGCTTGACCTCGCCGGTGGCCGCCCACTCGGTGCCCCGTTGGATGATGGTGAAGAATCCGCGGCAGCGCATGGCTTCCACGTCGTGACCCATCGGGGTGTGGAAGACACGGCCGTCGCCGTAGGCGATCGTCATGAGCATGGGCTCGTTGCGCTTGGTCATGGGGGATGGCGCCGTGCCCTGCACTTCCATGTTCTCAGCCGGGCCGCAGAGGCGACAGTAAAGCTCGTCCTTCTGGTGCAGCCACTTTTCGGGCAGGCCCTTGGTGATGGGGTGCTTGGTGTCGATGTGCTCGACGAGGAATGGATTGCGTGGTCCATGCGCTCCGCCGTTGACCTTGGATTCGGAATCGCGAACGACCTTGCCATCCACCACGTGAACCCAGGGTCCGTCGCGGCCCACCTTCCGGCCGCCCCAGCCACCCACGCCGATCATCTGATTGTATTCTTTCCACTTGCCAAAGGAGTTGTCTGCCGCGTGCACAATCACGAGGCCGCCACCACTTTTGACGTAGTCGATGAAGGACTTCTGCACCTCTTGCGGCCAATCCTTGCCATTGTAGTTGCTGAGCACGACGTCGGCTTTCGAGAATGCGGGACGCCACTGGTCCCAATCTTCCTTGCTTCCGTTATTTGGCGGAGAGGTCGAAACGACGACCTCAAATTGCTTGGAGGATTTCAGGGCTTCCACCAGCACGGGGGTGGTCGCTTTCCAGTTGTGGTTGTTTTGCCCATCGAGGAGGAGGACTTTGATCAAATCGGCACCCTGGGCGGCATCGCAAAAAAGCGAGCCCGCGAGGGCGATGGCAGAGGCAGTGGAGGCGAATCGGTATTTCATGTCGGAATAGGTTCGTGACTCGAACCGCAAATATTTCAGCAGGATGCAGGAGCGGCGTCAACTGGCCGAATTTGGCCCCCAACGAGCCACTGATATTGTCAACGGGAGCAGGCGCGCGCGAGCTATTGCTTCGATTTCTCTTCTGGCGGGAGCTTCTGGCCCTTTCGTTCGGAGAGAAAGCGGATGAGGTCGCGCAGCTCTTCGCGGGTCAGTTGGGCGGTGAGGCCGGGTGGCATCACGCTCCCGGCGTCTGTGCGGCTGGCGATGTCTTTCGGGGCGATGGTCTTCCTTGTCCGCGTGACGGCATCTTCGATCACAATGCGTTGCTTGTCCTCGTGCTTCACATGACCGCTCACAACTTGTCCTCTCTTGGTGATGATCGTGGTGGAGAGGAATCCTTCCTTGATTTGGCGTCGAGGCCAGACCACCGATTCGATCAGGATCTCGATTGGAAGTCCCGCGCCGACGGCGGTGAGCTCGGGACCAAAGTCACGACCGCAGAGATCGATCACGTGACAGACCGTGCAGCTCGAGGAATCCCGATGGTAGATTTCGGAGCCTCGTTTGGGATCCCCCGCCTTCCTTACTTCGATCGCGAGCTCGCGAATGAATGTTTTGTTGTAGGCCGGAATACCTAGCGTGTCTTTGCGGGTCCCTGAGGCGAGGACGTTCTCGAGGACTGTGGAGTGTCGGCCGGCCGCCCCGAGGATGGCGCGGATCTTGCGCTGAGCGTGCAGGTGGAGCGTTGCGGGCTTGAGGGCGGCCGCGAGGATGGCATCGCCCTCCTTGCGGGAAAGGAAGGGGAGGACGAGAGGTTCCAAGGCAAGGCCCTCCGGCGCTGAGTTGATCAAAGTGCTGGCGATGGTGGAAGCTCTGCCCGCATCGAGGCCCAGCAGCGTGGAGAGGGCGGCGTGGCGGACGCCGGAGTCATCTTCGTCTGCGACAAGTTCGCTGAGGGTCAGGAGGCACGGTTCGCCCATGTTCTTCAGTCCGGCCATCGCTTCGATGGCAGCGACTCGGAGATCTGTACTCTCGTTCTTGTCCCCGGCAATTTCCAGGAGATCGTTCCCAAACGATTCAAAGTTCCACAAGCCTGCGAGTTGGAGAGAGTAGGATTGTTGCGCCTCAGAGCCCATTGCAAGGGCGGTCTGCAAGCTCTTGACCAGGCCGGCGTGAGTCGGCTTGAGGTCGCGGAGCTTGGCGGTCTCGACGAGCGCGGCCAGGATCGGCTCACGAGGCTCCTCGTTCTTCACTAGGAGCTCGACCAGCCAGTTGAGATCCTGGACGGTGCCCTGGGTGGCAAGCACCACGCTCAAGGGCGCAAAGGATTCGTCGCTCAGCTCGATCTTGCCGCCCTCAAGAAGATTGCGCGCGGCTTTGGCGGCGCCCTGTCCTGTGGTCTGTTGCAGCGCAAAGGCGAGATGATGTGCATCGTCCATCTTGAGCGATCCATCCTGCAAGGCTGCGAACCAATGAGGGCGCAAGGCGTGTGTGCACTGCCGGAGGGCCGCTTCCAGGAAGCGGTCGGTGGGCTGGTCCAAGGCGCGCATCGCAAGCGTCATGGCGGCCGCGCTTGGAAGCTGACTGGCTGCGACCACCGCTTCCAGGCGCACCCGGGGATGCGGGTCGGCAATCGATTTTTCAAGGAGTAGCAGCGGATCGTCCAGGCGATCATGCCAGCGGCCCACCACGCGGGTGGCGTAGGCACGGGCGAGGGGATCCCCTGCCGAGAGCAGAAGCTCCAGGAGGGGGCGATTGATGGCCTCGTGCCACTCGTGGAGGGCGAGGGCTTCGTAGAGGTGATGTTCGATCCTCGGGTCGTCCTTCTCGAGCCCCCGTATCCAAGCGGCCAGCTCAACGAGCACCGTCCCGCCATCGCGGTTCGAGAGCGTGATTCGGATCCGTTCCCGCTCCTTGAGCGGAGCAGTCTGCAATTGTTCTAACAGGATTTGAGTGGGTTGCTCCTCGAGGTTCTCCAGGTTGCCAGTCTTCATTCCCGTGGCCGTCACGCGCCAGATGCGGCCGTGCTTCTTGTCGCGGTCAGGATGGCGCAAGGAGGCCTGGTAGTGACCGATGATCGGATTGTACCAATCGGCGACATAGAGCGCGCCATCGGGACCGGTTTGGATATCGACCGGACGAAAGCTTTGATGATCGGTGCGCCAGAGTGGCGGAAGAAGGGTGCCCTGGTGACCGGAGCCGTCGGGCGAGATCTCCAGTCGATCAACAATGTGCGCGAAGTAGCCGGCGATCACGATGTTTCCCTGCAGGTCTGCCGGGAGAGCGGGGGAGTCGATGATCTCGCAGATCATGCTCTTGATTCGCGTGCGCCCGATGTCGAGCGGGTTGTGGCGATTCTCGCTGTGGATCATGACCGGCAGGAGTTCACTCACTTCACCGCCGTTGCTTTTGACAAAGGGTTCGCCCCATTGACCGAAGGACAGTCCCCAGGGATTCTGCCCGCTGCATCCTCGAAAGGCGTGCAGTTGTTGGCGTTTGGGGCGGAAGCGCCAGACGCCATGCTCGTCCATGCGCACGATGCCCCAGGGAGTCTCCACCCGTGAAAAGCAATGCAGGCCCTGGCCGAAGAGAAGCTCGCCGCCGGGACTCCAAGTGAAGGAATTGATGCACTGATGCGTGTCTCCTGTTCCGAAGCCGGTGAGGAGGAGTTCGCGTTTGTCTGCGCGGTCGTCGCCGTCAGTGTCGGCCAGGAAAATGAGATCATCGCCTTCTCCGAGGTAGACGCCCCCATTGCCGAGCGCGAAGCCGGTGGGCATGTCGAGATCGTCGGCGAATACGCTGACCTTGTCGGCGCGGCCGTCGTGGTTGGCATCCTCCAAGATGATGAGTTTGTCGCCGGGAGCGTCGGTCGGGATGATCTGGGGATAGACCAGAGTGCAGAGCACCCAGAGCCGACCACGTGGTCCCCAGCGCATCGCGATGGGATTGGCGATGCCATCCTTCTCGGAAGCGAAGAGGGAGACTTCATAGCCGTCCGCGATCTCAAAGGAAGCCAGTTCCGCGGTGGCCGAGCGGTCCTTGGCTGGAGGCGCCACCGACGCGCCCTTGTTCTGGGCCCTCGCGGCTCCCACAAGGGTGAGGGTTGCAAGGAGAGTGGTGATCGTCTTCATCGGGCCTTCAATTGCTGGGAGAGGATTTCTGCTTCGGAGTGTTCGATGAGCGGAATGATCGCGTTCACTTCCTCCGGGAGCCAGCGGGGCTTGCCGGGTCGGTGATCGTGACTACTGGGAACATGCTGGCGGTTGCCGTAAAGAAAGGACCAGTTGGTTGGTCGCCAATGTTGCCGCCAAAGCTTGTTTTTGCGTTTGATCACGGTCCGCATCTCGTCCAGAGCGGGGGCTTGCCCACGGATGTTCTGGCCGGTCAGTTCGGAGGCAACAAGTTGTGCCCAGCGGTAGTGGCCGGCATCATTGAGTTGCACGCCGTTCGGGCTGAGTCCCTCGAGATCAAGCTTGGCGAGGTCGACGAACAGATATCCGCGACGCTCCGCCAGTTGACGAATCCCTCCCGCGTAGGCATCGAGGTCGCCATTGCGTTTGCTGAGATCAGGCAGGTGCAGATTCTCTGGTTTGGCATATCGATAGGGGGCGATGAGAACAATGCGGGACGTGCATTGTGAATATTGATCAAGTAATTGTTCGTAAGCGGCAATGAAGCGCGGCATCTCGGTGGTACCATCGAGGGCTTCCATCTGACCGAAGTTCGCGATGATCACCGAGGTCTTGGCTCGTTCGAGCAGGTCGAGATGGGTGCCGAAATTCCGGGGGCGCTGTTGTTGGTAAACGGTGTCGGCCTGCCACGCGATGTCGCGGAAGTGAAGAGCCTTCCTGGTCGAGTTCGTGAGGATGGCTTCCAGGTAGCCGGACTCGGCCTGCTTCACCATCGTTGTGCCACCGGCGAAGGAAATCACCTCGTGCGGACGCAGGACGAACTTTCCCTTGAATGGTTCGATGGAAGGGGAGGTGATTGCCTCCTTGTCCCCCTCGCTCAGGAGCTGAGTAAGGGTGGCTCCGGCCCGGTAGCTCCATTTTCCGGCCAGCGGAATCGATTTGTCGCCCGCCGTGAGCTGCATGTTGCCATGGGTGGCGGCCATTCCTCCGCCCGCCCCGTGATCCATCACGCGGACTGCGATGAGATTCTTTCCCGGCTTCAGGATCCCGGTCGGCAGTTTGTAATTCCGCGGAGTGAAGTGGGCGCCAGGTTGCTCGTGGCCACCGACCCGCACACCATTGACCCAGGTGACATCCATGTCGTCGATCGCACCCAGGCTGAGCATGGCCGCAGCCTTCGTCATCTCGACCGGGATCTCGATCATGCGACGGAACCAGACCACTCCATCGAAGTCTGGCAGGCCGGCCTTCTCAAAGTGGACTGGGAGTTTCATCGTCTTCCACGCGCCATCGTCGAGGGTGGCCTGGGCCCAGGCTTCTCCCGCCGATCCTGCATCCCGGGCTGCGATTCGTTCCGGCCAGTGCGCCACCTGGTTTGGATTGATCGCTGTCGGGTTCGTGCGGGGTTGGATGCGGGTGGGAGGGGCCGCCCCTGCCAAGGCGAAACATCCGGCGGCGAAGATTGACAGACAGGGGAGGAAGCTCATCGCAAAAACTACGTCCTCACTTCTCTCCTTTTCTCGGCCTGGGGCCAAATTCTTTTGTGCGGGCGGGTTTCCGTTGCCCTTGGTCGCTCTCCCTGGCCGCCGGGGGGACGAAGATGTTGAGCACCCTACGCCAGAATTTCTCGCACCACTTCGCCATGGACATCGGTGAGGCGAAAGTCGCGGCCGGCGTGGCGATAGGTGAGGTTCTGGTGCTGGATCCCCAGTTGGTGCAGGATGGTGGCCTGAAAATCGTGGACCGTGACCTTGTTTTCGGCAACCTCGTCGCCGAGTTCGTCGCTCTTCCCGTAGACCGTGCCACCCTTGATTCCCGCCCCGGCGAGCCAGGAGCTATAGACCCGGGAATGGTGGCCGCGCCCTTCCACTCCGGGATTGGGGACGAAGGGGCCTCGGCCAAATTCGGTCGTGAAGACCACGAGGGTCTCTTCGAGCATGCCGCGTCCCTTGAGGTCCTGGAGAAGGCCGGCAATCGGCTTGTCCACGTTGCGCGCCAACTTTTCGTAGACCGACATCTTGGCGTGGGCATCCCAGTTCGAGTCGACGTTTGAGTCGCCGTCGATGAGTTCGATGAAGCGGACGCCGCGTTCCGCGAGGCGGCGGGCGACCATGCACTGCCAGGCGAAGCTCTTGGTGTCGCCCCGCTCGAGTCCGTACAGCTTGTGAGTGGCATTGCTTTCCCTGTTCAGGTCGAAGGCGTCCGGTGCAGCCGCTTGCATCCTGGCCGCGGTTTCGAAGGACTTGATGCGGGCGGCGAGATGGGTGTCTGTCTCCCGTCCTTCGAGGTGATCACGGTTCAGGTAGTCGAGGAGGTCGAGTTCGCTTTCCTGCAGTCTTGCGCTGGCCGAGCGGCGATGCATGTTGGCGATCGGTTCCGGTCCGGGGATGATGCGGGTGCCCTCGTGCACGGCAGGGAGAAAATCCGACCCCCAGACCTGGCCTCCTGCGTAAGGGAGGCCGGGGGCAATGACCATGAAGGCGGGGAGGTTCTGATTGAGCGTCCCGAGGCCGTAGCTTATCCACGATCCGATGCTGGGTCGATTGAAGGTGGCAGATCCGGTGTGAATTCCGATCGTGGCTCCGAAGTGATCGCCATTGATGTTCTGCATTGAGCGAATAAGGCAAATCTCGTCCATCATCCCGCCGAGGTGGGGAAAGAGGGTGCTCACCTCCGTTCCGCATTGGCCATGCTTTCGGTAGGACCAGTCGCCCGCCTTGTAGAAGCTGCTCTTGCTCTTGTTGCGGGGCGCAGAGTGATTCCTGGTGAGGTAGGGCTTCGGATCGAAGGTGTCGATGTGCGAGACTCCGCCGGTCATGAAGAGAAAGATCACGCGCTTGGCTTTGGGCGCAAAGTGCGGGGGCCGGGGTGCGGTCGGATTCTCGCGGGTGGAATCGGCCAGCAACTCGGAGAGGAGTCCGGGAAGAACCAGCCCGCCGCCCGCGAGGGAGCGAATCATGTGACGGCGGGTGTAGTTGGAGTTCATGATCAGTCCAAGTACATGAATTCATTACTACTGATCATCCCGCGGATCAAACCGGACCACGCGCGGTGCTCGGCTTGCTTGAGCGTATTCTGCACGGAGGCGAGATGCGCCTTTGCCTGCGCGGCGTCCTGGGCGGTGGGCGGGCGGTTGAAGATGGTTTCGTAGAGCCATTGCAGGCGTTGCGATGGATCCGCGGTTCCTTTCAGGGCTCGGGTGGCGATGGCGTCAGCCTGCTCGTGGGCAAACGCTGAGTTCATGAAGTAGAGTGCTTGCAGGGCGGTGGTGCTCTCGTTGCGATGCTCCACCGGCGTGTTGCCGTCAGGGCCGTCGAAGAGATCGAGCCAGGGGCTTTTTTGAATCCGTTGCTGCATGAGATACACGCTGCGTTTCTTGCTGGGATAGATATCCTGGAAGGGTTCGTGCTGGCGGAAAAAATAAGTGAGGTGGTGGGGGAAGGGGTGACGATGTCCCGGGGAAAGATCCAGCTGGGCGGAGAAGCTGAGAATCGAATCCCGCAGTTGCTCGGCATCGAGACGACGGCGGTTGGCTCGCCAACGAAAATTGTTTTCGGGATCGATTGCGGTATTGGGGGCGAGGTCCTCACTCGATCGGCGGTAGGCGGCCGAGGTCACGATCAAGCGGTGCATGGCCTTGATTGACCACCCGCATTCCATGAAGCGCCGCGCGAGGTAATCGAGCAGTTCGGGATGAGTCGGGGGCGTGCCGCGCACTCCAAAGTCGCTCGCGGTCCGGACCAGTCCCGCGCCGAAATGGTGCTGCCAAAGGCGGTTGACCATCACGCGGGCCGGGAGCGGATTTTCCGGGGAGGCGATCCAATCGGCAAGATGTTCGCGGCCGCTGCCCTTCACGTCGGCGGGCAGGATCTGTCCGCCCAGCACGGTGAGAAAGCGGCGTGGAGCGAGCTCTCCCCGGTCTCGCTTGGCGGGGGAACCCTGCTTCTGAATGGCCGCCTCATGACCGGTTCCCTCGGAGAGGGCATAAGCGATTTCCATCCCAGGAAAGCTCGCCGCGATTTGTGCCTGCTCGGCACGGATCCGTTCCAATTCGGCCCATGTGCTCTCCCTACTGAGGGACGCATCGGTGATTTTCCTGGTCTGGAAGGACTTGTAGAGCGCGAATTGGGCCCGCTCCTTGCGGTTCCATGTTTCCAATTCCGCGCGGTGCTGCTTCAGGAGGTGATCGGATTGTTTCCTCCCCATGCGATAGACGAAATGTTCACGGTGGGGTTTGTGTTCCGCGCCGGGGTGAGGGTAGATTGAGCTCTCGAAGAATCCATAGAGCGCGTAGTAATCATGGGCCGAAATTTCATCGAACTTATGATCGTGACACCGGGCGCAGCCGATCGTGAGTCCAAGAAATGTCTTTCCAAGGTTGTCGAGGGTGTCCTCGATCGTGATGTGGGGGAGGTTTTGGGGACTGACTCCGATGCGTCGTGAGATGGCGACATAGCCGGTGGCGATGGTCTGCTCCCAGCGTTGCTCGTCGTTCTCGAAGGGAAGAAGGTCGCCCGCGATTTGCTCGCGGATGAACTGGTTGTATGGCTTGTCCTTGTTGAAGGCGGCGAGGACGTAGTTCCGGTACTTATAGGCCTCGGGGACTGGGAAGTCCGCGGCATCGCCGGCGGTGTCGGCATACCGGACGAGATCGAGCCAGTGGCGTCCCCAACGTTCGCCGTAGTGCGGTGAAGCGAGGAGGCGATCGACGAGCGTTTGCCAAGCCGCTCCCGGGTTGGCCGCGAAGGACTCTTCGAACTGGGTGATCTCGGAAGGAGATGGAGGGAGTCCGATGAGATCGAAAGTCACGCGCCGGATCAGGCTGCGCGGAGGAGCTTCAGGAGTGGCCTCGAGAAAGCGTGCCTTGAGGCGGGCGTTGATGAACCCATCGACCGGATGAGCGGCCAGCTTCGGGGGATCGTTCTTGCGCAGTGGTTGGTAAGACCAGTGCTCCGAAGCGTCGAGGGAGGGAGACCCGAGGCTGGTCACGACGAGGACGCCAAGCAAGCGGAGACTGGGAGCCGGGATTGCCATCGGTTAGGGACTGGCATTGTCCTTCTGCTTCGAGCCCGCCGCAAGCCCCAACTGGGAGCCCTCGACCTGTGCAGCTCACAGGTCGGAATCGAGATCTACCGGAATCCCATCCCAGGCGATACGAGCCGTCTCACCCGTCCGAGTGAGAAGGGATCGTCGGGGAGGGAGTGGATGGGAATTGACGTTTTCTGTCGTCAAGGAAGCAGAGCGCTCTGCTCTCCGGATTACCCTTGCGGATGTGGATAGCCGCCCGCACCAAGGTCCCCCCGAAAAATAGCCGGGCTCACCCTAGTGGTGCGGGTGAGCCCGGCGGAGGGTTTCTTTTTGAGAGATTGGTGAGAGCCCTTAGATCTTCCAGTCCCCGCGGTAGGGCAGCGACATGAGGATCTTCTGGGCTTTTTCGTCGCCAAGGATGACCTCTTTTTTGGGATCCCATTTGAGGGAACGTCCCACCTCGTGTGATACGTAGGCGAGGTGGCCGGGAGTAATCGAGCGATGGGCGCTTTCAGAGGGAGCAATGGTTTCCTTGCGGGACTTCACGCTTTCGATGAAGTTGCGCTGGTGGCCGGGAGAGTTGTAGGCTTGGTAGTTCCCGGGATTGAATCCGTCCTTGATCCACTCGGGATTGGAGGCCTCCAACCTGCCGCGGTCGACGTAGACCCAGCCGTTGGTGCCAATCCATTTGCAACCCATGCGAAGTCGTGAAGACATCTTCACTTCGATATCGCCGGGGTAGTTCGAGATCACGTCGTACTGGTAAGCGGTGTCGTAGATCTTCGGGGTTTTGCTGTAGTCCCAGTCCTTCGCTTCCACGCTGATCGGTCCGCCGCCGCCGCCGGTCGCCTCCAGACCAAGTCCCCAGTGGGCAATGTCATTGTGGTGACCGATCCAGTCCATGAGTTGGCCGCGGCCGTAGTTGGTGTGCCAGCGCCAGGACCAGTGGTGACGGGCTGCCATGTAGGGAAGGACCGGGCTTGGCCCACACCAGCGGTCGTAGCCTTCCGGTGCATCCTTGAGTGTTGGATCGCGATCCGGGCCGGTCCTGCCTTTGGGCAGGCCAACTTCAACGTGGGTGATCTTGCCGAGCAGTCCATTGCGCACGATACTGACCGCGGTGCGGAAGCGCTTGTCGGAACGTTGCTGGGAACCGACCTGGAAGATGCGCTTTTTCTCGGCGACCGTTTTGTAGACCGCTTGGCCTTCAGCGAAGAAGTGCGTCATGGGCTTCTCGCAGTAAACGTCCTTGCCGTTGCGAAGTGCTTCCAGGGTGATCAGTCCGTGCCAGTGATCCGGGGTGGCCACCATGACCGCGTCGATGTCATCGCGGGCGCAGAGCTCGCGGAAGTCGAAGTAGGCCTTGCAGTCCTTGTTGCCATATTTCTTATCGACTGATTCCTTGCCGCCTTCGGAGCCGCAGTTGCGATTTCGATCGATGTGTCTCTTGTGGCAATCCGAAACTGCCACTCCCTGGACATCACTGTGATTGAGGTGGGCATTCATCACGCCCAGTCCACGATTGCCAATTCCGATAAAGCCCATCACCACCCGCTCACTGGGAGCGGTCTTGCCGTCTTTACCGAGAGCGCTGGATGGAATGACGGTGGGGAAGCCGATGGCGGCACCGGCGGCGGTCGTTTTCTGGATGAATTTTCTTCGGGTGTCTTTGTTACTCATGAGATTTCAGTCTAAGGCTGGAGTTTAGTTACAGGGTCGGTTGTTACGTGCTGAGAAGGGTGATGCAAACATCAACCTCTCGGCAATAATCGTCATCGGAGAGCGTCCTGTTCGAATGGAAGTGTTCTAAAGAACAGCAGAGGCGTTGATTCACGCAAGAGAATGGGCCCCGGGGCTTGCTCCAAGTCGGCGATCTGCGATGCGCTCGCTCCGCGGCCACTCGGGCAATAATTCCGATCCTTGCGTGTCAAATTGACCAGCCGACTGCCCTTCGGCATTCTACGAGAGGTTTATTCTCTCTCTCACCATGAATGTTCGCTCGAAAAATCTGATTCCGTTCCTGGGGGTGACCGTCGCCCTGATTTTCACCTCATGTTCCACTCAGATTTACTCCGGGTCACGGTTGCCCAAGGAGAATGTCGCTCGCATCAAGGAGAACTCGAAAAACTTCATGTCGGCCTACTTTGTGACCCTCTGGGAAGTGAATGGGCGACGTGTTCATGACAGCACCTTCGGCATCGACGTGTCCCCGGGACGGACCCAGGTCACCGTTCTCCTTCACAGTCCGCCGACTTCGAGTAACACCGTTGGCTATCGGCGAGTTCATCGCACCTTCACGGCCAAGGCGGGCCACCTCTACACTCTCGATGGTGCCGACGGTAAACTGACCATTCGCGGAGAAGTGAACCAAAACGTCGTTGATGAGCTCAAGAAGGGCAGCGAGCAATAGCGCTCCCTTCTGTCGCCGGGCAGGGACTCAATCGAGTTCCAGCAGACCGTGTGACTTGGCCCGGAGCGTCAGCCGCTTCAGATCTTCGTCCGTGCCCCGCTTGAGCAGGTTCCCTACCCGTGGATGGCGCCCTTCGATCTTGAAAAAGTGCAGGTTGTTCGTGAACTTGATGCGATGATCCTTCCCGCCAACTTCGGAGGTCTTGGCATCGACGCGATAGCGATGGCTCTTTCCCCAGCTGCCGTAGAAGATGTTGCCGCCTTTCCCGAGGGCGCCATTCTTGTCGCCCGCACCACCAGTCCAGCATGGACCCCCCTCTTTTACTCCGCGGTCGGGGTCGTGACCGAGAGCGGAGGGCCCCTCTCACACGGTGCGGTGGTTGCGCGCGAATTGCGCCTTCCCGCCGTCATGGCAGTCCGGGCTGC
Organism: Roseibacillus sp.; assembly: GCA_028821775.1. Classification (GTDB taxonomy): domain Bacteria; phylum Verrucomicrobiota; class Verrucomicrobiia; order Verrucomicrobiales; family Akkermansiaceae; genus Roseibacillus_B. The sequence goes on from JAPKFB010000001.1 coordinate 79,344, forward strand.
TCTCCGTGAGTTGTCAAATGGAGTGCGCGTGCGTATTGATGGGACGTGTGGCTTGGTAACGATCGTCGAGGAACAACCATGAACACCAAGAGGACATTCGGATGGCAGCGCCTCGAAGCGCTTGCCCCTCTTCTCCTTTTTCTGCTCTTTGGCTTCACCTACAACGAAATTGGACAGTTGGCGGAGTTGCGCGGTCTCGACTACGGGCCCACCCTCTCAACCTCCCTCGATGCCGGGGTGCCGCTGGTTCCTCTCATGATGCTGCCCTACGCGGTCTTCTGGTTCCTGCCCCTCCTCGCGATGGGTTATCTTTATTGGAAGCGAGGGTGGGAACCTGCTCCGTATCGTCGAATCTTTGTCGCCCTCGCTGTCCTCATGCTTGCGTGCAGCACTCTCTGGGTCCTCGTTCCCGTGCACGTCGGCTTGCGAGCAGACCATGCCGTCCTCGCGGATCACGGTATCCTCGGCCGCTGGATATCACTCACCTACCTCGCCGCCTCCGAATGGAATGCCTGCCCGTCCTTTCATGTGGCTGGGTCCTGGTTTCTCTGCCGCGTTGTTCGGCTCTACCTGCCCCATCATACCAAGCTCTTTCCCCTTGTGGTGACCGCCATCATCGCTTCCACCGTTCTCATCCGCATTCATTACCTTGCCGATATTGTCTTCGGTCTCGCCATCAGTGAATTGGTCTATCGTTTCGTCCTCCACCCGATGGAGAGCCGCAAGGCGCTCGAGCACATTCCTTCCGCCCGGGCCGCCGCGTGCTCGATGGGCATTCTTGCTGTCGGCTTTGCAGGGTATGCCCTTCTCCTCGGGATTTGAGTCAGGGTCATGGGTTGGGATCAGGTCATTGCGATGCCTTGCCTCGCTCACTCAATCGGGTGTGGACGAAGCGGCCTCTCCCGCCCCATCGTAGCCATCTCAACCCACTAACAAGCGTGCTGGCGCTGGTAGTGGGGAACTCCTCTCTCATCGCCCGAGTTACTCGCAACCCTCGCGTGTGGACTTTGCCCGCTGGCTCGTTGCCGGACAGCAGACAGCGCTGCCATGTCGTCTAACAATCTATCCACGCAGGGATCCTCGGAGCTGTGACGCGATCTTGATCCAGGCCGGAGCATTTCCTCCCGAGCACTTGAATCAGGCCTGATCGCCATCGGGGAGCTGAGGCTGAAAATCAGTCGTCATCCTGGGGACTCCGAACTCCGGCTCCTGCTTGCTTCACCACATGAGTGTAAATTATCGTCGTGCTGACGTCGCTGTAGCCCAGGAGCTCTTGCGCCGTCCGGATGTCTGTTCCTGACTCCAGAGGGGGGTCGACAACGTCTTTATCGAGCGACTCTGGCGCAGGCTGAAGGGCGAGGACATCTACCTAAAGGATTACCGCTTCGTACCGGAACTCGAGCAAGGAGTGAGTCGCTGGATGAAGGACTACAACCACGAACGCATCCACGAGGAGTTGGACTACGAATGTCCGTGGGCGCTCTGCCGACCGAAACCGGACATCGCCGAAGTGGCGTAACAAGATGAATTCCACGACCGGAAAGTTGCCCCCAATCCGCCCGCCCCTGGCTCTGTTAGGGGGACCACTTATACGGGGGGTGCGGATTCACTCCCAGCCTCAGGTTCCAGCGTGCGCTTGGTAGAACCAAGATAGGACCTGTCCCACGACTCGGCCCGGGATGATGCCGTCTGTATTTGGTTCTTTTTTGCTCCAATTAGTGTGATCGACCGCGCGCGCCACGTAGAGGGAGTAGAACCATGCGCCCAAGATCCTTTGACCGGTCAGCCCTCGTATTCGTAATTCCCGTCGTCAGCCTTCTGCTCGGCGAAGGAGCCCGCTCTCAACAACCCGTTCCTCTCTTGGATGAGGTCATGGGCTATGAGGAGACAGGCGCTATCAAGTTCGATCCGAATGACCCGAATCATCGCTCGGTAGCGCGATTTGAATTCCTTGGCTGCACTATTTCCGCCGACGGAGACTATCAGTACTGGTATGACATCGTGTCCGGGAACAAGGCATGGACCCGCGACGTGGCATTCTGGGTCAGCAACGGCGACACGATCACCAACATGGCAGACAGTAACTACACCGAGACCGGTGCCGAGCACGTGCTCGAGCATTGGTGGGGCAGTCCCATGGCCCACAAGGGTCTCGATGGCTGGGGCGGACACCGGGATTGGCAAAACAGTCCCTCACACGGCAATGCAAATTCCTGGACCCTCACCTCCGGTCACCCGGATCCCATCCTCAATCAGTTTCACGGCCCGATCGATTACAATGTCCCGGGTCATTGGACCTTCACGCCTACCGTCTTCTTCTGGGGGCCGCCGTCCCGCACGGACGACTCCCTGACGCTTTCCGACGGCACGTCCGTGTGGCGGTTTGAGAAGAGTCATAACGCCCAGTTGCTCAATGCCGGGATGAATCCCTATGCTTTTGGGGGACTCTGTGGCACGTTCATCATTGAGAGTCCAAAACCCCCGGTGGAGAACGCCCTTGGCTGGTCCACCTACCATAACACGACGGTGGACAATTCAGTCGGACCGGTAACATCGTTTGGGTATCTCCCTGGTCCCGGCACGGTGGCTTCTGCGGAGATCTTTTTGAAGGTCAGCCAAAGCGGCGGGAACCTCGACTTCGCGTGGAATAGCAGGGCTGGAATGAAGTATGACCTTCTCAGTAGCACCGATCTAACAACTGATCCTTCCACTTGGCCAACCTATGACGATGGAGTGACGATCTACGCGAGCATCATCCATTCCGAAACTGGCACCAACACCTTGACCGGAGTGCGGAGAATTGGCTCGAAGCGCTTCTTCGCGGTCATGGAGGAGGAGATTCCACCGCTCTTCTCGGAGAATTTCGATGGGGTTGCCGCGCTTCCCTCCGGTTGGACCAGCACCGGAGCGGATGCGACCGCATGGGAGGTAGGGGTGCCTGTCGGGGCCGCGTTCGGACCAATCGTCGCCAACAGTCCCCCGAACTGCGCGGCAACAAATATCGGTAGCGAATACAATCCTTCTCAGGACGTCTCGCTGGTCACCCCGGTGATTGCCGTTCCTGCCACCGGAGCCACCCTGAGTTACCAACAGTGGCGTGACACCGAAGGAGACGGCGACGCGGCATCGGTTCGGGTGCTCGACGCCGACAACAACGATTCGCTCATCGTCGAACTCGTGACCGGGATCGAGGGGAACGATAACGAATGGAATTCCCCCGCCCCAGTGGTCCTGCCGAACGCCACCCATGGGAGAAACATCAAACTCGAGTTCCGATTCATCAGCAATGATTTGGGAGCTTCGGAATACGCAGGATTCTACCTCGATGACGTCCGCTTGGAGGCCAACTAGGCAGGCTCAGGATCAGGATTACGGTAAGAAGTTCCTTGTTCAGGCCGGGCTTCCTGGAGGCCTAGGAGCTGTGCCGGAGCCTCCAGAGGCGAATTTTCTCATCCTTCAGACTTCGACAGAGACGCTCGATGAACACGTTGTCCATCCAGCGACCCTTCCCATCCATGCTGATCCCGATGTTATGCTCCTTGAGCGTCGCGATTGCCGAGGAGGAGGTCGACCGGAGTCGCTCCGTTGTTGTCCTCATGGGACAGTCCGAATCCGCCCAAGCTCCCGGTGCGCGGATCCTGACTGAAAAAGGTGAGCCTGAAATTACGGGTCGATCCATCGCGATGGAAGACATCGTTGTTGCGCGCCAAGCCGATGAAAAACCCGTTGGCTTGGGGATTGGAGCGAGGGTGCATCCACGGCCCAGGATTCCCGGGTACTCCGTGCTTCTTGGAAATCCCCTTTGCTTGATAGATTACAACCATGGATTTCTTGACTCGATGCGATGGCCACCTTGCTGAGGGCGCAGTCTGAATATCTCCTGCGATCGGGCTTTTCAAGCGTGCGACTCCAGCCGATATTTACTACCGTCGGGACCGGGCTCCTGAAAAATAAGTTCGCGCTCGTTCAACCACAAATCAAGCTTCGCTATCATGTCGTCGACAACCGAGACTCCTCTTGAAATTTCTGATTCACCTGCCCGGAAACCCAGGTTTCCAGGAATTCCGCTGACGTGTAATGGCAACCAGTTGGTTGCCGAACACGTCGAGGTGCGAGTCACGGAAGGGGGCGTGTTTTATCCCATCACTCCTTCCACCGAAGGCGGTGAAATTTACCAGGCGGCTTATGCGGATGGTAAACTCGATGTCTGGGGCAACCAAAAGATCGCGATCGAAGCCGAGGGCGAGCACGCTGCGCAAGGGGGCGCCACGGCTGTGGCAGTCACTGGTCGCCGCGCGGTGAACTTCACGTCGGGGCAGGGGATCGCCTATGCCCTGGAGCAGTACTATCACGCGCCGGGAAAGTGTTCGACGATGGTGCTCGAAGTCGGGGCCCGCGCGCTCACCAAACACGCCCTCAATGTGCACTGTGGTCACGACGACGTCTATGCTGCGCTTGATACCGGATGGACCATTCTTTTCGCCAAGGACGCCCAGCAAGCTGCGGACCAGGGCGTAATCCTACGCAAGGTCAATGAGCTTTCGCTGAACCCCGGGATGAACGTGCAGGACGGGATGCTCACCACCCACTCCGAGCGGATGTATCTTGTGCCTGAGGCGGAGCTCCTCCGCGAGTATCTCGGAGCGAAGGAAGACAGGATCGAATGTCCGACCCCGACCCAGTGCGAACTTTTCGGTCCTACTCGTCGTCGGGTGCCCGCGATGATGGATCTGAAGAACCCGATCCTCTTGGGACCGGTGCAGAATCAGGAGCACCACATGAATGGCGTGGTGGCGCGCCGGGATAACTTCAACGAGCACATTCTCGGCTTCCTGAAGGAGGCCTACGCGGAGTGGGGCGAACTCACTGGTCGGCGCTACGGTTTTGTCGATTGTTACAAGACCGAGGACGCGGACACCCTGTTTGTTTCGCTGGGGTGTGCGGCAGAGAACATTGAAGAAGCCTGCGACTACCTGCGCGAACAACGCAACGCGAAGGTGGGATCGGTTCACATCAATGTCATTCGCCCCTTCCCGGAGGAAGCGGTCATCGAAGCGCTGCGCGGCATGAAGAATGTCATCATCATCGAGCGCACCGACGAAGGGATGGCAGGGGACAACCCGTTGGGTCGCGACATCCGCACCGCGTTGAGCAAGGCGAACGAAACGCACAAGCTTGGAAAGGGACCTGTTCCGGCCCTGAGCCCCGCGGAGACTCCGCGGCTCTTCAATGGATCTTACGGGATCGGCTCCCGCGACTTCCGTCCCGAGCACACTCTGGGTGCCTACGAATTCGCGACCGGTCAAACGGCGCGCAAGGACGGCAAGAGGGCCGGGGATGGGGTTTCCTATTTTACGGTGGGGATCGATCACCCCTACTCCGTGATCTCGAAGGATACCCCGTCGCTTCTCCCGCCCGGCTCCATCGCCGTGCGCTTTCACTCGATTGGGGGCTGGGGCATGATCACCACCGGAAAAAACATGGGCGAGATCGTGGGGTCCTTCGGACACCACATCGCGGCCGCAAATCCCGAGTATGACGAGGAGGGGATCCTCAAGGAGAAGCTCTTCATCATGGCCAATCCAAAGTACGGTTCGGAGAAGAAGGGCTCGCCCACCAACTATTATCTCACCGTTGGTCCCGAGCGCATTCGGGTCAACTGCGAGCTCAATCACGTGGACGTGGTCCTCTGTTGCGATCCGAAGGCCTTTACCCACACCAATCCGCTGGCGGGGGTCAACAAGGGTGGCTGCCTCGTTTGGGAATCATCGGATACCCCGGAGGACGCCTGGGAGCGAATCCCGACGAAGTATCGCGAGTTCGTGAAAGAGAATCACATTCGTATCTTCATTCTGCCAGGGTTCAAGATTGCCCGGGAAGCGACCGATCGCCCCGATCTGCAATTGCGCATGCAGGGCAATTCGTTTCTGGGGGCCTTCTTCTCGGTGTCGAGTTTTCTGAAGGATCACAAGATCGACCACGACGATTACGTGGCGGTGATCCGCAAACAGTATGAGAAGAAATTCGGGCGTTTCGGTGATGCGGTGGTCGAGTCCAACATGCAGGTTATGGCGGAAGGCTTCAAGCAGGTCATCGAGATCAAGTACGGTGAAATCGAAGCGCGGGATCGCTCCAGCATGCGCCTGTCTCCGCTTGTTCCAGTGGGTGAGCGATATCGCATTCTGCCCACCGCGGGTTGCGACAGTTCCAATCTAGCCACCCTGCCTGCCCCCGCCCAGCAGGAGGCCAAGGTGCCCGTGGTGACGATGAAGAAATTCGACGGCGAGTTTCGCAATGGCCTTGGCTATCATCAGCCCGCGGGGGCGCTTTCCTCGGTGGGGGTGATGGCGGCCGGAACCGGGGCCACCTCCTCGAAGTATGTCGCTCGTCGGGAGACGCCACTCTACATCCCGGAGAACTGCACCCAGTGCATGGAGTGCATCACGGCCTGTCCGGACACCGCTCTGCCCAACACCGCCCAGGATGTTGGCACGGTGCTCACCACCGCGATCAACAATTACGTTTCTGATCTCGGCGATCGTTCGGCCTTGATTGCGGCCGTTCCGGCGATCGATACCGCGGCGCGCGAGAAGATGAACGAAGTCATCGCGGCCAAAGGGGGCACTCCGTTCAAGGAGATCATCAAAGCGGAGGTGGCAGCGCTCAATGGCGGTGTTTCCGCGAAGGGGAAGGAAGAGTTGGGTGCCATTCTTGAGGTGGTGCCCATCGCTTACAACAAGGTCCCCGCGATTTACAAATCGCTGGAGAAGAAGAACCCGGGGCAGGGGGGCATTTTCTCCATCTTCGTTTCCGATCTCTGCAAAGGCTGTGGCGAATGTGTTGAGCAGTGTGGCGATCACGGCGCGCTGGTCATGGTTCCCGATACCGAGGAACTCAACCAGACTCTCACCGGTGCTCAAATCTTCTCGCGCCTTCTTCCCGAAACTCCACAGAAGTATCTCGGACTCTACGACGATGAAGCGCCTGAGGACTCCCGCCCAGCCGCCTTGCGCAACCACCTCATGGTTCGTCGCAACTATGAAGCTCTCGTTTCCGGGGACGGGGCCTGTGCGGGCTGCGGAGAGAAATCAATTCTGCGGGCGGTCGCTTCCGTGACTGAAGCCTACATGCGTCCGATTTATCATCGCAAGGCGGATCGTCTTTACGAGAAGGCGGGTCAGCTCAAGCTGGAAGGGGCCCGGATTCTTGAGGAGCTCAAAGCGCGCGACGAGGCCCAGTACATCCTGCTCAAGCGCGCCTTTGCGCACGTCGTGATGGGCCTTGGCGGGGAAAACGAGACAGATACCGATCTGCGCATCGCGGCTCACGGCAAGATCAGTGATGGAGAGGTGATCGATGGCCTGTGCGAAGTGTTGAACCTCGACGCCTTCAACCACAAGTCCCTGCAAGCGACTGAAGGCCGCATGGCGAACGGGATGTCGACCATGTTCATGGGAGCTTCCACCGGCTGCAACACCGTTTACGGATCGACTCCGCCTTCCAATCCGCACCCCTATCCCTGGATGAACTCGCTCTTCCAGGATGGGGCTACCATTTCGTGGTTGTTGGGCGAGTCCCTCCAGCTCACCCATGCGCGCCGTTCCGTGGCCCCCGAGCGCCTGGCGGACAAGATGCTCGATGAGGAATCCGACTTCGTGGAGCAGGATTACTGGGACCTCACCCGTCTCACTGAGAACATCATGACCGATGATGAAATCAGGGAGCTTCCCAAGGTCTGGATCATTGGTGGTGATGGCGCGCTTGGGGACATCGGTTTTCAAAATCTCTCCAAGGTGATCCTGCAGAACCGCCCGAACGTGAAGGGCCTCATGCTCGACACTCAGGTCTATTCCAACACCGGGGGACAGAACTCCGACAGTTCAAACATGCTCGGTGGCTACGACATGAACCAGTACGGTCGCGCTTCGCAGGGGAAACTCACTGAGAAAAAATCCGTCTCCGAGATTCTCACTTCCGGTCACGGTTCGCCCTATATTGCCCAGGTCTCCATGGCCAATGCGGCCAAGATGTACAAGTGCATGCTCGATGGACTTGAGTATCGCGGCACGGCTTTCTACCAGGCTTACACCACTTGCCAGCCGGAGCACGGAGTAGCGGACGACATGTCTGCCCAGCAAGCCAAGTTCGCTCGGGATTCGCGAGGAATGCCTGAGTTCGTTTTTGATCCGCAGATCTCGGAGCTCCACCACGAGTGTCTCGACCTCAAGGGGAACCCGTCGATCAAGAACGACTGGTGGGAGGCCTCCTATCAGGATAAGGAGAAGTACAACTACACCGTCGCGCACTGGGCCACCACCGAGGCGCGCTTCCGCAAGCATCTCAAAAAGATCTCGGAAGCCGAAGCGAGTGAGTGCGTCTTCCTCGACGACATGCTCACCTGTATCACGCAGGACGATGTGGTGAAGCGGCGGGTCTTCGATCCGAAGCACCGCGCTTTCGTGCCGGACTTCAAGGTATATATCGTCGCGGAGATCGGGGGCAAGAAGCAGCATGTGGCGGTGAGTCGCCAGGCGGTTCTCTTCTGTACCGAGCGTCGCAAGGCGTGGCGGCTCCTCCAGTCCAAGGCGGGGATCGTGAACAGCGACTACCAAGCGCAGCGAAATCTTCTCTCCAAGGTCGACCAGGGCGAAATATCCCTCGCAGAGCTCAAGGCGAAGACCGGAGAGCTTTTCCAGACGGAATTGGCCGCCTTGTAGATGGTGGTGGCGCTCCCTGAGGAGGGCGCTTCCGGCCTCGCTCAGAGGAAAAAAATCGCTCCCACACATCGCTCGACAAGCATCGATTTGCGTCTATTCTTCGTATTTCCAGCCCATCAAGCCCGCGAAAACAGACAGATGCAAATCGGTATTCCGAACGAAGTTCATAAAGGAGAGCGTCGCGTGGCCACCACCCCGGAAGTGGCCCAACAATTGCAGAAGCTCGGTTTCTCAGTAGCGGTGGAAAGCGGGGCAGGGGAGTCTGCCAGCTATCCCGACGAGGCTTTTCGAGAGGTTGGCGTAGAAGTCGTCGACGACGTTCGCAAGCTCTGGTCCGCCTCCGACATCATCTTCAAGGTCCGTGCCCCGGAGAAGCACCCGGAGCTCGGCCTTGATGAGGTCGAGTTGCTCACCGAGGGCAAGATCCTCGCCAGCTTCATCTGGCCGGCGCAGAACGAAGATCTCATGAAGCGGCTCGCGGCCCAAAAGGCGACCGTGATCGCAATGGACAGTGTGCCGCGGATTTCGCGGGCCCAGAAACTGGACGCGCTGAGCTCGATGGCGAACATCGCCGGCTACCGCGCGGTGGTGGAAGCGGCCCAACACTTCGGGCGCTTCTTCACCGGTCAGATCACGGCTGCGGGAAAAGTGCCCCCTGCCAAAGTGCTTGTGATCGGAGCCGGAGTGGCAGGTCTCTCGGCCATCGGCGCGGCCAAAAGCATGGGGGCGATCGTGCGCTCCTTCGACACCCGACCCGAAGTGAAGGAGCAGGTCGAGAGCATGGATGCCGAATTTCTCATGCTCGAGTTCGAGGATGACGAAGACGGTGCCGGCGAGGGTGGCTACGCCAAGGTGATGAGCGAAGAGTTCATCAAGGCCGAGATGGAACTCTTTGCCGAGCAGGCGGCCGAAGTCGACATCATCATCACGACCGCACTGATTCCCGGGCGCCCCGCTCCCAAGCTCATCACGACTGAGATGGTCAAGCTCATGCGCGAAGGCAGTGTGATCGTCGACCTCGCCACCGAACAGGGTGGCAACTGCGAGCTCTCCGAAGAGGGTGTGGTGGTGGTGAAGCACGGAGTGACCCTGATCGGCTACACCGATCTTCCGAGCCGCCTCGCCGCCCAATCCAGTCAGCTTTACGGAACCAACCTTCGTCACCTCCTCACCGACTTGAGTCCCGAAAAGGATGGCACGGTCGATGTGAACATGGAGGATGAAGTGATCCGCGGTGCGACCGTGATCAAGGATGGCGAGATTACCTGGCCACCGCCCGCGCCCAAGCTTTCCGCGGCCCCCAAGAAGGAGGAAGCAAAGCCCGCCTCTCCACCGCCCGCTGCGGCGCAGGCTGGGAAGCCCTCGATCTGGGGAATAATTCTCCCCTTCCTGATCGGCGGCGGGGCCTTGCTCGGAGTGGGGGCTTTCGCTCCGGACTCATTCACGGAGCAGTTCACGGTCTTCGTCCTGGCGTGCTTCATTGGCTACATGGTCATCTGGAATGTCACCCCGGCCTTGCACACTCCACTGATGAGTGTGACCAACGCGATCAGCAGTATCATCATCATCGGAGCCCTTCTTCAGATCTCCTCCTCGGAGGTCTGGGTCATGGCGCTGGCGGGAATCGCAATTTTAATCACCAGCATCAACATCTTCGGCGGCTTTGCGGTCACCCATCGGATGTTGGAGATGTTCCGCAAGGACTAGAGAACGAACAGCCTAATGATGATGAACGCGGTGCTTGGTTTCTCAGATCACGAAATGGGAGAGAGAGTCTCTTGGAGGGGGAGAGTAGGAACTACTCTCCCCGTAGACGATTCCGGATCCCCCAAACGCCAGCTCTCCACCCTTGAGCTCTAAGACTGTCCCACCATGGAACTCGCCCAATTCGCAAACACGGCCTACCTCGGCTCGATCGTCCTCTTCATCCTCGCGCTGGGGGGACTGAGTCACCCGGAAACGGCTCGTCGCGGCAACTTCTACGCCATGCTCGGGATGGGCATTGCCCTCCTCGCAACCTTCGCATTCATCACGGGAAACCACGCCATCTTGATCGGCGGTCTCGTGATCGGGGGCGCGACCGGATATGTCCTCGCCCGCAAGGTGCAGATGACCCAGATGCCCGAACTGGTGGCCATCCTGCACAGTCTGGTGGGCTTGGCCGCCCTCCTCGTGGGCTTTGCCACTTTTCTCGGAGGAGAGGGAGCGGCCCATCTTGGTGGCGCCGAACTCTCGGCTGCCGAAGTGGCTGCCGAAAAGACCATTCACGATGTTGAGATCTACCTCGGGATCCTCATTGGGGCGGTCACCTTTTCGGGCTCGGTGATGGCGTTTGGAAAGCTGAGCGGAAAGATCGGAGGCAAGCCGCTCACTCTTCCAGGTCGGCACTGGCTCAATCTTGGATTGCTCATCGGCACGATTGTGGTCGGGGTCATGTTCGTCCAGCAGTCTGCGGACGGGGGAGGACTCACGCCCCTGATCATCATGACGGTGATCGCGCTCCTCTTCGGAATTCACATGGTCATGGCGATCGGTGGCGCCGACATGCCGGTGGTGGTCTCGATGCTGAACAGCTACTCCGGGTGGGCCGCCGCCGCCACCGGATTCATGCTTGGCAACAACCTTCTCATCGTGGTCGGTGCCCTGGTGGGATCCAGCGGGGCGATCCTGAGTTTTATCATGTGCCGCGCGATGAATCGCAAGTTCTTCGCGGTCATCGCGGGTGGCTTTGGCAGCTCGAGTGGTGGGGGAGCTTCCTCCGCTGCAGCGGGTGAGCAAGGCGAAGCGGTCTCGGTCACTGCGGAAGACACTGCGGATCTCCTGGCTGAGGCCAAGGAGGTGATGATCATCCCGGGATACGGGATGGCGGTCGCTCAGGCGCAGCACACCGTCAACGAGATGGTCAAGACCCTGCGGGCCAAGAAGATCAATGTCCGCTTCGGCATTCACCCGGTTGCCGGGCGCATGCCAGGTCACATGAACGTCCTGCTCGCGGAAGCAAAGGTTCCCTACGACATCGTCTTCGAGATGGACGAGATCAACGACGACTTTCCCAAGGTCGACGTCTCAGTCGTGATCGGCGCCAATGACATCGTGAATCCTTCCGCCTTGGAAGACGCCAACAGCCCGATTGCCGGTATGCCGGTGATCGAGTGCTGGAAGGGCACCACCACCATCGTCCTCAAGCGCTCGATGGCCACTGGCTATGCCGGGGTGGACAATCCACTTTTCTACAAGGAGAACACCCGCATGCTCTTCGGCGATGCGAAGGAGAGCATCGAAGCCGTCCTCAAGGGCTTGCAGCAATAGAGGGAAGGAGTGAGCGGGACGGGGAAGGGTTCGATTCTTCGAGGCTGAGGGAATAGTGGACGCCTGCCCGGACTCGCCGGCCCCCCCGGACGAACGACTCCCTCAGGCCGGGTAGGTGCCCTTGATGTAGTCCTCAAGCTGATGGATCAGGGTGTCCTGGGCCGAAATGATCCATTTCACGAGGTCTCCGATGGAGAGGATGCCGATCACCTTGCCGTCCTCGACGACAGGGAGGTGGCGCACCTTTTCCCTGGTCATTTTGTGCATGCCATGGACGACCGAGTCATGCGGAGAGATGGTGATGACGTCGGAGGACATGATCTCCCGCACGTGAGTGGTCTTGGAAGATTTTCCCTTGAGAATGACCTCGTTCATGTAGTCGCGCTCGGAAAAGATGCCGACCAGGGAATCTCCCTTCATCACCAGGAGCGCGCCGATGCCCTTGTCGGCCATCAATTGGATGGCCTCATAGACAGTCGTCTCGGGTGCGGTGGTCCAGATGCCGTGGTGACTCTTATAGGTCAGGACGGTTGAGATGGGGTCGAAAACCTCCATGGGTATCCTACATAATGCGATGGCAGGATTTCGATGACAACGAAATCTCAAGATAATTTCCGGGGGGCTGAAACGGCCCTGCGGAGGCCTCGATTTGGAGGGACTGCGGCCTGCAGTTGCCGATTTGCAGTCACTCGAAAAATCGCCTCTGCGACTTGCATTGTCCCCGTCCGCCTGCGCAGACTTTGTGGCGGACCACTCGAGGAAGTCTGCGCATGCGGTGTTCTCACAGCGCCAGCAGCTATGGTTACAACTCGGATAAAGAAAGGCCTAACCGTTCCAATTTCCGGATCACCCGAGCAGACCATTGGAGTCGGATCTCGGGTTACGCGGGTCGCTCTCCTGGGTGTGGACTATCCCGGAATGCGGCCGACCATGGCGATGGCGGAAGGGGATGCGGTCAAGCGAGGGCAGGTGTTGTTCGCCGACAAGAAGACCGACGGGGTGGTCTTCACAGCTCCCGCCGGAGGGGTCATCAGCTCCATCAATCGCGGCTCAAGACGAAGGTTCGAGTCCATCACCATCGAAATTGCGAGTGGAACTGAGGAGGAGGAGGTGTTTCTGCTGTGCGAGTCCGCCGTCGAGCTCGCGAATTTTGAACGGTCCAGAGTGGAAGACAATCTCGTTGCGTCGGGGTTATGGACCGCCCTGCGCACCCGGCCCTACAACAGAATTCCCGCTCCCGGCACGACCCCCGTTTCGATTTTCATCACTGCGATCGACACCATCCCGCTGGCGCCGGATCCCGCGGTGGTCATTGCCTCAGGCTCGCCAACCAACTCAAGCGACTTTCGCCTCGGCCAGGCCGTCTTGACTCGCCTCACCGAGGGTCCCGTCTTCGTCTGTCAGGCGCCGGAAGCGGACATTCCCATTCTCGAGCACGAGCGGGTCGAAGCGCACGCCTTCGCCGGTCCCCACCCGGCAGGACTGGCAGGCACTCACATCCATTTCATCGATCCGGTGCAGGCCGGCCGGACCTCTTGGTTCATCGACTACCAGGACGTGATCGCCTTTGGTTCCCTGTTTCGCACGGGGAGGCTCAACGTCGATCGGGTGATCTCCATCGCCGGCCCTGCCGTGAAAATTCCCCGCTTGGTGCGGACCAGGCTGGGAGCCGATATAGGCGAGGTCGTCGATGACGAGTTGAAGTCCAAGGACGACGTGCGCATTCTTTCCGGCGACGTTCTGAGTGGGCACGTTGCGGATGGATTCCGTGCTTTCCTGGGCCGCTATCATCGCAGCGTTTGTGCCTTGCCGGTGGAGACCGCGCGCGAGTTTCTCAACTGGATGCGGCCGGGCTTCGGCAAGTATTCCATCAAACCCGCCTTCGCCGGATCCCTTCGCGCGGATCCGCAACGGGTCATGAATACCTCCGCCAATGGAAGCCCACGGGCCATGGTTCCGATCGGCATGTACGAAGAAATCATGCCCCTCGATATTCTTCCCACTTTCCTTCTTCGCGCCCTGACGGTAGGCGACGACGAGCAGGCTGAGGCCCTCGGCTGCCTCGAACTCGGCGAGGAAGACCTCGCCCTCTGCTCCTTTGTCTGTCCCGGGAAAACGGAATACGGTCCACTCCTCCGCGCCACCCTCACCCGGATCGAAAAGGAGGGGCACGTGGAATGAAGCCGCTGAAGAAACTCCTCGACAAGGTCCGGCCTCATTTCGAGGAAGAGGACGGGCGCTTTCGTCTCATCTACCCCCTCTTCGAGGCGGCGGATACCTTCCTCTTCTCGCCGGGGGACAACACCCGGCGCGCTCCCCATGTGCGCGACGCCATGGATCTCAAGCGCATGATGATCCTCGTGGTCATCGCCTTGACTCCCTGCATGTTCATGGCGATGTACAACACGGGCCTGCAGGCCAGTCGCGGCATGGAGGCCATGGCTCTCACCGACCTTCCCGGCTGGCGCTATGACCTGCTTTCGATGCTCGGGCTGAGTCTCACGCCCTCGGGATTGATCGGCAATGTCGTCTACGGGGCGCTTTGGTTTCTGCCCATCTACATCGTGACGGTCGCGGTGGGGGGGGCTTGGGAAGCCCTCTTCTCAACCGTTCGCAAACACGAGATCAACGAGGGATTCCTGGTCACCAGTTTGCTCCTTCCGCTCACCCTGCCGCCCACCATTCCGCTCTGGCAGGTCGCCCTTGGGGTCAGCTTCGGTGTGGTGGTAGGGAAGGAAATCTTTGGGGGTACCGGCCGCAACGTCCTGAATCCGGCGCTCACCGGGCGCGTCTTCCTCTACTTTGCCTACCCCGCACAGATCACGGGCGACAGTGTCTGGACCGCGATCGACGGCTTCAGCGGCGCCACCCCGCTCGGGGCCCTGGCCGTCACCGATGTCGCCACCGGGATGGAGGCGATCGATGTCACCTGGATGGAGGCCTTTCTTGGAACGATTCAGGGATCCATGGGAGAAACCTCAACCCTGGCCTGCCTGCTCGGAGCCCTATTTCTCATCGTCACGGGCATCGGCTCGTGGCGCATCATGGTCGCCATGCTCATCGGGGGACTCGTGACCTCGACCTTCTTCTATCTGATCGGCAGTGAAACCAATGCCATGTTCCAGATGTCTCCCGCTTGGCACATGGTGACCGGAGGATTCGCCTTTGGCCTTGTTTTCATGGCCACCGACCCGGTCTCGGCCGCGATGACCGATCAGGGCCGCTGGATCTATGGAATTCTCATCGGGGTCATGACCATCTTGATCCGAGTGATCAATCCGGCCTACCCGGAGGGCGTCATGCTCGCGATCCTATTTGGGAATGTCTTTGCACCGGCCATTGATTACGTTTTCATACAGAAGAATATTAAACGGAGAATGCAACGCTATGGCGCGTGATTCAATAAAGCAGATCTTCATTGTCACGATTAGCTTGAGCGTGGTGTGCTCGCTGGTCATCTCGTCCTCTGCGGTCCGATTGCGCTCCAACCAACAGGCCAATCGGATTGCCGAGCTTCGCAGGAATATCCTGATCGCCGCGGGAGTCTTCGAAAAGGGAATTGATGTGGAAGCGGCCTTCTCAAACTTCGAAGCACGGATGGTCGATCTTGAAACGGGTGAGTTCACCGATCTCGAAGACCCGGCCACTTACAACCAGCGCTCTGCGGCCAAGGATCCCGACCAATCGATTGCGATCCCCAGGAAACGGGATTATGGGGACATCCGACGACGCGAAAAGCTCTCCCTCGTCTATCTCGCCAAGGGCGAGGATGGATCCATCGAGCAGGTCATCATGCCTTTTTACGGCAAGGGACTTTTCTCCACGCTCTACGGGTTTCTCTCCCTGGACGCCCACGACTTCAAGACCGTGCGCGGCCTTACCTATTACGAGCACGGCGAAACTCCCGGTCTTGGAGGCGAAGTCGATCTGCCGCGTTGGAAGGCGATCTGGATTGGCAAATCCCTTTACAATGAGGAGGGCGAAGTCGCCTTGCACCTCATCAAAACACCCAAGATGGCTGCCGCTTCCGATCCCGCCCTTGCCTATCAAGTCGATGCCCTCTCGGGAGCAACTCTCACCTCCAACGGAGTCACAAACATGATGCGCTACTGGTTCGGCCCCGATGGCTTCAAACCATTTCTCGACAACCTGAAAGCCCTGAAAGGAGAAAGTCCCGATGAGTGACGAAGACAAACCGTCAAAGGTCCTCCTGGGACCGATCTTCAACAACAATCCAATCGCCCTGCAGGTGTTGGGCATCTGCTCTGCGCTCGCCGTAACCAGCAAGCTGGAAACTTCCCTGGTGCTTAGCGTCTGTGTGATCTTTGTCTGCGCGTTTTCCAACCTTGGAGTGAGTCTCATTCGCACGCAGATCCCGTCGGTCATCCGTATCTGTGTTCAGATCAGCATCATCGCCACCCTCACCATCCTGGTGGACGAAATCCTGAAGGCCTACATGTTCACTCTCTCGAAGCAGCTCTCCGTCTTCGTCGGCCTCATCATCACGAACTGCATCATCATGGGCCGGGCGGAGGGCTACGCCATGAGGAAGGGACCTTTGCTGAGCTTTCTCGACGGTCTGGGTAACGGCTTCGGCTACACCATCATCCTCATGGGGGTCGGATTTCTCCGCGAGCTCACCGGCTCTGGCAAACTCTTCGGGGTGGAAGTTCTTCAACTCAAGGCCGAAGGCGGTTGGTATTCCCCCAATGGCCTCATGCTCCTGCCCCCCAGCGCATTCTTCATCATCGGATTCATGATCTGGGCCCTGCGCACGTGGAAAAAGGACCAGGTCGACGCCTCCTGACAACGCCATGGAAAATTATCTCAACATTTTTGTTAAAGCGATTTTCATCGAGAACCTTGCCCTCGGATTTTTTCTCGGGATGTGCACTTTTCTCGCGGTTTCGAAGACAGTGAAAACCGCCTTCGGGCTCGGGCTCGCCGTCATCGCCATCCAGGTTGTGACGCTCCCCCTCAATAATCTCATCTACCAGCAGTTGCTGGTGCCCGGAGCGCTCGCGTGGGCCGGATTTCCCGATGCCGACCTGACCTTTCTGGGCCTGATCTGCTACATCGGCGTCATCGCGGCCAGCGTCCAGATCCTTGAGATGGTCCTCGATCGCTTCGTCCCCGCGCTCTACAACACTCTCGGCATCTTCCTGCCCTTGCTCACCGTGAACTGCGCAATTCTCGGGGGCACTTTGTTCATGGTGCAGCGGGACTACAACTTTGGGGAAAGCTGTATCTACTCGATCGGAACCGGTGTTGGTTGGGCCATGGCCGTTGTCGCGCTGGCAGGCATTCGCGAGAAAATGAAATACAGCAACGTGCCGGACGGGCTGCGGGGGCTGGGCATCACTTTCATTGTGGTAGGCCTCATGTCCCTCGCCTTCATGGCCTTCGCCGGGATCAAACTTTAGTGCTGATCATGGAAGAAATCCTTCTATCTGTCTCGCTCTTCACCATCATCCTCGTCGCGATGGTGGCCGGGATCGTGTGGGTCAGGGCCAAGCTGGTGCCCGGCGGGGACCTCACCATCACTGTCAACGGCGAGAAAACCTTCACCACCCAAGCGGGTGGAAAACTGTTGAACTGTCTCTCCGATCAGGGGATTTTCATCGCCTCGGCCTGCGGAGGGGGCGGCACCTGCGCGTTGTGTACCGTCAAGGTCCACGAGGGGGGCGGGAGTATCCTGCCGGTCGAGCGCGGCTACATCACCCGCAAAGAAGCGCTCGAGGGCAATCGGCTCTCCTGCCAGGTCCCGGTCAAACAGTCCATGCAGGTCGAAGTCCCCCCCGAGGTCTTCGATACCAAGCGCTGGACCTGCACGGTTCGCTCCAACTACAGCGTGGCCCTCTACATCAAGGAACTTGTTCTCGAATTGCCGGAGGGGGAGGAGGTCAATTACAAGGCCGGTGGTTACATCCAAGTCGAGACTCCCCCCCACAAACTTGATTACGCCGAGTTCATCATCGAGGATCGATTTAAGGAAGAATGGGACCGGGCCGATATTTGGCGCTATAAATCCGACGTTAAGGAAGAAGTCATTCGGGCCTACTCGATGGCCAGTTACCCCGGTGAGAAGGGCATCCTTTCCTTCAACATTCGCGTCGCCTTTCCGCCGGCTGACGCGCCCCCCGATGCCCCGCCCGGTAAAGTCTCCTCCTGGTTGTTCGATCTGAAACCAGGCGATCCCGTCACTCTCTCCGGTCCCTACGGCGATTTCTTCATCAAGGACACCGATGCGGAGATGATCTATATCGGCCGGGGAGCCGGGATGGCCCCACTGCGCAGCCACCTTTACGAGGTCCTCCTGGGCCAGAAAACGAAGCGCAAAGTCTCCTACTGGTACAACGCCCGCAATGGGCTCGAGAGTTTTTATCAGAAGGAATTCGAAGAACTCGCCAAGGAGTTCCCCAACTTTTCCTTTCACCTCGCTCTTTCACGTCCGCGGCCCGAAGACGACTGGGAGGGGCCCGTTGGTTACATTGCCAACGTCCTTCACGACCAGTACCTTGTGGATCACCCGGCCCCGGAAGACGTCGAGTACTACGTCTGCGGTCCGCCCGTCATGATGGATTCTGTCTTCAAAATGCTCGAGGAGCTCGGAGTGGAATCCGAGAACATCGCCTACGATGATTTTGGGGAATAACTGCTCCTGAATTTTTCCGGTAGATTCATGAATGCGCGTCTCGTTTTGATTCTCGTCATCGCAATTCTGCTCCCGGCCTGCCGAAATTCCACCGGGGATCAGAGCGACAAGCTTTGGGGGTCCACCATGGGCACGCGCTACCACATTCGGTTGGGCACCGCGCTCGGTAAGGAAGAGGCCGTGGATCTGCAAGGGGCGATCTCCGAGCGTCTCGATAACATCGAGTCCTCGATGTCAACCTATGAGCCGGACTCGGAAATCTCCCGTTTCAATGCGAATCGCTCGAGCGACTGGATTGACGTTTCTCGCGAGTTTGCCCAAGTCGTCGAGAGCGCCCAGGAGATCAGCCGTCTGACCGGTGGAGCCTTCGACATCACGGTCGGCCCGCTCGTCGAACTGTGGGGCTTCGGGGCGGCATCGGATTCTCCCGACGGGCAATCCACTTCCGCAATTCCTTCTCCCGAACAAATTGCCGCCATCCGTGCTGCGACTGGATTCACTCATCTCGAAGTGCGGCTCGATCCTCCCGCCCTGCGAAAGCTCACTAATCCGCAACTTCAGATCGATCTCTCGGGAATTGCGAAGGGGTTTGCCGTTGATGCGGTCGCCGAATTGCTGGAGACCCGCAAGATCAGATCCTATCTGATTGAAATCGGAGGCGAGGTGCGCGTCGGTAATTCCAAACCTGATGGCTCGTCGTGGCGGGTGGGAATCGAAGCTCCCGTGGAGGGCGAGCGCACCATCAATCGCGTCCTCACCCTGACTAACACCGCCCTCGCAACCTCTGGCGACTATCGCAATTTGGTCATTCTCGACGGGCAACGATTCTCCCATATCGTTGACCCCCGCACCGGGAAACCGGTCTCCGAGGTCGCTCTCGGATCGGTCTCGATCCTTGCTCCCACCTGCCAATTTGCGGATGCGATGGCTACAGCCCTCTTTGTGCTGGGGCCTGGGGAAGGTCACGGCTTTGCCGAACGCCGCAACCTCTCCACCCTGTTTTTAGTTCGTCAAGAGGATGGATTCTCTGCTATAGTGACAGACTCCTTCGAGAAAATGGCCGAAGACCCCACCCTATGGACTGGAAACTAGCGCTTGTAACTTTCGCCGTGTTCCTCATTGCAATTGCAGGAATGGCGATCGGTGTTGTGTTCGGTCGGAAGCCTCTCAAAGGATCCTGTGGCGGAATTCAACCCGGCACTGGCCAACCGGATCCAGATGCCTCCTGCGATTTCTGTGAGACCGATCCCGACGATTGTCCTAACAAGGATATCAAGAAATCCCGGCAACTGGCTGACCAAGCCTCCCGATCCCATGAAGCCAGCTAAGTCAGCGGGTGACGTGATGCTGACGCGGATGGTGACCATCCCCGCCGACATGATCCTTGCCGACGCAGCCCGACTTCTCGTCAAACACCGTGTCGGCAGCGCCCCGGTGATCGATCCTGGAAAACATAATCCAATCGGCGAACTCTCCCGGCAAGCGTGCACCGATGCCCTGCTCGAAGCCGTCTACGAGGGACTCCCCACCGATCGAGTCTCCACCTACTTGCTCCCATGGAAGTTCAGGATCACCTCCAACTCCAGTATTGTTGAGATGGTCGGGAAATTCCGCGATTGTTCCCAAAGGCTCCTTCCCGTTTACAAAGACGATCACTTTCTCGGAATCGTCACCCGCTCCGCGCTGATTCGCACTCTCCTCGGCTTCCTCGAACACATGCCTGACCATGAAAGCCGGTTGCTGTATCTCAGCGCTCTTCGGGAGCGGGATGAGGCGCCGGAATTGTAGGAGGGCGGAGAAGAAAACTGGTTCTCCCAAGCTCCAAAGAGATTTCGACATCAAATTGCAGTCATCGAAGCCGAAGGGCCATGGCTACGGGGTGTCAATTTCTGGGTCCTTTGAGGGGTTTGGATTTGAGGGTTTTCAACTCAAAGGCGAGGCTGGTTGAAGGGCGTGGGGGGAGTCTTCCCACTGGCCTTCGTCCGCAAGATTGCGCGCAACCTGGTGATGACGCTGGTCGCTGCCGGGTCGGGCTTGAGGGCGAGATTGTGAAACTCCATGGGATCACTGTAGTGATCGTAAAGTTCAGTCCCACTCCTTCCCTCTGCCCACTCCGTGAACCGCCAGTGGTCGGTGCGAATGCTGCAACCCATCACCGGGTTGGCGAGTCGTTTGTCGGCAGGACGAAGAATCTGGGTAATCTCGCGTGCCCGTCCCACTTGGCGAGGGGATTCTTGAGCAGGGGCACCAGGCTGCGCCCCGCGAGCCTGTGCTTGGCCAGTTCCATCACGGTCGGATAAATGTCGACGAATTCCACAACCCGGATTCACGGGGCGCGGACCTACGGACAGCTTCCCTGGCTGGCAATGTTCACTCCAGCCCGGGCGGCTTCGCAGGGATTGCCATAGGTTCGACCGTTGCAACCGCAGACCGGATTGAATATCTGGGGGGCGCATACCCGCGGACGTGGCTGGCAGATTCCGGGACCGCGACAACCATTGTCGAAGACACAGTAGTCTGCGGCGCTGCAATCGGCATTGCTGTTGCACTCGGTCTGGGCATCACAAGCTCCCTGACTGGCGACGTTCACGCCAGCTGCAGCGGCTGAGCAGGCGTTACCGTAGGTCTGGCCATCGCATCCACACACCGGCCAGAACTCGAAGGTGCAGACCTGTGGTCGTGGTTGGCAGGTTCCCGGCGCATCACACCCATTTTCTGAGAAGCAGTAGTCCGTATCATTACAGTCGGCATTGGTGTTGCACGCGGCCTGGGCATCACAAGTTCCTTGGCTGGCGACGTTCATGCCTGCGGCAGCCGCCGCGCAGGCATTGCCGTAGGTCCTGCCATCGCATCCACATACCGGATTGAACTCCAGGGTGCAGACCTGTGGTCGTGGTTGGCAGGTTCCCGGAGCGTCACACCCGTCTCCGGAGAAGCAGTAGTCGGCCTCGTTGCACTCGGCATTGCTGTTGCACTCGGCCTGGGCATCACAAGCTCCCTGGCTGGCAACGTTCACGCCTGCGGCGGCTGCCACGCAGGCATTGGAGTAGGTCCTGCCATCGCATCCACACACCGGGTTGAACTCGCGGGTGCAGATCACGGGTCTTGGCTCGCAGGTTCCCGGCGCGCCACACCCGTCTTCGGAGAAGCAGTAGTCGGCCTCGTTGCACTCGGCATTGCTGTTGCACTCGGCCTGGGCATCACAAGCTCCCTGGCTGGCGACGTTCACGCCTGCGGCGGCTGCCACGCAGGCGTTACCGTAGGTTTGGCCGTCGCATCCACACACCGGCCTGAAT
The DNA here is from genome assembly GCA_028821775.1 of Roseibacillus sp. Lineage (GTDB taxonomy): Bacteria > Verrucomicrobiota > Verrucomicrobiia > Verrucomicrobiales > Akkermansiaceae > Roseibacillus_B. Next base: position 101,321 of record JAPKFB010000001.1, read on the forward strand.
TCGCGAGTGCAGGCCACCGGGCGTGGTTTGCAGGTTCCCGGACCATTGCAACCGTCTCCAGAGAAGCAGTAGTCGGCCTCATTGCAATCGGCATTGCTGGTGCACTCAGGCACCCCGCAGGCACCGAGGTGCTCCACACTGGCATTGGCCTCGGCCGCCGTGCAGGCATTGCCGTAGGTCTGGCCGTCGCATCCACACACCGGTTCAAAGATCTCGGTGCATGAACCCTGGGAGCAGGTGGCAAGGCAGGCCTGAAATATCGCACGGATTTGTTCGCTGTCCGGTTGACAGGTGGCCACCGCGACAGCCGCGCAGTGCTGGACACATTCGGAATCCGTTGGCCAGTCGATCCTGAGGCTCGCGCGTGCAAAGCGAGTGGGACCCGGTTTCCCGGAAGGGTCCGTTGCCATCCAGGTCAACAGACCGTCTTCCGGATCGGGATCGCTTGTCGTGGCCGCTGAGAACGGGACGAGGGAGGGGCTGGAGAACCGGAGGTCGTCGGAGAACTGGAAAACCCCGTCCACCCCCGCATCGTCATCCCGAAGATCAAGGGCGTAGACCATGTTGCCCTTCCCTTCCCGTCGCACTGAACCCGGGTGGGGGTCGCTCTGCTTGGGATCAAGACGGCACCAGTATTCCAGCCCGTTCCTGCTGGTATCCCCGTCCGGGTTGGCAGCAGGGTTGGCGAGCAGGATTTCTTCAGGCATCTCAAAGTTTTCCATCATCCAGGCAAAGTAACCGGCCGGGATCTCTTCCCCGTCCTTGTCCTTCCGGGAGGAATGGGAAGGCGGCAGGAGACTGGAGACGGGCCAGAGGATTCCCGGATGATGGGGGGAAACTTCAGATCCCTGTGCAAGGGTTGGCCACAGGATCTCGGTGGCGGGTGGGAGCGCAGCCACGGTGGACGGAGCAGAGGGCGTAGTGGTGGCTGCCCGGGCCAGCGCTTCCTCGCTCGGAGCTTTCAGATCAAGGTTACGCGCGAAGAGGTCGAGGTAGGTCTCGAGATCGCGCGAGGCTCCGATGTTGACTTCCTCCCCGACAATCAACTGGGGGAGGTGAGGGGCGCCGGTCAACTTGCGGTTGGCCTCCAGGACGCGCGAGGCGAGGGAAATCTGGGCCTCGGCCCACTGACCGTGATCCCGCAGCGAAGCAGTGACGGCCTCCTCCCCGAGGAGGGCATCAGCAGCCTGCCGGATGGCCTTTGGATCGATGGAAAGACGGTGTTCGTAGATCCTGGAGTCCAAGGCGGTCTTGGTTTCCGGGTGACTGCGCCAGAGTGAAAGCATGAGCCGCTGGATTTCTGCACCCTTGGCATCCCGGGCGACCGGCAGTTCAATCACGCAGAGCTGGCCGGGCGGGTAGGCCTCGACGGCCTGCTTCAATTGCCCGTGCAGCTTGCGACAGAACCCGCAGGTGTAATCGCCAAGTGCAACGACCGCATGGCGGGCCTCGGGAGAGCCGATGACGGGAAGGTTCGCCGGGTTAAGGACGAACTGTCCGTCATGCAGGGAGACGAGGTGATCATCACCCTGTTGCACGCCGGCACTGCCGAGGGAAGCACGCTGGGACTGGTCCGGGTCCGGTCCGAAAACCTGGAGGGCGATCAGGCCACAGAGGGCGGGGAGGGCCAGGGATCCAACCAGGAGAGGCTGGCTGCGCGATGGTTCCGTCCGGCGGAAGAAGGCAAGGAGGAGAGTGCCTGTCACCGCAAAGCCGTGTGTGGTGCAGCACCACGGGCAGAAGGCCTTGAGAATGAAGAGCTGAAGTCCTGCGAACCAGAGAGCCGCTCCCACCACGAGGATCGAGAGGGTATTGACCAGCACCCGGGATCGCGGGGATGCACCGAAGGAGAAGAACAGAAGCGACCCGTAAATGGGGAGGCCGGTGAGGCTGACCGGCAGTCCGAGCACGTAGCCCCACTTGCTGGAGAGGACGCTGTGACAGCCGCTCCCCTCGCCGGAGCATCCGGCTACGGCACCGCCCTGGAGGGAAGTCCAGGCCATGTAGAGGGAGATGGTGAGGGCGACTCCCAATCCGAGGAGACCCAAGTAACGACAGGAGCGCTGGGGGTTCATGTCCTCTCAATAAAGGTTGTCTACTGGATAAGTCAATCGTGTGGGGAGTGGCCGGAAAGCTCCTCACCGGGGCCGAGTTTCCTCAACCCAGCCTTGATGAAGCTGGAACAGCTGCTGGACTAACTTGGGCTTCTCCTTGAGGTAATTCTTCTTCTCCGGTTCTTCGTCGGTCAGATTGCCGAGAAAGTTGGGTTTGGCGCCGTTGCCAATCAGTTTCCAGTCGCCTTCACGCATGGCCCAGCCTCTGCTCCAGGCCCAGTGAAGCTGGCGATGGAGTGACGGCGTGCTGGCGTCCCGGATCAGGGGGAGGACGGAATGCCCATCCAGTTTGACCTTCGGTTTCTCCACTCCGCACAGCTCGAGGATGGTGGGGTACCAGTCTGCGGCGATGATGGTCTGATCGCGCACTTCTCCCTGGGGAAGTTTGGCGGGATAGCTGATGATGGCGGGAACGCGCAGGCCCCCTTCGTAATAGGTCCCTTTGCCGCCCCGCCACTTGCCGGTGTTTCCGCCGCCGCCATGGGCGTGGTAGTAGTGGCCCTCCTTCATGCCGCTCTTGTGGTTGGCGCGAATCCTGGCGCCATCCTCTGTTGAGTGGCCGTTGTCGCTCATGAAGATCACGAGGGTGTTTTTCCGAAGGTTGTTCGCCTCAAGCTTCTTGAGGATCTGCAACATGCGGTCATCGGTGGTTGAAATCATGCGCGCATAGGACTGGCGTGGCATCTTGAGGTTCTGGTAGCGCTTTTCGAACTTCTGGTCGTGCTGCTCCGGGTAGTGCGGGATGTTGAAGGCGACATACATGAAGAAGGGCTCCTTCTTGTGAGCGTCGATGTAGTCGAGGGCCTTCTTCGTCATGAGGTCGGGAAAGTACTCGTCTCGGTTGAAGATCTCCTTGTTGTCTTCGTAGAGATCGTGGAAGCCCTGCCCGTGGAGGAAGAAGTGGGTATAATTGTCGATGAAGCCGCCGAGATGACCGAAGTGGTGATCGAATCCCTGGGCCAGCGGGCCGTGTCCTTCCTTGGCTCCGAGGTGCCACTTCCCGAAGATGGCGGTCTGGTAGCCAGCCCCTTTGAGCGCTTCCGCGATTGTGATCTCGGAGGCGGCCATGTTCTTGTTTCGTTGGTCGCTGCCTTTGCGGTCGCCTTGCGTCCAGTGGATCACTCCCGAACGCTGGGGGTGCCGCCCGGTCATGAGCAGGGCGCGCGCGGGACAGCACACGGTGTGCGAATAGGCCTGGGTAAAGCGCACGCCGGTGGCCGCAAGCTGGTCCATGGCAGGGGTGTAGAGATCCCGGGAGCCGTAGCAGTTGGCATCGAGAGTTCCCTGGTCGTCGGTAAAGAAGATGACGACGTTGGGCTTCGCTCCGGCACAGGGCAGGAAGGGGGAAGCGAGGAGGATGAGCAGTGGGAGTAATTTCATTTCAGGGTTCTACGGGCCGCCGGCTGGCCGGGAGTTTGCTTTTCGTTCGGCGTCAAAGTCTGCGATCAGCTTTTTCATCCTCTCCGCAATTTCGGGGTGTTTTTCGATCAGGTTGTTGCTCTCCTCCTTGTCGGATTCCAAGTCGAAGAGGGCGATTTCACGGCCCTTCTTGGTGCCCTTTCTTTTGCTCTTCAGGTCGAGCGGGCCGCTGCGGTACTTCCACTTGCCCGCGCGAACCGCCTCGAGGCTGTTGCCCTTGTAGTAGAAAAACGCTTCGTGGGGGCTCTTGGCGCCTTCCTGGGCGGAGATCAGGGGCCAGATGTCTCTGCCATCGATGACGCGATCCTTGGGCGCTTCGCTGCCCGCCAATATTGCGAAGGTGGGAAGGAGATCGATGCTGGAGGCGACCTCGGAGCAAACGGTTCCGGCGGGAATGGTGCCAGGCCAGCGCATCAAGGTTGGCTCGCGCACCCCGCCCTCATAGGTGGTGAACTTTCCTCCGCGCAGGGGAAGAGCAGATCCTCCGCGGGCACCGACGCTGAGCCACGGTCCGTTGTCGGAAGTGTAGACAATCAGGGTGCTCTCATCAATACCAAGCGACTTCACGGTCTGGAGAATCTCTCCCACGCTCCAGTCCATTTCCTCGATCACGTCTCCGTAGAGTCCGCCCGCACTCTTGCCCTTGAACTCGGGGGTCACGAAGAGGGGGATGTGAGGCATGGTGTGTGGAAAGTAGAGGAAGAAGGGGCCATCCTTGTTGGCACGCAGGAACGTGATCGCCTCTTCGGTGTAGCGCTTGGTGAGAGTGCGTTGATCTGAGGGGACCTCGACCACTTCGGTGTTTCGCATGAGAGGGGCGAGCGGTTTGCGGCGTGTGGCCTTGGCGAGATCCTCCAGTTTGACGCCGTCGCGGAGAACGATGTCCTTCGCGATCTTCATCTTCGGGTCGTAGCCCATGTCGTTGGAGTAAGGGATGCCAAAGTAGGAGTCGAATCCCTGCGCGGTGGGCAGGAATTTGGGAAGGTGGCCGAGGTGCCACTTTCCGATGCAGGCGGTCGCGTAGCCCTGCTTTTTGAGAATTTCTGCGATGGTAATTTCTTTTGGATTGAGCCCTTTCGTCTGGTTGGGAAAGAGCACTCCCTGGATGCCCACTCGCGTCGGATAGCAGCCGGTCATCAGCCCGGCTCGCGAAGCCGAGCATACCGGGTTCACGGAGTAGAAGTCCGTGAACTTGCGCCCTTCCTTGGCGAGGCGATCCATGTTCGGGGTTTTGATCTTCGGATGGCCGAAGCAGCTCATGTCCTGGTAGCCCTGGTCGTCCGCGAAAATGAGGATGATGTTCGGGCGCTGCGCAGTCGCGAGGAGCGAGGAGCAGGTGGCAAGGAGGAGGGTGAGGAGGATGGGTTTCATTCGGTGTTGTCAGATGGTGGAGCGATGGGTGCGCTGCGGCCGGAGGTCTTGAACTCCTCGAGCTTGGCTTTGAGCTCTTTTACGATCTCGGGGTGCTGGTGGTAGAGGTTGTTTTTTTCGCCAGGGTCTTTGGCGAGGTTGTAGAGTTGTCCGGGGGCGTTGGGCGCCTTCTCGGGCAGGACCAAAACCTTGAGATTCTTGTTGCGGGCGTAGTTGTTTCCACCCGAGCCCTTGTGATCGAGGTACTTCCACTCACCCTTGCGGATCGCGAGGGCGAGACTCATGGTCTGGTGGAGGGTGAAGTCGCGGACCGGATTCCTGGCCTCGCCCAACAACACGGGCAGGATGTTGAAGCTGTCCTCGGCCGCGTCGTTCGGAAGCCGGGCCCCCGTGATGGCTGCGCAGGTTGCCATCAGGTCGGTCAGGCACGTCGTTTGACCGGTCTTGGTTCCCGGCTTGATCCTGCCAGGCCAGCGCGCCACCATGGGAACGCGGTGGCCTCCTTCCCAGTTGTCGCGTTTCATGCCGCGCCAGGGCCGTGCGCCGTCGTGATCGTGCTTCTCCCGCATGTTGAGCACGGTGCCGACCTCGGGGCCGTTGTCGCTCGATACAATGACGAGCGTATTCTCGGAAAGCCCAAGCTCGTCGAGCTTCTTGAGAAGTTTGCCCACCACGTAATCGAATTCGAAGATGAAGTCGCCGTGTGGTCCGGCGTCAGTCTTGCCCTGGAATTCATGGCCGGGAAAAGAGGGGAGGTGCACCGCCTGCAGGGAGTGAAAGAGGAAGAAGGGCTTCTTGGGTATCTTCTTCGCGTGGTTGTCGAGAAACTGCAGGCTCTTCTCGAGAAAGACTATGTCGACCTCCTCGGGATCGAAGCCCGGAGCGATCAGGCCAGGGCGGCAGTCGAAGGACCACTCGTGGGTCGGGAGCGTGCTCTTGTCGACCTGTTTGGTGGGTGGAACTGGAATGCGGTCACCGTCCATGTAGGCATAGAGCCAGTCGGTGGTCGGGCAACACACTGTGCCGAAGAAGTGATCGAAGCCACGGTGAATCGGGGCGTCCGGGACCGCTCGGGTGTAGTCGACCCGCTTCACAGCATCCAGTCCGTTCTTGTTGATGGCCTGCCCCTCCTTGTCGAAGAAGGTCATGCCGATATGCCACTTTCCAAACAGGGCAGTGGTGTAGCCTTGCTCACGCAGCATCCCGGGAAGGGTGAGGCGCTCCTTTTCAATCAGGCAGGGGCCGCCTGCGCCAGTGAACACGCCGCGGTAATTCAGGCGAAAGGCCATGCGCCCCGTCATGATGCTGTAGCGAGTGGGCGTGCATACAGTGGAGGGGCTGTGCGCATCAGTGAAGAGCAATCCCTCCCTGGCGAGGCGATCGAGGTTGGGGGTGGGCGCCTTGCTCTCGGGATTGTAGCAACCGACGTCGCCGTATCCAAGGTCGTCGGCGAGGATGAAAAGAATGTTGGGGGGCTGTTCCGCGAGTGCGGAGCCAGGGGCGAGGAACAAGAGGACGAGCGCAAGGAATCTCATGGAGAGCAACGGGAGCTGATACGGAGAGAAGGGTAGGGACGTTTCGCGCAATGCGCAATGAGATCGAATTGGTTTCTTTCGGGGTGCAGTCACATTTGTGCATTTCTGAGAAAAGAGATTCGGCCCCGGGTCGGATCTGTGCCAGAACGCGCGGAGATGAGTTCAGAATGGATTGATGTGACGATCACGTTGGAGAACGGCATGGTGCATTGGGAGGGTGATCCGGAAGTGAAGATCTTCCGGCACTTCGAATTGGGGGTGAATGACATTCCCTGCAACCTGACCAAGATCGAGATGAGTGCGCACACCGCCACGCACATGGATGCGATGTGTCACTTCGTGAAGGACGGGATCGGGATGGATGAGATGCCCCTGGAAGCAACGATCGGGACCTGTCGGGTGATTGCGATGGATGTGAAGGATCAGATCATGCCTGCCGATCTCGAGGGGCTTCATCTGCAAAGGGGGGAGCGCATCATTTTCAAGACCCGCAACACCACCGCCAGTTGGGAGATGGCTCCCACCTTCGACAAGAATTTCGTGTCGATCAGTGAGGCGGCCGGGCAGATTCTGGCCGATGCCGGGGTCATGACGGTGGGGGTCGACTACCTCAGCATCGGTGGTTGGGACAAGGACGGGGTGGAGGTGCATCAGGTCATGCTGGGGGCCGGCATCTGGGTGATTGAAGGTCTCTGGCTCAAGGATATCGAGCCTGGGAACTACGAGATGATTTGCTTGCCATTGAAGATCAAGGGGGCGGATGGCGCTCCGTGTCGTGCCTTGTTGCGACCGCTTTAGTGATTCGGGCTCTCCTTCGAAGTTGTCGGGAGGGGGGGAGCGACCCTTAGGATTGATCTCCGATCTTGAAGATTTCCATGGTTCGCCCTGCTAACATTGTTTTCCTGATGGCCCTCTTTTTTGGAGGATGGCGCGCGCTACTCCCTGCCTAAGAGGAGCTCCCGGCGGACGGGATCGAGGGAGTGATCGAGCGATTGGATTCGGAACGCTATGCGGAGCGTGAAGCGGCTTCCAGACAGCCTGGGGAGCTTGGCAAGAGAGCGATGCCCGCCTTGTGGGAAGCGGTCAAGTCGAGGAACCCCGAAGTGGGTCAGCGCTCGCGGAGGCTCTTCGACAATCTGGCATTGGCGAGCAAGGCGGTCGAGTTGTCACCGAAGCAGCACAAGTATCGCGACACCCTGGCGGAGGTGAACTTCCACCTTGAGAACCGCGAGAGGGCGGTGGAGGTCGCCAAAGAGGGACTGAAGATTGCTCCGGAAGACGAGCACCTCGAGGCGCAACTGAAGCGCTTTGAGAGCGAAGGGACGAAGGAGTAGGGCGCGCCTATTTCTGAGCCTCGTTCGTGACTCCCGAAGCTGCAAACTGGGTGGCCACCTCCTCCGAGGTGAGGGCGCGGTCAAAGATGGCGACTTCGTCCATTCGCCCTTCAAGGTTCGCGAAGTTGTCGGAGCGTCCTCCCAGAAAAGCGCGTGCTGAGTTGCGATGGGTTGGGGTGAGGGTGGCGCTGACTTCCTCCACGCCATTGAGGTAGAGCGTTGCCTTTTTCCCGCTCCGGACCAAGACCACGTGCGACCACGTCCGGAGAGGCAGCACGGTCTTGCCGCCGAGAAGTTCATCGCGCTTGTTTCCATTGAAGAGAAACAGTTTCCCGCTGTGCGAATGCGTTCCTCCGATCCCGAGATGATCGCCGGGCACTTCCTTGAGACCGTCCTTCCCGCGGGAGAAGAGATAACCGGTGACCGGGCGGCCATTGCGCGGCATGCCATTCCAGACCCACATCGAGACACTGTAAGTCGCGCCAAGCGTACTGGCGTCGACCCGCAGTCTCCCGCCGGCGAAGGCCATGCTGCGACTTTCGTGGAGACCGGGGAATCCTGGACCAGTCACGCCGGGGAGATGGTAGGCGAGGCCGGGTTCGTGCCCGGGACCGGATTCCATCTCACCCATGCGCAAGGAGATCACTGGTTTCTGAGTGGCGACGGTTGTCGCGTAGTGACCGCCTGCTTCTTGATAGGTCTTTCTGGTCCGGCCGCTCGCTTTCTCGAGAAGCTTAAGGACTTCCTCTTCGATCTTCGGTTCGGCTTCCACTTCGAGCCCGGCGGTGCGCGCCGGCCAAGTGGTATAGCCGCCGAGATGATGTTGTTCGGGCGGGGGGATGTAACCTGCCGCACCGTTGGCGAGACTGAAGTTGATGGTAACCCCGAGCGGACTACGTGCCTTCAATTTGAGCCCGGTGAGAGCGTAGACTTCGTTCGGAATGGCGGTGAGTGCGAGATCGCCCAGCCGGATGGCTTGCAGGACGACTTCCTCTTCCGGGTTCTCGTGAAGATAGAAGGCCTGCTCGGCGTAGACTTCCGGGCGGTTCCTGGGACGGCGCTCACCCATGGCATCCACCAGTTTCCTTGCCCAGGTCAACCGCTTTTCATCGGGGGTGCGACGCTTGAACGTCGTGCGCGTTTCCTCCATCGCGAGCGGAAGATCGTGGCGATGCTTGGCGTGCTGCAAGGCGCTGGTGGCGAGCGAGACCAAGTCTGCGGTGTATTCCTGCAGGGTGGGTCCCGGTTGCTTTGGTTGACTGTAGTCACCCCGCCAGGAGTCGCCACTGGTGCCCTGCGAGAGGATCCCTACAAAGGTGGCATCGTTCGGTGCGAGGCGTTTTGCGATCGTGCGCGAAAACTCGCCAAAGTAGTCGGCCGAGATTCCGGAGTGGCCGCTGAAGTAGTGCATGGAAAAGTTTCCGAGCAGGGCGAGAGGCTTTCCTTCCATGGTCTGCAAACTGAGGAGGGAGAACCAGGGATCCGGCGGTCCGGACTCCCCGATGTAATTCGGATTCTGGTAGCCGGGGTGCATCATGGCGTGCACGGTGCGCTCGCCGAAGGGATCAATGCCAAAGCGATCGGAGCGCGTAATCCAGCGGCGGGTCTTGGTGAAATCGTCCGCATCGAAGACTGCCCAACCTGCCTTTGCCGGTTGCAAGGCCTCGTTCGCGTTGACAATCGCCTCCACCACCCTGGGGGGCAGGAACTTGGAGTAGTTCGGGTCCGCTTTGGTCCCGAGGCAGTAGTGCATCACGCTGGGCGCGTTGTGAGTGTGGGTGGCGGCGATGAGGATGTGATCGGTGGCGATTCCCGTTTTGGCGGTGACCTCCTTCTTGATGGCATCGCACATCGTGCGCGGAATCATGCAGCTGTCGACGATTGCGATGGCTACGCGGGTGCCCGAGACCTTCTCGTGCAGGACGAGGGAGCGGGCGTGGAGAGGATCGGCGATCCTCTTGTCAATGGCCTGCAGGAACCCTCCGTTGCGGAGGACGGGAAGTTCGAGTGGAGAGATATCGACCTTGGCTGCACCCGCGTGCAGGGCGGGATCCTGCGCGTGGGCGAATCCGAGGAGGAGGATGGAGAGAGGGGCGAGGGAGAGGAGTTTCATGAGGGCGATCCGGGCAGAGCCCTACTTCTTGCTGAATTGAGAGGGCGGGGAAAGAAGAAAGACGGAGGGGAGGATTGCCACTGGATTGTAGTCGGCCGGCTCTGCTAGAAGAACGAATGTCCTGCTTGTCTCGAACCCTCGTTCTCCTGGTGGCCGTCGCGATTGCGATTCCACAGTCGCACGCCGCTCTCCGCGCGGGGACCGCCATTGTCGACATCACCCCGAAGGAGTGGCCTCTTCCCCTCCGTGGGGCCTTTCATCCACGCATTGTCGATTCGGCGCGAGACCCGCTGCGTGTTCGCAGCCTGGTTCTCGATGATGGTAAAACCACGATCGCGCTGGCCCTGGTCGATAGTTGCATGGTGCATCGCGAGGTGCTCGATCCGGCGAAGGAGCAAATCTCGAAGGCGACCGGCATCGCCGAGGCGAACATCATGGTCTGTGCCACCCATACGCACTCGGCCCCCTTTTCCAACGCCATTCATGACACGCCGGAAGAGCGCGCCTACCAAAAGCTCCTTCTCGCGGGGATCGTGGAGTCCGTGAGCAGTGCGGCGGGAAACCGTCAGGCCGCGACGATCGGCTGGGGCAGTCATGAACTCACGGACGAGGTTTTCAATCGGCGTTGGCATCTCAAGGCGGGCAAGATGCCAGCCAATCCGTTTGGCAGTAAGAAGGACAAGGTGAAGATGAATCCTCCCCGGAGTGCGGATGTTCTCGACCGGCCGGCGGGCCCCACCGATCCGGAAGTCTCGGTGCTTTACCTCAAGGATGAAAGGGGACGCCCGCTCTCGGTCTTTGCGAACTATTCCCTTCACTACGTCGGCAATACCGGCCCCCAGGCCTCGGCCGATTATTTCGGGGAGTTCGCCCGGCTCATGCAGCACCGCTTGCCGCAGCGGGCCGGGAACTTCGTGGCGATGCTCTCAAACGGGACGAGCGGGGACATTAACAACATCAACTTTCGCAACCCCCGGCCCCGGCGAGCTGTCTTTGAGCAAATCGGAGTGGTCGCGAGCAAGACGGCGGATGCGGCCACCCATGCGATCAAGGGCATCACGAAGACCGCGGGCGAGGTGAAGTTGACGATGCGGCAGCGGGAGATCACCCTCAAACACCGGGTCCCATCCGGGGAACTGCTCGAGCGAGCGAAGAAGATCCTGGAGACTCCGCTCAAACCAAGTGAGCGAAATACCTTGGAGCGCATCTATGCCCAGCGGACGCTCGAGCTCGCCAAGCTGGCGCCAGATACCAGGGTCATCGTTCAGGCAATCCGCATCGGAGATCTCGGGATCTGCACCTTGCCCTTTGAAGTGCTGGTTGAAATCGGATTGGAGCTGAAGAAGAAGAGCCCGGCAGGGGACACCTTTGTCGTGGAGCTTGCCAATGGCGCCTACGGCTACCTGCCCACCCCGCAGCAACATGAGCTGGGTGGCTACGAAACCTGGCTCGGCACCAACAAGGTGCAACTCGATGCCTCCGAAATCCTGGTTGGGAACCTGCTGGAGATGCTCGACGAACTTTTTTGAGTCACTTCTTCTCGCGAGTTACCTTGAAGAGTTCTCCGCTTCCAGGGGCGAGTTTGAGTGACATGGTGGGATTCTCTTTGGCGTCCTCCAGGAGGACGTCAGCCCACTTGCCGGTCTTCTTGTCCAGTTGGGAGAGCGAGGTGATTCTGGGATCCAGGCTCAATTTCGCTTCACGCTCGCTGCCGGCATCGGCGTTGACCACCATGAGGTAGTCGTTCCTCTCTTCGTCTTCGAACAGTCCGAGGACGAGGTGTTCCCCAGAGGCCTGCACCCAGAAGTCTTCGGGAATGGAAGCCGCGCCGGGAGCTTCGGGGTGAAAGGGCTTGGTGTGGTAGACGCCGGTGGAGCGAAGCCTGGCGAGAGCCGGACCCAGCGGTGCGATCTCCCTGGCGACCTCTGCCAGGGGCGGGACGTTTACCCTGGGGACGATTTTGCCGTCTTTGAGCACTGGCAATTCGCCTTCCTTCTCATAGCTGAACGTCCAGGGCGGCCAGAAGTGAAAGGCTTGCACCCCGTAGGCGAGACTGGTGAACATCGTTTGTCGCAGTTGCCCGATTGGAACTCCGGCACCCACGCAGCGCATGACCGGAATGCCCTTCTGCTGGCCGAGTTCGCAGAAGGATCGGAGGTAGATGTAGCGCCGCTCAGGATGCCGTCGCCCATCCCAGTGGTAATGGTAAAAGTCCAGGATCATCGGATTCGCCTGCTTCACGAACTCGTGGTACTCGCCCCAGATTGCCCGGTTGATGAAAATAGTGGGATGATTCGGATCGGCTTTCTCAAAGGCGCGCGCGATGTTGGCGAAACTAGGAAAGGAATTACGGCGTCGGCGATCGGAGATGAAGTAGGCAAAGACGGACTTGTCATCCTTGAGTTTGGCGGCCTCCTTGAGCAGTTCGTTGATGTCGCCGGCACCCAGTCGGGCATAGAGTCCGTTGCGGCGGCACATTGCGAGCATGTCGACCTCGACCTCGACCGCATTGAACCCATGCGAGAGGATGAACTGAGCCATCACGTCCTGCTGGGCGGGCTCCTTCGGCCACTCCGCCCAGGTCACCATCATGAGGGCGGGAATCTTGTAGCGAATCTTGGGCTTGTCCTGGTTGTCGGAAGATTCTTGCTGAGCTCCGGAAATTGCGGCCGAGAAGAGCGAGAGGGCGGCCGCAACCGTCAGCAGTGATCGGCGTCCTGGTCGAAGACCCGGCAACGCGAATTTTTCAACTGGAATCTTGTATTTCACAGCCACTTCGCAGGCAAATCCTTCTTGGTCTCCCGCAGGATCTCAACAATGCGCGTCCGCTCCTCCGCGCCGAGATGCTCGAAGCCCTTCACCGGCGTCTGGGCAGTGAGGATTTGGTGGAGCCGGTCGTAGATTGCGCCCCGCAACATCGGCGGCATGTGTTCGAAGCTCGGCGAGTAGATCATGAAGCTGCAGCGGTTCTCAAAGATGCGGCTGTCCAGACGCAGGTCTTTGAGGGAGCGATCTTTCCCGTCGGCCCGTCTGTTGGCGCTGAAGGCCCGTCGAAATTTGGGATCGCAGGATACCTGGGGGATGGGTACTTCCTCACAAAAGAGCATGTAATCGATCACGTTGTCCACGCCCTCCCTGAATTCACGAATGCTGCGGCCCTTGGCGAGTTTTCTGACCTCGGTTTCCTTCGGGTCGAGCTTGCTGTCAAAGAGCGACTGGCGCGTGCGGTAGGCGGCTTCGACCAAGCGATGGTGCATGGTGACCTGGTGATCGAAGACCAGCAGAGCGGCGATGTCACTGCCGGGAGAGAGGTAGGCGTCGGTCGAGAAGAACCGGTCGAGCTTGTCGAGGTTGGCAAAGCGGTTGCGATCGAGTTGCACCTCTCCGTTCACCCGGGTGGCCACGGCGTTTCCCATATGGCGCATCTTGCCGTGTTGGCCGCTGACGAACCATCCGCCGTAGCGGTCCTCGAGGGGGATGTGATGTCCCGAGCGATGATAGTCATTGGCGTCCTTCAGGGAGCGGCCGGTGCGATCAGGATACACCGAGCGACCGAGCGAGCCCGGGATAAAGTTGGTGGCGGCTCCGGCGTGGCATCCGAGGCACGAGCGGGTGCGCACCAGGAGCCGCGACTTGCGGTCCTCGAGCGGACGCTGGAAATAGAAGACGGGACCGAGTTCAGGATCGAAGCTCGCGATTTCCACCCGCCCGTCGGGCATCCACCCGAGGTAGACTGAATCGTTGAAATAGAGGGCGCGCGGATTCTGGTAGGAGACGGCTCTCCTCTGGAGGCTGGTTTTGGAGAAGACGAGGACCTGGGTGTCCTTGCTGAGATTCAGTTCATTCAGGAGACGTGCAACGAGCTCCTTGCCATTTTTCTCGGTGATCTTCACCTTCCCGGCATTCACCTTTTCCATGAGAAGGGAAACGGGGTCCTTGGGCTTCCTGGAAAAATAGCCGTGAGGCTCGAGCTCATAGTCGTTGTAAAACTGACCATTAGCAAGGGGAGCGAAGCCGAGGGCAAAGAAGGGGAGGAGGGTCTTGAGGCGCATAGAAAATTCTATCGGTATACCCAACAACTCGGGAGGGAAGTTTCAAGTATTTAGGAGCGTTTGGGCAGGGAGAGGCGAGATTATTTCGCCTTCAGTTTATCCCAGTCGTCCCTGGTGCCTTTGGATTTTTGGTATTCCATGAGGACTTTCCAGCCGTTCCTCTTTACCAGCAGGGCCTCGAAGTGGATGTATTCGTTCTTGGTTTCGCCCTCGGCATTCACGGTTGCGTAGAGAAACATGCCGGTCTCGTGGGCGGTCGTTTCGTCGTTGAGTCGCTGGCTAAATCTAAACTGCACACTGGCCTTGATCTTGCCCGCCTTGGTATCTGCGAAGCCTGGTTTCCAGCGGGTGAGCGCTTGGGAGAGGGGGTGGCTGGATCCTGAGGTGCCTGCCACGAGGACACCCTCCTTGTGACAAGTGGCTTTGTAGCCTTCGAAGTCACCCTTGCGGACGGTGTGCGAGACTATTGACCAAAGGGCGTCCAGTTCGGCGAGGCGCTCATTGTTTTCTTCGGCAGGTGTGAACTGCGCCGTCAGGAGCAGGATTGAGAGCAGGAGCAGTGTTTTCATGGGGACGGGAGTGCGTGGATCGTTTCGGGGATTACTTTTTCCAGCCGTTCTTCTTCAGCAACTCTACAATTGAAATGGATTTGCCTCCCTGGCGGATGCTCTCGTCAGCTCCTTCCATGAAGGCATAGAGTTCGAGGGTGAGTTCGGGTGCGACCGGGGGAGTGCCGGTCTTGAAAAACGTGATGATGTGGCGAAGCATGGGAGTGTAATCGCCACCGGATTTTTGTTCTGCGATTGCGTTGCTACCGAAGGCAATCAGCTTGTAGGACCGCTTCCCGCCCCGAATGCCGTGCAACGTTCCGATCCGTCCGTCGGACCATTTTCCGGTCACCACAATGGTGTCCTTGCTCGCGGTAGCGACCACGCTCTGACACCCTGGTCCCATGACCGTGAAGAGGGACTCGGTGGGGTGGATGCCGTACCAAAAGAGGCTGGGGTGATGGGGCTCGACGGAGGCCGGCCCGTAGGAAATCGCGGCGCGCAGGGTTCCGATGTCTGCGGTGGCCACTGCGACCACGCCAGGATACCAGCGCAGCGAGGAGCTGCTGAAGCAGGGCACGTCGGCTTCGCGAGCGAGTCGGAAGATCTCCACCGCATCCTTCAGGGAACCCGCCACGGGCTTGTCGATGAAGAGAGGTCTTCCCGCCGCGATGACCGGCCTGGCTTGAGCGAGATGAGGACGACCATCGACACTGGTGAGGAGGACGGCATCAACATGTTTGCACATCTCCGCGATGTCGTCGTAGATCTTGATGCCGTATTTGTCCCGGAGGGTGGCGGTGTAGCCATCAATTCGACTGGCACTTGATTCGATGTCTGGGCTCCCTCCCTTGTAGGCGGCGACCACATTGCCCCCGGGGACGTGGTTGGGGTTCTTTTTGTCGTTGAAGCGCGCGGTGAAGGCCGTGACGTGCGAAGTGTCCAGGCCGATCAGACCGAGACGAAGTTCTTGCGCGGCTTGCTGGGCCGTTCCGGAGGAGGCTATTGCGGTCAGCGTCAAGAGAATCGAAAGAGTAAATCGCCGGGTCATAGGCTGCACGCTAACGAGTCTTCTGCGTATTGAAAGCATGCATGGAGCAGAATTCGTGGTTTGCATTCCGAAGGCGGAATTCTAGTTTGTCCGAATGCGATTGGCCCCTTTTCTGGTGCTCTGGATTTCAGTTTGGATGCAAGGATTGCAGGCGCAAGCGGAGTGGAAGCCGATCGAAGTGCCGGGGCCGATTGATGGTGAGGGGGAAGCTTGGTATCGCGCCTGGGTGAAGGTTCCCGGGCACTGGACCGTGATGACGGGACGACCTCTCTATCGGGAGTCGGTGACGATCACGATCAAGGATGTAGCAGAGGTGCACCAAGTGTTCGTCAACGGAGTGAAGATCGGAGGAGGGGGGGAGTTTCCGCCGACCTTCAGCAAGCCAAAGGGCGACGGGGTTGCGCGCTACAAGGTGCCGCCGGGTTCCCTGGTCAAAGACCAGTGGAATGAGTTGGTGGTGCGCATCTACAATCGCGAAGGCGCGGGCGGATTTCTCGGCGAAGCCCCTTCCATTCAGGGATACTTCCTGGAGTGCGTCTTGAGGGGAGCATGGGAGTTTCAGAGCGGCGTGAACAATGCTCCGACAGGGAGAGCCCTCTTGCAGAGGCCGGCGCGGGCGACCTTCGATCAGTTTCAGGAAGCGAGTCGGACCCTGGGGGAAGCGCGCGAATTGGTTTACGGCCCGCGCCGGACTCCGGAGGAGAGCATGACGCTCATGACCACCGAAGATGATCTCGTGATTGAGGAGTTGCTCACCGAGCCCCTGGTCGCGCAACCGACGCACTTGAGCTTCGACGACCGGGGTCGGCTCTGGGTGGCGCAATACCGCCAGTATCCCTACCCCGCCGGCCTGAAGCAGATCAGTCGCGACAAGTATTATCGCGCCAAGTACGATCAGGAACCGAAGGCGCCGCCGAATCACAACCGGGGCCGCTCCCGCATCAGCGTGCATGAAGACACCGACGGGGATGGCAGGTATGACAAGCACAAGGTGTTCCTGGACGGTCTTGACCTGGCCAACGCGGCCTTGCCGGATGTCGAGGGAGTGTGGGTAATGCACACGCCGTATCTCTTGTTTTATCCGGACCGGGATCGTGACGACGTGGCGGATGGAGATCCAGAAGTTCATCTCGCGGGCTTTGGTTTCGAAGATGCGCATTCGGTGGCGAACGGATTGATCTGGGGACCGGATGGCTGGATCTATGGAGGGCAGGGCAGCACGGTGTCCTCGCGCATTCGGCGGCCCGGACTGGATGGGAAGAACGACCAGGGGGTCTATTTTGAAGGGTGCATGGTGTGGAGATACCATCCGCGGCGGAGGGAGTTTGAGATCTTTGCCGAAGGTGGGGGCAATGTCTTCGGGCTCGAGTTTGACAGCGAGGGGAGGCTCTTCTCCGGTCACAATGGGGGAGGGACGCGGGGGTGGCACTATGTGCAGGGCGGCTACTTGCTGAAGCAGGGACGTACGCCCAACAAGTTTGGGCCCGCGGTCAATCCATACGCCTTTGGGGATCTCGCCATGATGAGGAGCGCGAACACAGTGGTCCGCTTCTCCCATAACACCATTCTCTGCGAGGGGACCGCGATGCCCCCGCGCATGCAGGGACGCTTCCTGGCGGCGGATCCCCTTCATCACTTGCTCGTGCTGGCCGATCGCAGGAAGCGGGGATCGACCTTTGAGACCGAGGATGTGGGTCATCCCCTGAAGAGTTCGGACCCCGCCTTTCGTCCGGTCTATCTCTGCAATGCTCCTGATGGATCGGTCTATGTGGCCGACTTTTACGACTACTACATCGCGCACGGTCAGCACTACCAAAGCCAGATCGATCCCACGACAGGTCGCGTCTATCGACTGCGGGGGAAAGAGAGGGAGCGAGCCAGGAATCTCGATTTGTCAGCGCTCGGGAGCGACGCGTTGGTCCAGTTACTGGATCATCCCAACAAGTGGCATCGCCAGATGGCGGTGAGGCTCTTGGGGCAGCGTGCTCCCGAGGCGGGACTCTTTCAGAAACTGCGGCAGTGGATTGGCGAGCATGAAGGACGCGCGGCACTCGATGCCCTCTGGGCCTTGGCGCAGGCGGGAGGCTTTGATGCCGCCGTGATGGCAGAGTGCTTGCGACATCCCCATCCGCCGGTCCGGGCGTGGACCGTTCGCTTACTCGGCGATCGACCCGGAGAGTGGGAGAAGGCCATCCCGCTGCTTCGCACGCTCGCGCAGAGTGAAGGGGACCTGGAAGTCTGGTCGCAGCTCGCCTCCACGGCTCAGCGGATTCGAGGGCGAGACGCTCTCCCCCTCATTGGGGAACTCCTGAATCGCAGCGGTGACCTGGTGGGTCCCAACCTCCCGCTCATGTTGTGGTGGGCCATCGAGCGGCACAGCGGGATGCGGGAAGAGATCCTCGAGTTGTTTGGTGACCCTGTGATCTGGGAGCAGGCGATGGTGCGGCGCGAAATTCTCCCACGCCTGATGCGCCGTTTTGCGGTGACCGGAAGGGAAGTTGACCTCCTGGTCTGCGCGAGCTTGTTGAAGTTGGCGCCCGATGCAGAGGGGCGGGCCGCTTTGATGGTGGGCTTTGAGCAGGCATTCGCCGGTGGGGCGCTGCCCGCGCTGCCTCCCGCCCTGGTGGATGCGATCGGGGCTGGGGGAGAGCTCTCCCTAATTCTTCGGGTTCGACGGAATGATCGCGAAGCCATTGCCGAAGCCCTCACGCTGGTGGCGAATGCAAAGGCTCCCCGTGCCGAACGATTGCGATTGATCAAGACCTTTGGAGAGATGGCGACCGGGGAGGCGCAGGCGGTGCTCGTTGCGATCGTCCACCACGAGGATGGGGGCGCCCTCGATCTCCGCAAATCCGCCCTTGGGGCCCTGCAAAGTTTTTCCACGCCCGGGATCGCGGCAGAGATTCTGAAAGCGTATCCTGACCTGTCCGGCGAACTGCGCGCCAGTGCGGAAGCACTGCTGGCTAGTCGCGCGGTCTGGGGCCGGGCCTGGATGGACGCTGTTGCGGCTGGAGTGGTGAGCAAAGAGGGGGTGGCCGCGGAAGCCCTTGCGAGCCTGCGGTTGCATCGTGAGGAGCGCTTGTCTGAATTGGTGCGGAGCCACTTTGGGGAAGCGAGGGTGGCGGTCACCCTGCCGCTGGCGGAGGTTGCACGCATCCGAGAGGCTGTCGAAGGTGGTCCGGGGAGCCCTTATCGTGGGCGTCCGCTCTTCAAGGCGCGTTGTGCGTCCTGCCACGTGCTTTTTCATTCCGGAGGAAAGATCGGTCCTGATCTCACCAACTACCAGCGAGATGACTTGGAGACCATGCTTACCAGTATGGTGAATCCCAATGCCGAGATTCGGGAAGGCTACGATGGGATGACGGTGAAAACCAGGGACGGGCGATATTTGATCGGGTTTGTGGCGGACGAAGGAGTGCAAGCGGTGGTGCTGCGTGGGTTTGACGGAACCGAGGTCGCCTTGCCCCGGGACCAGATTGTCGAGATGAAGCCCCTCGGTCGCAGCCTCATGCCGGAAGGATTGTTGGAGGGTCTGAGTGACCAGGAATTGCGCGATCTCTTTGCCTACTTGCGGAGTGCGCAGCCGTTTCTGAAGGATTAGGGTCTGTTCGAAAGCCGGGGGGGTGGCGGGATTGGAACAAATTCGGAAGAAGAACTCAGGCGCTGCGAGCAGTGCGTCGAAGAGGAAGCGCGACCTTTTTCCGTCAGGCTGCGTTCTCCTCACTGCGGTGTGGGTTCGCCCATCGTGGCCGGCCGACGCCTTGCCAGCCGGAAAAATTGCTCGCGCCGCCACGCACCCGGTTTTCGAAGACACCCTGGGAGCTGCGGGTTCGCGCTGAGCACGCGGTCAGGGCTTCATGATGCGCCAGCGAAGGAACCCGCGGTCCCCATCGATACTCACGGGCAGAAGGGATCGATAAATGATGAGACCTGTTCCCTCTGCGACATTGCGCGTGATGGAGTCGATCGCAAAATCGTTCGCCGCACTCCAGGCGGTGAGATCGCCTGAGTGTTCGAGCGAAGTGTCGAGATCGGAGGCCAGGAGATTGATCGCAATGGTGAGAGAGAGGTGTCCGTCGGGATCGAGGACCGGGGTGAGGCTGGAGCCGAAGGGATTGGGGACGGTATCGCTGGTTCCTACTCCGTACTCGAAGAAGGCACTGAGCCCGTCGGCATCTTGGTCGGCGTTGGGATCACCGGAGAAGGTGACGGTGTCCGAGGCATCAGGATTTCCGCCGGAGGCGGTGCTGTCGCGCCAGTTGAGGGGGTCATTGGGGTCGAGTCCGAGGCTTGGTGCCCGCAGGACGAGGCTGCGCCCGTTGCCATCGGCTTCGAGAGGCCACTTGGGCCCATCCTTGTAGGTGAAATTCAGAATCTCCGATCCAAAGGCGTCGTGCAGGATGAGCTGCTCGCCATCGTTGTCGAGGGATCCCGCAAACTCTCCGGCAATGGAGAGCCCCGCGCCATGCTCCGCTTCGAAGGCGGTGGTGTTTGAGACCAGCAGGAGTTGCTGACCTGGGGCGAGGGTTGTGTTGAGCGGAAAGGTGAAGTCGATTCCAGCCACAAAAGTGGCGTTTCCCAGCTCGATGGTCTCAGTGGCGGAGAGATTGACGAGTTCCACGAACTCGGTGTCTTCCAAAGGGCCGGTGGGATTGTACATGATTTCTGAAATGGCGAGGTTCGTGGAGTCTGCCAGAACACCGGTCAGGAAGGTGGTCTGGTTGAGGGCGGACCATTCTGTTCCCTTCAAAACACGGGCGAGGACCGGGCCGCTTGCGTTGAGGATGGGCGGATCGGCATAGGAGATGGCGGTGGCCGAGATGAGATTGCCGCCCGCAGTGGGATCACGGGGATCGCTTCCGTCAAGAGTGTAGTAGATCGTGCCGCTCGCATTGGGATTACTGATTGGGAGGGTCGCATTGAGGGGGAGGTTCCCGCCGTGCTGCGCGAAGACAGGGGCGGCGGTGGCGGGGTAGAGTCCCCGGGCCCGCAGCTGCCCCAAGAGGACGGTCCCACGTCGCACAATGTAGGCCCTCAGGATCCACGCCTGGTCGGGCAGGTAATGATTGTTCTTGGTGTAGAGGGCAAAGTTGCCCGAGGTCCAGCGGCCGGGATCAACGTCCACTCGGAAGTCACCCCAGCGGGCGGATTCCGCGATGACCGAATCGTCCATGAGGTCCGAACGAGCCCGCCAGATGGCACCCGCAGTGGCCGGGGTGAGCGCACCGTTGTTGAAGAGGTGCTTGTGGGTGCGATCCGCGAAACGTATGACGTATTCGGCATTGGTGGTGAGCTTTTGGTGGAGACCGGTGGGACGGCCCGAGCCGTTTTTACCGGTCACATTAATAGTGAGCGCGTTGGAAATGGGTTGCGGACTGTTGATCACTCCGGCCCCATTCGGAGAGATCGCGAATTCCGAATCCCAGGGGAGCATCAGGTAGCCCGCGCCAGTTTCGCGTTTGCGGGCCGCGCGCCAGTTGTGCCCGTCCCAGTCGGTGTTTCCGACGTAGAAATTCACTAACATGTAGTCGATGAGGGAGTCGAGGTTGAGGTATTGTTGGATGCTGGCGTAGCGCGTCGGATCGGCGATGTTGGAATTGGCGATGGTCATCATTCTATTCCAGGCCACCAGGTTGCCACTGCGGGCGCTGCCGGCGCTCACGGTGTCGTAGTCTTCACTCTCTCCCCCGAAGTAGGATGCCATAAAGTCGCCATCCGGGCGTTCGTGGACATGGTACATGCCCCAATAAAGACCATTGAGGTAGAGGTGCACCCAGCGTCCATGGGTCGCCAATCGTCCCATCGCGAAGTAGAGATCGTTCACAAATTGGTCGCGATTGTACTGTGCGTGTTTCGATTGATAGTAATGGCGATGGCACCAGGCGAAGTTGAAGCCGGAGCGAAGTTGCAGGAAGTCGAACTCCTCGACCGCCGAGTGGCCGAATGGGGCGTCTGCGAACATCGGATAGCGCAGTTTCCCTGGACCATACTGTCGGCGAAAGCGGAGGCTGAGGCTGTGCTTGGGGATGTCCGGATTGCGGCTGCTGCCGCCCTGGATGCGCATGCCGGCGTTGACTTGGAAGCCGGGCTCGGAGCCATCGGGAATGATGAGTTCGGCCGAGATCGGGCGTTCCCAGGTGTCGCCCTGGCTCTGCGGATTCTGGTAGAGTCCGCCCGCGCCGAACATCTGGTCGCGATTGATTGCGATCGAGAGAGTGGGAAAATTCTGGAGGGCCTTGATCATGTTGGCGGAGTAGGCCGGATCATTCACAATGTTGGGATCCATCTCGTAGTCCGCGGGCTTGCCAGCCCACATCGGTGGGTAGCCCGGCTGGGAATTGGACTGCCGGATGACGTCGTTCAGAAAGAGATAGCTCTGGGTGTCGATGTTGGTGGGCGCGAAGTTCTCCTTATGGGCCACGGCGCGCAGGACGGTGGTGGTGGAGATGTTCAAGGGGGTCGAGTAGAGAGTGCCGTTGGTGGGGGAAGGTTCGCTGCCGTCGGTGGTGAAGTAGATCTTCGCGTCAGGAGTGGCGCTTGTGATCGCAACGGCAATGGGATTCTCGTAGAAACCGCGATCGAGGCTGAAGGTGGTATCGGCCACGAAGCCGAGGGCTCCTTCGCCATTGTTGGGCGCGCCGGGAGTGGGCGAGAGAAGGAAGCCATTGGGGCCAAAGGAGACGTCTTCCGCCTGCGAGGGGAAGGTGGGTGCAAACTCAGTGATGATGGTGTTGCCATCCGGCGCGACCAAGGCGAGGTATTCGCCGTCGGCCCTGAGGGCGAAGCTGGTGTGCAGGTGGCCCTCGGCATCGCGGTAGTCGGGCACCGGCTGGTTGGAGGCAAAGACGACGAGGTAGTCTTTGTCGTTGAGGACGGTCCCGGCTGGAAAGGGCCAGAGGGTGGGGTCGGTTGGGTCGTCGGTCAGGTAGTAGCCGCCGAGGTCGAGCGGACTGAGATTGGGATTGTGGATTTCGATCCAGTCCGAGGCGAGGCCGTCGCCGTCGAGCAAGCTGCTGTGATTGTTGGCCACGAATTCGCTGAGGACGGGGGGGAGCAGTCCGCCGTCCACGATGATGTTGATCTGAGCGGTGGAATCGCCCCCGGGGTTGGTGGCGGTGAGGGTGTAAATCGTTGTCTGGGTCGGAGTGACGAGGAGCGATCCCAGGCCGTTGGTGGTGAGTGCATCGACGTTCCCGATGTCAGGGGCGATCGTGATGCTGAGCGCTGCGCTGACATCCCATGAGAGGGTGGCTGAAGATCCGGAGGCGATCGCGGGGTCGCTCGTGGCGAAGCTGTGGATGGTTGGCGGCAAGGCCGGCGGGTCGAAGGCGAGCGCTCCGATGTTGAAGACGGAAGTGAGTTCGGCGTCGCTGAGGACCCCGAAGGCATCGCCGGTCTGGAAGATGGCGAAGTCGTCGAGGGCGCCACCGTAGTCATTCGAAACAGCGGCTCCGCCATCGTCGGCCGCAAGGAACACTCCGGTGTTGTGAATGTCGATGGGACCAGTTCCGAGTGAGCCCGGCGATTGAGTGGCGGCAGTAATGTCGGCGGCGGTCGCGGAAGGAGTGTCGGCGAGGACGGTGAGTTTGAGGGCGGAGCCGTTGCCGAGAGTCGAGTCGTAGCGAACCGCCACGAAGTACCAGTTGCCGTTGGCCTGCAAGTTGAGCGGGTGAGTGAGCTGGGTGTTGGTGGCGCCATTGCCGTCGCGCAGGAGCACGCGCACGCTGTCACCAGGGCTGCCGCCAAGATCGATGCGCATTCCGTTCCCGCTGTCACCGGTGCCGCTGAGTGATTCGTAGATGCGGTCGAAGCTGTTCAGGGTGTCCGGTCGCATCCACCAGGTGAGGGTGAATTGGTCGGTGGGACGTACTTCGCTGCCGCTTCCCAGGTTGGCGCCGCCGCGCAGGGCGAAGTCGTAGGCGGTTCCGGGAAAGGTCACCGGGGAGACGATGCCCTTGGTCACGTTTCCTGGGCTGATGAGGGTGCCGTGATTCAGTCCGAGGGAATCGGTCACCGTGTTCCCGCTGCCAGGGAGTTCGTCGAGAGGGTAGTGGGCGACGAGATCGGCGCGGACTTCCCAAGCGCAAAGGCACAGGAGGAAGGAGACGGCGAGACTCGCGCCCGCGGGTTTATGCGGGGTTGTCATAGGGTTTGAACACCAACAGACTGCGCGTGCTGGTTGGTCATCGTTTCATCGATGGAGGGCGGGTCAATACAGAACTGAGCGAGGCTCGAAAACGGGGTTTGCAAGGATCTCGGAATCGTCAAGACTCGCCGCATGCTATTCCCCAGCCGACTTCTCCGCCCCTTGCTGCTTCTGGTTCTCCTTGGAGAGGGGAGCGTCTCTGCCAAGATCACCGTTGAATCGAACGGCGAGATCGTCCTCCCGGCGGCCGACTGCAAGATCGCTGAGGGTTCCGTGACGGCGAACTTCAAGGCCAAGCGCTGGGGGATGTACTCGCTCTCGGTGAATGGGGGGGGCTCTCCCCTCGAGGCCCGCATCAATGGGGAGGCGGCCACGCGGAAGGGGAAGGGCACCCTGGGCGATTTTTACCTCAAGAAGGCGGGGAATTGCGTGATCGAATTGAAGGGGGCCACCAAGGGAGTGACGGACCTGCACTTGAAGCCGGCCTGCGAAGGGACCCCGGTGGTGCAAAAGCCGGGGGAGGCGATCGAACTTGATGCGAAGGACGCGGTGGTCGAGGGCGTGATGCTGCGCTACGAGCCGAATCCGAAGAAGCTCTGCCTTGGATTTTGGGGGAATGCGAAGGACAGGCCACGTTGGGACTTCACGGTGAAGACTCCGGGGACCTACGAGGTCATTCTGACCCAAGGATGCGGGAGGGGTGCGGGGGGGAGCGCGGTGGTGCTCGAAACCGCTGGGAGCGCATTGGAATTTACGGTGAAGGACACAGGCGGGTATCAGAACTGGGTGGAGCGACCGTTGGGCAAGGTGCGCTTCAAAAAGGCGGGGAAACAGGCCTTGACTCTGCGCGTCCTGAAGAAGGAGCGGGGGATCATGGATGTCCGGCGCATTGTCCTGAAGCCGACAGCGAAGTAGCAGGCATGGAGACGCTCTCCCACTGCTCTGCTCGGGTGCAGAAGGGAGCCAGGCAAAGGCCAACGGAAAAGGAATTGTTCGCCCAGACCCTGCCGCTGCGTGCCTGGGAGACGATACTCCCCTGGTAGAGATCGATGTCCCGCCGGAGGCCAAGAAATCCCGCGTGCTCGAAGTCCTCAACATTCTGCGGAAGGATGAGATCGAGAAGGTAACCTTCACGGACTTGATCGACCCGGAGTGAGTCTAGGGCAAGGCCGGAAGAGGAGTGACGATAGGGACTGCGCGCGAGTCGTCCTGCTCCCCGTCATGCCATCCAGATTTGTGACCAGGATGAGGGTGCCGTCCTTGCGTTGCCCTGGAGGACGGGGCGGGCTTAGCGCTTGAAAACTACCGCCACCTCGGCGAAACCCTGTCCATGCGCGAACAAAGTAATGTCCTGGGCGATCCGCTGGAGCCCTGCGGGATGGACCCCCTGACCGGGTTCAGGCGGGATGGTCATTGCCGGATGGGACCGGGAGACCGGGGTGTGCACACCGTGTGTGTTGTGATGACGAAAGAGTTCCTCAAGTTCTCGAAGGAGGCCGGCAACGACCTCTCCACCCCGCGCCCTGAGTATCATTTTCCGGGTCTTGTGACTGGTGATCGTTGGTGCCTGTGCGCGGAGCGTTGGAAGGAAGCGTTCGAAGCCGATGCTGCCCCGCCGGTGATCCTGGAAGCGACGCATGTCGCGACCCTCGAGTTCGTGGACCGCGAGGACTTGCAGGGCCATGTGTGGGTGGAGTGACGAGGAACGACGGGGTTATGGCGGTGTGCTGAGGACGCCCCATTCTGTTGGGCCTACGCCAGAATCTTCCGCACCACTTCCCCGGAGACATCCGTGAGACGGTAATCGCGACCGGAGTGGTGGAAGGTGAGGTGCTTGTGATCGATGCCCATGAGGTGGAGGATGGTGGCGTGGAGGTCGTGGATGGAGACGGGGTCCTTGGTGGCGTAGTAGCCGTAGTCGTCGGTGGCGCCGTGGTGGTAGCCGGGCCTGGTGCCGCCACCGCACATCCACATTGTGAAGCCATGGGGATTGTGATCGCGGCCGTCATCGCTGCGGCCCATTTGTCCGTCGAAGAGTTCGCGGCTGGGGGTGCGGCCGAACTCGCTTCCGCACAGGACGAGAGTGTCTTCCAGGAGGCCGCGGGCCTCGAGGTCACGGAGGAGGGCTGCAATCGGTTTGTCGACCGCATTGGCATTGCCGCGGTGCCCCTTTTCGAGGCCGGCGTGCTGGTCCCAGAGGTTGCCGTAGCGGGAGCTTGAGTGGGTGGTGGTAACGTAGCGCACTCCGGCTTCGGAGAAGCGTCGGGCCAAGAGGAGGGTGCGACCAAACTCGTCGGTGTGCTCGTCGTCGATGCCGTAGATGTCGCGTGTGGCCTGCGACTCGCGCTCGAGGTCCATGATCTCAGGGGCCACGTTTTGCATGCGGAAGGCTAGCTCGCGGTTGCGCAGCTCGGTCAGGAGTGGATCGCTCTCCTCATTGAGGCTATGGATAAAGTCGAGATGCTCGCGTTGTCCCTTGAACCCTGCGGCGAGATTGTCCCACTTGAGATCACCGCCGCGCTTGGACGGCTGCAGGATGGGAGCGCCGCCGTAGGAGGTGGGGAGGAATCCGGTGGGAAAGGTGCGGCCGTCCTTGGGGGTGAGATCGATATAGCCGGGCAGGTTCCCGTTGTCGGAGCCTAGTCCGTAGGTGAGCCAATTGCCGAGGGCGGGGCGGACTTCGCGGGGGACCCCGGTGTTGAGCATCGACATCGCGGTGATGTGGTCCTCGTTTTCGTGGTGGAGGGAGTGGAGGAAGCAGAGCTTGTCGATCCATCCACTGTTGACCTCGGGAAAGAGGTCGCTGGCCCACCAGCCGCTTTCACCCCACTGCTTCCATGCGAAGGGTGAGCCGATGATGCGGCCCCGTTTGGCGAAGGTGAACTTGGGAGACTTGATGGTATCGGGCAGCTCTCTCCCGTGTTCCTTCTGGAGGCGTGGCTTGTAGTCGTAGGAATCGATCTGCGAGAGTCCGCCGTCGAGCAGAATGAAGATCATGCGCTTGGCGCGGGCGGGGAAGTGGGGTGCATGGCCCCCGGAGGCGGAGGAGATTCCGCTCGCAGGGGCGGCCCAGGCCTGGCGGGTCAGCATGTCGGTGAGCGCGAGTCCGCTCAGGCCGAGGAGTCTGCGGCGTGAGATTGTGGGGGAGGAAGCTGGAGAGGAGTGGATCATGCGAGGTTGCGCCAGCTAAAGCGCGGCCACACTTATTCGAGATGGCTGAAGCTATCGGAGGAGAAGAGGGCGAGACAAACGCGGGTCCAGGATTCCGTTTCGCCGAGGTCCTGCACGATGCGGCAGTGATCGAGGTAGGTGAAGGTGCGCTCCATTAAATTGGGGGCCGGGAGTCGCCCGATGGTCATGCGATAGGCGATGATGACGCGTTGTTCGTCGTTGAGGTCGGGGAGGGCGAGCAAGTGTTCCGCCAGTTTGGTGGCGTAGTAACTGGGGAGCTTGTTGTTGAGCCAGAAGAGGGACTGCGCGGCGGTGGCGGTGTGGTCGCGGTGGTGGACGGGCACGCCGGAAGGATCGTAACCGAACAAGTGGAGCATCTTGCGAATCTCGATTCCCATTCCCAGCGGTGAGCGTCCCGAGGTGAGGATATACATCGCGCGGTCCATCGATTTGTTGTGATCGAGCGGTTGCCCGCTGGGCTGGCGCGGGACTTTTCCTGCAATGCTCAGCATACTGTCGTAGAGTGCTTCGGCCTCAAGTCGGCGCCGGGGAAAGCTCCAGTAGAGATTGTTGTCCGGGTCGAGGGCGGCCTTCGACTTGCTCCGTGTGCTGGATTGGCGATAGGTCGCTGAATGGACGATGAGGCGGTGGATTTTCTTGAGCGACCACTTCCCCTCGATCAACTCCACCGCGAGCCAGTCCAACAGATTTTGGTTGGTGGGGCGGGCGCCCTGGATTCCGAAGTCGCCCGGAGTGGCGACGAGGCCGGTGCCGAAGTGACCCTGCCAGAGACGATTTACCATCACGCGGGCAGTGAGCGGATTATTGGGGTCCGTGATCCAGTGCGCGAGTTCCAGCCGTCCGCTGGCCTGGGCGGGAATGTCCGGGCTCTTCACCAAGCCTTCGGCCAGAGTCGGCACTGCGCGTGCCACGGCCTCCTGCTCCAGATTGTAAACATCGCCGCTCCGGTGAATCGGTTCGTTCACCATGGTGGGCTGCTCGGTGACGGAGAGCATGCGCGGAAGGGCGGGGTAACGTTCCTGGAGCTTGGCGATCTCACCATCGAGCTCGTGCAGCGACTTGTTGGGGGAGGCCAGAAAGCGTTCGGCATCGGCAATGTTGGGAGGCCATGGCTTGCGGATAAATTGGAGTTGGGAGAGGACCTGTTTATCCAATTGGTCACGCTTGATCGCTTCGTTGAGCCACTTGCCACGGTGGGGGGGCGTGCGGGCGAAGCGCAACTTGTCGATGCGCGGAAGATAGGAGTGATCCTGTGCCCACAGGCGGACATCGTTGGTGCCCTTGCGAAACTGGAAGTGACCGAGGCTGACCCAGCGAAAGTGTCGGGCCTCCCATCCTCCGGTTGCAGGCAGCGCGTGATCCTTGAGGACGGATTTGCCATCGAGTTTCAATTCGACGAGGTAGGATTCCGGTGCTGCGCAGCGGAGGAAGACGGTGTAGGTTCCGGCCTCGGGAAGCTTCGGTCGCCAACCAACCCACTGCAGTCGTTCGCGTTGAGTTTCCACCACCATGCCGTCTTCGAACTCCGCCCGGCGCACATTGTTTTGCCCATTGTAGTCCTCCGCTTCGATCTGAACGGCCGGCATGACGGGGAGAGACTTGAGCGCGCGATCGTAGGCAGCGAGTCGAGAAGTGGTGGTGGCAATGAGCTGGGCGCGGATCTCATGCATGAGGTCCCAGCGATCAGCGCGCAGGTTGGCGATGATCTTGCGCATGCGTTTATCGTCGGAGATCTGTTTCGGGGTCGCTTGGTGGCGGGTCAGGCGATAGCGGCCGTCGCGCCAGTTTGTACTGTTCCTTTGCAGAATGCGGGTGCTCCCGAAGATCCCTGCCATGGCATAATAGTCGCGAGTCGGGATGGGATCGAACTTGTGATCGTGACAGCGTGCGCAACCGAAGTTGAGTCCGAGGAAGGCCTGGGTGACGGTGGACATCTGCTCGTCGATGATGTCCATGCGGAGCGAATTGGGATCGGCGCAGTCTGCGAACCACGGCCCGATGGAGAGAAAACCGGGGGCGGCGATCTGATCGAGGTAGGCCTGACGGTCGGCAGGGGCGGGAAGGAGATCGCCCGCGAGTTGTTCGGTGACAAACTGGTTGTAGGGCTTGTCGGCATTGAAGGCGCGCACGACGTAATCACGGTAAGGTTCGGCCATGTCGATGCGATCGACGGCCGCAACCTTGGTCTTGCCCTGGACGTAACGCGCGACATCGAGCCAGTGCCGGCCCCAGCGTTCGCCGTAGTGAGGGGAGGCCAGGAGGCGATCAACGAGGGTCTGGTAGGCGTTCTCCGATTCGTCGGCGATGAAGGAGTCGAGCTCCGCCAAGGTCGGGGGCAAGCCGGTGAGATCGAGGGTGAGGCGGCGGATGAGCGTGAGCTTGTCGGCTTCAGGATTGGGGTGCAGACCGGTCTCTCGGTGTGCGTCTTGGATGAAGAAATCTACCCCATTTCGGGCCCACCGCTGATTGTCGGGCCACTGATCGGGAGGCCTTTTGAGCTCCTCAAAGGCCCAATGAGGCCCTGCTTTTTCCGCAAAACACGTCAAAGCCGGCGCGAGTGCGACGGCAAGCAGGGACAGGCGGAGGAGGGGCTGCATGGGGAGATTTTCGGCCAAAATTGAATAAAAGGGAATGAAATCGGCTCGAATGCGTGTACTAGCGCGCCGCACGGCTGTTGCCAGCGGTCGCTCACTTCTGTAGACTACCTGTCCTCTCTCGATTTTTCACGGAGATTAACCATGTCGCACAACATGCTTCCCCAGATTGCCCCCTGTTTTGTCACCCACAACATGGCGCTCGGTGGCGCGCAGACCGCGGTCCTGCGCTACATTGAGACCTTGCCGGAGTGGGTTCGCGATCGCACCACGCTGTATTGTCAGTCCGAAGACATCCCGCTGCTGGACAAGGCGGTGGCATCCGGCTTCCAGTGTGGAGAGATCACGGGGGTTGCTCCGAATGATCCGAGCGCCTGGTTTTTGAGCTACGGAAATCTCGACGGGTTGCCTGAGCGGCCGACCTCGCTGGTGCTTCATTCCTGGGACGAGGCCGGGTGGCGCTACTTCAGTAAAGCCTATCAAGATCGGCGGGGGATGACGGTGGCGGGTGTTTCGCAAAAAGTGATGAATCGCTACCGCGATTGGATTCGCGAGAATGATCACAGCGATGGCGGGATCCTTCCGCCGCCGGTGACCGAGTTTTGCATGGCGAAGGGCGACTACGATCCGCACGGTCGGATTGTGGTCGGATGGATGGGACGACCGTTGGAGGACAAGGGGCTCATGACGCTGCCTTATTTGTTGGCCGAGAATCCCCGCATCGTCATCCGCGCCTGGACTGGGGCCGAGACCGCAGGCTTGGATTACACCTTGCGGGTTCAGGGTGAGGCCATGGAAGCGGTGATGAAACTTGCTCGCAAGTTGGGGGTGGCCGATCGCCTCGATGTGCGGCCGCTCGATTTCAATCCGCTGAGTTATCGTCATCGTCTGGAGGGCTGCCATGTCCTGCTGGGAAACAGCAAGAAGGAAGGATTCCTTCTCACCGCCGCCGAAGCCCTGAGCTGCGGAATTCCGGTGGTCGTGACCAAGACCTGCGGGATCGCGGACTTCATCAAGAATGGCCAGAATGGGTATCTCATCGATTGGAACAACAACCCGAAGCGTCTTGCCAAGACTGCCCACCGGGCAATCCTGAAAGCGGTGAAGCTCGATTCGGTCAAGTGTCTCGCTTCGGTAGACGAGCTTTCGATCGGTTCCAACTACGCCCGGGCTTATGGCCCGGCACTGGCACGTCTCACTCACACCTCGCTGCAGCATTCCGATGCCCGGGTGACCTTTGGAGTGCGCATTCACGACGGCGTCGAGGCCTCCTACCTCGACGACGCGATCAACAGCATTGCCACGCAGACCTACAAGAAATTCAAGGTTGTTCTTTTGGTGGACGGCCCGTGGGCGTTCGGGGAACGCCTTGCTCAGCGCTATGATCTGCCCCTCATCTGCACCGGGCTGAAGGCCGACATCGAACACTGCAGCTGGTTGCACCGCCAGGCCCTCGAGCAGTGCGATACCGAGTATTACAAGCCGCTCGACTACGACGATCAACTCCTCCCGAACTACATGGAACGCGCGATTCAGACCCTCGATCAAAAGGGCGTGGACGTATACGGATGTCTTCTCAACACCCTGCAGGACGGCGAGATCACCCCGCGCCAGCACTGGCCCAACAAGCCGATTGAGACCATGTTCACCAGCAACAGTGATGACAACATGCTGCCGCATTCATCCGTCACGATGCGCACTCGGATCGCGCTCAAGGCCGGCAACTACCAAGAGCGCGCGGTTGGCTTGGGCGCCGACGATTACCATCTCTGGAACCGGATCTACAAGGTGGGCGGCGAGTTTTTCCGCGACGACGAAGTGCGCAACGTTGTTTACCGCATTCACGACCGGAACTCCCTCGTCATTCGTCGCGAGCGCTTCGGCCACTCCAACAAGCGCAAGCAACTCCTCGCTGGAGCAGCCGCGGCAGGGATCGCGCTCTCCGCGGTAGCCTGTGACGGCGATGACAAGAACGCGAACACTGATGGCGAGACGCCGGTGGTGGCACCCGCCAATCCTGGCAAAGTCGACCCCCCCCATTCGTAAGCGTGGGGGCGCTGCATGAGCGCCCTGGCTCCGCCCTTCCAGCAGAACACGATGAAGGACTGGGATCTCACCACTCTGGGCTCGACGATGTTGAGCTTGTCCACCGAGGCAGGGGTTCCCTTTCCGGGGAGCGATGGTGTTCGGGTTGATATTGCCGGTGCGGAATCGAATTGTGCCATCGCGCTCGCGAGTCTCGGGAAGCGGGTCGCTTGGCAGTCCAAGGTGGCCAGGACGCCCCTCGGAGAGCGCATCGTCTCGAAGATCCGGGCGCGGGGAGTGGATGTCTCCAAGGTGGTATGGGCTGCCGAAGGACGAAACGAATTGATGTTTGTGGAGTCAGGTCTGGGCGCGAACCGGACGAACGTGATTTACGATCGGGCCGGTGCGAGCATCGAATCGCTCAGCATGGACGAGGTCGATTTTGCGACCATCGAATCGAGCAGGATTTTCCACTTCTCCGGCATCACGCCTGCACTTTCGGAGGGTTGCCGGGAGACGGTGGCAGAAGTGGTGGAACGCGCACGCCAGGCCGGGGTGAAGGTGTCCTGTGATGTGAACTATCGTTCCAAGCTCTGGTCCGCGGAGGAAGCGCGCGAGGAGATCTCCAAACTCATCGGCGATCTCGATCTCTTGTTGGTTGGTCAAGAAGACTTGAAGGCCCTTTGGAAGCGCAGTGGTGATCCGGAGGACGAGTTGCGGCGCCTACAGGATGAGTTTCGGATCGCGGACGTGGTCATGACAAAGGGGCCGGGTGGGGCCATCGGTCTCTTTGGGGGGATCATCTACGAGCAGGAGGCATTTGCCAGTGAGGTGGTGAGTCCGATCGGGGCAGGCGATGCCTTCGCAGCGGGGGTGTTGTATTCGCTGCTGAACGAGGAGCCCGCGCTGAGTCTGAAACGGGGCTGTGCGATGGCTGCTTTGGCAAGAGAGTCCCGGAGCGACTATGTGCTCTCGGGAATCGAGGCGCTGGAGGAGAAGATGTCCTCGGGTGGCGATTCCGGGAAACGGCTTTCGCGATAGTCGGGCTCTTGAGAGCTCTGCAGGCTCATTCGAGCCTAAAGCTTGGGATCTTGAGGGGCTTGTTCCCCGGGGCGATGGCTTGACTCCGAGGGCGTGGCTTCATCAAATGGCGCAGATGCAACAGTCGAACCTCTCTCGTCGGAAATTTCTAGGCACCTCCACGGCAGCGGCCTCGATCCTGATCCTGCCGAGCGGTTCCATGTTTGGACGCAAGCTGTCTCCGAATGAGAAACTCAACATCGGAGTGATCGGGGCGGGTGGAAAGGGGATAGTGGACAGTGATGGTTGTGCCACGGAGAACATCGTCGCGCTTTGCGATGTTGATTCCCGCACCCTGACCGCGCGCAAGAATCGGTATCCCAAGGCGAAGGTTTTCCGCGACTACCGCAAGATGTTGGAAGAGATGGGCGACAAGCTCGATGCGGTGACGGTGAGTACCCCGGATCACCATCACTTCCCGGCCAGCATGCTCGCGATGAAGATGGGGCTGCATGTCTATGTGCAAAAGCCCCTTGCGCATTCGGTGTGGGAAGCGCGCAAAATGTTGGAGACCTCTCGCAAGCATAAGGTGATCACGCAGATGGGGAACCAAGGGCACTCCTACGACAGCACGCGCAAGTTGGTGGAGTACATTCGCGGGGGAATTATTGGAGAGGTGAAGGAAGTGCACGTGTGGACGGATCGCCCGATCTGGCCGCAGGGCATGGCGAGACCTGGTGCGGCAAAACCGGTTCCCGATTATCTTGATTGGAATTTCTGGTTGGGGCCGGCAGCAGAGCGTCCATACGCGGATGGTTACCATCCCTTCAAGTGGCGCGGGTTTTGGGACTTTGGAACCGGTGCCCTGGGGGACATGGGTTGTCACAACATGGATGCGGCCTTCTGGGCTCTCGAGCTGGGTGCGCCCACCAGTGTGGAGGCGGACGCTCCGGAAATTTCACTACAGACTGCGCCGAAATGGAGCGTCATTCGCTATCAGTTTCCGGCGCGCGGGCAGAAGCCGCCGGTGACTCTGACCTGGTATGATGGTGGCAAGAAGCCGAGTGCTGATCTGATCGGTGAGAAGGAGCTTCCCAAGAATGGGAGCCTGATCATCGGATCGAAGGGAACGATTGCCTTCAAAGAGTGGAATCCGAATGGTTTCCGTTTGCTGCCTGAAGAGAATTTCAAGAATTTCGACGAGCCTGCGCCATCCCTCCCGCGGGTTGGGGGCAATCCCTACCAGGAATGGATCAAAGCCTGCAAGGGGGGGCCGCTTTGCCTGTCGAACTTTGAATACTCGGTGCCGCTCACGGAGACGGTCCTGCTTGGAAACCTGGCCCTGCGAGTGGGGGAAAAGATTGAGTGGGATTCCGAACACCTGAAAGCGAAGGGGAATGCGAAGGCGGATCAGTACATCAGGACGGAAGTGCGGAAGGGCTGGGAGGTCTAGTGGGTGTTCGGGCATTCTGGTGTAGCGTGGCACTTGAGTTGATCAGGTGGAATCAGTGCGGCGCAGCCGGCTGGGAAGAGCAGTGCCCCAGAGGGCGGTCCTGTTCCCCGAAGGCACTGTTGCGCCTTGGTCGCAGGGCTGGCGGGGGACACCCAAATGCGCTGATCTCTTGAGGTGAACTTGACACCATGGGTAATTGCCGTCCGTATCTCT
Organism: Roseibacillus sp.; assembly: GCA_028821775.1. Classification (GTDB taxonomy): domain Bacteria; phylum Verrucomicrobiota; class Verrucomicrobiia; order Verrucomicrobiales; family Akkermansiaceae; genus Roseibacillus_B. The sequence continues at coordinate 135,501 of JAPKFB010000001.1, forward strand.
CCAACACAATGTCAGATCCTAAGACGGAACGAATAGAGGAACCCAAGAATGAGCCGCTGGACGAGAAGCCGGTGGCGCCGTCCTCGGAAGAAAATCCTGATTCCGCGAGCAAGGAGGAACCTGCGCGCCGGGACTTTTTGCAGAAGGCCGGGAGCATTGTCCTCGGTGGAGCGATGGTGGCCGCTCCCGCTGCAGTGGGACTTCGGGTGGTGTCCTGTCCGCTCTTTGGTGGAAAGGTCAACGGGGTGTTGGCTCGGCTCACAACTCTGGATTCGATCGTGGCTGGTGGTCCGCCGCAGGCCTTCAAGGTGATGGCGGATAAGACTGACGCCTGGACGACATACAAGAATCTGCCGCTGGGGCTCGTCTATGCCCAGCGGGACAAGGAGGGCGCTCTCACGGTGTTCAGTGCCAGTTGTCCCCATGCTGGTTGTGCGGTGGAGTACCGCAACACGCAGGGTGGAGAGCAGTATTACTGTCCGTGTCACGAGAGTAAATTCAACCTCGATGGTTCGTTGTCCCCCGACAATACGCAGGCTCCCCGTGGGCTTGATACCTTGGAGGTCGACGAAGAGAAGCTGGCCACCGGTGAAGTCTGGGTGCGGTTTCGGAAGTTCAAGGCCGGGGTGCCTGAGAAGAAAGCGATCTCCTGAACCCTTTTAGCGCCTCGCAACCATGAAAGTATTGCTCGACTGGATCGATAATCGCACCGGGGTTCGGCGTCTCACCAAGGAAGTCCTCTTTGAAAATGTTCCGGGCGGCGCGCGCTGGCGTTACGTCTGGGGCAGCACCCTGACCTTCGCGATCATGGTGCAGTTCATCACCGGGATCATACTCTGGATGTTTTACAGTCCGAGCGCGAACTCAGCCTGGGAGAGTGTGTATCATATTCAGGAGAAGGTTCCGGGCGGTGATTGGCTGCGCGGAATTCACCATTGGACCTCTCAGTTCATGATTGTTCTCCTGGTTCTGCACCTCGTGCAAGTGGTGGTCGATGGGGCCTACAAAGCGCCGCGCGAGTTCAACTTCTGGTTCGGGTTGGCCCTGCTCGGGATCACGATGGGGCTCGGGCTGACCGGCTACCTGTTGCCTTGGGATCAAAAGGGCTACTGGGCGACTGAGGTGGCGACCAACATCATGGGTAACACGCCCTTGATTGGGGATCAGGTCAAGCAGCTCGTGATTGGTGGCAACGAAGCGGGTCACTATACGCTCACCCGTTTCTTCGCCCTGCATGCCGGGGTTCTTCCGGGTCTCTTGATCGCACTGATCGGACTGCACATCTATCTCTTTCGGAAGCATGGGATCACTCCTGCGCCGCGAAAAACCGCGGCCTCCACCCGTCATTTCTGGTGGGTGGCCTTTCTCATCATGGCTTTCGCCCAAGCGATCCTGCTGGTGAATTGGAGTGCGCTCCCTGGTGGTTCGAAGCCCATGGTGGGCATCGTGACCGGGGTGATCACGGGCCTCTGTCTACTGCGCATCATCTGCCTGCAGATCCGCAGGCCGAATCTCGAAGAGGACGACAATTTCAAACCTCGCCGGGGGGATGTCTATTTCTGGCCAGACCAGGTCTTCCGCGATGCGATTGCGTGCGCTGCGGTGATGGGGGGCATCCTCTTCTTTGTGTGGCAGTTTGGAACGGATCTCAGTGCGCCGGCTGATCCCTCCGAAAACTTTTCAGCCGCTCGCCCGGACTGGTATTTCATGGCGCTCTTTGCCCTCCTCAAGGAATTTGATCTCATCACCGGTGCGTTCGTGATTCCTGGAGTGGTTGCCACGATTGTTTTCCTGATGCCCTTCTTCGGGCGATGGAAGATCGGGCATTGGTTCAACCTGGTTTTCCTGACCCTCGTGCTCGGTTTCTTTGTGCACTACACGATGGTGGCCTTCACTCACGACTGGGAGAGCGAGGAACACCAGGTGGCGGTGGCTGGCGCGCACAAGGACGCCGAACGGATCAAGGCGCTGGCCAGTTCGCCGGATGGAATTCCACCCGAAGGAGCGATCACTTTGCTTCGGAACGACCCGCTCACACAGGGACCGCGGTTGTTCGCGAAGAACTGCGCGTCGTGCCATGCCTACGACGGTCACAACGGTCTGGGGAATCTGCGGAAGGATGGGCAATCGGCATCAGACTTGCACGGCTTTGCCAGTCGGAAATGGGTGAGGGGCATTCTCAATGCAAAGACCTTTCAGCATGCCGACTACCTGGGTGCCACCAAGCTGATTGAAGACAGCGAAATGCTGGAGTTTCTGACCGATGATCTCAAGGATCTCGACGACGATCAGAAGGAGGAATTGGAGTTGGTGATCGTGGCGCTCTCGGCGGAGGCGAAGCTGAAGTCGCAATTTGAGATTGATGAGCGAGATGCGGAGCTGATTGCGGATGGGCGCGACATTCTTGGTGACGACCTTGCTTTCGGATGCACGGATTGTCACAAGTTCCACGAGGAGGGGAAAAAGGGTCCCGACCTCACCGGCTACGGCAGTCGGCAGTGGCAAATCGACTTTATCAAGAATCCGGGGCACAAGCGGTTCTACGGGAAGCGCAATGACCGGATGGCGATCTTCGGTCCGAAGTATGATGCGGAGGGCAAGCTCGAGCGCCCGGCGCAGCTATCCGATGAGGAGATCGGGCTCATTGTCGATTGGTTGCGGGGAGAGTGGTATGAGTCGGCGGTGGGAGGGGAGAAGTAGGATGGGCCGCAAGTCGACATGCGATTTTCTGGCGCGCACTCCTGGTTCCTCACGAAGAGGGGCTGCTCCTTCCCCGAATATTGACAGGGAGAAGAACCGGTCCCCCATGTGGAGATGACTGATTCCTCTGCAAAGCGGAAGATGCGCTGGTGGATTCCAATTGGGATTCTGCTGCTGGTGTATGGGTTTGTGGCCTACCTGTTCGTTGTTCAAGAGGTCTCGCGGCACTTTGCCTGGGTCACCCTGACGGTGCTGACCCTTCCGATCCTGGGGCTCTGGTATGTCTTCCTCACTCAGCTCCCGTGGAAACGGCGCTGGAAACTGTTTGGAGCCTGGGTGCTGATGGTGGGATTGGTGACCGGTGTTCTGATATCGACGACCCAATGGGAGGGCTCGCTCAACGGAGGGGCCATCCCGCGCTTGGTGTGGAAGTGGCTGCCCAAGCTCGATGAGCGCTTGGATGATCTTGAAGGGAGTGGCGGGGAAGCAACCTTGAGCACGGCAGGACAGGACTTTCCGCAGTTCCTTGGGCCGAATCGTGATGGGATCCTGAAGGGCGTGACTCTTGACGCCGACTGGTCCGCACAGCCGCCCAAGGAACTCTGGCGCCGGGAGATTGGGGCAGGATGGTCCGGGTTCTCGGTCTCGCGGGGCCGCGCCCTGACGCAGGAGCAGCGCGGGAAGAAGGAGTTGATTTCCTGCTACGACCTCGCGACCGGTGAACCGCTCTGGGTGCACGAGAACGAGACGCGCTTTGAGGAGTCGATGGGGGGGGATGGCCCCCGCGCCAATCCGACCATCGATGGGGAGCGGGTTTATGCTCTTGGCGGAACGGGGATTCTCGATTGCCTCGACTTTCAGAGCGGTGATCTGATCTGGACCCGCCATGTGCTGGAGGAACACGGCGCTGAGAACCTGATGTATGGGAAAGCGAGTTCGCCCTTGATTGTGGGTGAGTTGGTGGTGGTGACCGGAGGAAAGAGCCCGGGACCGACGGTTCTGGCCTATCACCGCGAGAAGGGGGAACTGGTCTGGAGTGCGGGTGATGATTCGGCGAGCTATGCGTCGCCGGTGTTGGCGAGCCTCGCGGGGCAGGAGCAGATTGTTTGCGTGAACCACAACACCGTCACCGGCCACGAGTCGACCACCGGGAAGATCCAGTGGACTTGGAAGTGGCCTGCCAAGATGCCAAAATCGGCGCTCGCGCAGCCGGCGGGCCTGGACCGGATCCTTGTTTCTGCGAGCTATGGCATGGGAACCGCGTTGTTGGAGATCTCGCGGGAGGGCGAGGACTTCACGGTGGAGAAGGTGTGGAAGAACCGGGAGATGAAGACCAAGTTCAGCAATGTCTGCATCGCTGGGGGCTATGCCTACGGGCTGGATGAAGGGAGACTGGCCTGTGTGGAACTGGCGACTGGCAAGCGTCAATGGCGTGGTAAGAACTATGGATATGGGCAGAATATCCTGGTCGGGGATCATCTCCTGGTGCAGTCGGAGCGGGGTTATGTGGCCCTCGTGGAAGCGGATCCGCACTCCTTCAAGGAAGTCGGGAGGCAGAACGCTCTCCTGCACAAGACCTGGAACACTCCGGCCCTGGCAGGCGACTACCTGTTGCTGCGGAATGATCGGGAAGCTGTTTGCTTCAAGCTGAAGATCAAGTGAATGTTGGATTTTGGAGATTTGAGATTTGAGATTCTGCAGGGTCATGTCGGAATGACCCATGGCTATGGATAAGAACGGAAAGCCGTTGGGTTTTTTGAAGACCACGGTGCTTGGGGCGGTGTTGGTGATTGTGCCGATCGGCATCGTTGGATTCGCGCTCTGGCAGGTGGTCTCGATCGTGCAGAAGTTGCTCCTGCCGATGGTGGGGAGTTTGCCGTTTGAATCCTCGTGGACGAGTTCCGCGGTCGTTGCGATGGCCCTGCTCACCGTGATCCTGCTCTGTTACTTCACCGGAGTCATCGTGCGGACGCGATGGGGTGGCGCAGTGCGGGGGTGGATCGAGCGGAGTTTGTTGGAACGCATTCCCGGCTACAGCATGATCCGGACCCTTATTCATCAGTATCTGGGGCACGAAGAGGAGCGGAAGTTCCGGCCCGTTCTCGTTGATCTCTACGGCTCCGAATCGCGGGCGATCGGTTTTGAGATCGAAGAGCTTGGTGACGGCACGGTGGCGGTCTTTCTGCCTTCGGTCCCGGCGGCGACCTTGGGTCAGGTTCAGATCGTTCCCGAGGCGTGCATCACGCCCATGAAGGCGACGATGCACGCGACCCTCGAAGCGCTCACCATGTTCGGTGTGGGGGCGTCGAATTTGATTGACGCTGACCCGGAGACGAATCCTTGAGCCTAGCAGCTGCTAGTCAGGGTTCGCTGTTCGTATCCTGAAATCCGAACATCCGTTCCCTAAAGTCCCTTCAGGTATTTCATGCTCTGCACGATGCTGGCGAGCGGGTGCGGGCTGTGATCCTGTTCGACATGGCAGTGGCTGACTCCAATCTCGCTGGCGGCGACGATGATGGGTTCCATATCGATCATGCCGTTGCCGAGTTCCAGGAAGGCTTCCTTTGCGACGCCCCCATAGCTGGGAAGCTTGGTGTCTTTCTTGAGATCCTTGAGGTGGAGCTGTGAAATGCGGCCCTTGAGCCTTTTCATATGAGCGATGGGATCGACATTGCCCACTTTGACCCAGAAGACATCAACTTCGAACTGCATATCGGGAGAGAATTCCTTCACGAAGACATCGTAGCCCGTGACGCCGTTCTCCTGAGGCATAAACTCGAAGGCGTGGTTGTGATAGGAAAGTTGGATGCCGGCCTTCTTTGCGAGAGCGGCGGCCTTGTTGCAATTCTCGGCGGTGCGCTTGTAGTCGTCGAGAGTGGTGCGGTCCTTCTCGTGAAGATAGGGCACGACGAGATGGGAGAGGCCAATCGCCTTGGCCTTCTCAAGGATTTTCTGAAAATCCGAGAGGGCGACGTCCTTGGGACTGGTGACCGCCTCCCAGTCAAAGTGGGAGGAATGCAGTTCGAGACCGACCTCCTGGGCGGCTTTGATCATGAGGTCGCAGTTGGGAAAGCCGTAGAGTTCTCCCTGAATGTAGCCGGCACTCTTGACGGCCTTGATGGTGGCCGCGGTGTCCTTCGTGATTTCGTTGCGCAGGGTGTAGAGTTGAATCCCGATTTTCTTGCGATAGGCGTTGTTGGTCTTTAGCGCGAGCAGGCTCTGGCTCGGAGCAGCAAAGAGGGCGGTGGCGGCAGAGGTCCGGAGGAAGCGTCGGCGATTCATTGTGCGCCGAGGGGAGCATAGAGCGGGGCGTGAAGCCAAGAAAATGTGCAGGCGAGGCTCTTGATCTGAGCGACGGAAGAGAGGAAGGAGACGGCTCCGTCCCGATCACTTCGCTCCAAGTGGGAGGTGGAGTGGAGGAGAGTGTCCGCAAGGTGCGAGCGGGGACCGGATTCATTCGCTGGGCGCGATATTCCAGCTGCCATCGAGATCGAACGCTTCGCTGGGAATTGCCTAGAAGGTGCCAAGGCAGGAGGTGGCGAGGGCTGGATCCTTCATGGGGTGGTTGCGAGGAGCCCTCACCCAACCGCTAACCGAAGAGCTTGGTCATGGGTTTTCCATGATAGAGGAAGTGCGGGCGTTCTTCGGGGTCGTGCCACATGATGCTCGGGGGGAGACCGAGGGCGTCGTAGATGGTGGCCGCAAAATCCTCCGGCTTCTGGGGGTCGCTGTCAGGAAACTCGCCCTTTTTGTCGGAGGATCCGATCACGCGGCCGCCCTGCACTCCGCCGCCGGCAAAGAAGATGCTCTGGACTGCGCCCCAGTGATCCCGTCCGGGAAGGGGGGCCTTGGGGATCCTGAAGATGCGGGGAGTCCGTCCAAACTCGCTGGCCATCACGACCAGGGTGTCGTCTAACAGTCCGCGCTCGCTCAGGTCATCAAGGAGGGCCGAGACCGCGCGATCCATGGGAGGGAGGAGGTAGTTCTTCAGGTTGGGGAAGGCGGCCTGGTGGGTGTCCCAGGCCTCGTTGTTGCCCAGGTTGACCTGCACGAGGCGGACACCCGATTCAACAAGCTGACGTGCGAGGAGGAGGGACCAGCCGAAGGCATTGCGACCGTAGCGATCCTGCAGTTTGGGATCTGCGGAGTGCACATCGAAGGCATCCTTGACGGTCGGATCGAGGAGGAGATCGGCTGCCATCTTCTGGTAGCGGCCGAGTTGATGAGTCTCCGCTGTGTTTTCAATTTTTGCGCTCTGTCGGTTGAGATTTCTGAGCAGGCCAACGCGGTCGCGCAGACGGCGGAAGTCGAGTCCCTCGGGAAGGGAGAAGGTGGGGGAATCGAAGGTGAACTTGCTGCCGTCTTCCCGGCCGCGGGCGTGATGGAAGAGGTAGTCGGGGTAGGCGCCGTAATTGACGGGATTGTAGCGCGAGGCTTCGATGAAGAAGGGTTCCTTGCGTGCTCCAAGTTGGCCGGCGAACTGGCCGGGGAGGACCCGACCGGTGCGGTGTCGGATTTTGTCGGGCAGAATGATGGCAGGGGGAAGATTGCCACGGGTGGGAAGGAGATCGTTGGCCAATGCCGCGATGGACGGCCAGTCGCTTTCTTTCGGTTTGTTGGGGTCGAAGTTGGGCGGCATCTCGGTGCGCCCGGTGAGCATGGTGTGGTGTCCCTGTGAATGCTCGTTCCATGGATGAGTGAGGGAGCGGCAGAGCGACCAACGTTCGCTGCGCTTGGCGAGTTCCGGAAGGTGTTCGCAAATGTGCAGTCCCGGCGTCTTGGTGCGAATGGGATTGAATTCGCCGCGGATCTCCTGGGGAGCGTCCGGCTTCATGTCGAAGGACTCGTGTTGCGCGAGCCCGCCGGAGAGGAAGATGTAGATGACGTTCCGGGCCTTTGGTTGGCTTCTGGTCGTTTCAGCAGCGGCGAGGGATCGCAGGAATCCGAGGTGATTCATCCCAAGCCCCATCAATCCAATCGAACCGGCTTGCAGCACGGAACGGCGGGTGGGATTGAAATGCGGTAAGTGAGGCATGCCTACGGGGATGATCGGTCACTGTCGTGAAGGGGAAGGGCGGTGTAAAGCTTGGAAGGAAGGATGGATGGAGGAGAAGGATAAGGCGCGTGGAACGGCTTCGGGTCGCCGTAGATCGGCGGCGAAAGATCCAAAAACAGGATCAACCCGATTCCAGGAGACAGGAACGGGACCAAAGCGGGCCTCCTGCAGCCGGTGATGGGATTTGGTTTTTCGCTCCTGGAGTTTTGTTGGAGCTTGTTTCTTGGAGCTTGGCCCGTGGCCGTCAGGCAATGATGTCCTTGACGACATGTCCATGGATATCGGTCAGGCGGAAGTCGCGGCCCTGGTAACGATAGGTGAGGCGACGGTGGTTGATGCCCAAGAGATGCAGGATGGTGGCGTTGCGATCGTGGATGTGCATGGTGCCCGGAGTCCACTTGTCCTTCTGGGGTTGGGGGAACATGGGGGTGCCGTCTGCGTTGGCAATGTTGTAGCCGTAGTCGTCGGTTTTGCCATAGGTGATGCCGGGCTTGATGCCGCCGCCAGCCATCCAGGTGGTGAAGCAGCGGGGGTGGTGATCGCGACCGTAATTTTCCTTGGTCAATTTTCCCTGGCAGTAGGCGGTGCGTCCGAACTCACCGCCCCAGACGACGAGGGTTTCGTCGAGCATCCCCCGCTGTTTGAGATCGGTGAGGAGGCCCGCGCAGGCCTGATCGATATCCTTGCACTGAGATTCGTGTTCGCGAGGCAGGCTGCCGTGAGCATCCCAACCGCGGTGGAAGATCTGGATGTTGCGCACTCCGCGTTCGGCCAGGCGCCTCGCGTTCAGGCAGCAGGCCGCGAAGGTGCCCGCCTGGCGAGCTTCCTGTCCGTAGAGTTCGAAGGTCTTCTCGCCCTCCTTGGAGAGGTCCATGAGTTCGGGAACGGAGATCTGCATGCGAAAGGCCATCTCGTGCTGCTTGATGCGCTCGAGGGATTCAGGGTCGAGGGACTGTTGGTGGTGGCTTTCGTTGAGGGCTGCCAGAGTGTCGAGCTGGGCGCGGCGGTCGGCGCGACTGACCCCCTTTGGATTGCTGAGATAGAGGACGGGATCGCCTTGGCTGCGCAAGAGGACGCCCTGGTGTTCGGAGTCCAGAAAGCCGGGGCCCCAGAGCCGGTTGAAGAGACTCTGCTCCGGATGGTTGGTCTTGGCGTGCATCACAATGTAACCGGGGAGGTCTTCATTGGCGCTGCCCAGGCCATAGCTGAGCCACGCTCCAAGGCTGGGGCGGCCGGGAACTTGGCTGCCGGTCTGAATATAGGTGATCGCGGGGTCGTGGTTGATGGCCTCGGTGAAAGTGCTGTTCACAATGCACATCTCCTTTACGACTTTGCCGGTGTGAGGAAGCAACTCACTCACCCAGGCGCCTTCTTCGTTGTTGGCGTGATTGGTGAACTTGTATTTCGACGGGCAGACTGGATGGGTCTTCTGGCCGGCCGTCATGCCGGTGACGCGCTGACCATCGCGAATGTGTTCGGGCAGGTCCTGACCAAACATCTCCCGCATCTTGGGTTTGTAATCCCAGGTATCGTGGTGGCTGGGGCCGCCGCTCATGAAGAGGTAAATCACGCGCTTGGCGGTAGCCTTGTGATGAATCCCGCCGTTCAGGTTCTCCTTGCCTGCGGCGAGAAGTTCCGGAGGTAGAAGCTGCGCCATGGCGGCGGTGCCCAAGCCAAGGGCCGAGCGGCCGAAGAGCTGGCGACGAGTCATGGAAAGCTGGTGTTCGTGGAATGGATTCATGGAGTAGTGGGGAAATGATCTTGGGAGCTCGGGCGGATCCCTTGGGACTGGTGACTTCTAGTTGAGGAGGAGGGCAATATCGCTGGCCAGCACGGTCACGACCACCTGAGACCAGGCTGCGACTTCTTCGGGGGAGAGGGATTCGTCGCGCGGTGCATCGCCGGTGGAGAGGAGGGCGAGGGCGTCGTCCCTGGAGTCCGCATAACTCTTGAGCATTTTCTCAAGAAGCCCGGAGCAGGCTTTGCGCTCGGCCGCGTTGGGTGGGCGGCAGGCGACGAGGGTAAAGAGATGGTCGAGACGGGCCTTGTTGTCCTTGCTTGTTTTGATGAGGCGTTCAGCGAGCTTGCGCGACATCTCGATGCGTTGGGTTTCATTGAACAGTCCGAGCGATTGGAGCGAAGTATTTGTTCTCCCACGGCGGACGCAACTGGACTCACGATCGGGGGCGTCGAAGAGGATCATCATGGGATGAGGACTGGTGCGCTTCCAATAGACATAAAGGCTGCGGCGATAGAGCTTCGATCCCTTGTCGGCGACGTAGTTCTTGGTGTTGCTGCCCGGGTGCATGAGGGCTTTCCAAAGTCCGGCGGGCTGGTAGGGCTTGATGCCTTCGCCCCCCATGTGGGGATCGAGGATATCGCTGGCCCACAGGGCGAGGTCGCGGATGACTTCGGCGTCGAGGCGGTAGCTCGGTCCACGGGCGTACCAGAAGTTTTCGGGGTCATCTAGGGGGAGCTTGCGATGAGTGGATTGCTGCCTGAAGGTCTTGCTCGTGACCATGATGCGCAGCATGTGCTTGAGGTCCCAATCCTTCTCCTGGAGTTCAACCGCGAGCCAGTCCAGCAACTTGGGATGGGAGGGTTGCTTTCCCTGGAGGCCGAAGTCCTCCGGGCTGCGGACGATGGCATCGCCGTAGACGCGTTGCCAGATGCGGTTCACGAGGACGCGCGAGACGAGAGGATTCTCGCGGGAGGTGAGCCACCGGGCGAGACCGAGACGATTGCGTGGGGCATCCTTGGCCAGGGAGCCCATGACCGCGGGGATTGCAGGGACGAGTGCTTCGCCCATGGGACGATCGTATTCACCGCGCATGAGAATTTTTGTTTCGCGCGGTTTGGGCAATTCCCGGGCGACCAGGGTGGGAGTGTGGGCCTTCTGGAGCGCCGCGATCTTCTTGGCGGCCGCCGTGGCCTGGCCTCCCAGCTCTTGCTTGGCGAAGGGGCCATTGGAATCTGCCAGGAAGGAGAATTTTTTCTCGGCGGAAAGGCTCTTCCACTTCTTGCGCTCCGCTTCGGGGAGTTGGTTGAGAAGGTCGTCCTTGACCGCTTCGACGAGTGCAGTTTTGAGCGCCTGCATGTTCTCGTGAGAGATCCATGCTTCCTCGTCCTGGGGAACCTTGAGGACCGGGCCGTATTCGTACTTGTTGCCGTCCATGGGAGACTCCGAGGTGGAGTTGAAGAAGGCGAAAAGCTGGTAGTACTCGGTTTGCGTGATGGGGTCGTATTTGTGGGTATGACAGCGGGCACAGGTCATGGTCATCCCAAGCAGGACAGTGCCGAGAGTTTCGGTGCGGTCGAAGTTGTTCTTGGCCTGGAACTCCTTGGGAATGGCGCCGCCTTCGGCCGTGCTGGGATTCATGCGGACAAATCCGGTTGCGATTTCCTGTTCGAGGGTGGGGTTTGGGAGGAGGTCGCCCGCCAGTTGCCAGGTGATGAACTGATCGAGGGGCAGATTCCGGTTGAAGGCCCGCACCACCCAGTCGCGGTAGGGGTAGATGCCTCGCTTGTTGTCGAGGTGGAGTCCGTGGGTGTCTCCGTAGCGGACGGCATCGAGCCAGTAGCGCGCTTGGTGTTCGCCGTAGTGAGGGCTCTCCATGAGCTTGTCGACGAATCGCTCAAAGGCTCCTGGTTTGGAGTCGGCGAGATAGCTTGAGAGGAGCTTGAGTTCCGGGGGGAGGCCGGTCAGGACGAGGGCGGCGCGCCGCGCGAGGGTGGTCCGATCGGCTTCAGGGGCCAGTTTGACTTTGCCATCCGTCATTGCGCTGAGTTTTGCTTCGACGAAGGAGTCGATCACCTCGCTGGGCTTCTTGCCCGCCGCGGCGCCCTTTATGGGGGGAACGAAGGACCAATGCTTGGCGTAGGCGCCGCCTTCCTTGACCCACTGGCTGAGGATTTCTCGCTCCGCATCAGTGAGTTTCTTCTCGGCATCCTCGGGCGGCATGGGGTCCTCCTTGTCGTGCAGGCGCACAATGATTTCGCTGTCGGACGGGTTCTTTTGATCGATGGCGTGATAGCCTCCGCGGTCAGCAATGGCGGCTTCGAAGGAATCGAGGCGCAGCATCTTTTTTTTCTTGGTGTCCGGTCCGTGACACACGAAGCACTTGTTGGAGAGAATGGGGAGGACTTCGCGGGCGAAATCGATTTTTCCAGCTTCGGCATGAGTGGTCACCAAGAGGGCGACGAGCGGAAGGGAACGGATTATCGAACGAGGAATGAAGATCATGATCTGAAAATGGCGAGGGCCCGCTGGATGGCGGACACTCCATATTAAAGGTCCTTAAACTTTTCTCAATCTGATTTTCATGGAAACGAGCACGCCCTCACGCAATCGCGTGGTGCGTGGGGAGAAGAATAGTTGATCGATCATCGTTCTTGGAACCGTAGGCAAATCTCATGCAAAACTTGAGAATCCTCATCTGTGTGGTGGCCCTTTCGCTCTTTGCGGGAGGGGCTGCCACAGCCGAAAAGAAGGAAGAGGCTGCGAAGCCTCAGCTGGCCTACTATTACTTCGATGGATGAGTGCTTTGTAACAAAATTACGGTCATCGTGAATGACCTGAAGAAAGAGCACCAGAAGACCATCGAGCTTGTGACCGTGAAGGTGGGGTCTGGAAACAGCGCCGAGGAGATCAAGAAGGCAAAGCTCAAGACCCACGGGATCATCGCCAAGGACAAGGCGGGCAAGGTCATTGCGACGGTTGATGGTCACAGCTACGGCAAGGCAAAGATCCTCGAGGTCCTCGCCAAATTGCAGAAGTAGCCCGTGGCGGCAGGGCGGCATGGGCCGCCCTGACAATTTTTTTCCAGGAAGGTCTCCTGGCCGGAGAGGCAGGCGAGGGGAGCTTTTCTTTATTTTTTAGGCTCCAGCATCGTTTTGCCGGGTGGTGTTCGGTTGAACCTCTCTCGTTCGATGGCTTTACATGAGAGCCCGCGCAGGAAGGATCCCTCCCCTCGCCCCTTTGGCGGCTGCGCCCGAAATCCCCCCCCGGCAAACACGCATAGACTATATCAAAGATGAAACGCCCTCTCTGGATCGTCGTATCCCTCCTTTCCGTCCTCACGCCCACTCATTTTCTTCGCGCTGAGCAAGTGGTCATTCGGGAGGTGATGTATCATCCCCCGGTGGGAAGCAATCTTCCCGAGTTCATCGAGATTGAGAACCTGACCACTACTGTCATTGACATCGCCAAGTGGAGAGTGACGGGAGGGGTGAACTTTGAGTTCCCGGAATTTGATTCGGCAGCCTCCAGAAACTCCTTCCTCTCCTCCCGGCAGCGACTGGTGATCTGTGCGAGCGATCCGGAAACATTTCGCACTGCCTACGGACTCTCACCCTCAGATCGGGTCCTGGGACCCTGGGTGGGACAGTTGGACAATGGTGGCGAACGCGTGACCGTGAAAGACAAGAACGGGGTCACGGTTTGTACGGTGAGGTACAACGATAAGTATCCCTGGCCATCAGCGCCAGACGGGACCGGACATTCGCTGGTCTTGCATGATCATAATCGGACCATCGACGACTACCGGCTCTGGAAGCCGAGTGCCAATCCGGGCGGCTCTCCGGGCAGTGCGGAACCCATCACGACCCCGTCGACTCTCAGGATCAACGAAGTGCACTTCGACAGCCTGGGCAACATCGACTGGGTGGAACTCTACAACGACGGGTCGAGCATCGATACCTCCGGGATGTTCCTCAGCAGCAAGAGGGACTTCTCCGACAAGGCTCCCTTGGGCAACCTCGTTTTGAGCAGGGGTTTTGCGAGTTGGGATGTGACCTTCGATGGGGCCGGGAACGAGTGGGTTCTTTACCTGACCGACGGTAACGACAAGGTCTTGAACGCAGTGACCTTCAGGCGGGCCTCCGGGCGCGCTCACGCCGCAGCCTATCCGGACGGGTCGTCGGACTACTTTTCTTCCGGTCCGGGCAGCCGTGACGGCCCGAACAATCCCAGTCGCGAGACCGATATCGTGATCAATGAAATGATGGTGGAGATGCCGTCCGGACACCGGGACGGCGAGTTTGTCGAACTCTACAACAGGGGGAACTCGTCCGTTGATCTCTCCGCGTGGCGCTTTGTGAGCGCGATCGACTATCGTTTTGCCGCCGGGACGATGCTCGATGCGGGAGAGTATCTTGTGATTGCGGCCAACAAGCGGTTCACCTCCGAGGCTCATCCCGCCGCCCGGGTGGTGGGGGAATACACCGGGAACCTCAGCAACAACAACGAGCTCCTGCGACTGGAGGATTCCTGGGGGAACCTAGCGGACGAAGTCCATTACCACACCGGTGGCTACTGGCCGAGTCTCGCGGGAGGACAGGGCAGCAGCCTGGAACTGCTGCATCCGGAGATGGACAACTCCAAGGCGGCCGCGTGGGCCAATTCGGACGAATCCCAGAAGTCGACCTGGCAGCCCTTCCAATTTACCGACCAGTACCTGCAACTCAGCACTCAAGGGGGGAGTGCCCAAAATTACAAGGAGATCCAAATGCATGCGGTGGGGGATGCCCACCTAGCCCTCAGGAATATGAATCTCAGCAAGAGCGGCGGTGCGAATCTGTTGCCGAGAGGTGGTCAGGAAGTGGTGCGCAACGGAAACGGCGATCGGGGATGGCTGGTCCAGGGCACGCAGCACCTGACCCACATGCAGGACGATGAGCTTCACCTTATTTCAACGGGCCACGGAGACATCAAGGCCAATCGTTGCGAAATCGATGTCATTGGCATGGAGCGGAACGACATCCTGAGATGGTCGTGCGAGGCTCGCTGGATCTCGGGCAAGCCGACCATCATCGTTCATTCCTTTGATCGTTCCTTCGGCGACATCCTGCGATTGGCCGTTCCGAAAAACCTCGGGACTCCCGGAGCCTCCAATTCAGCGAGGATCGCGGAGGCCGTTCCGACCGTTTCGGAGATTTTACACAGCCCGGTGATCCCGACCTCTTCTGCTTCAGTGACGGTGACGGCACGGGTGGAATTCTCCGGGGGAAGCCCGACCGTGGAACTGTTCAGCCGTCTTGACAACAGGACCGGCAACGGAGCGTGGCAGAGTGATGTCATGTTTGACAATGGAGTGGGTGGTGGTGACGCGACGGCCAACGACGGCATCTACACGGTCCAACTGAGCCCCCGGGCCGACAACAGCATCGTCCAGTTCTACGTGAAGGCCAGTTCGCCTGGCGGATCGACCCTTCTCCCTCCTCCGGCCTCCCAAAACTGGACCAATTTCCATCGGATCTTAGGGGTGGACAACGACCATCTTCTTCCCGCCATGTATGTGGTGGACAACAATGCGCCTCGCCTCAGCCGGCGCGATCTTCGTCATCAGCGCTTCATCATCTCGGCCAGGCACCGGGACGCCCTGCAGACCTCCTTTGGGCAAGGGGCGACCTTCCGGTATGCCTTTCCTCGTCTTTCCAACCAGTTCTTCAACTGCACCTTTATCGGGGATGAGACGGAGATCATCTACAACTGCGAAACCCGCAAGGCGGGCAGTCCGTGGCAACGGGTGGACAGCTTCGGTCTCGATCAGGGCGGCAAGACCTCCAAGTGGAAGTCGCGAGGCGACCAGCGCTATCGGGGGTGGTCCCGGCGTTCCTTGGATCAAGACCCGGTCGTGGGCCGGGCTTACCGCAATCGCATTATGCGCTACTGGCTCTATCTGCTCGGCCACCCCGCCAGCGAGAACGAGTTCGTCAAGATCATCATTGATGGCGGGTCGCCGTTTCTTCGCGAATCTGCCGAGACGATCGCGAACGATTTTCTGAAGCGCAACTGGAAGGATGGCGAGAAGGGGGAGCTCTACCGCATCGACGATGAGTGGTGGTTCAGCGATAGCTGGAGCCGGGTCAATCGCAACGCTGACTGGAGCTACAAGACGGAAGAGCCGGAGCGCTACCACGCAGAGTGGATGAAGCGTTCCCGCGAGGATGAGTACGATTATTCGTCGTTCGTCCAGTTTCTCGAGGCGATCAACGATACCCGCTTCCCGCGGGAGATCATGGAGCGAATGGTGGACGTTGATATGATGGCTGCCAATGCGGTGGTCCGCGGCTGGGCCGACGATTGGGATAACATCACCCGCAACCGGGGCAAAAATGGCTATCAGGTGCGCCGCTATTCCGACGGGAAGTGGATGTTGATCCAATGGGATTCCGACCTCACCTTTGGCAACTCGGGGGCGCCCTTTGTGGGCGGCCTGGTCAGGGGCTTCTTCGGCACCATCAACGCCTCCGCGGCCCAACGCTCGCGGTTCTTTTTCGTGAAGAGGAAGTTCAACTATTACCTCGGCGAGATGCTCGACAAGTACACCCACGACTCCCCGCGGTTGGCCACCTGGCTCGAGCTTGAAGAGCGGTCCTCCGCCGAATACAGCACCACTACTTCTAGCTACCAGAATTGGAATTCAAGCCGGAGAAGCCGGGCTCAGACGGAGATCGGGGCTGCATTCACCACGACCTTCCGCGTCTCGGGATCTTCCACCACTTCGGCGGACACGATCAATCTTACGGGCAGTGCCGGCTATAAGATTTACACGATCCGGGTCGTTGATCACCCGGAGGCGGAATTTAGTTTCCCTCGAGAGACGCTCTGGGCGGTGGGAGGAATCCAGCTTCGGGAAGGAGTCAATGAACTCACCTTTGAGGCCCTCGATCTTCAGGGCAATGTGGTGGACAGCGACACCTTCACGGCCACCAAGACGGGGAACGCACGTCCCGTGATTGAGATCGACGCCAACCCGGATTCCCTGAACGTCGCGTTGAGTGAGATCCTGCCCCTTGACGCCACCACGAGCTACGATCCGGAAGGCACCGCTTTGACCTTTGACTGGAGCGTGGACAGCCAAAACGCGGTGCTGAGCAACCCGACCGCCGATGTTGCCTTGGTTAGTTTCAATGTGCCGGGGCTCTATACCATCACCGTGACCGCGACCGACGCGGACGGAGAGCAGCACACCGAGACCCGGGAAGCGGTGGTCTTCGCGGAATCGGGTTGGAGCCCGTTCTCCGATCGCAATCTCGAAGACTGGTGGACCGAAGAGAACATCGAAGTGCGCAACGATTACAACGGCGGAGCCTGGTATTCCCTCGATGATCTTCCCGGTAATCTGGTCCTCAAGATCAGCAATGATACGGTCAAGCCCCTGACCATGAGCAACCCGCACCATCCGGCCTTCTGGCGCAGCGTTCCCTCTACCGGGGATTGTCTTCTTCAGACCGACGTGCGGCTGGGATCTGTGCAGCAAGGTTCTTTCGATGCGGGGCTGATTCTCGAGGTCGAGGAAGCGGGTGAAACCACTCGGTATGCGTTTGGAGTCCAGGATGGGGAGTTTCTGCGCGTGAAGCGTGCGGCGGGAGCGACCTACACCCAACTCGCCACCTTGAGGTGGTTCCAGGGGGATGCCGTGATCCGGATCCGCCGGAGTGGCGACCAGTTGCACTTTGAGTATCGGATCAAGCCCGGGGAGTGGGAGGATTTGCACTCCCGCACGGTCCCGGTTGATTCGACTCTGGCGAAGGGAGGCATCTTCGCGGCCACGGCCGCGCCTCAGCAGGCTCGTTTCGATTTCGACTATGTCATGGTGGTTGATCCCGAGATTACCAGTCCGGTCCTGGAAGCGCTGCGCATCACTGAGTTCATGTATCATCCGATTACGGGCAGCGAATTGGAGTTCATCGAGTTCATGAACGCAGGGCAGGAAACGATCAATCTGGATGGGGCCTGGTTCCAATCCGGAGATCCCTTTGATGAATTTGTCTTTGGTGATATCGAACTTGCTCCGGCTGAGGTCGCGGTCATGGTTTCCGACACGAGCGCCTTTCAGGCGGTCTACGGATTGGGAATCAGGATTCTTGGCGAGTGGAGCGGGGGAAATCTCTCCGATGGTGGTGAAACGATTGTCTTCAGCGATCCGTTCGGAAACACAATTCACGATTTCAGGTATTCCGATGTGGATCCTTGGCCGCTCGAAGCTGACGGCAGTGGCCCATCCCTCGAAGTGATCGATATTGAGGGGGACTACAATGATCCGGCCAACTGGAGACTGAGCATGCTGGTGGGCGGATCGCCCGGAGTAGTTGACCTCGATGACGCCGATGGTGACGGGTTGACCGATGCGGAAGAGAATCAAATTGGGACCAATCCCCTGAATCCGGATACTGATAGTGACGGAGCACTTGATGGGAGCGAAGTAGCGGCGGGGACGGACCCCCTCGACGCCGCATCGAAGTTCCAGTTGCTTGAGCTCACTCGCGAGAACGGAACTGTGATCGCCACTTGGAGCACCGTTCCTGGAAAGCACTATACCCTTCAGGCCAGTCCGGACCTCTCGGACGGAAACTGGACGGACGTTTTCTCCGGAATCGCGGCTGGAGCGACGATGAACTCGACTGACATCGGGGCGGTGGGAATGACGCGGTTCTATCGAGTGGTGGTGGACTAGCAGGAATAGCACAAGGGTAGGTTCTTCGGTCCCGATCCCGGGAGGGACCAAGTTCGAGGCATCTCGGAAGCTCCCGGAATCAGGTTGAGAGCCTGTCTGGAGGATGCTGCGACCCGAGGACCCTCTTAACCTTGCGCCATTCGGACTAGTGCCCGGTCAGGATCGATGTGACGGATGATCACGGGCGATTTCTCATCGCAGGGATTTGTGGCCGGGCTTCCGGCTTGCCCTGGGGGCCGGGATGCTTTCATCGCTCTGGGGTCGTTGGACGCATTGCGAGGACCCTGCGACGGACTCTTCAAAGGGAAACTGGGTGTGGGCGCCCCGGTGAGAGCGCATCCGGAGACCACCGGAGCGGCCGATTTTGGAGCCACTGGGAAAGGCGCTGCGATCGGGCGGCGGTTGAGATGAGTCGGCGAGCGTCTGACGCGAACCTCAAAATGAGCGCCGTGTTTTGATAAGAAGATAACAAGAACTCATCCGTTCTGGGCCTGCGGAGAATTCGGCAGACTCCCACATTTGTGGTAGGAGAACACTCTCGCAGGGCGCTCTCGCCGAGTTTCCCACTTTACTTGGAGGTCGAGGGACAGGATAATCGACCGTTGCGCACGCAAGCGCAGTCCATTCCCAACCCCCCCCCATGAAAACCCGATCGGCATTTTTTTGTTCGGCCACCTTGGCTGTGTGTTCCTTGCCTACCCTCCAGGCAGAGCAGGTAATTTTCAGCGAGGTGATGTATCATCCCCCGGCAGGTCTCCTGGAGTATGTCGAGATTGAGAACCTGACGGTGACCGTCTTTGACATCGCGGAGTGGCAACTCACCGGGGGAGTCGAATACACCTTTCCGGCCTACAACAGCGCGGATCATACGAGCAACTTTCTTGCTGCTCACGAGCGCCTCGTGATTTGCGGGACTGACCCGGCGGCCTTTCGTGCGGCCTACGGAATTCCGGCCTCCGTGCGGGTGCTTGGACCGTGGACCGGAAATCTCAAAAACACCGGGGAACGAATCACCTTGGAGAACAAGAACGAGGCGAGGATGTGTACTCTGGGCTTCAATGATCGTCATCCCTGGCCGATTGCGGCTGATGGTGGCGGGCACAGCCTCGTTCTGAAGAACAGCAACTTTGCGATCGACGACTATCGGATCTGGGGAGCGAGCACCGGTCGGGGGGGAACCCCGGGAGCAGGCGAGCCCACTGCGTCGGAAGAACCCTATTCCAATCCGGAGGTGGATCTCTCGGTCGGGATTCCCTACATTAATTTCGACCACACTTGGAAGTTTGATGACAACGGGAGCAATCTCCTCACGGCCTGGAAGGAAGTGTCCTACAACGACGCGAGCTGGAGTTCCGGTGCTGGTCTCTTTGGCTACGAATCGCAGGTAGTGCCTTCACCGGGCATCCAGACCGATTTTGAAGATCCCAATACGCCCGGGAACAGCATCATCACCTACTACTTCCGCACGACCTTTGAATTCAATGGAGCGCTCGCCGGGACGACCATGTCCATCGATACCATTCTCGATGATGGAGCCGGATTCTGGTTGAATGGACAGTGGCTCGGCGGAATCGGGGTAAATGAGGGCGCCGGCTATACCCAGACCGCCGGGCGAACCATCTCTGATGCCTCCGAGGAAGAGGCGGTGGTGACTCATAATTCTCCCAACCTGGTCCTGGGGACCAACGTGCTGGCAGTGGAAGTGCACCAGACCGGGACAAGCAGCTCGGATGTCGTCTATGGAGCCCGGGTCAATATCTCGACGCCCAATGCACCGAGTGTGGTGATCAACGAAGTGCTGCCCGCTGGTGCGGGCACGGGCTTCGTCGAGTTTTACAATCCCACTGGGGCGGAGATCGATATCGGAGGGTGGTATCTCTCCAACCTAGTCTCCAATCTCACCAAGTTCCAGATTCCGGGATCGCTGGTGGTGCCCACCGGGGGGCTCGCCTCTTTCGGCTTCACCGAGGCCAACCTGCCAATCAGCTCCCCGACCGTGCTCTACCTGACGAGCTCTGATGGTTCGACCATCGTCAACGGAGTCAACAGTGCGATGCCACTGGACGGACGCTCCATGGGTCGTAAGCCGGAAGGCTCCGGCTCCTGGTTTCTCTTTACCTCGCCCACTCGTGACAGTGCCAACGCAAGCGCGTCCGAACTCGGTAATTTCCTTTCCATCAACGAAGTGCACTACGATGCGCAGGGAGACATCGACTGGATCGAGATTCACAACTCCGGATCGACCCCCTTCTCAGCCACCGGGCTCTTCCTTGCGAGTAAACGTGACTTCAGCGACAAGATCGCCCTCAGTGGATCGGTTTCCGGAAACGGGTTCGTCAGTTTCAACACGGCCTTCGCCACCGGTGGTGGTGACGAGGCCCTCTGGCTCATCGATGGCTCCGACAAGGTGGTCAATGCCGTGGTGATGGAGCAGGCTGCCGGCCGGAATTATTCCGCGTCCTATCCCGATGGCGTGGGGGAGTTCTATTCCTCATTTTCCGGAAGTCGCGACGGGCCGAACAATCCGAGCCGGGAGACCAATATTGTCATCACCGAAATGATGGTTGAGCCGCCCTCCGGTCATCGCGACGGTGAGTACCTCGAGCTTCACAACAAGGGAGGCTCCATCATCAGCCTGGATGCCTGGCGAATCGATGCCGGGGTGAGCTACGCATTCCCGGCCGGGACGAGCCTTTCTCCCGGTGAGTATCTCGTGGTGGCCGCCAACCCGACCCTGACCCAGAAAGCTCATCCCTCGGCCCGCGTCTTTGGTCCCTATTCCGGAAACTTGAGCAACAGCGGTGAGCTGGTGCGCGTGATCGACGCCTTGGGAAATCTGGCCGATGAAGTGCACTATTCGACCGGTGGTGACTGGCCGGCCCTTGCTGGGGGTCTGGGCAGTAGCCTCGAGCTGCTCAATCCTCTCATGGACAACTCGAAGCCCAGTGCATGGGCTGATTCCGACGAGTCGAACAAGTCTATCTTTCAGACCTACACGATCACGGAAACCTACCAGCAGCTCAACACTCGGGGAGGGTCATCAGACTATAAGGAACTGCATCTCCATGCGGTGGGGGATGCCCACATCGCGCTTCGGAACATGAGCCTCAAGCTGAACGGGTCGGGGACCAACTTCCTTCCCAACAGCGGGCAGACAGTGGTCACCAACGGGAATGCCTCCAGTGGGTGGCTTTGCCAGGGGACCCACTATCAGAGTCACATGCAGGGCAACGAGTTCCACATCGTCTCGACCGGTCACGGTGACGTCAAGGCGAACCGGGTCGAGATCGATGTGACGTCGATCAACAGTGGAAACAACCTGACCTGGGAGTGTCAGGCCCGCTGGGTGTATGGCAAGCCGACCCTGGTGGTGCATTCGTGGGATCGCTCGTTTGGAGGCGTCATTCATTTGCCCATTCCTGTGAACCTGGGCACTCCGGGGACGGCCAACTCGAGAGGCCAGGGAAATCCCATTCCCACCGTGTCCAAAGTTCTCCACTCCCCACCGGTCCCGACCTCTTCCGACTCCATCACGATTTCTGCGCATGTGGAGTCGGTGCAGGCGCTGAGTTCGGTCAACCTGCGCCATCGGGCCGACAATTCAACCTGGAGCAATCCCTGGTCATCGCAGGCCATGTTCGACAATGGGCTCGGAGGAGATCTGGTCGCTGGAGACGGGATCTACAGCACCACCCTGGCGCCGCGATCGGACAACTCGATCGTGCAATTCTATGTGGAAGCAACTTCGGCTGCGGGGGGCACGATTTCACCACGCCCTGCCCCCGTTGCTCCGGCCTACTTTGTGGTCGATAACAGCAATGTGCCGAGCGACCTCCGCACCCAGCGCTTCATCATCTCCTCTCGCGATGTCAACAACACCAACGGTGGGACTTCGGGATCGTCGTCCAACAACTACGCCTTCCCGCGACTCTCCAACCAGTACTTCAACACGACCTTCATCGCGGATGAGAACGAGATCTTCTACAACATGGAAATCCGCAAGAGTGGCAGTCCCTGGACTCGCTCGGGCAGTGCAGATTTTTCCCGGGCGAAGTGGAAGTCCGCCCGCGACAAGCGCTTCCGGGGCTACACGAGGCGATCGATTGACAACGATGCCGGAGGGGGCCGTGCCTACCACAATAGGATCATTCGTTACTGGCTCTATCTTCTCGGGCACGCCTCCAACGAAAA
Organism: Roseibacillus sp.; assembly: GCA_028821775.1. Lineage (GTDB taxonomy): Bacteria > Verrucomicrobiota > Verrucomicrobiia > Verrucomicrobiales > Akkermansiaceae > Roseibacillus_B. The sequence goes on from JAPKFB010000001.1 coordinate 157,908, forward strand.
TGAATTCATTCGCGTCCTCATCAACGGAGGCAGTTCCTCCCTGCGTGAGGATGTTGAGCCGAATGCCAACGATTTCCTGAAGCGAAACTGGAAGGACGGGGAGAAAGGCGAGCTCTACCGCATCGATGACGAATGGTGGTTTGATGACGGCTGGGGTAGATCTCAGCAGAATGCAACGTGGGCCTACAAGGGAACCTCGGAGCCCGAACGCTATCACGCCGAGTGGATCAAGCGATCCCGCGAAGATGAGTACGACTATTCCTCCTTTGTGAACTGGGTGAAATCGGTGGGCGGGAACAGCTTCACCCGAGCCGAGATCGAGCGCATGGCAGATATTGATTTGATGGCCGCCAATGCGGTGGTGCGTGGCTGGTGTGATGATTGGGATACCTTGACCCGGAACCGGGGCAAGAACGGCTACTTCCTCCGCCGCTACTCGGATGGGAAATGGCAGCTGGTGCAGTGGGATTCCGACCTGACCTTCGGAAGTACCAATGCGGACTTCATCGGGAATCTCACCGGGGTGCGCAATTTCTTCTACAAGCCCTACGTGGAGCAGCGGGTGAACTATTATCTCGGAGAAATGATCGACAATTTCACTGCGGGCTCGGCCCGCCTCTCCACGTGGTTCAGCTTGGAAGAAGCGGCCTCCGGTTCCTACAGTTCGAATACCGGAACCTACACCTCGTGGAACTCGAACCGGCTCTCCAAGGCGCGCAGTACCATCGGAACCACGGCTCTGAACATGGCCCTCAATGTGACCGGGGGGACGGGGACCACCAGTGCCCAGACGGCCAACCTGAGCGGCACGAGCCCCTACAACGCATTCACCATTCAAGCCGTTGGTCACCCGGAAGCGGGGTGGGAATTCTCCGGAGAAACAACGTGGTCTCTCAGCGGGATTCAGCTCAGGCAGGGGGTCAACAACCTGACGATCCAAGCCCTGGATAGGAACGGCAACGTGGTGCAAACCGACAACGTCAGTATCACCAAGACCGGCAATGCGCGGCCCGTGGTGGTGCTGGACTCGAAGCCAGACTCATTCAATATCGCGGTTTCCGAGGATCTGGAACTGGATGCCACTGCCAGCTACGATCCGGAGGGGACCGATCTCAGCTTCCAATGGAGGGTCAGCAATCCCGCAGCAAGCTTGAGCAATCCCACCGTCGATACCGGTCTGGCGACCCTCGGCGCGCCGGGTCTCTACCAGTTCAGTATTACCGCCACGGACCAGAACAACGTGCGACAGACCCTGATACGTGAGGCTTCGGTCTATGCCGATTCTGGTTGGAGCTCGTTCTCCGACCGCCTCCTACAGAGCTACTGGATGACGGAGAATGTGGAAGTCCGTCACGACTACACCGCGGGGGCGTGGTATTCGCTCGATGATCTCCCCGGTAATCTCATCCTCAAAGTGGGCGAGGAATCCTCAAAACCCCTCAGGGGTGGTTCGAGCCCGACCCACCCCATGCTCTGGCGCGAGGTTCCCGACATGTCCGATTGCACCTTGCAAACGGATATGAAGCTCTCTTCGGTTCAGCAGGGGGACTTCATTTCTGGTCTCATCCTCGAGGTGCAGGAGGGAGCGACCGCTTCCCGCTACGTCTTTGCGATGGAGGATGGCGACTTTCTGCGCGTTAAGCGCTCGACTGGAGGGGGCTATTCCCAGTTGTTCTCCATGAGTTACGATCAGGGCGAGGCCGTGATTCGGATGCGGCGCAATGGGAACAGCCTGATCTTTGAGCGCCGTCTGGAACCCGGGTTGTGGACTGCAGTCTACACGCGGGCCCTCGTTGGGGATTCCGTTTTTGGGCGGGGCGGAATTTTTGCCGCCACCGACACTGCCCAGTCGGTTCGGATCGAATTCGATTACGTGATGGTGGTCGATCCCACCGCGACGAGTCCGGCGGTCGAATCCCTCCGCATCACGGAGTTCATGTACCATCCGCTCGGTGCAGAGGCCCACGAGTTCATCGAGTTGGTCAACACCGGAGGAACTGCTCTGGATCTCACCGGGGTCAGCTTTGACGGTGGTGATCCCTTCGACGCCTTTACCTTCGGAGCGATCAACCTCAATCCCGATGAATACGGGGTGATCGTTTCCGATACCACGGCCTTCCAAGCGGAGTATGGAGCTGGAATTCGGATTCTGGGGGAATGGTCCGGCGGAACCCTCAGCAATGGCGGAGAACAAATTGTCCTGAGGGACGGCGGAGGAAACATCATCCATGACTTTAGCTATTTGGATCTTGCGCCGTGGCCGACGGAGGCTGATGGCCTTGGGCCGTCTCTGGAAGTGATCGATATGGCCGGGGATTACGGCGAGGGAACCAATTGGCGGGCCAGCCTGCTGAGCGGAGGCTCTCCGGGTGTCGGAGTCCTCCTGGACGCTGATGGTGACGGCTTGAGTGATTCTGATGAAGCTCTTGCAGGGACCGATCCGCTCAATCCTGATTCCGATTTCGATGGGATGTTGGATGGTGCGGAAGTTGGAGCCGGGACCGATCCCCTTGATGCAGATTCGCTCTTCGAGCTCATCCTCCTGACGCGGGCGGCAGTCACGGAATTCGTGACCGCCACGTGGTCGAGTATTCCGGGCCGGAGTTACACCCTGCAGAAGAGCGTGGATCTCTCGCCGGGGAGTTGGGTCAATATTGCCACCGGAATCATTGCGACCGGGGCGACCACCTCGCAGCTTGATCCCTCGGCCGCTGACCAGAGCCGCATGTTTTACCGGGCCTACGTGGAGTAGGAAAATCGCTCTCCGAGGCTGGATCGCTTCCTTCCGAATTGGTCCGGCCTGCTGAGACCCAAGGGGCCACCCTCCTCGTAATCTACCAACGCACCTTCACCGGCGATCCGATTTCGATCCCGCGCTGTCGGGCGAAGTCGCTGCCGTTGATGGTGAGTTCGAGGAATTCTCATGATCCCGCGATGGCGAGAGCCTTGTCACGAGAAGCCTCCGTGTAGTAATGACGCAGGGTGGCCGACTTGCCGCCACAGCGTGTTTCCACGGTGCAGTTCTCCAAGGACTCCGTTGTCCGGGCCGATCGCGCATCGTGCGCGAGGTGCGCAAAGCGATGGCCTTTCGCGTGCTTCCAACGCTGGGGTCCACCACCGCCAGATGGATCGTTCCCTCCGGGAAATAGGGGGCCGCGGCGGCGAGGGTAAAGGCTCCTTCCACGAGGGGACCAGGCACTGTTTTGTAAGTGATCTCGGTGAGTCTGGGAGCCGGAGCGATTCCTGCAATGGTTCCCTTCATGGTCCCAAGAAACCAATTGCTCGTTCCGAAATCAGTGGGCAGGGTGACCAAGCTCACGGCGCCATCCAAGCTGACCGGGAGCGGGTGGCAAGCCGCTGGAGGAGGGCTCTTGAGGGCCGTCGGGCAGCTGGTTGAATCGACGCGCTCGATGAGGTCGGACCCGCGTTGCGTTGTGCTCCAAAATCTCCTGGGAGCGGAAGGAGTCCTAGGAATGGGTGAGGGAGGAGCTCAGGCGGAGAGAGCGCACGCGCGCGGTCCTGTCAGTGATGGCAGGGGGTGCAGGAGACTAGAGTCCTTCGATTCTGTCCCGAGCCAGGTTCTTGATCGTCAGGGAGATGGGCGCTGAGGGAGGAGTGGGATTGAGGGGTTGAGCTGAGCTTCATGGGTTTTCCCTTCCATTGGGGCATCGATTGTCGATGTTGGAAGGCACGAATTCGAATGTTGGGAGACCGGAGGGATTCCTAGCGAGTAGACACAGCAGGATGAAAGGAAGACTGACAAGGATCGTGTTGAGTGCGGGTTGCCTCCTCGGGAGTGTCCGCGCGGAAGAAGTTTTCTTGCCCCCGGGTGGGGAGACGGAGTGGAGGTATCTCGATGGGGAGGCGGCGCCGGCGGACACATGGGCGAGGATCGAATTTGACGATTCGAAATGGAAGCAGGGCAAGGCCCCGCTGGGCTACGGCAAGGCGGACTTGGGAACGACCCTGTCGTTTGGTGGGAAGGAAAAAAAGAAGCACATCACGTCCTACTTTCGGACCACCTTCAAGGCGGGTGCGAAGAGCGAGCTCGATGTCGCGCGGCTTCGGTTGGTCTTGATCTACGATGATGGAGCGGTGGTCTACTTCAATGGCAAGGAGGTGGCGCGCCGCAACCTGCCGGAAGGAAAGTTGGATTCGGAGACGGTGGCCCTGCGCGCGATCGGCGCAACCGGCGAGTTTCGTGCCATGATCCCGGTCGAGCTCCTGAAGTTTGAGGCTGTGAACACGGTGGCGGTCGAGATGCACCAGTCGGGACCGACCAGCAGCGACCTTTATCTCGATCTCAAGCTGACCGGGCATCCCGCAGAAATTTTACCGGATCCGGAACCCTACCGCGATGGGATGATCGCGATTCGGCGGGGAAAGCTGGAGGAGGGCGCCCAATTGTTGTCGAAGATGTCTCCGGACCATCCGGAGTATGCGCAGGCCATGGCGATGCTTGGATGGCAGATTTATGGACTGCAGCTGGGGCGCGCCAAGGACGGGTTGGAGTTTGTCAAAAAGGCCTACCAAGTGGCGCCCACTGATCGGCAGGTGGTCCGAGCATATATCAAGACCCACGTGCTCTCGGGAATCCTCTTCGACGAGAAGACGATCGCGAGGAAGCGAAGCGAGACGGTGGCGCCGGAACATGAGTTCCTGGTGTCAAAACCGGAACTCGGAACGTCAACCACCCTCCCGCGTGAGAAGTTGGAGAAGGACCTGGACTATCTGGAGCATGTCTTGGTGACCTGCTTCTCTTATCTTGAGCTCAAGCAGGTGGACTACCGCGGGGCGTTGGATGCGATTCGGGGATCGCTGGATGATGAGACTCCGATCAACCAGTTCCAGCTGCAGTTGGCCAAGCTGATCAGTCTCTTCTGTGATGGACATGCGAGCCTGCAGTCTCACCAGACCCAATACATGCCTTCCGGCTACGCGCCCTATGCCGCCGGGAGCTATCAAGGGAGGGTGTTTCTCTACGAGTCCGGGGGAGCAAAGTTGCTCGATAGCGAGCATCCCTACGTAAAATCGATTGATGGCCGCCCGATTGCAGAGTGGCTGGAAGTGGCCTCTTTTGTGGTGGTCAAGGAGTCGGCGCAATGGCGGCTTCGTCAGTCGCTCCGCATGCTTGGCTATGTCAACTACATCCGGGCGGAGCTCGAACTGCCGCAGAAGGATGTCCTCGCGCTGGAGTTGGAGTCAGAGGACCGGAAGAAGACTCATAAGATGGAGGTGAAGGTGGCGGGGCGCCCGGGCGGGGAGGCACAATTTCCGAGCGGAGATAGTCGCCGGATTGGAGCGGTCGGCTATATCAGGCTGGCACAAATGACGGGCAGTTCGCGATTTCTTGAGCGGTTGAACGGATGGATGGAAAAGTTCAAGGACACCGAGGGGCTGATCATCGATGTGCGGAGCAATCCTGGCGGATCCAAGAACATCCTTCTGACGCTCATGCCCTACTTTTTGAAGCCGGGCGACCCGATGCGGATCATTGAATTCTCCGCGTATCGGAAACCGATGGAGTTGCCCAAGGCCATGCCGGGTGGCTTCAACATGTCGACGATGTCGGCACAGCCTGTGACCTCGTCTCATTGGAAGACGGAGGCGCAACGAACATTCATTGGGGACGCCATCAAGGCCTTCCAGCCCGGGTGGAAACTTCCGGCCGGGAAGTTTAGCGATTTCTACGTGCTGGCATTCGACTCGACCATGAACCCGAAGGCTTACTACTACGGCAAGCCCCTCATCATTCTACAAAACAGCGGTTCTTTCAGTGCCAGCGACATCTTCCTCGGTGGATTCAAGGGGCTCGCGAACACCACCCTGATGGGAACGACGAGCGGGGGGGGGAATGGCTGGATGGACGGATACACCCTGCCCAATTCGAGGCTGGGGGTGGTGCTTTGTCAAACCGCCAAGTTTCGACCCACCGGCGAGCCTTACGACGGTGTCGGGGTGCCGCCGGATGTCGTGATGGAGGCGACTCCGCAGGATCTCCTGGGAGAATCAGACGCCGTGCTCGACGCCGCGGTGAAGCGCTTGAGTAAGAAGAACAAGACGCTCGAGAAATCGGCGGTGCCCTCGCCTTAAAAGAGACCGATTGGCGGGGGCAGGAGGGCCGGGGCGATTCCCAATTCCCACCCACTTGAGAGGGCAATGAGACTTGAGCGCGAGTTCACGAGGGGGCTTCCTCAATGAAACTACTCGCTCGGTCCAAACTCATCGAAGAGGCGGCCTGTGATGTTGGGGAACATCTTGCGCAGGCTCTCCGAGTGGCCGCCCTCCTTGCTGCGAAATGGCAAGGAGGGGAGAGGCTCGTCGTTGAGATCATTGTAGCCCATGAAGTAGAGGGTCTTGGGAATGCCCTCGCGCCAGAGAGCCTTGGCCGCAAAGTTCGCCTTGACCCCGTCCTTGATGAAGCACACCCCGATGCCGGACTTGCCGGGCCAGCGGGTGGAGAGGAGTGCTTCGCCGGGATGCTTCCGCAGGGTTGAGTTGCCCGCGAGATTTTCAAAGTATCTCTCCTCCAGTCCGAGGGCGTCGAGCACGCTGGGCATGATGTCGAGATGAGTGACTTGTTTCTGCCTCGGTTGGTTCTCCACCCAGCTTGGCCACTTGATCATGATGGGCACCTCGGTTTGGGGCTTCTTGAGACTTGAGCAATGAAACCAGCCGCCGTGCTCCTGGAATTCCTCCCCGTGATCACCGGTCAGGATGATGATGGAATTCTGGTAGCGATTTTGTTCCTTCAGGAAGGTGACGAGATCCTCCATTTGATGATCGATCCAGTTGACGGCATTCTCGTAGCGTTTCACGACTTCGCGAATTTGCGCCGTGGTGGGATTCAGGGATCCGAAATCAATCTTGGACCAATCCTGATGGATCGGGGTGAAGTTTTTGGACGGCCAGTAGTAGTTGTAGTGGGCGGAGTCGAGGGCGACGAAATTCAGGGAGCCACCGGTAGGGGAGTTCATGAGTCTCGTTTTGAGGTCGTCGATAATGAGGATTTCCCGTTCTGGAATTCCCAATCCGCGAGGCATCATGGGATTGTCGAGAAAGTCCTGAGCGAACTTGTGGGCCGATCCAAAATTGAGATCCGACATTTCCTTATAGCTCAGGTCACAAACGGCGCGCACGCTGCACTGGTAGCCCAGCTGGTGGAGGAGACGGATTGGATAGGCTCCCGTGAATCCCCTGGAAGAGCCGCCTTCTTCGAGGGCATCCCGCCACTCGATGCCGGTACGGCTGTGAAACATGGTGAACCAAGAGACCGGGGTGCAATTCGATCCTGCAAAAGTGAGTTCGAATTGCTGGCACTCTTCCTTGGCAAACTTGGACAGGAAGGGAGTGATCTCAGGAGTGACACTGTCGGCGCGCCACGTCTCGATCATGATGATGTAGATATCCGGCTTGCGCTCCAGGGAAGGGAGATCCCCGGCGAGCAAGGCTTCACTCTCGGTTTCGGATTGCGTGACCGCGAACTGGACAGGAATTGTTTCAAGGCCGGGGTCAGGTCGGAGCATGCCGAGGTGGAGGACAAAGGTGGCATGTTCCGCCTGCCAGATTTCCTTGCGCAGCGTTCCCATGCTCAAGGCTTGTTGGCCAACCGCAGCAAGCCAGAGTGCAGCAAAGATGACCAGCGCGCGTCGAGTGCGAGCCCTGGTGTTGAGGCGACGCGAGAGCATTTGGAGGACAAAGTAGGCTCCAATCGAGAGTGTGACGACCCCGATGAGCGTGAGGGTGACCTGGAGGGGAGAGTGCTCGATGCCGCCGGCTTCCAGTTCGACCTTCATGTCAAACTCGCCATCGAGAGTCAGGTTGTTGACGATATCCAGGAGCGGTTGTTGCCAGTAGATTCCGGTCGCGGTGTCGACGACGACGAGAATGGGAATGAGCACCGCCCCGGCGACGACCAGCCAACGGGTGTAGGAGGGGAAGAGCGCGAGCAAGGCTTGCGAGATCAGAATGGCGGCGGTGATGAAGGCTCCCAACGACGCGAAGCGCCCGGTGATGATGAGAATGGTCTCCCAGGCCGTGCGCTCCTTGATTTCAGCGAGAGACCAGAGATCGCGACTGAGAAGGATCGCGAAGACCAACAACCAGAAAGCGCCGTTAAAGAACCAGGCCTGGCGCTGGTCCTTGGGAAAGAGGGTGGAGAAGAGTCTCCGCGATCCCTGATGGGCGATGGCGGCTGCGGAGTTGATGAGGGAGAGAAGGGCCCACAATCCGAGCAGGACCACTCCGATCCAGTAGAGGAGGAAGGGCGAAGCGGGGAACAAGCTGACTGCCGAGAAGAGGGCGGTCGTTCCAAGAGCCCAAGTAGAGACTCGGCTCTGAAAGTGCTCCTGGGGGCAGTCTTGCACGATCCGTCGGATGAGCTGCACGAGCCCGACCATGAGGAGAACTCCGACCGCGAGGATGGCTCCGGTAAAGAGGAGGTTGTATCCAAAGTTGCCATTGCCCAGCTTGTAGAGGCGCTGGAAGGGGACTTGAGGCGCGAGAGCACCTACCAGCCATGCGAAGATCAGGGCTCGATTCCAGCCGGGCTCGATTTGTTTTGTGCTGCGTGATTCCGCGGACATGGGCTGCTCTTTCCCGGCAGAACGATGGCGGGGGCGCAATTGTCTTCCACCTTGCGGAGGATGCAAGCGGTTCCGAGCGACATCGCACTTGCCATGAGGCCGAGTTGGTGTTTTCTAGCGCAGCCTCATGCCGACCTACGACTATGTCTGTAAAAAATGCGGGCATGGCTTTGAGCACTTTCAGAGCATGAACGACGACAAGCTGACCGACTGTCTGCTGGAAGAATGTGACGGGAACGTGAAGCGCTTGCTGGGCACGGGAGCCGGAATCATTTTCAAAGGAGGCGGGTTCTACGAGACCGACTACCGCAGTGCTTCCTACAAGAGCGGCGCCAAGAAGGAATCCGAAGCGTCCAAGAGCAGTGAGTCGAAATCGGACAGTTCGAGCGCAAGCTCGAGCTCGGAATCCAAGAAGAAAGACTCAGGCAAGACCGGCGGAAGTTCAACGAGCCCTTCCAAGGCAGACTGAGCTCGCGGGCCCGTCGTTGGGGGGGGTCAGGTTCTTCCCGCAGAAGACTCGAGGAGCCCACATTCAACAGGCTGTTGAATTTCTCCACAACGCCGCGCTGACGGAGAGTTTTGTTGTCCGTTGGTCATGAACCTCGATTCAATTCCGCTTCGCGCCGCCCCAGCCAACGGGCTCGTCGCAGCATTCTCGAGAATTTCAACACCTTGTTAACGGATTTCAGGACTCGGCCCCTATTTTTGGAATGGGCGCGAAAATCTTGGATTCCGGAGAGGGCCGGGAGTTGCAACTGGGTGGTGGCGGCTGGCGGGAGTTTACCTCGCGGCAGCGGGCCGATCCGAAAAAGCGAGCGCTTTGCAAGGTGGAGCCTTCGTGCTACCAACACCCCAGCCATGGCCGACAAAGGAAAAGCTAAGAGCGAAGTCCCTCCGCCGCCTCCCAAGAAGGCCAGCTTGCTGAAGAATGTCTTTTTTCTTTCAGTGCTTGCATTGGTGGTTCTCGGATTGCTGGTTTACATCTCATTTGATCCTCAGGACCTCTCGGACATCGAGGGCTATCGGGAAACGCCGGGACCGCCCCCGCTCACCGCGCGCAACCTAGCCACCGTTCTTGAGAATGCGGCCGAAGATGAACATGGCGTGCGCATCACCGAAAAGGAAATCAATGACTATCTCCTGCGGACCCTGAAGTTCGAACAGGAAGGCATCTTCAAAGGACGAGTGGCCGCCCGAGGAGTCTGGGTGCGTTTGGAGAAGGATGTGGCTGAAGTGATTATCGAGCGAGAGATCATGGGCAAGAGTCACACGATCTCGATGTATCTGCGCCCGGAGCAACAGGAACAAGAAGATGGCGCGATGCTGACCAAGGTGCACCGCTCCACCGGTCGCTGGGGCCGCACGCGGATATTCCGCGGCTTCATGCTGCTCACCAAGTCCTCCTTCGTCTCGCTCGCCGAAGCCTATCCAAAGGAACTGGATTTACTGCAGGCCATGTTCAGGAGCAAGGTGCGGGTCACGATTGAGGAGGGGACGATCGAGTTTTTGCCGCCGGCCCCGTGAGCTCCTGAGGACCCGCGTTCTCTGGCGGCATCGCTCCAGATCTCTTCCTGTGGGCCTCCCATGGAGGGATGCACGATTCGTTCGAGTGTGGGCTAGGCTTCAATTCCATTTGCGGTAGGTCCCTGATCGGATGGGACCCCGGGTTGTGGGAGAGGGACGCGCGGGGGCCTGTTGAAGCAAGCGGGATCGTCGGTTTCTGCCCTTTCCCTGAGGGACGTGGGGAGGGGTCGGGGAGGATCATCCGCCGCCTTGCATGATGCTGGTTTCTGGTGCATGAGTGTTTTCCTCTTACGTGAAGGGCATTCTTCAAACTCTCCTATTACTCACCGTGGCGTTGCGCGTGACGGCTCAGGAAGTGCCGGCTCCGGCGCAGCCTGTCGGGGAACCTGTAGCCCCCGCTCCCAGCGGTCCGGAGGCCCCGCCCGCGAAGGAGTTGCAGCCCAAGACGGTGAGCGAGTCGCGGCAATTCGTCGTCCATGGGTCGGACTTTGTGATGCGAAGCGCCATCGCTTCTCTGGCTGAAGAGATTCGCGGAGCTCTTCTCGAGACGGTCGGAAAGGAGGATGACTGGGAGCATTCGATTGCGATCCAGCTGCATGGGAACCAGGGCGACAAGGCCCCTGCCCGCACGATGCGGACAAAGTTTTTCAAGGTTCCCGGCGGATTTCGCCTGCAATTGGACATTCATCTGGCGAAGGGGAAACCAAGTGGCCTTGACGGTGCGCTTTTGGAACTCCTTCTCCTCGAATGGGGACTGCGAGGTCAAGACGACTTGCCGATCGACACCGCGCTCGGCATCCCGCACTGGTTGACTGAAGGGCTTCTGGAGAGCTTTCGCTGGAGGCGGGGAGATCGCGACCGCACACTCTACGCTGCACTCTTCAACAAGAGTCAACTTTTCCCCGTGAAGAACATCCTCGAGGTCGAAGATCTTGAGGGAATGGACACGATGACGAATACCGCCTTTTGCGTCTCATCAGGAGCCCTGGTGATGGCCTTGCTCAATCAAGAAGGAGGAAAGCAGTCGCTGGCGGCGACCTTGGGAGAGATCGCCACCTTTGAAGGCGATGAGATGAGCCTGCTCATGAAGCACTTTCCCGGAATGAACCTGGGGAAGGAGAGCTTCTCGAAATGGTGGGCGTTGCAACTGGCCAAACTGTCTGAAGTGCCTTTCACCCAGGTGCTCACCATTCGCGAGACTGAGGAGCAATTGAAGACCTTGCTCCTCGTGCGCTTCAAGGGTCCTGCTGGCAATGAGATCGAGGTGGGCACCGATCAGTTTCGCGATCTTCTTGCCCTTCCTCTCGAGCTTCGACGGGCGGCCATCCAGCCGGTGGGGGAGCGAAGCGGGCTCTTTTTATATCGTGCCTTTCCCGCCCACCGCCCGATTTTCACCGAGTACCTCACCATCCTCGCGGAGCTCGCGTATGATAAGGATCAATCGGTGGAAGAGCGCTTGGAGGGCCTGGCCATGCGACGCTCTGATCTCTTGGCCCTTGGCCTGCGCACGCGGGACTATCTGGATTGGGTTCTCATTACCAAGTCGAACGAATTGAGCGGAGACTTCGAGAGCTTCATCGAACTCAAGGAAAACCTGCAGGCCAAGCCATCCAAGCACCGGGGGCATGTTTCGGAGTACCTGGATTCCATGCAGCGGGTCTTCGAGGACTAGGGTGAGTTCGAAACTCCGACTGGCGGCGGGGGTGGACTCAATTTGGAAGAAACAATCAGGCGCTGCGAGCAGCGCAGCGAAAGGGAACCCCGGCCCTTTTTCCGGCTCGCTGCGTTCTCCCCACGGCTTGGTGACCCATCCTTGGCAATTCGGGACGCAGCCAGCACTTCGCTCCACAAGCGATCATCTGTCCCATCGATCCGGACTGAGGACTACCAGCCTGACGGGATTAGGTTCGAGAGGTCGGGCGCATTCACCCAATGGGATTTCTGTCGGAGTGGTGACCATGACGCGGCTCGAGTGGATCCTACGAATCAGCCGAGCTGGATGGACCGGGCACCCCAAACTGAGTGTCGAGCCACGCGATGAATTGGTGGTGGCGGGCGAAGGCATACTGGTGGCAGCGGAAGCCCAGCTCCTCTCCCTTGGCAATATTTTCGGGGAGGTCGTCGATGTAGAGAGTGTCGGCGGGAACGAGGTCGTGTTGCGCGATGGCGTGATGGTAGATCGCAGCGTCCGGTTTGATCGCGCCCACCAGGTGCGAAAACACCCTCTCATCGAACTCTTCAAAGACATTGTAGTTTTTCAAGAGCCACTCCGCGTGCATGCAGTTGGTGTTTGAGAAGAGAATAATCTTCACGCCGAGGGACTTGAGAAATGCCGCCATAGTCCACATGCTGTGAATCGGTTCGAAGATCGAATTCCAAGCTTCCAGAAATGACTCGGGCGATCCCGGGAAGCCGAGGCGTTCCGAAGCCCAGGTGATGAACTCGTCTTTCGCAATCGCTCCTGATTCGAGTTCATCCTTCTTTTCGAGGAGTCGATGGATGCGCTCCTTCGGGTTTTTCATGCTCGGGGGAACAAGCGCGGCGAGCGGGGTTTCGAAATCGAGATGGACGAGGACATTTCCGATATCGAAGAGGGCGGCGGTAGGGTGCGTGATCATGAGTTTGCGCGCGCGGCGAGTTCGAGAACGAACTGAGCAGCCACATGGGAAGCGTGGGGGCGAGCGTGCTTGATGAGATGTTGTTTTTGGCGGCGCCACACTGCGGCATTGTCTGCGAGAAGATCGCGCAGGGCGGCCGCGAGGCTTTGATCGGTGTCTGCGAGATCGCCTCCCCCGATCCGGCGCAATAGTTCGAGATTTCCCTCTTCTTGACCTGGCACGAGATGGTGAATGAGCATGGGGCACTGCGCGGCCAAGGCTTCGTGAACAGTGGCCCCTCCGGCCTTGCCGACCACGAGATGATGATTGCAGAGCAGTTGTGGAACTCTGCGTGACCAGCCCTTGATCTGAACGCGACCAGGGTAGGCCTTGCTCAGTTCGCGGGCCTGCTTGTAGAGGCGGCGCAGGTTGCGGCCCAAAACCATGGTGAGTTCGGTAGGACAGCCATCATGCTCCAGCAGGACTTCTGCGGTGCGCCGCACCGCAGGGCGCTTGGCGGTGGGAAAGAAGAGAATCCGAAATGGCCGGGCCGGAGTATCGGCGGGAAGAGGGGTGAGGGTGTCGAGGACCGGGTCGACAGGGAATCCCGACTCGATGATCTTTTCGCCAGGAAGATCTTTTTCGATAAGCCCCCGCCTCGTTTCCTGATCAGTGACGAGCCAGTAGTCGGTGGGGGCCCTGCGCCAGGCGGCATTGATTTCGATGGAATCCGTCACGATGGTCACGAGGGGCCTCCTGCGTCCTCCCTCCCCGATGTGGCGGGCGGCGAAATAGGGGTAGAGGGGATAGGTAGAGACGATCACGTCTGGATCGAACTCATTGACCTGGCCGCTGAAAGCGCGTTCGACCGGCCTCATGAGGGGAAGCTCTTGCTTGTTGAAATCGCGCTTCTCGACCCCTTGGTAGATTCGATTCCATGTCCCGGGTAAATAAGTTGTGACAAATCGATAGCCGCCACGGAGGACCTTGTTGAGCCACGGTGATCCCTCGGCACAGGGATCAATCACGCGCACATCGGCAGAACCAGCGAGAGCCTTGGCCAAATTACGGGCGGCGCTATTGTGCCCATCGCCGAAACCCGCGGTGGTAATCAGGATGCGCGGCAGGCGATCGAGGCTCATCTGCGCTTGTTGTAGGGTATCTCTGCACCTTCGGCCAGCGGAGTTGCAGGAATTGTGCGGCGCTTCCCAAGGTCATCCGGGGTTGCGTCAGGGGAGATTTCAGAGCAGGTTGTGGCCGACCCATGGCGCATCAGAATCGATCATCCGGCAAGGAGTCCGGCTCCAACTCTCGCGAGGAGGAAGTGGTGCGCCTCCCTGTGTCCGATCGTGATCTCTCTCAGGATCTGGACGTGATGCCCTCTCCTCAGAAAATTTCGCGCATGCAGCCAACTGTTCAGGACTTGCTCGAAGATGGGGTTGAGGAGGGTGCGGAGCTGACGGCCGTTGATTTGGGGATTGGATGGGACGAGGAGGGTGGAGCGGGGTCGAGCACGCCCATGGGATGGCTGGTTTTGATTGGAGTGATGCTCGTGATTTTGGGCGGGTGGGCGATGACGAAACTGGTGAGCGGTGAAGCATCGGTTGCCGAGGCGAGTCAACATGCCCGCGATGAATTGAACCAGGACGAGAGGGAGCATCAGGATGCGCTGGTTCTATTGACCAAGGTGGAGAACTTGGTGGTGGAATATCTCAAGGCAAGCGACATTGAGCGCAAGGTGTCGTTTGTCCGCCACCAGACTCGAGTCTTGCCCTTGATGCGGAACTACTACCAACGTCATGAATTGAAGCCGGAGAAATTTGAGGCTCTCTGGGATTTTCATGCGGTGGGCGTCGGGAACTACCCCTTCTTTTTTCTTTCCGTGAAAGTGGAGGGTGAGGAGGCCCCCTTGGTTCTCTTTGCCGAGCAACTTGCAAATGGAGACCTGAAATTTGATTGGGAGTCCGAGGTGAGCTACCAGCCGATGGGGATTTCGGAGTACCTGGAGAAGAAGCCCACCGAGGCGATGGACTTTCGAGTACACGCCCGGCTTGATAGCTTTCTGGGCTATGAGTTTTCCGACGGGGATCGCTATCAGCCGTTGATGTTAACATTTCGCGACACGGATGAATTTCTATTTGGATATATTGATAAGAACAACCCAGAGGAAGCCGAGTTGACGGAGTATCTCTGGCGTGAGTCTTGGGCTCGCCAGCCCTTTCTGCTCAGATTGCGTTTTCTCCCCAATACCCAGTCGCAGCGATCAGTGTTGGTGGAGAAGGTTCTGGCCCCCCGCTGGGTTTACATTGAGCAGGGAGACGAGGAGCCTACTCCATGAGGGAGGGTTGAAATCCCTGCTGTGGATGCCCGGCCGAGAATGGCAATGGGAGCGCCTCGGTGGGTGGAGGCCCCTTGGGCTCCCTGGGTCGAATCTCCCCATCGAGGGATACGCCTCGCTCCCTTGTTGCGCCTCCCCGGCATAATAAGTTTGCGCGTATGTTTCAACACCCCCTGAGGCACCCGTTCGTGTGGCCAAGCGAGGGCTGTTTTGGCAATCAGTCTGGTTGCGGGAGCGCTCTTGCGGTGGTAGGAGTCGGCATGCCGAGAGGCGATTCGACCTGCCGTGACGCTAACCCTGACCTAGCTACATGAGATATTTCTTTCGGCCTACGGGCTTGATATTGGGTGCCCTGATGGCTCTCGCGACGACGACCTCTGCTCAGAAGTTGCCCGCAGTCCTTGGTGACTACCTGAAGCTGGATGCGCCCGTTCGGGGGCAAGTCGTGATTGTGGAACCTCCGAAGGAGATTGGGGCCTATGTCAGGAAGGTCGAACAGGCTGCGAAAGCTGATCCGGAGTGGTTCACGAGCTACTCGAAGAGTTCCAAGGCCGGTTTGCCCTTGCCGTTTCACGAAAAGTTGGGGCTCACCAAGAAGGAGTACGATCTCTACAACAAGTTGTGGGATGAGCGGAAAATGAATCCTGTGAAGAACGGGAATGTGGTCGTTCGTCTGGAGAAAACCAAGAAGGACGATTGGATGATCCGGGTATCTGGCAAGGGTGTTTCGATCTCCCTCCTGCGCTATGAGGAAAAGGCGGATGTCGTAAAATCACCCAACGGGTTGTTGACGCGATTGAAGGATATCGATGCGGACCCGCGGAGCATCCTGGGAAATTGGACGGGACACGAGTGGAAATTCGAGCAGGAAGACGGCCTTGGGAAAACCAAGGAGAACTTCGCGATCGGGAAGCTGGTTGGAACCAAGTACGGACTGTTGGTCTACCGCCTGCAATCGACTTCCTTGGCGGGCCGACTTCTCTACGATAAGAGCATGGTGATCCGCTTTCCTCTCGCGGTGAAGTAGCGTTGCCCAGCTTTTGAAGAATCGTTTGTATCCAAGAGCGGGTGTCTTGTTCATTCGTTGGTTTGTGGTGCCTGCCATGTTGCTGGCAAGCGTTCTCCTGATCGCGTCAAACCTCGTGTTGCAGACCAACGCGGCGCGCGGCTGGTTCGAGAAGAAGCTGGAGCGCAGATCGGGGTTGGACTGGACGATCGGGTCCCTCTCCTGGACTCCCTGGACTGGAATTCACGTCGGCGATGTGAAGGCAGAGTTGTTGAATATGGAGGCCGCGGGCGAAGCACGACCACTCTACCAGGTGCAGGAGATAGAGGTGCAGATTTACTGGCTGGAAGTACTGAATGGATTGCTGGAAGTGCGGGAGATTCGATTGAAGAATGGTCGGGTTGCTATTCCGATCGAACTCATGGCGCTCCTTCCGAAAAAGGAGAAGGAGTCCAATCCTGCGCTCGCCGATGAGGGAGCGGACCCCAAACCCACTTTACCCAGCGAGAAGCCCGATCCGGGTGCAGGTGCCGATTCAACGGAGAAGGCTGCTCCCAAGACCGGGCATGGGCCGCTAGTCGAACGTCCCCCTGCTGCGCGTCCTGTGAAGCTTGTGATCGACGGTTGCGAGTTGAGGCTCTATTCGATTTCCGACCAAGCAAAGAGTGAGCTCGCGCTGAAAAATGTGAGGGCCGAGGTGCCTCTCGCAGGGGAGGACCGCGAGGGATGGATCGAGACCGATGGACTCTATTTGGGCGGAAGGTCCCTGTCCGCTCCGATGCGCTCGGGACTTGAGTGGAAGCAGCCCCTGCTCCTCTTGCCGACAACGACCATGAGATGGGCCGGTCTCGAGGTTCATGCCGGGGCTTCGATCCGGGTGAGGAACGTGCCGAGATTCTTCGCAGAGGTTCGCGTGCCGGCGACGCCCTTGGAAGCAACTCCGGTGCCGGGATGGCCGGAGTTGGCGGTTTCCTCCCAGAAGGTTACGATGTTCAGTCAGGTGGGTGGCTCGCTGAACGATTTTCGGAGTTGGCGGGGGAGTACCGTGATCGAAGCCACCCACCTCAACTTCAAGCACAAGATGCGGACGGATGGGCTCGGCTTTGAATCGGCACGCCTCACGACGAGGATGCGGGGAGGAACGTTTCAGGTTGTTGACGCTCGTCTTCTGAGCGAGCGCCTCTCCTTCCTGGGAAATGCCATCGTTGTTCCGGACGGACGAGTGAGGGGCGTGCTGCGGATCGTGGCCGATCGTGAAAGTGCTACCGCTATTACCAGGCTCGCGGTAGGTTCCCTCCTGTCCCAGGGATGGACTCGCTCGTGGTTCAAGCCTCTTATCACTCCGGATCGGCAATTTCGCGATCTGCACGTCGAGGGGACGCTGAGCAAAGCCATGATTGATGTAGGGAGAAAGGGTGAGGAACTTGAAGTGCTCCAAGCCTGGGATCGTATGTTTGCCTTTGTCAGAAACGAGGAGAAGGAAACGGAGCAGGGAGTACCGCCCACTCTGGATCGGGAGGGACTGATCCCGCAATGAGAGTGATTGCGGGAAGGGCCAAGGGGACAAGACTCAAGGTCCCGCAGCGACTCACGCGACCCACTACCGATCGCTTGCGCGAGGCGCTCTTTTCAATCTTGGGGCCTCGCGTGAACGATGCCCGGGTGCTCGATCTCTTTGCAGGATCCGGGGCGCTGGGAATCGAAGCGCTGAGCCGGGGAGCCGCCAGCGCGGTCTTTGTTGAATCGAACTGGGGCGCAGGCAAAGTGATCGTCGACAACCTGGAAAAGGCGGGTTTGGGGTCGGACGGATCCCTGGCCAAGCGCGATGTCTTCGATCTTCTCGGGACAATCTCGCAAACCTTCGATTTGATCTTGGCTGATCCGCCCTATGCCTCCAAGGCGGCCGAGGATCTCGCGGAAAAATTGATGGAGGACGAGAATCTTCCGGTCCGACTGGCGCCTGAGGGACTCGTGATCCTGGAGGTGGAGTCGGAACGGCAACCACCGGAAGCGACCGCCTGGGAGTTGCTGGATCAGCGGAAGTACGGGAGTAGTACGATTCTGTTTTACGGGTTGCGAGAGGAAGCCTAGGTTTCGCGCCGATGATGCTGGCAGTGCGATTGCTCTATAATTTGCTGCTGCCCTTCGTATGCCTCCTGGCTGCGGGACCGTGGCTCCTGCGCATGGCGCGGCGCGGTGGATTGAGCAATCGCTTGTGGGAGCGCCTCGGCTGCTATGATCGTGCGCCCGAATGGGAGTCCGGCGGCGGGGTCTATGTGCACGCGGTGAGCGTGGGGGAGGTGATGATGGCCTTGAAAATGATTGAGCGGTGGCAGGAGACGAATCCGGAGGAGGAATTTGTGCTCGCGGCCACAACCTCGACGGGATTTCAGCTCGCCTTGGAGCAGGCGCCGGAGGGCGTGCGGGTGATCTACAGTCCGCTGGATCTTGGGTTCCTGATTCATCGCCTCTTCAATCGTTTCGAACCGAGCTTGATCGTCTTGGTGGATTCGGAAATGTGGCTCAACATGCTGTATCTTGCGGACATGAGGGGGATTCCGGTTGCGCTTATGAATGCGAGGTTGTCGCCGCGTTCGGCCGAGCGCTACGTGAAGTTCAAGCCGATCACGATGCCCATGCTCCGCCTCCTGAAGTTGGTGTGCGCGCAGGCTCAGGAACATCGCTTGATGTGGGAAAAAATCGGTTTTCCGGAAGGGGCCGTGGAAGTGACGGGGAGTGTGAAGTTTGACGGCGATGACCTGGTTTCCCCTCGAAAACGGGATGAGTTTCAGGGGATGCTCGATGCCTTTGGGGCCGGAAGGCCGATCGTTCTCGCGGCCAGTACGCATGCCGGCGAGGAGGAGTTGATCGCGAGCGCGGTGAGAGAGCTTCCCGGGGCTCTCGCCGTTCTCTTTCCGCGTCACGCGGAGCGGCGTTATGAGGTGAGGGCTGATTTGGAGCGCGCAGGCATGGAAGTGGTCCTGCGGAGCGACTTCCATGCGCCCAGAGATCCTGCGCAGGCGGTGTTCGTGGTCGACACCACGGGGGAGCTGCGCGATTGGACCGCGCATGCCGATGTGGTGGTGATCGGCAAGAGTTTCTTGGCTCGCGGGGGACAGAATCCCACCGAAGCGATCGTGGCGAAGGTGCCAGTGGTCTGTGGGAGGCATATGGAAAACTTTGAGCCCCTCATCACCGAGCTGCGTGTGGTGAACGGCGTGCGGACGGTGCAGGATGAGGGCGCTCTGGTGGGGACTCTCCGAGACGTTTTGGAGAATGTCAGGGAGCGGACGAAGCTGATTCAGCGCGCGAGCTCCGTGCTGGATGGCCATCGGGGTGCGACGGCCCGAACGATTACGCTCCTTCGCAAGTTGAAGGGGAAATAGGCTCCGTGCCCCGAAGATGGCTCATGGTCGATCGCCTCAGCGACCGCCGGTTCCCAAATGCCGCTGGCGATACTCTTCGATCTGGCGCTTCTTGAGATACTCGTAGTAGCGACGTGCGGCCTTGAGGTCGGGATTGGATTCGGGGTTTACAAAGGGGTTGTTGCTTCCGTACCAACTCCAGGGTCCACGGGGGATGTTGCCGAATTCCACAAAGCGCCAGTGAACCTTCTCGCCGGATTTGAGGGCAAGGAAATCTCGAACGGCCGGAGAAACATCGATGCCGGCCTTGCCGTTTTCGTGATTCCGCGGGGCCTGGCCTCCGAAGACGTATTTCCAATCGTCGGTCACGAATGGTCCGCAATCTTCCCACTGTGCGTAACAGACCTTGCCCTTGTAGTAGAGCTGGAGCCAGCGTCCGTGGCAGCAGGAGGTGCCCGGTTTCGGATTGTAGCGTGCAAACCACGGTACCACCTGTGAGGCCTCGGGACGGTGTTTGCGATGATCGAGGCAGTCGTTGTAGGGGAGGGCGATGTAGAAGGGATTCAAGCGGGGGCTGAACGCCTTGGGCGCAAACTTCTCGCGGGCTCCTGGATCAGGGTTGTCGTAGCCCCCGAAGTTTTTCTGCCACTCTCCGTCCCAGGAGGAGTGGTGATTGGAGGTCGTGTTGCGGCCCCCGGGCTTTTCGCCGATCCAAAACACGGTGGCGGTCACATTTTTCCGCCAGGGATATACGGTTCGGATATATTGATAGGGATTTGGAGGGGCCTTGGTAGGGGCGTTCACCCGGGGACCATTCTGCGCCCAGAGAGAGGCCCAGGCACTGAAAAGGAGGGTGATGAAAAGCAGGCGGATCAAAATCGAGTGGTGGGAAAAATTATAGCGCAGGAGTCAAGGGCCGCAAGGTTGGAGCGGGGGATGGCGTTCCGAGGCCGTTCTGTTGTTGAATGTCAATCGAATTGGTGGAGGGGAGTTTCCCCGAGGAACGGCTCCTTACTCCACCACGATGGTTCCCTTCTGATCGCCGATCATGACTTCGAACTCTCCCGGTTCCACGATGGGATAGTTGCGGGGGCCGAAGAAGGCGAGGTCGATGACGGGGAATTCGAAGATGACGGTTTCGGTGGCACCAGCTTCGATGGTCACTCTCCGGAAGGCCCGGAGACGTTTCACGGGGGGGGCCACGGAGGCGAAGAGGTCGCGCACGAAGACATGCACGGTTTCCGTTCCCTGGCGCGTACCGGTGTTGCTGACTTTAACCGAGAGCCTCACGCTGTCGAGTTGGATGAGCGGGTCCGGTGGGAGGCTGAGGTTCCCATAGGTGAAGGTGGTATAGCTCAGGCCGTGTCCGAACTCGTAGAGCGGGTTGAAGCCCTTGTCGTCGTGGGCGCTGTCGGCAGTGTCGCTGAACTTGTGGTCATAGGGAAGGAGGAGGTTGGGATCACGCGGGTAGGTGAAGGGGAGTTTGCCAGAGGGATTGAACTCGCCGGTGAGCAGATCGTAGATGGCGGAGCCCCCGTGGGGGCCCGGATGCCCGGCGTAAACAATGCCATGGCAGTGGCCCGCGATCTCCGTGATCAGTCGCGGGCGATTCTCCAACAGGACGAGGATGAGAGGTTTCCCCATGGCCAGCTTGCGCACGAGGCGCAGTTGGTTGGAGGGGAGGGTGAGATCGCTGATATTACCGGGAGTCTCGGTGCTCGGTTCCTCGGCCAGGACACAGACGATGACATCGGCGTCCTGAGCCTTCTTTAGGGCGTAGTCAAAGTCGGTCGAGCCGTCCCATTGGGCTCCGCGGGCCCAGAGGACCTTGTCGCGACCGTGGGCTTCATTGAAGGCCTCCAGAACGGTATGAAGCTTCTTGGGATAGGCGGCTTCGTCGGTCCCCTGCCAAGTGTAGGACCAGGCGCCATGGAGGGCCGCGAGGGAGTTGCAGCCGGGCCCCGTGAGCAGGATTTTGGTGTCCTTGGCGAGGGGGAGAACGTTTTCGTTCTTGAGCAGCACGAGCGATTGCCGGGCCGCCTGCCTGGAAAGCGCAGCCGCTTGTTCGTTGCCAATTTCCTTGAGGAGCCCGGAGTCGGGGTAGGGTTTGGCGAAGAGGCCGAGATCGAACTTGAGACGGAGAATGCGGGTTACGGTTTGGTCGATGAGTTCCTCGAGGATGAGGCCTTCGTTCACCAGTTCGATCAGGTGGTCGGTAAACTGAAAGTCGTTGGGAGCCATGCAGAGATCGATTCCGGCTTCCACTGCGAGACGAGTTGCTTCCTTGAGATTTGGGGCCACGCGATGGAGGGAGTGGAGCTTCTTGACGTCCTCCCAGTCGGTCACCACCACACCCTTGAATTTCATTTGACCCCGGAGGAGTTTGGTCAGGATGTTGTGATTGGCGTGCACGGGGAGTCCGTTGACCTCGCCCGAATTGACCATCACGGCCCGCACGTTCTCCTTCACGGCCGCCATGAAGGGGGGCAGGAAATGCTCGCGCAGATAGCGCTCGGGAAGGAGCGCCTGGGTGCGATCCCGTCCGGAGATGGGATTACTGTAGCCGAGGAAGTGCTTGGCGGTGGCGGCCACCTGTTGGGTCGAGGAGAGATCCGACCCTTGCAAGCCACGGACCGCGGCGGCCCCCAGCACGGTGGCAATGTGGACGTCTTCGCCGTAGGTTTCAAAGAAGCGCGACCAGAGTGGTTGGCGTCCAACGTCGAGGACGGGGCCAAAGTTCCATGGAATGCCTGCGGCGCGGGTCTCTCTCGCACAGACCGCGTGACATTGCTCCACGAGGTCGGGATTGCGAGTGGCGGCGAGGTTCAGATTCTGCGGGAAGAGGGTCGCTTCGCGGATGTAATTCGCACCGTGAATGCTGTCGATTCCGTAGAGGATGGGAATCTTCTGCTTGGTCTCCTTGGTCGCGAGATCCTGAATGGCGGTAATGACCTTGTGCCAGTGCTCTCCGCTGAAAGCCATGTTGTGCACGTTGATGATGGAGCCCACGTGCCTGTCGACGATCGCGTGGCGCAGTTTGTCTGCGTCCAGTTGATGGGCCTCAGGATTTTCGGAGGTGGCCTCCCCGCTGGAGAGCGCCCCGAGGGTAAGTTGGGTCATCTGGCCTACCTTTTCTTCGAGGCTCATCTCGATGAGCATGAGCGAAATCGCGTCATCGACGGCATCCTGTGCCTTCAACTCATGGGGAAGAGCGAGAGCAAAACCGACAGTGAGCGCGAGGGAAAAGGGGCGGAGAGATCGCATCATTGTCTCTTCACTAAAGCAAACAATGGGACGGAGGCAATCGCGAGCTTGTGGAGATTCCGGATCTGGCCTCATTCTGGGGCATGAATTATTTGATTCCTGGATTATTGGATCTGGTCGTTCTCGGAGCAGGGATGGCGTGGGCCGAAGAGAAAAGGCCGATCATCTATCCATTTGATGTAACCGTCAGGGGACCAAAAGGCGGTCGTTCAGAAGGATAATATTCTCTTCGTGGTGATCGAAAAACCCGTGAAGGCGAATGCGGTGGGGGCCCTCGAAAAGGAATCCGACCTATTTGTGATCAATGCCTTCCCGTGCAAGGCGAACGGCATGGCGGTTCCAATTCCTCCCGGGCAGTGATCCTGCCCGCGCGCGTGAGACAGGAGAGAAGTTCCTCGACCCCGGCCTGTTGGAGGTGATTTCATTTCTCGAATTTTAGATCGAGGAGAACTGGGTGGTGAGACTCTTCGCACTCCTGACGGTGGTGGGTGAGATCGAGTTCTTCGGTGTTTCGTCGGGAGGTGAGCTCCTTTGCGCGGATCAGTTTTGGTTGTTCGAGTCGGTGGTCGAGGGTTTGTTGTTCTCCCTGACTGGCGGAGGGATTGCGAGGGGATCCTCGATCCGGCTAGAACCGGCGCATGATGGTATCATGCTGGTAGTGTTGGTGTCGCTCGGGGAAGTCGAGGGTGTAGTGAATTCCGCGGGATTCCTTGCGGCGAATGGCGCAGTCGATGATGAGGGAGGCGACCGCGACGAGGTTGCGAAGTTCGAGGATATCGGCGTTCACGCGATAGCCCCAGTAGAATTCGCGCACTTCGCGGTGGAGATTGCGAAGGCGGAAGCCTGCGCGACGGAGACGTTTGTTGGTGCGTACGATGGAGACGTAGTCCCACATTGTACGGCGGAGCTCGTCCCAATTGTGGTAGATGTTGACCAACTCGTCGGGGGGAGCAGTGTCGCCGTGTTCCCAATCGGGGATGGGGAGGGGCGGAGAATTTTTACCCGGAGGGAAGCGGCGCAGGATATCGGAGAGGGCGCGCCGGGCCATGACGTTGCCTTCGAGTAAGCTGTTGGAGGCGAGGCGATTGGCGCCGTGGAGCCCGGTGCAGGCGACTTCGCCAATGGCATAGAGACCGCGAATGGAGGTGGTGCCCTCGGGGCTGGCAACCACCCCACCGCATTGATAATGGGCGGCAGGGACGATCGGGATGGGGGACTGTTCGGCGTCGTGCCCAAACTCGAGAAGTGTTTTGTAGATGAAGGGAAAGCGTTCCGCCATGTAGCCCTTGGGTTTGTGGGTCACGTCGAGGTAGACGCAGTTGGCGCCGGTTTTCTTGATCTCGGTATCGATCGCACGGGCAACGATGTCGCGGGGAGCGAGCGAGCCGCGCTTGTCATAGGAAGGGGTGAAGTCTTCCCCCTTCTCGTTGAGAAGAGTGGCTCCTTCGCCGCGCACGGCTTCAGAGACGAGGAAGGAGCGCGCTTCGGGGCCGTTTGCGGCGGGATTGTAAAAGCAAGTGGGGTGAAACTGAACGAACTCCATGTTCGCGATGCTGGCGCCGGCTCGCCAGGCCATGGCGACGCCGTCACCGGTTGCGGAGTCAGGGTTGGTGGTGTAGAGGTAGGCCTTTCCGCATCCGCCGGTGGCGAGGAGAATCCGGTCGGAGCGCATGACGCGCACTTCGCCGGTCAATTGCTGAAGAACGTAGGCGCCGAGCACGCGGTCTTCGGTGACACTACCGAGTTTTCCGGTGGTGATGAGATCGATGGCAAAGTGATCCTCGAGGATGGTGAGGCGGGGTGTGTTGCGGGCAGTTTCCAGGAGTGCAGAAGCGATTTCGTGTCCGGTGGTGTCCTTGGCATGGAGGATGCGTCGTGCGGAGTGGCCACCTTCCTTGCCTAGGGAAAATCGGTCGTCGCTCCGGTCAAATTTTGTACCCCATCCCACCAATTCATCGATGGTGTCGGAGGCTTCCTCGATGATGGTGCGGACGACCTCCTCATCGCAAAGTCCGGACCCGGCATCGAGAGTGTCGGCAATGTGTTTCTCAATCGTGTCTCCTTCGTCGCACAGCCCCTCCGGCAGGACGGCCGAGATTCCGCCTTGAGCCCAGGCGGTATTGGAGTTGAGAACTTTGTTCTTGGTGAGGACGGTGACGCTTCCGTGCGCGGCCGCCTTGATGGCAAAGGAGAGGCCGGCTACGCCGCAGCCGATGACGAGAAAGTCGGAAGTCACGGGGTTTTATTATGGGGTTATCGCGTTTTTGGGAATTAGGAAATTGGTTACTTGCGGATTTGGATTTGCGTGATGGAGGGGGATGAGGATAGATGAGGGTGATGGAGGTCAGAATCTTTGGGACAAAGGGCGAGATGGGGGCCGCAGCAGCTGCGGCGGGGGCAGATCGGATTCGGGAGGCCTTGGCAGGAGGGGGCGAGGCACGGATCGTGATGGCATCGGCGGCTTCTCAGTTTGAGGTGGTGGAGGCGCTCACGGTGGCGCCCGGGATCGCGTGGGAGCGGGTGACGCTCTTTCACCTGGACGAATACATCGGACTTTCGTCGACTCATCCGGCTTCCTTCAGCAAGTTTTTGCGGGACCGCTTCATCGCGAAGCTGCCCCGCGGACTGAAGGGGTTTCATGCGATCGAGGGCGAGCGAGAAGCGGCGGTGGAGTGTGCGCGAATTGGTGAACTGCTCGCGGAGCGAGCGCCGGAAGTGGCCTTTATCGGCGTTGGTGAGAATGGGCACATTGCCTTCAACGATCCGCCTGCGGATTTTGAGACGAAGGCCCCTTACCTGGTGGTGGAACTCGATGAGATTTGCCGCCAGCAGCAGGTGGGGGAGGGTTGGTTTCCCAATCTGGAGGCCGTTCCGACCCATGCGATGTCGATGTCGGTGCGCCAGATCATGAAGGCTGGACGAATCGTCTGCACGGTGCCCGATGAGCGGAAGGCCGCCGCGGTGCAGAAGGCGGTGGGAGAGATGGTAAGCCCGGAAGTGCCCGCCACCATTTTGCAGGAGCACAACGATTGCCTCCTCTTTCTCGACGAGACGGCTGCGAGCCGATTACCGCGATGAGCTACTTCGATCTCCAGGTCAACGGGTATGCCGGGATTGACTTCAACGCGGAGCGGTTGAGTGCCGGGGAGATGCGGGTGGCTTGCGAGGCCATGAAGGAAGATGGCACGGAAGGGGCCCTCGCGACGATCATCACGGGCTCGATGGAGTCCATGAAGGGGAAGTTGCGAAATCTTGTGCGAGCTCGCGAGGAGGACGAAGTGGTGCGCGAGGTGATTGTGGGAATCCACATCGAAGGGCCCTTCCTGAATAAGGCGGATGGCTACATCGGTGCCCATCCGCGGGAACAGGCCCTGCCCGCGACGGTGGACGGGATGAAGGAGCTGTTAGAGGCGGCGGAAGGGTTGACGAAGATCGTGACCCTGGCTCCGGAGTGTGACCAAGGAAGCAAGACCACGGCCTATCTTGCGGGGCAGGGGATCGTGGTTTCGGCGGGCCATTGCGATCCAAGCCTCGAGGAGTTGCGCGCTGCGATCGATGCCGGGCTCAGGATGTTCACCCATCTTGGGAACGGCTGTCCGTCGCAGTTGACGCGTCACGACAACATCGTGGAGCGAGTGCTGAGCCTGTCTGAGGAGCTTTGGATTTGTTTCATCGGGGATGGGGTGCACGTGCCTCCGTTTGCGTTGCGCAACTACCTTCGGGCCGCGGGGATGGAACGGTGCCTGATGGTGACGGATGCGATTTCGGCTGCGCGGGCCGGGCCGGGAAACTACTCCCTGGCGGGATGGAACCTTGAGATCGGGGAGGATCTGGTGGCGCGCGCGCCGGATGGGTCGCACTTTGTGGGATCGACGGCCACCATGCCGGTGGTGGCCACGGTGTTGCGGGAGATGGGGATGGGGGACGAAGAGGTTCGAGGGTTGACTTTGGATCGACCTCGGATGGCGATCGGAATTGAATGATGGATTGAGAGAAGCGAGAGCATGAGAATAGGGGAGACCATAAAGTCGATTGGGCCGGCCATCATCGTGGCGGCAGTGGTGTTGGGCCCCGGAAGTATCCTGGCGAGTTCCCGGGTGGGAGCCGAATGGGGCTGGTTGGGGCTACCCGTGCTCGCGGTGGCGATTGCCCTCATGATTGGAATGGTGGCCTTGGCGGCTCGGCTCGGAGTGGTCTACAAGAGGAGTCTTTGTGACGAGTTGGCGGCCCGACTGGGACGCGGGGTGGCGATCGCAGTGGGGGTGGTGCTCTTCGGGATTGTGGCGCTCTATCAATCGAGCAATAATCTGGCGGTCGGAAGCGGGCTCGAGCCGCTCTTCGCCTCAACGAGCGGAGAGCTCCCGAGCAATTGGGCTGCCATTCAGATTGCGATCCTGATCGCAGCCAACGCGGGGGTGATAGCTTCGCTGTATCTCATGCGGTCACTCTACTCTGCGGTGGAGAAAGCGATGAAGGTGCTGATCCTGCTCATGATTGTGGCCTTTGCGCTCAACCTGCTGGCGGCGATGTTCGGAGAAGCGCCCGAACGCAATGTGGCGGAGAGCGGGCAGAGAGATTGGCTCCCGTTGATTGCCCTGATCGGCACGACCTTTTCGGTGGGAGGGGCGTTCTTCCAAGCCTATCTTGTGAGGGAGAAGGGATGGACTCTTCGAGATGTCAAGAGAGGGGCCGTCGACTCGGTGATCGGAATTTCGATCTTGGGCGTGGTTTCAGCGATCATCATGGTGACCTCCCTGTTGGTATTCTATCGCGTCACTGACGCGCCGAACCTGAGCGGGATGGGTGAGATTGCGCGGCAACTTGAACCATTGTTTGGATCGGGGGCCAAGTATGTCTTCTGCGGTGGATTCATGGCAGGAGCGCTGAGCTCGTTCATGGTGAATGCGGCGATTGGGGGCACGGTGCTTTCGGACGCTCTGGGAAAGGGCAGCAGGATGGAGGACCGCTGGGCGCGTCACTATACCGCGGCGGCGCTGGGGTTTGGCATGGCGGTGGGAATCGTGGGGATTCTCTCGAAGGAAAGCACGGTCCCACTCATGCTCTTGGCCCAAGCACTCACGGTCTTCGGAATTCCTGCTCTCGGGTTGGCGCTCTATTATCTTGCGACCAGGAAGGAACTTACCGGGGAGAAAAAGATCCCCACCATTCTCAAGGTGACTGCGCTGGTGGGGGTGAGCTTGGCCGTGATCCTTGCCTTGCGCAAAGGGATCCTGCTCATGGAGAAACTGATGGGATAGCGAGTCGAGGACTTGAGCGAATAATTTGCCACCTTATTGTGGGGTGATTGGATTGTGGGTATGCCGGACAAGCAGCAACTCTAAATCTCTATGTTGTCGATCAGGCGCACCTCGTCGTAATAGAGCGCGGCTGCCAGGAGGGCGTTGCCGGTGACATTGGCGAGGAGTTGGAGGGACTCGCGATCGACGAGTTGGAGGTAATCGATTTTCAGATCCTCCGGAGCGTTTTGAAGGAGGAGGAGGCGGGCGGTCTCCAGGTAAACCTCGCTCCGTTGTTCGCCGTTGATTCTCAGGTCGCGGGCGGCGAGGAGAGCGCGGCGAAGGCGGGGTGCGTCGGCGCGCTGGATCGCGGTGAGATTGAGATTGCGGGAGGAGAGGGCGAGGCCATCGGATTCGCGGATGGTCTCCAGGCCATGGATCTTGACGGGCAGGGCCAAGTCTCGGACCAGGCGCCGGATGATCGCGAGCTGTTGGTAGTCTTTCTTCCCGAAGAGGGCATCGGTGGGGGTCAGGACATTGAAGAGTTTGAGCACGACGGTGCAGACGCCCTCAAAGTGACCGGGTCTGGTCGCGCCACAGAGGGGCTTGGAAAGGAGATCTTCGCTCACCGCGATCGAGTGGTCGGCGGCGAAAAAGTCGGTGGGCTCGGGGAAAAATACAGTGTCTACGCCAAGTTGCTCACAAATGGCGAGGTCGGATTCAACGGCTCGGGGATAGGCTTCCAAGTCGGCGGGACGGTCGAACTGGAGGGGGTTGACGAATATTGAGACCAGCACCGAGCCCGCCTCGCCCGCGATCTCGCGCGCACGACGAATGAGGGCGCGGTGACCCTCGTGAAGCGAACCCATGGTGGGGACGAGGACCACAGGAGTGGGAAGGCCGGAGGGGATCTCGGCGATGGAGCGAAGGCGGAGCATGGGGCGATTGTTTTTGAGATAGTCTGACTATTTAATGATCTTGAGGTTCCATCTGCCAAGGTCTAGCTTTCAGTAATCTTTACCTGGCCGATGAGACGACTTATTTATTTATGGGTGGGAATGGGGGCGCTGCTGGGTCTGGCGCGGGCCCAAGAGGACTCTGAGGAACAGCCCAAGGCAGCGATTGTCAATATCCAGAAGCTCTTCAAGAAGTACTACAAGGCGGAGAAGACCCAGGAGGAAATCAACTTGGAGCGGGCGCGAATCCAGAAGGAACACAATGATTTGGCGGGTCGGGTGCGCAGCATGGATGAAGGGCTGCGGCAATTGGAGACCCGCCTTCAGAAGACGAATTTGGAGGAGGAGGCCCGGGCATCGCTGGAGCGGGAGAAGGGCTTGCGCCAGGGGGAGCGCGAATCACTGGATCGAGAGCGTCGGACCACGGCCAGGGCGCGCCACGGAGAGCTGAATCGCAAGATGGTGTTGCGGATGGAGAATTTGTTGGAGGAGATCAGGGAGATCGTGGTCGAGCATGCGGAGCGAACCGGCTACGATTTAGTCTTTGATGTTGAGGGACTGAATTCGGCTCAAGTGCCGGTTCTTCTCTTTGCAAAAGATGCAACCGACATCACTCCCATGATCCTCAAGGAGCTCAACAAGAACGCTCCTTCAAGGGGTTGACCGACTTTTGAGCCTTAAAAAGAGGAGTAAAGGACCTGAGGAGCGGGATCCGGGGTTGAGGTTTGACGACCTCGGCATTTCACTCCAAGCTCCGGGCAATCCTAACATTCGCTAACAAAATGCTCCTTCGCCAACTTACCCTTGCCACCGCCGGATTCATCATGCTTGCAGTCCCCGCGGTTGCGCAGGACAAGCTCAAGATTGCCACTGTGGACATGCAGACGCTCTTCAAGCAGTACCATCGCACCAACGAGGCACAGAAGGAGATTAACGTTGAGCGTGCCAAGATCCAGCAGAACAACAACGAACGCTTGGAGACCATTCGGGCCCTCGAGGACGAACTGCAGAGCTTCCGCAAGCAACTTGAGGATCCGTCCATCAGCGAAAAGAAGAAGCAGGACCTCTACAAGACCTTCCAAATGAAGACCCAGGAAGGGGTTGCGCTCGACCGCGAGCGTCGCGAATTTCTTCAGCGCCGCAATACGGCCCTCAACGAGAAGATGGTGCAGAAAATGCGCGGGATTCTCGAAGAGATTCGCAAGCTGGTCGAAGACCGGGCGAAGTCTGATGACTATGACTACGTCTTCGACAAGTCTGGCCTGAGCACTTCACAGGTTCCCTTCCTGCTCTACACGAAGGATGCCACGGATATTACGGCTGGTCTTCTCGACCTGCTCAACAAAGACGCTCCGGAGAACTAGTCCGGTCCTTGCCGACTTTTACCTCTCTCACAACTCTCCGCTGTGGAACTCCGGCTCGCTGAAGTCGTCGCCTTAGTGGGAGGCAATTTGATCGCTGGTGATGCTGAGACGACCCTGAACGGGATAGCGACCCTGGAAGAAGCGGGTCCCGGGGACCTGAGTTTCTTCGGAGTCGCGAAATACCGTCCCCAATTCGAGACCACCAAAGCAGGTGCCGTTCTGGTGAGCGCGGAGGTGGACTCCGGACCCGAGGGGGTGGCCTTGATCCAGGTGGAGGACCCGTCCTATGCCTTGGCGCTTCTCGCCAACAAAGTGGCCGAAATGGTCCGAGACTTTGAGCCGGGTATTCGCTCCGGTGCTCACGTGTCCGAAGACGCTCAGGTTGACCCGGGTGCGGCAGTGTATCCCGGTGCGGTGATCGAGGCCGGAGCCGTGATTGGGGCGGGCTCGGAGATTTGTGCGGGAGCCGTGATCGGACGCGGAGTGCGCGTTGGTGCTGAGTGCATCGTCTATCAGAACGCAACCGTTCGGGAAGGATGCGTGCTGGGGGATCGCGTCATCTTGCAGCCTGGGGCGGTGATCGGATCGGATGGCTTTGGCTATGTATTCATCGGGGGCAAACACCAGAAGGTTCCCCAGCTCGGGATCGTGGTCGTTGAGAATGATGTCGAGATTGGTGCCAACGCCTGCGTCGACCGCGCCCGGATTGGCAAGACCGTAATCGGGGAGGGGAGCAAGATCGATAACATGGTGCAGATCGCCCACAACGTGCAGGTGGGCAAGCATTGTATTCTCGTTGCGCTTTCAGGAGTGGCGGGAAGTTCCAAACTTCATGACCACGTCGTGCTGGGTGCCCAAGTGGGCATCAACGGACACATTGAGATTGCGAGTGGAGTGCAACTGGGCGGTCAGTCCGGGGTGCACAAGAGCATCACAAAACCGGGGACCTACATTGGGACTCCGCCCAAGCCCCCGAAGAACGAAATGCGCATTTGGCGCGGGCTGGGCAAGCTTCACGAGACCATGCAGGAAGTGAAAGCACTGCGCAAGGAGATCGATGAATTGAAGAAGGGCTAGTCCCTAGGAGCTACGTTATCCCTATGAGGAAGAGATAGCGGAGCACAACCTCAAAGATAGGTTCGGGCCTAGGACTGCCGTAGCAGCGCCCGTGGATCAATCCTCCACCTCGTCAAAACGAATCTCCCCATTCCTCACCCACTTCGGAGCGTGCTTGATGGCGGATCTGGCCTTGAGATTCAGCGTGTAGATGATCGGGACTTCCCCGTAGTGTCCAGAAATTGGAATCGTCGATATTTCATGCGGCATCCCGGTAGTAGTAGCGAAGCAATCCTCCAAGCCGCTCGCGGCAGTTCACCTCCCCTTCTTCCGCCGATCCGAACTCGGCAAATCTTTGCGACGGTCTCCAGGGCGGGGTTGGGGGTGGAGATGCTTAACGCCTGCCTATCCGCTCCGGCATGCGTTTTCCATGCGCATCAAAATACTCAGTACGCTTCAGCGCTTCATTATACTTTTCCCAGGAGATTCTCTTGCCGGACTTGTCAAAATGCTCGGTGCGCTTCAGCGCCGCGTTATACCTTGACCAACCTGTTCTCTTCCCTGACCTGTCAAAGTATTCAGTGCGCTTCAGCGCCTTGTTATATCTTGATGAACTCGTCCTGCCCTTTTGCGAGTCATAGTTTTCCAGCCTTTTTAAGGCCGTATTTTCCTTCGACCATCCTGTCCTTTTCCCGGACTTGTCAAAATGCTCGGTCCGCTTCAGCGCTTCATTATTCTTCGACCAGCCCGTTCTCTTGCCTGAATTGTCAAAATGCTCGGTCCGCTTCAGGGCCGCATTATACTTCGACCACCCTGCCTGCGCATTTCCGCATGCAAACAAGGCAATGGCAGTAAACACAAATGTTGCTGCCTTTATGCTCATGATATCTGGCGATCTTCCGGGGACTCTTTCCGATAATTCATCGCCACATTCACTATAGAGTGCATTTAAGGAAAGTGAAAAGGCTTATTGCTAGGAGCCTGTCGGAGTTAGCACAAGTTGCGCGGTAGACTCGGCGCTCAGGCGGTGGAGCCACCGCGAGATCGTGTGGATGATTCTGCCGAGCCCTCTCCGCCCACTGGAGAAATTCGAAAGGGATTCCTGCCCGTGGACCGCGATTTCGGGCCGCCCGCTCCGTTCGTCGCAGTTCCCACCATCCGGTGGAGGCGATTGAGGTTCTCGGCCCGGCCCGCCAGGGTCCATTCGCCCGATACGTTCTCTTTGCCGCGCATCGCCAAGAAATGGACCAGATCATCTTCGGGAATCCTATCCCGACGTTCGGGTAGCAACAGCATTGGGTGTCCCGATCCACGGATACAAAGCGCGCTTCCATGGATTGAAACTCCTGAATTTTCGGACGCGCTTAAAGTCCGACAGACTCCTAGCCTGAATGGCGCAAGGTTTGGCGTTGCCTCCGTGTCGCCATGCGGAGCGCCGGGTATACAACGGGGCAGGAATTGTAGGGCGGCCGCTCCGACTGCCAGGGGTCCGGCTGATCGATGCCCCTCCTTATCCTTGTGCCATTCCTCCTAGCTTCAAGCGAAGATCGAAACGGCGAATTTTGCCAGTGGGAAGGGCTACATCCTGATCGCTGTTCCGGAAGGTGGGATCACGGCGTCCTGAAGCTGATCTGCAAACCACTGCGAGGCGGCGGGATCACCGTGGACGAGGATGGTCTGCTTGGTCCCGGTCTTCAGCATGAACTCCAAGAGTTGATCACGGGGCGCGTGACCGCTGAAGTCATAGACCTGCACTTCGCAGTTGAGAGCGACTTCGGGGAGTTCTTCGTCGAGCAGAATCATGTCGCCCGTCTGGCTTGCACGAATCTTTCCTCCCGGGCTGTCAGGGTCGGCATAACCAACAAAGAGGAGCGAGTTTTTGGAGTGGTGGATGAAGCCGCGAGCAAATCCGTTGGAAGTTGTCTTAGCCGTCATCATCCCACTGGAGAGGGCGTAGATGCAGCCCGGGTCGTTTGGGATCTTGCGTTTCCCGCGTCGGTTTCCGGTGATGGGGTTCATATCCCGAAGGATCTTGAAGTCGGGAGTCATGCGACGGGTGGATTCCGAGAACTTGTCGTAGATGATGGTCATCTTGGTGCTCAGTCCACCGATGTAGACCGGCACGTCCGGGAGCCGGCCCGCCCCCTTGCACTCATGAATCATGGCAAGCACCTCTTGGGTCTTGCCGATCGCAAAGACGGGCACGAGGGCCGAACCTCCGCGAGCCAAGCACGCGCGAATATCACCGATGAACCGTTCTTCTTCCTCTTCGCGCCGGTAGCCATCCTTGCGTGGAGAATCGCCTCGCGTGGTCTCCACGATCAGAGTGTCCAGATCCTTGAGCTCTGGAAAGCGGGAGCCGCGAATCAGCGCGTGATCATCAAAATGAACATCACCACTGTAGAAAATTCGTTTTTCACCTCCCTCGATCAGCACGCCAGCCGAGCCGAGAATATGCCCCGCATCGTAAAACGTCGCTCGCACCGAGCCGTTTCGATCGAGGTCGAACGGCTTTTCATAGTCGCGTGGTTCGACGCGGGGAAAGAGCTCATCGAGTCCGCGGTGAGTGAAAAGAGGGTATTCCTCGATTCCCAGCTCCAGGCGCTGCGACTTCATCACGTTGACCGAATTGTGCAGGAGCGCTTCGGCCAGAGCGGCTGTCCCTGGGGTCATGAACACGCGAGCTGAAGGCTGATCACGCATTAGGAGCGGAAGGGTCCCCACGTGGTCGAGGTGGGAGTGGGTCACGATGATCGCATCGACGCTGTCGGGGGGCAGATCCTCGAAGCGAGGAATGGAATCGGGGCCCCTTTTCTTGGGATGCATCCCGGCATCGAGGACGATGCGAATCTCCCCAATTTCGAGGAGATAGCTGTTTGCTCCGATCTCATTGGTGCGGTTGAGAAGAGTAAAGCGAGCATCAGCCACAGGTGAGGAGGAATCTGGTCAGGCGCTTTCGCAATGTCAAAGCAATGCGGGAATGCAAGGGGGAGCGCCAATTTTTTCTGTCGACACCCGTGCTGCCACGATATAGTTCCGCGCGTCCCCAAAACTCGGCAGGGTAGCTCAGGGGTAGAGCAAAGGACTCATAAGCCTTGGGTCGGGAGTTCGAATCTCCCCCCTGCTACTAACCCTCTGTCAGGTATTTAGGCGTTGATATAGGTTGGATTCTATTAGGGAGCTTTGAGGATCGGGCCCATTTTTTGCACCGGTCAATCTCCTGAGAGATGCCAAATCTGGATGCATGAACGCGGTTGCACCCTTCCGCTCGGTGGGGGATATCTACGCTACCGTTGAACCGGTCATCCGACGGTTGAAACGGACGGAGGAGCTCCTGTATCTAACAGATGGTCGACGGCCGCAATTAAAGCGATCACTCAAGAGAAGTCGCGCGGGTGTCGTATCGTCGAGATTGGGCGAAGTGTGGGCGGAAACCAAATCTCCAGATTTGGAACGCATACGGGCTTGCCGTAAGGTCAAAAAACTCAGACGGAGGCCTTGGCTTTTGGATACAGCATGAATTGGGATGGGGCCGGCACAATTCTTGGCTGAAGGATGACGCGTATTGTCAGGATCTGGAAGTCTGTCACCGCGGATTCTGAGTAATGGTCAAGTCGAGACACGGCGGTTCTGCTCCCGCTTTTCGTAACGCTCTCCGGTAGAGCTCGAACAGCGTTACGCCGCTTCGCGATGATAGTGACGCAGCATGCCACCGAGGCGTTCCCGACACCGGACCTCACCGGTCTCTCGACCAACTTCGACGCCAGAAGCGATGAGCCGTCGGTGCCAACGCGGAATCGTGTCTGGAGTCACGATGGTGGTCAGGTGCGTGAGGGTCTTGCGACCACGGGCCTTGCCCTTGGGCGCGAGGAGACGCCCTTGATCATTGGTGAGGGAATTCCACGATGGTCCCATCTTCTTCATGAGAGCTCGGTTCTGAGCGTTCTGAAATTCGATGATCTCCTGTTGCCGACGATTCACCCAGTCAGAGAGAATCAGCAAGACGAGATGTTATGGAAGCAGGACGCAATTCATGGGATTGAATTTAATGAGGCAGGGCTGGATCTTTGGGGACTTTCCAGATTTCAGCCGACTGAAGAATCGGATTGGTCAGCGGTGACGTTGGCTGAGATCGAGGGTCTGAGGCTGGTGTCCGGGCTGAGATCCTGGTGTTTTCGGGGTGGCGGAGTTTTTGACCATACGAGGCTCGGAATTTGGCCGGCCCGGATGCGAAGCCGCTCAAATGCAAACTTCTGGCGAGCGACTTGGCGGGATTAGGAGCCGGGATGCAGGAAGTGAAGGGAGGACTTCGAGTTGCGGGGGGACTCGGCAAGAGGCTCAATCCCCTATGAATCAGGGCTATCCATTCGAAAGGAAGGCTTCGGATCCTTGAACGGTCACGCTCTCTAAATCACAAAATGAGACCTGCAAAAGAGTTCAAAAAAATAGACGGAATAGGCCTTGTCAAGCGGGGGCGCGCTCCTATAGTCGCGGCCCCAAAATCGTGGCTGGGCTCAGGTTTACCTGGGATCCAGTGCAATCACAGCGATTTACCAGCTCATCGGGTGCAGCTCCGGATAACAGGCTCCTGCGAGGGTGATCCTCGTCGCCTGCCAACTGCGCTCTCCGAGCACGCGATGACCCTCCCTAAAACAAGCAGGAATCATGCCGACCATTAATCAACTTGTCCGCAAAGGGCGCAAACAGGCGACGCGAAAGTCGAAGTCGCCCGCACTCAGCAATTGTCCGCAACGCCGCGGGGTGTGTCTGCAAGTATACACTCGGACCCCGAAGAAGCCGAACTCCGCCCTCCGAAAGGTCGCGAAGGTCCGCCTGACCAACGGCTACGAGATCATCGCCTACATCGGGGGAGAGGGACACAATTTGCAGGAGCACTCCATCGTGCTGGTGCGTGGAGGTCGGGTGAAGGACTTACCGGGTGTGCGTTATCACATTGTGCGTGGATCGCTCGACACCCTCGGGGTCGAGAACCGGAAACAAAGCCGCTCCAAATATGGTGCCAAGCGACCCAAGAAGTAACGGAGTGAGCTGAACCTGAACTACTTAACGACATGGCCCGGAGAAAAAGAGTTTACCACAAGCCCGATCGGCGCGACCCCAAGTTCGATAGCGGACTGATTGGTCTCCTGATCTCAAAGGTGATGAAGGACGGCAAGCGCTCCCTCGCGGAACGCATCGTCTACGCCGCGATCGACAAGGCCAACGAGGGGACCGACACGGTCGATCCGCTCGAGGTCGTCTCGCGCGCCATTGAGAATTCCAAGCCCCGCGTGGAGGTGAAGAGCCGTCGAGTCGGTGGTGCCACCTACCAGGTGCCTCTCGAGGTCGTGGGCTCCCGTTCGGAAGCCCTCGCCATGCGCTGGATTGTTGGATTCGCACGCAACCGGAAAGGAACTCCGATGCACGTTGCGCTGGCCAATGAAATCAAGGACGCCGCCAACAATACGGGTGGTGCGGTCCGCAAGCGCGACGACGTTCACAAGATGGCCCAAGCCAACCGCGCCTTTGCCCATTTCCGCTGGTAAGTATCGATGCTCTCCGCCGCCACAGTCGCATTTCCCAAAATGTCTGATAGCCTCAACAGTCCTGACCGACCGTACCCGCTTGAGCGGACGCGGAATATTGGGATTGCGGCGCATATCGACGCGGGAAAGACGACTCTGACAGAGCGGATCTTGTTCTACACCGGGATGATTCACCGGATCGGTGAGGTGCACGATGGGGCCACCACGACCGATCACATGGAGCAGGAGCGTGAGCGGGGCATTACCATTACCGCCGCTGCGGTGACTTGCGAGTGGATGCAGAAGAAAGACGAAGGCGTCTGCAAGCTTTTCGAAGAAAAGAAGCAGCGGGTCAACATCATCGACACTCCCGGACACGTCGATTTTACCGCTGAAGTTGAGAGATCGCTCCGTGTTTTAGACGGGGCGATTGTTGTTTTTTGCGGGGTGGCCGGGGTCCAGCCGCAGACCGAGACGGTCTGGAGGCAGGCGACGAAATACAACGTTCCGCGGATCGTGTTCGTCAACAAAATGGATCGAGTCGGAGCCGACTTTCAGCATGTGGTGGATGAAGTGCGCGAGAAGCTCGGGGCAACACCGTTGCGGATCCTGATTCCAATCGGTGCCGAAGATCTACTCAAAGGCCAGATCGATGTCCTCAATAAGAAGGCCGTGATTTTTGTCGACGACGATGCCCATGGATCCACCTTTAAGGTGCAGGACCTCGATGAGGAGCAGAGCGTGCTGGCCGAGGAAGCCTATGCGGAGATCCTGGACGCCCTGGCCGACGTCGATGAAGGGCTCGGCGAGAAGTTTCTCCTGGAAGAGGAGATCTCGGTGAGGGATCTCAAGCGCGCAATGCGCCGTGCGACCATTGCCAACAAGGTGGTGCCGATTGTGGGAGGATCCGCCTTCAAGAACAAGGGCGTGCAATATCTCGTCGATGCGGTGGTCGATTACCTGCCCAGCCCGTTGGAAATCCCCCCTGCCACGGGACAACTGGCGGATGATCCTGAGAGCTCAGTGGTCGCGCCCACTGATGACAAGGGCAAGTTTTGCTCGCTCGCCTTCAAACTCTGGGCCGACAAGCACGTCGGGAAGCTCGTCTTCTTCCGCGTCTACTCCGGAACCGTTTCGAAGGGAGACATCGTCTATAACCCACGGACCCGCAAGAAGGAGCGCGTCGGGCGCCTGATTCAGATTCAGGCCGACAAGCACGAGGAGATCGAGACCTGCTATGCGGGCGACATCGCCGCCATTGTGGGCATCAAGAACGTCACCACGGGGGACACCCTCTGCGCGCAGAAGTTCGATATCCTTCTTGAGCCCCCGAACTTTCCGGAGCCCGTGATCGCGATGGCGGTGGAGCCGAGGACAAAGATTGATCAGGAAAAGATGTCGACCGGATTGGGACGCCTCATGGAAGAGGACCCGACCTTCGTAGTGCACACGGACGAAGATACCGGCCAGACAATTATTTCAGGGATGGGTGAACTGCACCTCGAGGTGATCATCGATCGCCTGCGCCGTGAGTTCAGCGTGGAAGCGAATGTGGGCAAACCCCAGATCGCCTATCGCGAAACGATCACCGAGCGCGCCGACGGGGAAGGCCTTCTCAAGAAGCAGAGCGGTGGTCGCGGACAATATGGCCACGTCGTGCTCGATGTGAATCCCAACGAAAAGGGAGTGGGTCTCACCACCAAGAGCCTCGTGGTAGGCGGTGCGATTCCCAAGGAATTCATCAACGCCGTCATGCGCGGGGTGGAGGAAGCCATGACCAACGGGGTGGTGGCTGGCTATCCCGTGGTGGATATCCACGTCAATGTGACCGATGGATCCTCCCACGAGGTGGACTCCAACGAGAACGCCTTCAAGATGGCGGCCATCTTCGCCATGAAGGACGCCTTCAAACAGGCGAATCCCATTCTGCTTGAGCCCATCATGGACGTGGAAGTGACCACTCCGGAAGACTACCAAGGCGACATCATGGGCGATCTGAATCGTCGTCGAGGTCAAATCCAGGCGATGGGAACCAAGGGCAATGTTGCGATCGTGAAAGCGAAGGTCCCCCTCGCAGAAATGTTCGGCTACTCCACCGATGTGCGCACCATTTCCTCCGGCCGGGCCTCCTACTCGATGGAGCCAGCCAGTTTCGATCCCGTCCCACAAAACATCGTGCAAGCGATCTGCAAGGAGCGCGGCACCGTCGCCGCCTAACCCCCCCCCGCCACAACACTCTCCCGTCATGGAAAATCAGAAGATCAGAATTCGCCTCCGGGCCTTCGACCACCGTGCGATCGACAAATCCGCCGAGGAAATCGTTGAAACCGCCAAGCGCACCGGCGCCAAGGTTGCAGGGCCGATTCCTTTGCCTACGCGTATTGAGAAGTTCTCGGTGAACCGCTCCGTGCACGTGAACAAAAAATCTGCAGAGCAGTTCGAGATCCGAACGCACAAGCGTCTCCTCGACATCATGAATCCGACCTCCATTACGGTGGATGAGCTCAAGAAGCTCAACCTGCCAG
The DNA here is from genome assembly GCA_028821775.1 of Roseibacillus sp. Classification (GTDB taxonomy): domain Bacteria; phylum Verrucomicrobiota; class Verrucomicrobiia; order Verrucomicrobiales; family Akkermansiaceae; genus Roseibacillus_B. The sequence goes on from JAPKFB010000001.1 coordinate 197,250, forward strand.
CCGGGGTGGACATCACCATTAGAATCTAACTTTTTCAGCAATACTACGAACATGTCACTAGGACTGATTGGCAAGAAAATCGGGATGACGCGCATCTTCGATGAAGAGGAGGGAATTATGATTCCCGTCACGGTCATCGAGGTGGGCGGCAACGAATTCGTGCAGCGAAAAACCGCCGAGAGCGATGGTTACAACGCGGTGCAGGTTGCTTATGGGGACCAGAAGGAACAACGGATGTTGCAACCCAAGCTGGGTCACCTCAAGAAGCACGGAGCCTCCGCTAAGCGGGTCGTTCTTGAGTTTCGCTTTGAAGACGGGGAAGAGATTCCCGAGTCCCACCCCGGGGCAGGGCTTTTCCAGAACGGCCAGTGGGTCGATGTGATCGGCACCACCAAGGGAAAAGGATTCCAGGGAGTCGTGAAACGCTACAAATTCGCGGGTGGTCCTGCTGCCCACGGCCACATGACGCACCGGCGCCCCGGAGCGGTTGGGGCAGGAACCTGGCCCGGCCGGATTTGGAAGAACCAACGCATGCCTGGTCATGATGGAACAGTAAGGCGCACCACGCAGAACCTGAAAGTCGTGCAAGTTCGCACGGAGGATAACGTGATCCTGATTTCCGGTGCAGTGCCTGGATCAAAAGGCAGCTACGTGGTAGTTCGCCCCGCAATCAAGAAAGCGGCTCCTGCTGCCAAGTCGAAGTAAGCAAATTTAGAAAGGAAGCGACATGTCTGCCGAGACTCTCACCATCGAAGAAGCCAAAGCCGCCAATCTCACTCTCATCGAAGACGGTGAGAAGGGAGGACAAGCCGTGCACGATCTGATCGTGGCCTATCAGGCGAACCGCCGATCCGGGTCCGCGAACACCAAGACTCGCGGAGAAATTCGGGGAAGCGGCAAGAAGATGTACCGCCAGAAGGGCACCGGTAACGCCCGTCACCGCACGAACAAGGTTCCGATCTATGTTGGTGGTGGAGTGGCGCACGGACCGCGTCCTCGCGATTACTCGAAGCATGTTCCGAAGAAGATCCGCAAGCTTGCGCTGCAGCGGGTGCTCGGGGACTGCATCGCGGAGGGATCCATCCAGGTGGTCGATTCCTTCGAAGTCAGCGACGGCAAGACCAAGTCTTTTCAAGCGGCTATCAGAGCCCTCACGGATGCCGTCAAGGTGCTCGTGGTCGCTCCCAAGTTTGACGAGAAGACGCTCCTCGCTCACCGCAACCTGCCCGGCGCGATGTGCCTCCCGGTCAGTGAAGTGAGCATCGAAGAACTCATTTATCACGACGCCATCATCCTGACCGCGGACTCCCTCGAGGTGCTCGCCCAACGGACCAGCTAACGCGCCACCCACACTGAATCATGAGAGACATTTACTCCGTCATCGACACCGTGCGGCTTTCCGAGAAAGCCACTCTGCTCCAGGAGACGAACAACGAATACGTTTTCAAGGTGGATCGTCGTGCCAACAAGCTCGAGATCAAGCGGGCGGTTGAGCAAGCCTTTGGGGTGAAAGTGACCGGTGTCCGCACCGCCAACTACGCTGGCAAGAAGAAGCGCGTTCGTCGTTCCGATGAAGGAAAGGCCGCCGCCTGGAAGAAAGCGATGGTTCGCCTCAAGGATGGCGACAGCATCGACCTGATCTAACCTATTCACGAATTTTCAACCCGCTGGGCAAAGAACCCCGACGACATCGCGAGCCATGCCATTAAAAAGCTTCAAACCTGTGACTCCCTCGAACCGCTACAAAATGTGGCCGACCTACGAGGAGATCACCAAGACGAAGCCCGAGAAGAGTTTGACCGAACCGCTCCCCAAGAGTGGTGGCCGGAATAACCAGGGCAAGATCACCTGCCGCCACATTGGTGGTGGTCACAAGCGCAAGTATCGTCTCATCGACTTCAAGCGTAACAAACATGACGTGGAAGCGAAGGTGCAGGCGGTGGAATATGATCCCAACCGCACTTGTCGCATCGCCCTCCTTCAATACTCCGACGGGCAGAAAAGCTACATCCTGTGTCCGGTTGGACTGCAGGTTGGGGCGACCGTGATCTCGGGCGAGGATGTTGCTCCCACTCCGGGAAATGCCATGCCTCTCAAGAGCGTCCCGCTCGGAACCGCGATCCACAACATTGAGTTGCGTCCCGGATCCGGGGGCAAGATTGCTCGAGCAGCCGGCCAGCAAGCCGTTCTTTCCAACCGGGAAAGTGGATACGCCCTGATCACGATGCCTTCTGGGGAGATCCGTCGCTTCCACGAGAACTGCTTTTGCACCATCGGCCAAGTTGGCAATCGCGACCACATGAATGAAGTGTCCGGCAAGGCTGGTCGCACCCGCTGGAAAGGGGTCCGCCCGACCGTTCGCGGGATGTGTATGAACCCGGTGGATCACCCCAATGGTGGTGGAGAAGGGAAATCAAAGTCTGGAGGTGGACGTCAGCACCTCAAATCGCCTTGGGGCCATACCAAGGGCCAGCGCACCCGTCCGAAACGCAAGGCGAGTGACAAGGTGATTATTTCCCGTCGCAAGTCCAAGAAGCGCTAACCACTCTGAATCATGCCACGTTCCCTTAAAAAAGGTCCCTTTGTTGACCAGAAGCTTCTCGCCAAAATCGACCACGCGGTTGAGACGGGCGACAAGAAGCCGATCAAAACCTGGAGCCGTCGCTCCATGATTACTCCCGATTTCGTGGGGATGAACTTCCTCGTGCACAGTGGGAAAATCTTCGTGAACGTCTATGTGACCGAAAACATGGTGGGTCATAAGCTCGGTGAGTTTGCCCCCACCCGAATTTTCAAAGCCCACGGCGGCGTCGGCAAGAAGTAAGCCAGAAGATCTCAACTCTCCCTCTCATGAACCACTACACTCACAAATCATTCCTAGCCGCCGCTCTGGTGGGTTGGGCTGGACTGGGTGTGGTGCAAGGGCAGGATCAAGGCGAACTCGCCAGGCTCCGAGCCGAGAAAGCGCGCCTCCAGGTCCAGAATGCCAATCTCCAGGAGAGCCTGATCGAGGCCAATCGCCGCGAGAAGGATTCCGCGTCTGCCCTCGCGCAGATCAAGCTCCGTCTCGAGGCCCTCGGCAAAAACCTGATCGACAGCGGAGACGACCGGCAGGTCAAGGCTGTGGCCGACATGGCGGTGCTCGACCGCCGTCTGCGCAAATTGGAGGAAGCGGCGATCCGTCTTTCCGCCAGTGTGCAGGGCTATCTCAAGACCGCGATTGCCTCTGATCCCGAAGCCCGCGCCCAAGTGGAGGCCCGCCTTCGCGAATTGGAAGTAGAGTTGGGCTTGCGCAATCTCCCTGACCGGAATATCGAGCGGGGAAATCTCCAGCACGCCAAGGTAAAGAGCATCGACGAGAAAAGCGGTCTGGTCGTCCTGAACGTGGGCGACAAGGAAAAGGCTCGGATCGGAATGATCTTCAATATCATGCGCGGTGACCAAGTAGTGGCGGAAGCAATGGTCGCCGAAACCCGCCCCGATATCTGCGGGGTCTTCGTGCAACGACTCGAAAACGAAAACAACCCGGTGCGTTTCAACGACACCGCCTCTCTTAAAACGAATTAAACTCTCTAACCATGGAAGTTCGCTCTATTTACAAGTATGCTCGCATCTCGCCCAAGAAGGCTCGTGATGTGGCGCGCGAGATCCAGGGTCTTCCGGTGTCGGATGCCATTGATACCCTTAACTTCACGCCCAAAAAGGCTGCTTTCCTGATCGGAAAGACCTTGAAGAGCGCAGTGGCCAACGCCGAGAACAACCACGATCTGGCGGCGGATACCCTGCACGTGAAGGAAGCGAACGTCTCGGACGGCCCCTCCTTCCGGCGCTTCAAGCCCCGGGCTCGTGGATCAGCCAGCGCCATTAAGAAGCGCACCAGCCATATTTACATCATCCTGACCGATGAAATGGAGGTCGAGGAGAAACCCAAGCGCGAGTCCAAGCCGAAGAAGAAGAAGGGCGCGCCGAAAAAGGAAGAACCAATAGCTGAAGAGGAAGCGCCCGCGGAGGTCGAGGAAGAAGTTCCTGCCGCCGAGGAAGCTCCGGAGGCTGAAGCCGAAGAAGTAACCGAATCCACCGAGGAGGCTCCCGAAGAGGAGTCTGCCGAGGAAGACAAACACTAAGACCGCTCCTTAACACAAAGTATTATGGGACAGAAAGTAAATCCCGTCGGATTCCGACTCGTCGTTAACCGTGATTGGCGTTCCAAGTGGTATGCCGAAGGCGAAGACTACAAGGAGAAGCTGCACGAAGACCTCCGGATACGTAAGTATCTCAGGGGCCGTCTGCAATTCGCAGCTCTCTCCAAGGTCGTCGTTGAGCGTGCCTGGAACAGTGTGCGTGTGACGCTCCACACCTCCCGCCCCGGCCTCGTGATCGGACGGAAGGGTTCGGAGATCGAGAGAATGACCAACGACATTTCGAAGGTCTGTGGCAGTGCCCAAGTCAAGATCGACATCGTGGAGGTGCGTACCCCGGAATTGGATGCCCAGCTTGTCGCTGAAAATGTGGCCGTGCAGCTTGAGCGTCGAATCAGCTTTCGCCGCGCCATGAAGCGCGCCTTGCAAACCGCCATGGATTTTGGTGCGGAAGGCATTCGAATTCGTTGTGCCGGCCGTCTGGGAGGCGCCGACATTGCGCGGGCCGAGTGGTACCGCGAGGGCAAGGTGCCCCTGCAAACTTTGCGCGTGCCCATTGATTATGGATTTGCGGAAGCAAAGACCGGTTACGGCATCATTGGCGTGAAGTGCTGGGTCAACCGCAAGGAAGATGACGGCAAAGAGGGCAGCCGAGGTGGTCGCCCCCCACGCCGTGACGATCGCCGGGGTGGCCCTGGTGGACGTGGACCCGGCGGACGCGGACCTGGTGGACCTGGCGGACGTGGACCCGGTGGACCCGGACGTGGACCCGGTGGACCTGGCGGTCCAGGACGTGGACCCGGTGGGCCCGGTGGACCAGGACGTGGACCCGGTGGACCTGGCGGTCCAGGACGTGGACCCGGTGGACCAGGACGTGGACCCGGTGGACCCGGTGGTCCTGGCAATAAACCTAGCTAAAAGGAACTAAAACGATGGCTCAGATTCCAAAACGAACTAAGTACCGTAAGTCGCAGCGCGGCAATCGCGGAGGCAATGCCAGCCGTGGGGTGGACGTTAGTTTCGGCGAATTCGGTCTCCAGTGTCTCGACCGGGGTTGGATTACCAACCGCCAGATCGAAGCCTGCCGGATAGCGATCAATCGTTACCTGAAACGGAAAGGAAAAGTCTGGATTCGCATTTTCCCCCACAAGCCCATTACCAGCCGTCCGCCTGAAACGCGGATGGGTAAAGGCAAGGGGCCGGTGGAAGGCTGGGTCGCTGTCGTGCGCCCAGGAACCATGCTTTTCGAAATCGCCGGGGTCCCCGAAGGCCTCGCCCGCGAAGCGATGCGCCTCGCATCCTACAAGCTTGGCAATCGCACCCGCTTTGTCACTCGCTCTCACCACTCTGCGTAAAGAACCCCAACCGAACGCCTGATCATGGCCCAATCACCAATCATCGAAATCCGCGAGCTGAGCTCCGAGGAACTTCAAGTCCGCTTGCGCGATCTGAAGCAGGAGGGACTCAACCTGCGGCTCCAGCAAGCCACTGGCCAACTCGAGAACAGCGCCCGGCTTCAACTGGTGCGCCGCGAAGCGGCTCGTGTCATGACCGTTTTGAACGAGCGCCGCCAATCGGCTGCCGCCTCCCAGTAATCGAACTAACCTGAACTCATTTTCATGTCTGATACCGCCGAAAAGAAACAAGGACTGCGCAAGCAGCGGGTAGGCAACGTCGTCTCAACGAAGATGAACAAGACCATCGTGGTCGAATTCATCGCCCGGGTGCCACACCCGAAGTTCAAGAAGATCATCAAGCGCTCGAAGAAATTCTACGCGCACGACGAAAAGGGCGAGGCCGCGATCGGAGATAAAGTCCGCATCGAAGAGACTCGGCCAATGTCGAAACTCAAGCGCTGGCGCCTCGCTGAAGTGCTCACGCACCACTAGACCCCCCACCTCGCCAATCACCTATCCCACTATTTGCCATGATCCAGATGGAATCCAAAGTTGAGGTCGCCGATAATACCGGGGCCCGCGTTGCCAAGATGATTGGCGTTATCGGAAAGGGAGGCAGCAAGAGTGCCAACGTTGGTGACATCATCACCGCACACGTGAGGGAAGCGATCCCCACCGCCTCGATCAAAAAGGGCACGGTGGTGAAAGCGGTTGTGGTGCGGACCGCAGCCCCCATTCGGCGCCGTGACGGCTCGGTGTTGCGCTTTGACGGAAACGCCATTGTCATCATCGACAAGGACGGAAACCCGCGCGGCACCCGCATCTTCGGACCGGTGGCCCGCGAGCTTCGCGAAAAGAACTTCATGAAAATCGTCTCACTTGCACCGGAGGTGCTGTGAGGTCGGAGCATTCCCAGCAACTATTCAACCAATTTTCAAACCATGTCCCGCATCAAGACTCACGTAAAACCCGGCGATGAAGTAGAAGTCATCGCAGGAAACCACAAAGGGAAGAGGGGAGCCGTCCTGGAAATCCATCCCGAGAAGGAGCAAGTCATTGTGAAGGGAGTGCGCGTCATGAAAAAGGCGGTGCGCCGCTCCGAACAGGAACCTGATGGTGGCATCCTGGAGAAGGATGGCCCCGTTCACATTTCCAATGTCAAGAAGGTCGGCTGACCAGATTGACGCCCAGTAAACAAATGCGCTTAAGCCTCAACCAGAGCTGACCCGCTATCATGACACCAAGCCTATTAAAGCAATACAAGGAGACCGCCGTTCCGGCGCTCCAAGAGCAACTCGGCCTGAAGAATATCAATCAGGTTCCGAAGTTGGATAAGATCGTGGTCACGAGCCACGTTGGACACACCCAAGCCGAACGAAAGACGGCGACGGAAGACGTGATCGAAGAGATTGCCCGCATCACCGGACAGAAACCCAGCGTGGTTTATGCCCGAAAGAGTGTGGCCAATTTCAAGGTGCGCGAAGGGGAGGCCGTTGGAGGACGAGTCACTCTGCGGGGCGCTCGCATGTGGGAATTCCTCGATCGCTTCATCAACGTAACCGCGCCGAACATTCGTGACTTCCGTGGATTTTCTCCGAAGAGCTTTGACGGACGCGGTAACTACGGCCTCGGGATCTCGGAACAATCCATCTTTCCGGAAGTCGAACTCGACAAGATCAAGCGCAACATTGGCTTTGATCTCATCTTTGTGACCACGGCCGAAACCAACGAGTACGGCAAAGCCCTCCTCGACCAGCTTGGGTTTCCCTTCCGCAAACCGCAGGAGAACAAGGAGAACGCGGAAGCCGCCGCCTAACGAACTACGAACCAAACTAAGATCATGGGTGTCCTATCAGATCCACTTTCCGATTTCCTCACGCGATTCAAGAACGCTTCGCGTGCGAAGAACGACCAATTCACCGCACCATTTTCCAAGGCGAAGGCTGAGATTGCCCGCATCCTCAAGGAAGAGGGCTATATCTGGGACTACGAGGTCGACACCTCGGGCCAGTGGCCGGTCTTGCAAGTGAAGACCAAATTTGTTGACGGAACCCCGGCCTTGACCGACCTCAAGAAGGTCTCGAAGCCGGGCCGCCGTCAATATGTCGGCGCGCAGGAAATTCCGCGCGTGCTCAACGGCCTTGGAATCTCGATTGTATCGACTTCCAAGGGACTCATGTCCGGATCACAGGCCAAGCGCCATAACATGGGTGGCGAATTGCTCGCTCTCGTGTGGTAACTCCAACTAGGAAATAATACGATGTCACGAGTTGGACAAAAAATCATCGCACTCCCCGAGAAGGTTACGATCAACGTCACCGCCGGCGGAGGAGTCTCTGTCGAAGGACCCAAGGGAAAACTGGAGTGGCAATTGCCCTCCGGGATCTCTGTGGACCAGGGAGACGGAGCCATCACGGTCAAGCGTGAGAACGATCACCGTAAGCTGCGGGCGCTGCACGGCACCGCACGAAGCCTCATCAACAACATGGTGCTGGGCGTCACGGACGGCTACACCAAGGAATTGGAAATTCAGGGAGTTGGTTTCCGGGCCGCGGTCAAGGGCGACAAGCTCGACCTGAGTCTCGGCAAATCCCATCCCATTCTTCACCCCATCCCCGGTGAGGTTACGGTCACCGTGACCGACAGCACCCAGATCAAGGTGGAAGGCACGGACAAGCAGGTGGTGGGACAGTTCGCCGCTGAAGTGAGAAGCTACTATCCGCCCGAACCCTACAAGGGTAAGGGAGTCCGCTATGTCGGAGAATACGTTCGCCGGAAGGCCGGTAAGAGCGTGCAGAAATAACGCCCCACCAGACGAGAGACATGAAGACTCTAAATCGCAAGGAAGCTCGCAAGAAGATTCATCGGCGCATTCGCAAGAAGGTGTCCGGGACCCCGGTGCGCCCCCGTTTGGCAGCGCACTACTCCAACATGAACATCTACGTCCAGATCATCGACGATACCTCTGGCCGGACTCTGTGCGCGGCCTCCAGCCTCGACAAAGAGGTGGAGGGAACGGGCTCCAATGTTGCAACTGCCGAAAAAGTAGGTGCACTCGTTGCCAGCCGGGCTGGCGAACTCAAAATCTCCGACGTCGTCTTCGATCGTGGAGGCCACCTCTATCACGGCAAGATCAAGGCGCTCGCAGGTGCAGCGCGCGCAGGCGGCCTCAAATTCTAACACTCCTTAATAATGGTCACTCCCAACGACAACCCGTCCTCCGATCAAGATCCGGAAACCCCGGCAGCCTCCGAGACTCCCGCAGCCTCCGAGACCCCCGCGGCCTCCGAGACTCCCGCAGCCTCCGAGACCCCCGCGGCCTCCGAGACCCCGGCAGCCTCCGAGACTCCGGTAGCCTCCGAGACCCCGGCAGCCTCCGAGACCCCCGCGGCCTCCGAGACCCCGGCAGCCTCCGAGACTCCGG
>JAPKFB010000013.1 GCA_028821775.1 Roseibacillus sp.
CGTCTTCCCAGGATCGATCGTTGGCTATCTCCTGGAGGAAACCTACTTGCCTGATATCACTCTGCTCAAAGGCCGCCGAGAAGAGCGTGGATGCCGATCGTCCCCTTCACCCTGTCGACGCAACTCCGCCACCACCAGCGGCCGGACATGCGGCTCGTATTGCTAGGGATTTCCATTTCCAGCCCTGGTTTCCTGGTGCTTGACGGGCGGGGTGCAATGCGGTCCAAGCCGCAATCCGGCTTCCCCGTGGACAACCGCGTTTACCTGTCGCACGCGACACGACGGGACTGGAGCGACTGGCCCTATACATCCTGAAAATCCTCAGATCTCCGAATTCGTGGAAGATTGGTAGCGATTTAAACCCCGCTACACCAAAATTGACCCGCACGAGCATCGCCATACAAATCCTACGCCAAACCCCGCGTCCAAATATTTGACATCGCCCCAAGTTGACGCCAAAATACACAGTCAGGAGGCATATAATATATATGCCAGCTATCCGTAAACGGTGTGTCGATATTCGAATAAGAAATGTTTAAATCTCATGTGCAGAAAAAGGGCCCGCTTATGAATACTCTCAAATTGAATGTTGGGCTGTGTATTGTTTTGGCAATGCTCCTTACCGCTTGTAACAAAGAAAGTGACGACAAGCCGACAAGGGGTAATGACACAGTCGACAGAACCGAAGAAAACAAGGAGGAACCGGAAAAACAAGAACCCGGAAATCCGCTTGGGACACCCAAGGGAGCACTTCTTTATCAGTTGGGAATATTAAAATCCGGCGATGTAGAAAAACTTAAAGCGTGTTTCACGGAGCGCCAAAAAGACCGCATCACTGCGGAAGCCATTGCAGAAGGCCAAGAAGAAATCAGCAAATTTACCATTGACGACCTCTATGCTTCTGAAGAAAGAGGCGAATATGGAGGGCACGAGACCTGCAAGGTGAACATGAAAAATGGCCGTTCGCTAACCACCTTGGTGCTCACCGACGGGAAGTGGCTCGCCGATACGGTTTGGTTCCGCTGACACCTTCAACCGCATCGTAAAAAGACCTGGCACCTATCTGATCAACCCTCCTCCGGCAGGGAGCACTATGCCCCCTGCCCCGGCAAAAACGGCGGATTTCTCTCCGCTCCCGGCCACCTGATCACATGTCCTGCATTTCTAGTCAGGAAACTTTGCACCCCACCTTCCCTCTCCCGTAAAGGTCAGCAAATCAGGGCTGCAAAAACAATTTCCTAGCAATGCCCTAATTATTCTCTGGGCCTTCCTGTCCTTCTTCCGGGAAGGCCTGGTCGGTGTCTAGAGGGCGTCCGCTCAACTGAAGCTCTCTCACGCCATGATTAAACGAATCTTCGGCGCACTCATCTCGCTGTCCTTGTCCCAGGCGGCTATCTGCTCATCTTTGATGACCTGCCCATCGAGGGCTTCAAGGGGATCTTAACTTTCTCAGGCGTCGGCGCTCTGCTCGGGGGAACCTTGGGCGCGCTGAAGCCGAAGCTCTTTATCTGGTTCTTAGCCTCACTCCTTGAGTAGTGGAAGACGGGCTAGCGAGACCTCGTCCGTGCGCTCAGAGCTCCTTGATTAAGAGCTGGAGCCAGCTGTCGGACTCGAACCGACAACCGCCCGATTACAAATCGGGTGCTCTACCAATTGAAGCTAAGCTGGCCCATGCCCTGAACGCGGCGGGAGTATGCATATCCGGGTTGAGGTCGCAAGGCGGAAGACGGGAGAGTCCGGTGCGGGGGTGCGTCGAGCCCCCGGGATTGGAGGAGAAGTGACCATCGTGGAAGTCGACACCCTCTACTCAACGGAAGCCAACATTTCCGGCACGGCCGCCCCCCAAATTGATCACTCGCAAGAGGCTCAGTCAGAGGGCCCAGGACCGTGTATTCGTCGACATCTCGATCGACCAGAGACTGCTCCGAGACGAGTCGCTCAACCACGCACGACAATCCCACTTATGTGGAGAAAGAAGCTCTCCACTACTGCGTGGAGAACATGCAGGGTTCCTATTCACGGACTACAGACCAGGCATTGAACAACGTGACGCTGCGCTTCCGTGGGTGAAGCGCACAGCCTTTCGGGCTCCAACCCTGCAGTGGTGCTGGAGTGGCAGCGCGCTCTGCGGGTGTTCCAAGGTCACCCTCTCACGAAGCCCGCGGATCCGGTTCCACCGGAGTCGTGGGACCTCCGCCTCCCAGGCGGATGTTGGGCCAGATCATGAGGGTCGCGATGAGAATGAGACCCGCGCCGATGAGACCGATGGCCTTGGGGCCGATCAAGGCGATTGCCGGAAAGGCAATATAAGGCGCGATCACTCCGCGCACCCCGCAGAGAAAGGTGTGTACACTCATATACTCCGCGACTTGCTCACTCTTCGCAAACTTGGTGACCCAGAGACTCCAAGCAATGTTGCCACCCGCTCGCGCGATGCCGTGCAATCCAATCCCAATGCAGAGAGCCCAGACCCCATTGCCGAGGAAATACACAAGAATTCCCGCGATAAAGAAGACGTTGAGCATGATCCGGACGATGAAAAAATTGACCCTGTCGAAGACGATTCCCCAGCCTACCACAAAGATGAGAAACATGATCTCGGGGACGGAACCGGTGATGAAGGCTACCATGAACTCGCTCAAATCGTAGCCATACGCTGGGTTGGAAACGTATTCCACAAAGAGGGAGAAGCAGAGCAGGTTCCCAAATCCCAAAACCATCCAGGAAGTGAGCAACTGGCGGAACACCTTGTCCTGCCCGATGTGTTCGAGGGCTCCAAAAAGCTTGGTTTGGTTGGCGCGCCGGAGATGAACGCGATCCATAGCCAGGACGCAGCCCGCCATCAAAAGACAACCCACGGCGTAAATCAGAAGAAGCCAGCGGAAGTTGTCGAGATCGTTTTGGAGCAACGTGCCAAAGACCGCCGCGACGATCAGCGCCGAGGCCTTGCGCACCACTCCAGTGGAGGCAAAAAGACGTCCCCGGTTCTCACTGGGATAGTGCTTCCTATAGATCTGCGCCATGAGCGGAATACTCAAAGTGATTCCAATCAGGGCGCACACCATGGAGGGCAAAAAGATGGACATCGCCCGCCCCCCCATCGCCGCAACGAGGAGACCCGCCCCGCCAACGCTCCACAGCACCGCAGTCGTGACATTGACCGACCATCCTCTCCTCCGCACCAATTGCACCGGAAACAGGCTGAGCAAGAGGCCGAAGCTCGAGGCCGCGACCAGGGTGGCCTTCTGCCACGGATCGGCATCAAAGACCCGCACCGCAATCAGCACCACGAAGGTCAGCCCCAGGGTTTCGACACAACCGCCCGGCAAGGCGCGCAGGCAGTCGAGCAAGAACGTTCGCCTCGCAGGATTCTCGGAGGGAACGACCGGCATCTGGAAGACTTCTAAGTGGAGGCCGGTCGCGTGGCGAGCAACCAAAAGAAAAGGACCGTCACGAGAAGAGCGGCAGCCCCCACATGGAGAACCTGAACAACGGGCAGCACTCCAACTTGCGAGAGAATGAGACCCATGCACAGCATGGCTCCCACAAGAACTCCGATCGATTTTTCAGGCCAAGCCAAGCCTCCCTTGATCGTCTTGCGCGAGAGCCCGAGCATGGCGAGCGCTCCGATCACAATGAGCCACGAGAAACTACGGTGTACAAGATAGACCATCGATCCCTCGAGCTTGGCGCTCCAATCAGCGCGTGACCCCGATCCGTAGGTCTTGGCGAATTCGTCAGTCAACTCGCGAACCTGAGCCCCCATCACCCCCTCGGCCACGGTCAAGACAAAGACTCCCAGGCCGACATACCAGAGAAGCTGGGCCCGAGGCCCAGACGATGGTCTGCGCCAGGGAGTCGCGCAGCCCCGCCAGATGACAAAAACGAGAACGCAGACCAGCAGGATAGCGAGCGCCATGTGCAGGGTGATGATGCCGGGTTTGAGACCGCTCATGACGACTCGACGCCCGAGATCGGCATTAACCAGCACCAGGAGGAGGGCTGCCAAACTCCCCCACCAGGCCGCCGACCAGCGACGCCGAAGCCGGAAAGCGACAATGCAGAGTGCCAAGGTGAGAAACCCAACCGGGAGCGAACAGAGCCGGTTGACATACTCGACCCAGGTGTGCACGGGATTGAACTCGTCTCGCAACGACTCTCGAGTGATGGTCCCCGGATCCCGCCCGTGCCGGACGGCCTGGCGGCGAAATTTTTCGAGGTCAATTTTCTCGAAATCAATCTGCACCACCTTGGTGGGCGGCACCAGACTACCCCAGCAGGTGGGCCAATCGGGACAACCCAACCCGGAGCCGGTAGCCCGTACAATAGCTCCGACAAAGAGGAGCAAGAGAACCGAAATGAGGGCCGCGAGGGCGAGCTTCTGAAAGCGCTCCATGAACAAAGGCAATCTGTCGGGCTCGACCACGAAAATCCAGCCAAACCGCGATGGAAATCCCGGCGCTTGATAGAACCGTAGGATGGTCAGACCTGGAAGCGCGGGCTCTCCAATGCCTCGCAACCACCCGGCAAAGCGGGAAACACCCTGCTCATTTCCCGCTCCCAAGGCTCCATGGGCGAAGAAGCCTCTCAAGATCGACGGGAAGGATCTGAGAAGAACGACCCGCGCGGTGCGGAGCCTGGCTCACGGCAACAAGCCGCCTTCGGGTGCGGCACGGTCCAGCAAGGCACCTTCTTCGGCGGCTTCCACCGCTTCCTTGAGCTCCTGCTCGTCATCGCCCTCCTCACGCTTTTCCTTACTGATTGCCACTGCGAGCCAGCGGAATTCGTAATTATTTTCCAGGACCACCTTGAGCATCATCATGATGGGAACTGCGAGGAACATGCCAACTGGCCCCCACATGAAGCCCCAGAACATGACTGAAACGATCACGACGAGAGTAGACATCCCGAAGCGGTGCCCCATCATCATGGGCTCGACGAAGTTCCCGAGAAAAATATTGATCGCAGTGTAGCCCACTCCCACCGCAAGCGCGCTGGGCCACCCCATTAACACGAGCGCGAGGATGGTGGGCGGAATGCCGGCGATGATGGAGCCCATCACAGGGATGTAGTTCAAGGCGAAGGCCAGGATTCCCCAGAGAACAAAGAAGTCGAGTCCTGCCGCCCAACACAGAAAGCCCGCCAGAAAGCCGGTCGAAAGACTGATCATGGTCTTGATGGCAAGGAAGCGCTGGATGTCCTTACCGGCATGAAGCATGCGCTCAAAGTTGGGGCCACGCGCTTCCGCGATCAGGGCAAGCCGTCGACTAAACATGCGCGCCTCCATCAGCATAAAGACCGTAAAGAGCAGAACAATGAAGGCCGCGGCCATGAAGGAGGTCACCCGTCCGACCACGTTGGTGCTAAGATCAACAATATCCTCCACCTTGATGTTGCCGAGCTGTTCGCCCAGATCCTCGGTGACATAAATGCGTACGTTGGTCCGCGCTTCCTCTTCCGGAATGTTGGACCATTTGACGATCATCCCCACGGCCCAATCTTCCGCCTCCACCAGCTTGGCGGCGCTTTCCTTCTGGTACTTGGTCTCCCACTTTTCCTGGAGGGTGCCCACCAAGGTCATTCCGATCACGACCAGTCCGGCGAGGAAGGCAAAATCGACCAAGACTGTGGCGACCACCGCAAAGACCCGGGGCACCTTATGCCTCCGCAGCCAGACCGTGATGGGGATGCTGACAGTGGCGATGAACAAAGCCAGGAGGAAGGGAACGAAAAAGGCCGCCGCCGCCTTCAGGCCGGCGATTACAACCACCAAGCTGGCAAGCAGAAATAGGGATTTTACTCCCTGATCGCTCTTTTTCTTCTGACTCATGGATCCCATCGGGGCTGTTTCACTAAATGAACTGCAACTCTCCGCCCTCTACGATAGGTCATATTGTGCACACCACAAAGATTTCATTTAGGGATCGCAAACTTATTTTGAAGCCGTCCCCCTCGGCGAGGTCAAATCACGGATTGCTGAAGCAATCCCGGTCCAGCGAAATTGGAATCCGTGATTTTTCAAGCGCCCGGGAATCACCCAGCGGCTTTTCAGGACCAGTTCGGTCTCCGTCCGGAGCGCTAAGGCTCCTAGTTCCAACATCCAGCGGGCTGCCGGCAGTCCAAAAGGCACCCCTGCTGCCCTCCGGACCGCCGCCATCAACCCGTGATTGCTGACCGCTGCGGGAGACCCCACATTGAAAATTCCGTCCATTTCCGGGTGCCTGATGAGCCACTCAACAGCTCGGCAAAAATCTTCCTCATGAATCCAGCTCACGCGCTGCCGGCCGCTGCCCATTTGTCCCCCAAGACCGAGGCGCGCCAAACGGAGGAGCACCTGGAGAACGGTCCCCTCCTCCCGCCCAAGAACAATTGAGGTTCGCATCGCCACCTTGCGCACCGTCCCCGGAACCGGGGCGCTGAAGAAGGCCTTCTCCCAGGCTTTGGCGACCTCAACCGAAAAACCTTCCCCAATTTCTCCCTCCACCTCGCCCTGAGGGCGATCCTCCGCGTGACGGTAAATGGTGGCGGTGCTCGAATTGATCCACACCGTCGGAGGTTGTTCACATTGCTCGACCGCTTCCCCCAGGAGCGCGGTGGTGGTGGTCCGAGAATCGAGGATCTCGTCCCGATTCTTCTGATGATAACGGCAATTCACCGTCCGTCCCGCAAGGTTGATGAGGGCGTCTGCTCCCTCGAGAACGCGGATCCAATCTCCAAGAGCAATCCCGTCCCACTGCACGAGATGAAATGGTTCGCCTGAGAGGGGCCTGCGAACCAAGCCGATCACTTCATGACCCTGCAAGCTGAAGTGCCGCGCGAGGGAGCGCCCCAGGAAACTATTGGCAGCAGCGATGACAATTTTCATGTATGGTCCTGATTAGAGGCTAGCGGGAGCGGTGAGGGAGAATTTGGGAAGCCCCTGCAGACAGCGCATGATGATTTCATCGCGAAACTCCGGCGGGAAGAGGAACCCGATGGGGGCGACGACGCAGAGCGCGGCCCAGAGTCGCTTGAGCGAACTGGGAATCACGCGCCGTTCGATTTCGACCGCCATCCCCTGGAGGAGGAAATAGAGGGTGGGCAATCCATAACCCGCCGCCACCGGCAGCGTGATGGCAATCTCGTGCAATATCCCGGAGGTGAGGAAAACCGCCAAGGTGGCCCCGCGCGTTCCGAGCACAGCCTCGCAGGGGCGCAGGACCGTCCGCGCCATCATGTGCGAGTAGCCCAGATTCCAACGCGCGGCCCAGAAATCCGCGAGGCCGGTAGAGGCGAGCGGATTGCGGAAGAGAATGCGCACCGGAGTCCCGGCGGCCCGCCACCCAGCGGTAAGGACCCGCAGGGCACCGTAGTGGAAGCCGATGCTCATGGGTATGAAGACAAGCAGGAGATTGGTCCCGCCTGAATTGCGGACAACGAGCGCACCCACCGTCCCAGCCACTATGCAGGCGAGCCCGATTCGAAGATGAGATCGCCACTCAACCGCCGGTCGGCGCTTCATAAAGGCTCCAGGATCCATCCCGAACCAGAGAAAGGCAAACGAGAGATGGCGGCCCCACCCGAGCCCCTTTCCGCGGGCGGCCCATTCCAGGTAGACCAGAGACTTCATACTCGCGAGGAGGAAGCTGCAGAGGGCAACCATGCGCGCGATGGGATCCCAGTCGATGGGAGCCAGGATCGCCACCCCAGCAATCAGTAAGATCCAAGCCGCCAATCGCGCGCAGGGTAATGGCAAGAACACCCACAGACGCCCGGCGAGGCCCGCGACGACAACAAGAATAAGACAGGTCAGAACCTCATTCATGGTAAGACTCCCAGGTTAAAACAAACGGCCAGAACATAGACCGTGGCGAGGCTCACAAAGAGCAACCCAAGGGCCCGCTTGGCCACCAGATGCCATCCCTCATCGGGCACCTCCGCGGTCTCGAATCCGATCAGGTGAATGACGAACCGAGCTCCCCACCAGAGAGCGATGAACCCGGCCATGATCGTGGCCATGACGCTCCCGTCGAGTAACCAGCGGGCCGCAAAGACCGAGATCGCCGCAAAGATGAGGTGGGTGCAGAGAATGTAGGCCGCGTAGGTCCAGAATACCTGACGCAGGAGGGTGGGAAGCGCCCTGAGCTGTGCAGGCCACTTCAGGATGAGCGGGATGAAAGGGCTCGCCGCACAGAGCACGAACTGCCCCACTCCGGCGAGGAGCAAAAGAAGAAGGAGAACTTGGTAAGTCGTCATGCCAGAGTCGCAATGGTGGGGAAGTCCGCTCCCAGACTGAACAATCCCATGGAGCCAGCCCTCACCCACTCCGATCCATCCTCCAGGAAAAAGGCGGGGGCCCTGAGACAGAGGCCGCCCATCCCGAGGACCGTCACCACGATGTAGAACGCATGGACTGTGAAAATCCGAGCAAACCCCCGATCCACCTTGGCGGGGATTGCGCGGTAGTTGAGCATGCTGGGCACGATGAAGTTGGCGAGCGCGATCAGGAGGAGGCCCAACCCGGCCATGCGAATGAGCAGTTCCCAGTTCATCGCTCCCCCTCTCGAGCGGCGAGTTTTCCTCGATCAAAATCACATCTTCCACTCACCCAACGCTCCCCCATCTGCTCCACCGCACTCGCAACATCCCGATCCCCCTTCAAGTGGAGCAATCTTGAGAGGGTGAGTCGATTGCTCGAAATCAGTCCGCAAACCTTCTCCGCGATCGGCAGGAGAAGAGGCCGGGCAAGTTGCTTCGACCATCCCCGCCACCGACGCAAGGCCCAGAGGCAAAGAACCCACGCTTCCGCGCCCTGCCAGAGGCGGCCGTCGTCTGCCATCACAATGATCTTCTTGTCCGCCCCCCGTTCGAGCAACCCCGGGCAGAGCTCAGCAGCCTGCCGGCTGTCGTAGGGCAAAAACTCAATCGCGAGGAAGGCCGGTTCGCGGCCAATCCAATGCCGAAAACTGGCGCACACTCCGCAGTTGGCATCGTAAAAAACGGTTAGCTTTTTCATCAGTCGCTTCGCTTGGAGGTCAGGGGTTCAGCGGAGGAGGAACGCGGTCCATGGGCCGAACGGGGGGCTCTTCGTCCCTCGCCAGGGCGCGATTTCGAAGCGTAGAGAAGAGGTAGAGATTGAAGAAGTGCATCACTCCGAGAACGAGGATCACCACCCCGAGTTTCCCACTGAGCGCTTCGAAGATACCCCGCGTATCAGCGACCTCATTCGGAAGCTTCAGGTAGAGACTCACGAAACCGATGTTGACGAGATAGAATCCCACCACGAGGAGATGGTTCACACTGTCGGCGAGCTCTTCATTGCCTTTGAAGCAATCGACCAGAAAGATCCGGCCGTTCTTGTGAAGGGTCCGCGCCACCCAGATCGTGAGCGGTATCGCAATGGCCAGGTAGAGGGCGTAGCTTGTGACGGTTGGGTTCATCTGCACTGTCTTTTTAATTTCGGATTTTCAGGTTTTTCAGAAACTTAGCGGGAAATTTTTTTAACCGAAGAGCTTCAAGGCAAGCTTCATGGTCTTGCCATGCGGCATCGAGCCGACGCGATCGGACATCTTGGAAGCAAAGTGAACAAACTCTTCCAAAGATTTCATCTGCTCATGAAAGGCCCGTCCTCCTGCCGTCGTCATGCCCTTGCTCTCCGTCATGCAGTCTTCAAGGAGATCAAGCGCAGGATCAAGCTCGCGGCGCTTGCGCTCCTTCACGATCCGCCGGAAAATCTCCCAAACATCGAGTTCGGCTTCGAAGTACTCCTTGCGCTCCCCCTTGCGGGTCACGATACGGAGCAAGCCCCAATTGACGAGCTCCTTGAGATTGGTATGGGCATTGCCCCGGCTGATGTGAAGCTCCTCCATCACCTCGTCCGTACTCATGGGCTCGGGATTCGTCATGAGGAGAGCGTGGATCTGGGCCATCGTGCGATTGATCCCCCACTGCGTGCCCATCACCCCCCACTGCGCGACGAAGCGATCGCGAGTTTCGTTGAGTTTGGCGGCCTCTCCTTTCATCTCTTTCAGTAATTATCGAAACTTCAAGCAGAGTCAACTCCAATTGAAAGAAAAAAGAGGAGTGGGAATGCAGCCTGGAAAGTCAAGGGGGTGTTCGGCAACCCGGCGCGTGGAGGAGCGGGCCATATTCCCAACTCGCAAAGCGTCGGCCATCGACGATGAACGGGTATTGGCGTTGTTCCTCGTCGGTCATGAATCTCGATTCAATTCTGCGCCGCGCCAACCCATCCAACGCGTTCCGCGCAAAATTCGCGAGAATTTCAACACCCTGCTAGGCGTCCTTCCCCTCCCCTGGGCTTGATCGCGCGGCAAAAACTTCCAGGAGCACAATCAAGACCACTCCCCCCATCATGACTCCCAGGGCGGACCAAGTGGCGCCCACGCCAAAGTCCGGCATGTGCCAGTGCTCAAAACCGATGATCTTTTCCTTCTCCTCACCCTTCCGAACGAATGTTTCCGTAAGGGTATCCTTCCACGGCCAGATGATGACCAGCGAGCCGGCGATGAAGCCCGCGATCAGGGCCACCGCGATGTCGTGCCAGGTACTAAAGAGCCAACTGAGCACCCGCGCGAGGGCGACCACGCCGACCACCCCACCAATGCCGACAGGCACCAGGATTCTGAGCGCTTCGCCGAGTTCGCCACTGGAGAGGGCGTTGACAGCTTCGATCATGATGAGTTTGTAATTCCCCATGAGAAGGAGAACGAAAGAGCCGCTGAGGCCTGGAATGATCATGCTGCAGGTCGCCACCACACCGCAAACAATGAGATAGAACGGATGGTCGTTCTCGGAGGCTGGCGTGAGAAAGGCCATCGAAAGAGCCACTCCGGCCCCCAGCACGAGGGCCCCCAGAGCACCCCGCGACCAGCGCCGGACCAGCTTGCCCACCGCGGGAAGGGACGCTGCGATGAGACCGAAGAAGAAGGCCCAGACGAGGACCGAATGATGCTCAAAACCCCACTTCAAGAAACGCGCCAGACTCAGGATGCTCACCACCACTCCCAATCCCAGCGCGGTCAGGAAGCGACCATCGATCCGTTCCCAGGCGTCCTTGAGGCGAAAATCGAGGACCATTCGGATGGTGGTCAGATCGATGCGCTTGAGGGCATCGATGAGGCGCTCGTAAATGCCTGTGATAAACGCGATCGTTCCACCCGACACCCCGGGAATCACATTCGCGGCCCCCATTGCAAATCCCTTCAGGAATCGAAAACTGTCATCTCTCATTGTTTCTTTCTCCTCTCACGCGCGGGCGAACGCCATGCCAACCGGCGCGTCTACAGTTCCAGTAACAAGCTTGCGGGACTCTCCAGACACTCCTTGACCTTGATCAGGAACGTCACGGCCTCCCTCCCATCCACCAGACGGTGATCGTAACTCATCGCGAGGTACATCATGGGACGCACTTCCACTTTCCCGTCGATCGCGATCGGCCGGTCCTGAATGGTGTGCATGCCCAGGATCCCGCTTTGGGGCGCGTTGAGAATGGGCGTGCTCAGGAGCGATCCGTAGATCCCCCCATTTGAGATGGTGAAGACGCCTCCCTGCAGATCTTCCAATTGAATTTTCCCTTCGCGGGCGCGGTTGGCGTAGTCGAGGATATCGTGTTCGATTTCCGCGCAGCTCTTGTGATTGGCCTCGCGTACGACCGGCACCACCAGGCCTTTCTCGATCCCTACCGCGATTCCGATATCGTAGAAGTGGTTCTGCACCACCTCATCGCCGTCGATGCGTCCATTCACGGAGGGTACCTCCTTCAGGGCGAGCACCGTCGCTTTCACGAAGAGGGACATGAATCCGAGTTTCACCCCGTACTTTTCGATGAAACTCTCCTGCACCGTTTTACGAAGCTGAATAATGGCCGACATATCCACCTCATTAAAGGTGGTAAGTATAGCCGCGGTTTGCTGGGCCTTAACAAGTTGAGACGCAATCTTGCGCCGGAGTGAGCTGAGTCGTTTTCGGGTCGTGCGACCATCGAAAACAGGTGGTGAACTCTCGCGCGGGGATGGCTCGGGAACAACCGCGAGATCAGGTTTCAGCATGCTGGAAGGGGCCGAGGCCACGATCGCAGGATTGGGTCGCGGCGGCGCAACGGAAACCGCGCTCGGTAGCGGGGCGGGCTCCTCCTTGGGGAGAGCGACCTCAATCGGCGGGGCGGGATCGGGCAGCGGAACGGGAGAGCTGGCTTCAGGCTCGAGAACGGACAGCGCCCCCACCGTAATGGTGCCAATCACCGCTCCGATGGAGACCTCGCTCCCTTCAGGGGAAAGAATGCAGATGACGCCGTCGGCCTCGGCATCGAGCTCGGCGGAAACCTTATCGGTTTCGAGGGTGACCAGGGTTTCGCCTTCCCTCACCCCAGCTCCATCGCGCTTGTGCCATTGCGCGATCGTGGCGGAAGTGATCGCCTCGCCGGCTGCCGGCACCTTGATCGCAATCACCTCGGATTCCTCGTCCGGGTGGTCGGACCCGTCCCCGGTCTCTGGGCGCTGCTCCGCTGCTGGGGCCACCGCCACGGGCCCGGGCTCAGCCGGGCCCGTGGCAGGAGCTTCCACCTCTTCCTCGATTTCGGCGACCACGGTTCCAATCGCAACCTCTTCACCTTCCGGGACGACAATTTTCAGGGTTCCTCCCAATTCCGCTTCCAACTCGGCGGAAACCTTGTCGGTTTCAATGGAAGCCAGGAGCTCTCCTTTGGTGACCACCTCACCGTTCGCTTTGTGCCACTTGCCGATGGTGGCGGAATTGATGGATTCGCCGGCTGCTGGGATCTTGACTTCGTGCGCCATGGACGTGAGTTCGATGAATAAATGCTGTTAGACGGAGAAGGCCTTCTCAACCAAATTCTTTTGTTCGCGAAGATGCATGGCCTTGGACCCAGCCGCGGGACTGGAGGCCCGATTGCGTCCGGAATAGCGGACATGATGGGAATCGACGCTGTCCTGAAGACGCGGCCAGATGTAGGACCACGCCCCCATATTGAGAGGCTCTTCCTGGCACCAGACAAATTTGGTGGCGTGTTCAAAAGGAGCAATCGTCTCCTTGAGAAGCTCTTCATGGAAAGGGTAGAGCTGCTCGATGCGAATGATCGCGGTGTTCTCAATCTCCTGTTCCTTGCGATGCTGAACGAGGTCGTAGTAGACCTTGCCACAACAAAAGACCACCCGCTCGATATTCTCGAACTGTTCGGGAGCAAGGAAGGGATCAGGAAGCACTTCGCGAAATGATTGTCCCTCCAGAAACTCCTCTTCCGGCGAAACGGCTTCCGGGCGGGTGAGGAGACTTTTGGGCGTCATGAGAATGAGTGGTTTGCGGAAGGAGCGCCGTTTCTGCCTTCTCAGGATGTGGAAGTACTGGGCCGGGGTGGTCAGATTCGCGACCGTCATGTTCTGCTCGGCACAGAGTTGCAAAAATCGCTCCAGTCGTGCACTGCTGTGCTCCGGTCCCATCCCTTCATAGCCATGCGGAAGGAGCATCACGATGCTGCTGGGGGTCTGCCACTTGGACTCGGCCGAGGCGATGAACTGATCGATGATCACTTGGGCTCCATTCCCAAAATCCCCAAACTGAGCCTCCCACATGATGAGCATGGTGGGACAATCGAGGGAGTAGCCATAGTCAAACCCAAGCACGGCCGCCTCGGAGAGCAGGCTGTTGTAGACGCAGAACTTCGATTGATCCTCCGAGATGTTCTGGAGTGGTATATGCCGTTTGCGGGTTTCGTAATCGTAGAAGACCGCGTGTCGCTGACTGAAGGTCCCGCGACGGCAATCCTGACCCGAAAGACGGACCGGATTTCCTTCATACAGCAGCGTCCCCCAGGCGAGCGACTCGGCAAAAGCCCAGTCAAAGGGGCCGCCATTCTTCAAGGCTTCCACCCGCCGCGGCATGAATCGCTTCGCCAGGGTGGGATGCAATTTGAAGCCTTCCGGCACGGTGGTGAGCACCTTGCCAACGTGCTGCAGCATGTCTTGAGGCACTCCGGTGAGAACTGGATCGTGAGAAAACACGGGCTGGGCTTCCGCAGTCGATCCGCTGAACACATTGCGACGCCCTTCTTCCTCCAGGCGTTTCATCTCTGCATACTCATTCTCGAAGCGGTTCCAGATCTCATCGTGGATCACCTGCGCACCGTCCCGGGTGATCACCCCTGCTTCGACCAACTCGTCCGCATAGAGCTGACCGATTGGTTTGCGATCTGCAATTTTGCGATAAATTTGCGGCTGCGTGAAGGCCGCCTGGTCATTTTCGTTGTGGCCCTGGCGACGGTAGCAATACATGTCGATCACGACGTCACGCCCGAAACGCTGACGGAATTCGAAGGCAAAGTCCGCAGCCCAGATCAACTCCATGGGCTTTTCGCCATTCACGTGCAAGATCGGAGCTTCGATCATCTTGGCGACATCCGTCGCATAGGACGACGAGCGCGCATCTGCGGGCATGGTTGTGAAGCCGATCTGATTGTTGACAATGAGGTGGATCGACCCCCCGGTTCGATAGCCCGGAAGCTGCGAAAGATTGAGAACCTCCGCCACCGAGCCCTGGCCGGCAAAGGCAGCATCTCCATGGATCAGGAGCGGTAGGACCTGCTTGCGATCCGTCTTCTTGCCGTCGTCCCCAATCATGCGCTGACGCGCCCGGGCCTTTCCTTCCACCACCGCGTTGACCGCTTCCAAATGACTGGGATTGGCCGCAAGACTGACCCGGACATCCCCATCGGGAAACTCGCGCACCCTCTCGTAGCCAAGGTGATACTTCACATCTCCATCCCCGGCCACGAGGTCGGGAACGTAGTTCGGGGTGAACTCGTAGAGAATCGTGCGCAGGGACTTGCGCACAATCTGGGCGAGGACATTGAGGCGGCCCCGATGAGCCATTCCCATCGTCACTTCCTTGACCCCGGCGCTGGATGACAACTCGAGGATGCGATTGAGAATCGCCATCACTCCTTCGCCCCCTTCGAGTGAGAAGCGCTTTTCCCCCAGAAACTTCTTCCCGATGAAGGACTCGAACAACTCCGCTTCAAGTAACCAGCTCAGGGTCTTCTCCTGGAGCTCCGCCGGTGCCACGGCGCGCATGACACGCTCTTCAATGCGTTTGCGAATCCAGTTCCGCACTTCGGTGTTGTGAATGTGCATAAACTCGAATCCAATCGGCCCCGAATAGGTGGCCTCCAGCGCATCCACCATCTCACGCAAGCGCATGGACTCGCCATTGCGGAAAAACTGGGTCGCGGCCTCCCGTTCTAAATCGCCGTCATTCAACCCGAACTTGAGAAGCCGGAGCCGGGGATTGCTCGGCGGGTCATCGTCAAGCGGATTGATGTGGGCCTGAGTGTGCCCGAGGGTGCGATAATTGTAGACCAGGCTCACCACCCTCCCCCGAAAGGATAGCCCTTCGGCATCGGGGGTAGCACCCGAAATGGTGGGCCCCGGCGAAACCGAGGTAGAGGACGGGCCAAGACCCTCCGCTCCCCCCAGTTGATTCAGCTGAGTGGCTCCGAGTTCAAAGCCATCAAAAAAGGCTGACCAGACAGGATCGACCGATCTGGGATCGTCCAACCACCGCTCGTAATTCTCTTCGAGCATATCAGCACTCAATCGTGCGGAGACAGAGGAATTCATTGGGCACAGGCAATCGCCCCCCGGGCATCAATCGAAGAGGTTTTCTTCCTTGGTGTCGGCAGCAATTCGCTTTACTTAAGAACTCCTACCTGCGGAGTCAATCGCCCAAGCGATCTGGATCCGATCCCTGTTCAAAATGATCAAGGTTGAAAACCTCACCAAGCGCTTTGGTCGACACACGGCAGTGGCGAATGCGACCTTCGAAGTGGGAAAAGGCGAGGTGGTCGGATTTCTGGGACCGAATGGCGCGGGGAAAACCACGACCATTCGGATGTTAACCGGATTTCTGCCGCCATCCAGCGGGGCGGCCTCCGTCGATGGCTTCGATGTCTTTCGCAAATCCATCGATGCGCGGCGCCGGATTGGCTACCTGCCCGAGTCCGTCCCGCTCTACCGGGACATGCGGGTGCGTGAATATTTGAAATTCCGCGGCCAAATCAAAGGCCTGCAAGGCGAGCGACTGCGGATGCGGATGGAGGAAGTGGTCGAGCGCTGTGGCCTGCAGGGTGTGCGGCGCAAAATGATCAAGACCCTTTCCAAGGGCTTTCGTCAGCGGGTGGGCCTCGCAGACGCCTTGATCCATGACCCTCCCCTCCTCGTTCTCGATGAGCCCACCAACGGGCTCGATCCGAACCAGATCCGCTCCATTCGAAATCTGATCAAACAGCTTGGGGAAAATCACACCATCCTGCTCTCCACGCACATCCTCAGCGAGGTCGAAATGATCTGCGACAAAATCATCATCATCGATGGAGGAAGAATTATGGCCTCTGACACTCCGTCCAACCTGGTCAATCAGATGCGGGCCGCCGGCAAGATCACCGTCGAGCTGAAAGCGGATCCCGAGAAGGTTCGCGCCGCCCTCTCACAACTTGCTCACATCAAGAAAGTGACCAACGAGAAATCCAGTGAGGGTTGGGAGCACTTTTCGGTTCTGGTCCAGTCTGGCACCGATGCCCGCGAACGGATTTCCAGTCTCTGCCAGGAGAACCGCTGGCCCCTCCGGAGCCTCTACCGGCATGACTCCACTCTTGAAGACGTGTTCGTCGAACTCACCCGCAAGGACTGACATGCGAAATTTCTTCACCATCTTTTGCAAAGAACTGCGCGGATTCTTCCTGAGTCCGTTCGGGTGGGTGGTCCTCACCCTCGTAACGATTATGCAGGGCTGGTCCATGTCAGGGGCGATGAAAGCCCTGCAGGACGCGCCGATTCCCGAGAGCCTGGTCTACATCGTCTTTCACATGCCACAGTTCTGGTTTTACTTCCTGGTCATCTTCCCGCTCATCACGATGCGACTCTTTTCGGAGGAAGAACGAGTCGGCACGCTCGAAACCCTCCTCACCGCCCCGGTTCAGACCTGGCAACTGGTGTTCGGGAAATACTTCGCCACCCTCGGATTCTACGTCATTCTCTGGATTCCGGCCTTCATTCAGTTCCAGCTCTTCTCGATTCTGACTGATGTCCCGGCTCCTTTTAGCTCGGGCTCCCTCTTTGGGGCCTTCCTGCTCATCTTTCTCATGGGCTCACTCTTTATTGCGATTGGTTGCCTCGCTTCCTCCCTCACCTCCAGCCAGATCATCGCCGGAGTGGTCACCACCGGGCTCCTCTTCATCCACTACTTTCTCGGCTACCTGACGGTCATCTACAGCGACCGCTTCGCGGCCGCTCCGGTCATCCGTTACATCGCCTCCAATGAACACCTCCGTTATTTTTCCAAGGGTCTCATCGATAGCCGCGCCATCGTTTATTATCTCACCGCTGCCGCCTTCTTCCTCTTTTTGACCCACCACGTCATCAACCGCCGCCGCTGGAGAAGCTAACGATGGCCAAAGACCAACAGGCAAACGATGAGGAACCGGTTCGCAGTGCGGCCCGGGAGTCGGTCAATCGCGTCTCGACCGGCACTCTGGTCGCGATCCAGCTCCTCTGTGGCTGGATCCTTTTCGTATCCATCAATTATCTCGCCGCCACCAATCACAAGGCCTGGGACCTGAGCCAGAACAAGCACTTCACCCTCTCGACCCAGACCGCCAGCCTCCTCAAATCGAGCCTGCTCAAGGATCGTGAGAAACCCGTCCAGATCATTGCTGTGGTCCGCAGATCATCCGCCCACTACGTGCGCCTGCATGCCATGCTGGAAGAATACCAGCGCCTTGCCGGGGGAAAGCTCACTCTTGAGTTTGTCGATCCCATCCGCGACACCGATGCCACCCTGGGGATCGCCGCCACCTACGACACTTCCTTTGTTGAAGATGTCGTCATCATCAATGCCGCCCCTCCCGTCTCTCCCCTGCCGGAAGATGCGGAAGATCGTGAGGACCATGCTCGCAGGATGGAGACTCTGACCAAGTCGCACATTCGCTATGTCGCGGTGCAGGACATGCTCGTCTTTGGCGCCGACACGAGATTGGAGCGTCGCCTGATCGGCTACCAGGATGAAGACCAGCTCAGCTCCGCCATCCGGCGCGCTATTGAAGGCACCCCGCGCAAGTTCTATCTCCTCGCAGACAAGAGCCAGGTCGCAGGCCAAGAGGAAGATGCTCCTTGGGATTTCCTGAGCCGGACCTTCAAGAACCTCAATATCGAACTCGTCCCCGTCCGCGTCTCCGGAATGGAAAAGATTCCCGAGGATGCGGCCGGAGTGGCCCTCGTTGCTCCACGCTATGATTTGGATCAACGAGAGCTCGCAGTCTTCCGCGAGTACTGGAACCGCCCGCGCGCCGCCGTGTATATCGTTCTTGATCCAACCCTGAAGCAGCAACCGCCCCAACTCCGCGCCTTCCTTCGCGAACATGGCGTGACTCCCCGCGCGACGCGACTCTTCACCATGCAGGGCAATAAGCAGGTCTATGACGTGGCGGCCACCTTCACCAACGTCTCCGCAGTGGGAGACCTCGGAAACGCCTCCACCCTCTTCGAAGGAGGCTGCAGCACTCTCGAGATCCGCGAAAACGCCGCGGATCTCGATCTCCGGAGGATCGAACCCTACCCCCTGGTGAAGGCGCTCGACCGATACATCGCCCAACCGCTCGACGGTTCCGCACCCCTTCCCGGCCCCCATTACCTGGGCGCCTCGATTTCCCGCGGCAATGAACGCAGCGACACTGTCGGGGATGAAACCGCCCGCATGATCGTGGTCACCAACGCCGATTTTCTACGCCCCCGCAAACGCCACAAGGAGCACATCGACTTTTTGCGCAACACCACAAACTGGCTTATCGGTCGCGAGGAGTTGATGGGAATCGGCCCCATGCCCGTCAAGCATTACAAACTCCTTCTCCCCGCCTCCAAAGTTTCCTTCGCCAATATGCTGAATGTGATCTTCATTCCGGGAGCCCTCATGCTCGTGGGGATTTCCGTTTGGAATATTCGCCGGGCCTGAACAAGCCGTTGGCATGCAGTCGCGCAAACTCACTGTCATCCTGATCCTCGCCACCTGCCTGGTCGGCGGACTGGCTTCGATGCAACTCGCCCGCAACGATCTCGGGGCGCTCTTGGGCGCTCCCTCACGACGGATTGGGGAAGAGCTTTATCACGACTTCAACATCAAGAAGAATGAAGTCCATACCGTGGTCATCACCAACAGCACCGGTGAGCTGGCAGAATTTACCAAGAGAAAGGGCGTTTGGCTCATGCAGAGTCCCGTCCGGGACCGGGCGGACTATCGTAACCTTCAGCGCATCGTCTACTTTTCCCGACACCTCAAGGTCGAAGACATCATCCGGCGCCAGGACACCACTCTCGAGGAGATTGGCATGCGGGCGACCGAGGCCCATCGGGGCCGCTTCCATATCACCCTGAAGGACAGCGCCGGAAATTCCCTCGCCGACTACCGACTCGGTCGGCGTTCCGCCTGGCACCGGCTCAACGAGAAGGAAGGCACTCTCACCGAGACGTTTTTCGTGCGTCCCGCCAAGAAGTCGCAAAAAGACAACATCTACGTCTGCTCAGCACCGGATATCATTAACCCCAGCGTCCGAAGTATCCTCGACCGCGGATTTGAACGCCTTCGCGATCACCACCCCTTTCTCTTCGACAAGACCGCGCTCTCCGACATCATCATCAAACGAGGCGGCGGTGAGATCGTGCTCTCGCGCACCAAGCTCAACGCCCCGTGGCGCATGAGTAAACCTCTCGAATCACGCACCAAACCCGAAACCATGGCTGGTCTCATCCTCGGACTTTTTGAGCTCGAGGCCGTGCAAATCCACGACCGGAAATCGGTCACGATCCCGCCGGGCCCTCCCGGACTCGAGATTGATCTCATGCGCTTCGGATCCACCGGGGCTCGCATCCCGCACCGCTCCAAGATGACGGTCATGCCCCCGAAAACAGCCGATGCAGATACCGTTTACGCCACCATCAGCACCAGGCCCGGATTGGTGTTTGAGATCCCCTACAAACCAGTGAGAGGGCGAATGGCGCTCGGACAACTCCCTCTCACGGTCGATCAACTCCGCAGCCGCACCCTCGCTTCACTCGACATCAGAGTCCTCGAGTCAATCACCATTCACAGTCTCCGCCAGGTGGACCCGATCGAGATCTTCCTAGGATCCCAACAGGGAAATCGACGCTGGATGCTCAGTCTCCGTGGCGAGGCCGCCCCCGCCAACGAAGTCGCCTTGGGCGCCCTTCTGCATGGGATCTCCAACAACGAAGTTCTCAGCTTTGTCTCCGATGCCGCCCGCGATCTTGGAGCCTTCGGTCTGGCGCCCCCTCAAAAACGCCTCCTTCTCAGAGGAAAAGGAAACACCTCCCTCGACCTGCTATTCGGCCGGGGCGACGATGGGAAATTCTACGCCATGAGACGCGGCTCCTCAACCGTGGCCGAGATCGATTCGGGCACTTTCACCGCCATCGCAGCCGGCCACCATGACTGGCGCGACACTCTCCTCATGCCCTTCTCGATCGTGGATTTGAGAATCATGAAACTTGAGGGACCCATCCGTGCGCCCCTCGCAGATCCCGCCCTCACCCTGAACTATGACTTCCTCGATGAGAGTTGGACCGCCCGCCAGTTCGGCGAAGATGTCACTGCCATCCTGGACACTCAGAAAGCGAACCACTTCATCAAGTTGATGGAATCCCTCCGCGTCGAAAAATGGCTGGGTGAAACCTCACCGGCGGCCCAACGCGCGCTCCTCCGGCCAACCTTCCGCTTTACCGCCCTCTTCCAGCAGATCAGTATCGAGGGCGTCCGCATCGGCATGCGGGAATCGTCCTTCGAACTTGCCCCTGCCAGCCGCTCCTCACGAAACCGCTTTTACTACGGCAGACTCTCAGGTGACCCCCACTATTTCGTGATCACCACGGATGCCCACCGTGAGATCACCACGCAACTCGTCGATCACGGGGGCTCCGTGATCCAGGCCCCCACCACAAAATAGCCGCCGGCCTCCATTTTTTTGCGTCCCCATCATCTCGCACGTGTTTCGGCTTTCCTCCTTCGACTCTCTGCTGAAGACTCTGCTCAACTACCGATGAGCGAAACAAATTTTGACCGTCCCGAACTTCCCGCCTTGGGAATCGTTGCCAACTTAGAGGAAGAGGATCGGCGTCTCCTGAGCGACTATGGGGAATTTCTTCCCGTTCAGGACGGAGATACCATTATTAATGAGGGTGCCGATCAGGATTCTCTCATTTTTCTCATCTCCGGTCTCCTCCACGTGTTCACCAATAAGGATGACAGCATCGTTCTCCTCGCCCGAGTCTCTCCCGGCGAATCCATCGGTGAAATGAGCTTGTTCGATCCAGGCAAAGCCAGCGCCTCTGTCGTCGCCAAGACCTTCAGTCAAATCTGGAGAGCCCGCCGGAACGATCTCGATGATTTCCTCCTCGCCTACCCGGAAGCGGCGGGACGATTGATGATCGGCT
Organism: Roseibacillus sp.; assembly: GCA_028821775.1. Lineage (GTDB taxonomy): Bacteria > Verrucomicrobiota > Verrucomicrobiia > Verrucomicrobiales > Akkermansiaceae > Roseibacillus_B. The sequence goes on from JAPKFB010000013.1 coordinate 21,507, forward strand.
TACTCTCGGAAATGTCGCGGCGCCTGCGCAACATGAACGAAAAACTCTCCTCCGCCAACCTTCAGAACGCCCTCCAGGAATTCTTCCACTAATGCCATGCTGGACCTCGATCAGGTCGCCTATAACCCGTGGGGTGCAACCGTCGTATTTTTCGCACTGCTCATTACCCATGCGTTGGGCGACTTCGCGTGGCAAGGCAGCTTCCTTTTCCAGGCCAAGAACAGGAATGCAGATCAATCCCTTTTCTTTCCCAAGGGTGCTCCCCGAGGACTCTGGTGGAACGCCCTCTTCGCTCACGCGCTCATTCACGCCGGTGGCGTATGGCTCGTCACCGGATACGTCGTCCTCGCCTTCGCAGAACTCGTCCTCCACAGCGTGATTGCCTACGCCAAGTGCGAAGGATGGATCAGTTTCGCGCTGGACCAGACCCTCCATCGCATTTGCAAACTGATTTATGTCGCACTGCTCTATGCAAACTGCGCCGGCCTTGATTGGAATCCGCTGGATTCCGATCAACTCTAAGAGAACCTGCCTCGCCAGGGAGCTGCGCTCGGCCGAGCGTGACCAAGATTGTCAACGACGTGCGCATCTTTCACCCGTCTGCTTCCACCAGAAAAGCCAAGGTGGGCGACGTCATCAAGGACAGAAGAGCCACCCTTCAGACCGGACACCGTTCCCGCCAATCCAGACAGATGCGGAATGGCTCCCTCGTGCCCGCCCATCGAGGCCGCGGTCCTGACGGTCGCGGTCCGGGTCCGGGGGCCATGAATCAAAGAGGCCTCCTGAACGATTTCGCCCGCCGTCTGCACCGGGGGTGCGAGGACAACCCTGGGCCACCGCCTCCTCCCGGGCCATCGCCTCCAGGAGGGAATCCTCAGTGCGACGCTAACAATCCATAATCCCTTCCCCTGAATCGAGGGATTCCGTATCGCCCTCGATCACAGTAAAGAGATTACCCGATCCATACTACCGAGCCCTTGATTCCGGCCGCTATCTTTTGAACACTCGGAAAGATGGCCAACGAACTGGATCTCGAACTCGTCCACGACGCACTCGCTGGAGACACCGCCGCTTGCGCCAAAATTGGGGGCGACGAGATGTGTGGCTGGATCCAAGCCGTACTGGTCAAACGAGGCGCCTCGCCCACCGAGGCCAAGGATCTCACCGCGGACGTCTTCGGCGACTGTTTTGGGCGCCTCGGCGACAGGCCCCCTCTCCTCAAAGCTTACAATGGCGTCGGCCCCCTGCGCCCCTTCCTTTGTCGCGCGGCCCTCAACCGCCTGATCGATCTCAAGCGGCGCCAACGCTTCCAAGGATCCTTGCCCTCCCGGAGCTACGAGGATGCCCCAACCGACGAATTTGACCTTCTGGAAGGCGAAAGCGACCCGGCCTCCGACGACAATCTTGTCAATCTCCTCCGCGACGCCCTCATTCATGCCTTTGAACAGTGCAATGCGCGGGACCTCATGCTCATGCGCTTGGTCTCCATTTACGGCGTCCGCCAGGAGTCCGTTGCCCACGCCTTGGGCTGGAGCCAGTCCAAGGTGAGCCGCGCCATTGTAGGGGTTATGGCACAAATTCGGGCGAGTACGATCGAGGAGCTTCAGAAAGCTGACCCCTGGCTGGAACTCGATTGGACCGATTTTTTAGGCCTTTGCCGCAACTCAACGGAGTTCCTCGTTGGGATTTCTGATCAGAAACACTGAATAATTCACTCTCAAAGTCGTCACCCCAGAGAGCCTACCTGCAAACCACATGGATACCAACTTCCAGATCCTTCATCAGTTCCTCGATTCCTTCTCTCCCGTGGGAGCCCGGAGCACGGATGTGGTGACGCCTGAACTCGAAACTTCCCTTCAGAGCTTTGCCGCCGGTAACATCGAAGAGTCGCAACTCGAAGACCTTTCGCGCGAACTTCTCGCCAACGAAACGGCTATGGAGCGCCTTGCGACCCTTCTCAAGGGAGGGTAACCCCTCTCCGCCTCATGAACCTTGCCGCTTCTAGCCCTTCCGATTGGATTCATTCGGGTCTCGTCGACGAAATCACTTCCAATCTCCTGAAGGAGCTCCTCTCCCGCTCGGCGGAAAGGGTCCGCGCCCGGAATACCGCCCTCTGGATTTCCTCCGGAGAATTTCTCGAGCCCATCCTTGGATCGGGCCCCCATGCCGACCACTTCGTCGGCAAGTTCCGCCAACCCCTCGACCACGGAATCATCTCTTATGTCTTCGCCTCCGGGCAGCCCGTCTGTGAAAATGCGATCGCTGCCAACCCACAACACAGCCCGCTCCTCGACCAGCGCCTCGGAATCAAAACAGATGCCATGATCGCTGTTCCTCTAGTGGTCGATGGCGAAATGACCGGCGTGATCACCTGTGTTCACACCCGCCTCGCCGATTCATCGGAGGCTCCCTCCGGTTTCGATGCCGCCGACCTGGAAGAGTTTGAATTCGCCGCGGCCTGCCTCGGCCGCCTCTTCGAAGCTTCCCTGCGCAACGCTGGATAGACTCACGATGGGCGAGCCTTGGATTAATCCTGACGAAATCCGCATCGCCTTGCAAGAAGGCGATGGCGCCGGAGTTCGGATCGCCATTCTCGATTCGGGAGTGGACACCACCCATCCGGGACTCGGCATGCTCGATCTCGCGGACGACGTCGCCATTGTTTCGGAAGGTGGCCGCATACGCGTCAAAGAAGAAAGCGACGGCGATGTCTTTGGGCACGGTACGGCCGTTACGGGAATCATTCACCAATACGCGCCCAAGGCCACCCTGGGGTCATTTCGGGTCCTTGGCCATTTCAAGGAATCGCGGGCCGCAGTGATCCGGGAAGGGGTACGGGAAGCCACCCGGCGAGGATACGACATCGTGCAGTGTAGTTTCGGAGCGCCCGCCCGGGCCCGCGATGCGGCGATCTACAAGGGCTGGGTTGATGCCCTCTACCTGCGCGGCGTTCACATCGTGGCCGCGGGATCGAACAGCGGATTCCAAACCGCCGAGTGGCCAGCTCATTTTCCCACCGTGATCGCGGTAGGCGCAGATCCCCTCAGCCGCGAGCACCTCGTCCGCGCCACCGAGGGATTGGTCGAATTTCTCACCCGCGCCGAGGAACCCAAGGCCTACTGGCCAGGCGGGGGCACTCGCCAGCTTGTGGGCAGCAGTTTCGCAGCCCCCCGGGTCGCGGGCTGGCTCGCCCGCATCCTCTCTCTCCATCCCGGACTCCACCCCCTTCTCGCCAAAGCAGCTCTCCGCGCAGCCGCCCAACCATTCTAGTCTAAGGGCTTGCGCCAGCGCGGGGTTATTTCATTGTGGGGCCAAGGCAAATTGCTTAATCTTTGTAAACCTTCATGGAACTTGACCTGCTGGACGTCCACTTCGATCTGAAGGACATCAAACCTCGAGAGATCGAAGAAGTCTTGGAAGATCCCTTTTCGGTGCGACTCTTGCCGGATCAAGACCGCCCAGACGGAGAAGCGCGCTACTACGCTCTCGGCCGCACGGTGACCGATCGCTATCTCTTCCTCTGTTTCTGGTCAGATGGAAAAAACGTGCGCGTCGTCGCGGCTCGCGATCTCACTGAAGCGGAACGAAAGTTCTACGACCGCAAGTACGCCCAATTTAAATAGCCCCCCTCCCTGAATCATGAAATCGATTCCTAATTGGTCAGAGATTCCCGCATTTTCCGGCGAAGCAGATGAAGCCAAGTTCTGGATGAGCCATGAGCTCACCGCGAGCTTGATGAAGGCCTCCGAACACGTGCCCGATAGCCGTGAGTCTACCACCATCACACTCCGCTTTGATCCGCGCATGCTCTCGCGCATCAAACGCATCGCGCGTTCGCGCTTTCTCAATTACCAATCCATGATGAAACAATGGCTGGCCGAGAGGTTGGAGGATGAGCTCCGTCGCAGCGATCAGTGAATCTCCCGCCGATCCCGCTGCCCTCGATCTGCCGCTCAAGTTCCTTCTGGCTCGTGGCCTTTCTGATTTGGGGCCTCGTTCTGTGGTTTCTCTCTGATGGTCCCATGCCCGACCTCAAGGGTCCGGAGTTCCCGGGGATCGATAAGGTCTTTCACTTCGGCTACTACTTCGGCGGAGCAGGTCTCCTCTCCGCGGCCTTCTTTCTTCGAGCACCCTCCGATCCCAATTGGGCCACCCTTGCCCTCTTCGTCACTCTGATCCTCTCCGCGGTGGGCGTGCTCGATGAATGGCACCAATCATGGACACCCGAGCGATCCGGCAATGACGCGGGCGACTGGCTCGCAGACACCTGCGGCGCCCTCGCGGGCACCATCGTTTTTCGGCGCCTGCACCGAGTCCTCACCTGAGTCGGAATCAGGTCTTCTCTTGGCGCGCAACTCGCCTAATTTGCCAAGGTGTCCGCTGCCGAACGAATCGCCGAACTCCGCACTGAGCTGGAACGCCATAATCGCCTTTACTACATCGACGCTGACCCGGTCATTTCGGACGCCGAGTACGACCGGATCTTCCGTGAGTTGGAAACTTTCGAAGCCGCTCATCCCGAGCTCAACGATCCCAACTCGCCGACCAAGCGAGTGGGCGGGGCGCCCCTCGAAGGATTCGAGCAAGTCCCCCATCTCGTCCCGATGCTCTCGATTGACGATGTCTTCGAGGAAGAAGAGGTCGAGAACTTTTACAAGCGCCTCCAGAAGAACCTCGGCACCACCGCGGTTCCGGTCACCATCGAACCCAAGATCGATGGTGTCGCCGCCACCATCATCTATCGCCACGGAGTCCTCGACTATGGAGCGACCCGCGGAGATGGCACCACGGGCGACGATGTCACAGCCAATCTCCGCACCATCCGCGCCCTTCCCCTGAGTCTTCCTGACTCCGCGCCCGCTCTGCTCGAAGTCCGCGGCGAGGTCTTCATGCCCAATGCCGCCTTTGCCAAGCTCAACGAAGAACGCGAGGAGCAGGGCCTTCCCGCCTTTGCCAATCCCCGCAACGCCACCGCCGGCACCTTGAAGCAACTCGACTCCCGCGCCGTCGCAAAACGCCCCCTCGCCTTCATCGCTCACGGCCTGGGTTCACTCGAGGGAGCAGAACTCAAAAGCGAGGCCGCCTTTCGCGAACTCCTCGAAGCCTCCGGGATACCTCGCAACGAACCGCTCTGGAAAACTGATTCTCTGGCGGGGGTCTTGGAGGCCATTCGTGAACTTGACGAGAAGCGCCACCATCTTCCGTATCAGACTGACGGTGCGGTCATCAAGGTGGCGTCCTTTCCCTCCCGAACTGCCTTGGGAGCCACCTCCCGTGCACCCCGCTGGTCAGCAGCCTTCAAGTATCCCCCCGAGCAAAAGCCCACTCTTCTCAAGGGAATCACGGCCCAGGTTGGCCGCAGCGGAATCCTGACCCCCGTTGCCGAACTCGATCCCGTCGCGCTCTCCGGCACCACCGTCTCGCGCGCCACTCTGCACAATGAATCCTTCATCCATGAACGCGACATCCGCATCGGCGATACCGTCCTCGCCCACAAGGCGGGCGAGATCATTCCCGAAGTCCTGAGCGTCGTCCAAGAGAAGCGCCCCTCCGATTCCAAGGCGTTCTCCATGCATGAGCATCTCGACGGCAAATGTCCTGCCTGCGAGGCTCCCATTGTCAAGCGGGAGAACACCGTGGATCGCGACGGGCAACCCTACACCGTCGTGACTTGGTGGTGTGAGAACATGAGCTGTCCCGAAAAAGCAGTCGCGGGCCTCACTCACTTCGCCCAACGCAAATCCCTCGATCTGGATGGACTGGGCGAATCCGTCGCCATCAAACTGGTCGAGTCCGGGTTGGCCACTTCTCCCCTCGATCTCTTTGAACTTGATCAGGAGTCCCTCGCCAATCTGCTCCTCGATCCGGCAAAACTGCAAACCGGAGAAACCTCCAAACCTCGGCGCTTCGGAGAGAAGAAGGCGCAGCTTCTTCTGGCGTCCCTGAAGTCTGCCGCGAGCTCCCAACCCTTGTCGCGGTGGATCTTCGCGATGGGCATTCCCCAGATTGGTGAGTCAGCCTCCAAAGAGCTCTCCCGGCTCCACGAGTCGATCCCGGACGTCGCCCAAAGCGAAATTCTGAACACGGTGCGGCGCATCGCCGACCTGGAGGCGGAACGCAAGGAGACCTCCCCCCAGAACAAGGACAATCCTCCGACCAACGAAACCGAGAAAGAGGACCGCAAGAAGGCCCATGACTTGTTGAAGACCCAGATCGCCGACCTCCAGTCCGAAATCGCCCCCTACCAGATCTCACCCGACATCGGAGCGGTGGCTTCCCACTGCCTCAAGACCTACTTCGATTCAGAGCACGGAGAGCAATTCCTCGAGCGCTTCGCGAAGCTCGCTCTCCACCCCAAGTCCAACAACTTCGCCCCCAAACCTGCGGAAGCAGCTGCCGCTGGCGACTTGCCTCTGACCGGGTCGTCCTTTGTGATCACGGGAACTCTTTCCCAGGGGCGCGGCGAATTCAAATCCCTCATCGAAGAGAAGGGCGGAAAGGTGACCGGATCGATTTCCAAGAACACCGATTACCTCCTCATCGGCGAAGGCGGTGGCTCGAAGAGGGACAAAGCAATCACGCTCGGCGTCACCGTGATCTCCGAGTCCGATTTTCTGGAAATGCTCTCCTGAACAAAAGGGCGCTCCCGGAAGAGCGCCCTTTGCATGATTGAATTGGCGTCAACGCCCTTACGGCAGGGGGAGCGGAATCTCCAATTGGTAGAGTTCGGCGTCGAGCCCGCCGGTCGCATCTACCACCACATTGAGGGCTCCATCAGCGCCCGCAGTAAACGAATCGATCTGATTGAAGACTACCCCGTCAGAGGTGGAGTTCACATTGTAGGTGACTCCAGAAGTGATGGGCCCGTAAGTGATTCTCACTTCGGTGGCGCTCACGTGATCCACTTCCCAGATCGGCTTGCTGGTCGGGTCCCCCGCAGCCGTGCCCATGGCATATTCAAAGAGCGCGCTGAATCCGTCTCCGTCGTGGTCGCTGCCCGCATCACTCGGGTCGTTCAAATCCAAGCCATTGGCAATCTCGTAAGAGTCCGGAATCCGATCGCCATCTGTGTCGTCGAACGCGGATGTCGAGAATGTGAGCGTCCCCATCGCGGGCCCGCTACCGTCTTCATCACCATCTTCGATTGCCACCGTGACCACGGTCGGAGAGGTTCCGTTCGGGATAAACTGCACCGCGGCGAGGGCGGCATTGACCAGATCCACGGTCCCGGTGAGGGACCACGTGCCGGCCCCGGCATCATAGCTCACTCCCGCTGGAACGGTAAGATCTCCCTCTCCCGGGGTGAAGCTCAGGGAGGCGGTCACCTCCTCGGGTTCCCCCGGGGCGTCGATCAGGAAGCCGGAGGCGTCCGGGGCGTGCCACAGCCGGGCGACATCCACCGTGCCCACCATCTCAAATGTGGAGACTTCGTCGAAGGGCCCGCCGGGATCAACTCCCAGACCTCCAATGTCGTCGCCGAAAATCAGGTTTTGACCAACGTCCAGGGTATCGCCGCCGCTCCAGTCGTTCCGCGTTCCCCGGTTCGTGAGCATTTGGATCGCTCCTCCCGATCCGTTCACAGAATAAGTGAGCGAGTCGAGGTCGCAGATGATCGCGATTCGTGCCAGCTCATCCAGGGGAAGATCAGTCATGCTCAAGGGCACGCTCACGGAACCATCCGCCCAATCCGAATCATCGAGCCCGGAGGGAATCGGGGCCGCGGTGGAATTCATCTTGGCCACAAAGTGCGGAATGCCGTCGAAGAGGAAGATTCCAAACCCATTGCTCGATCCGCCGATCTCAAAGACACGGACCGTGCCGAAGTTGTCGAAGCCAGAGAGAGTGAAGGCGACCTCCACGGCAAAGCCCGCGTCCAACCCAGGATCCGGGACAAGGGTGACGGCGTCGGGATCCACTGCTGGGTGATCATACTGAGGCGCCAGCGCAGTGTTGATGACCGAATTATTCACATCCGACACCACGATGTCGTCGATGTCCACCGGACCGGCCGCATACTGGATATTCTGGACGAGGTTGCTGGCGGTCGGCGGCGAGTTTTCGACATAGCTCACCGTGTCATTGATGGAGCTGCCCGCTTCGGTGACCGCTCCACCAGCCGTAGCGTTGGCGGCACCCTTGGGCACCGAAATCGTAACCCTGCCACTCGCCGACATGCCCGTGACCGAGACGATGTAGGTGTCTCCTGCTCCGATGACAGTCGCCACGAGGGGACCGGGCGCGGTGCTGGCAGAAAGGTCCACATCGCTCCCGGTGAATCCTCCGACAGACTCGCTGAAGACAACTTCAAACTCTATCGGAGTAAGGCCGGTGGCGCTATCCTGACCCGCAGCCAGATCAATCGTCACAGTCGGCCCTTCGTTCACGAAGAAGTCAAAGTTGTGAGTGAGCGATTTGGCTCCCCCAGGGCCGCTATTCCCATTGTCATTGATCGTGAACAGGATCGAGGCGTTGCCACCCGTCACAGCATCGGTGGTGTAGGTCAGGACATTTCCCAAGGTCGCATTCACATCCGCGAGGGTCCCATCGATGGTGAGGGTCCCCGTGCCGTCTCCCCCCACGGCGGCAAGACCGACTGCCGTGACCGAGAAGGTCAGCGGGGCGGCGCCCATACTCTGGAAGGTCGCAGTCACATTGCCCGCGCCGGCATCGATGTCATCGACCCGAACATCGCCGAGCACGGACCCCGTCCCGATGAAGGTACTGGGAAGGATGCTGGCTCCGCCGTTTGCAAGCGGACTGCCGTCGTCATTCGCGGTCGGAGCAACGTTTCCGGCCGTGCCCGCTACCTTCACGTCATCGACGATAATTCCACTACTGATGCCGGAATTCGTGCTCGCGGACAAACGGAAGAGCACCCTGCTGACTTGCGTAGCCGGACCGGCGTAAGCCAGCGTTCCGGTGACGACATCGACAATGCCGTCGATGGGCCAACGGTCGATCCCAACCTGGTAGCCGGTGGAGGTGAGTGACAAGATGAGCCGACTCTGCGCTGTTTCGCGCTCAGTGGAACCGGTATTCTCAAAGTCAGAAGCCGCGCCGAGGGGCGTCAGAACGCCCCCAGAGTCCACATGGTGGAGCCGCTCGTTGTTCGGAGCGCTGTTGCTGCCACTCACATACAACTCAAAGGATGTCTGGCCGGTCTCGTCGAGACCGATGATGCGCCAGCTCTTGGCTTCCGTGTTGTTCTGGGTGCGACGATTGCCCAGGTCCATCGCAATGATGGCGGAGTTTGATCCGCTCAGGTCCGCGGGAGCCGAGAAAAGAGCCGTGATGTCACCACCATCCACGGGCGGTCGATCCAAGACGAGCGCACTGTCGAGGCCGTCCCCCTTCTGATCGTCGATCTCAAAATAGACGCCGGGAAGGTCCCCCGCCAGAGCCTCGGTGGGCACTCCAAACCATGATCCAATCGGCGTTCCGAGATTTGCGGCTGCCGGAGCATCCGTCCCGAGCACCGATCCTCCGGGCGTTCCCGGAATTCCGAACGGATCGATGTTCTCAAAATCTGCGAGGAAGAGACACTCCCCAGTGCCGTCCGTGATGTTGGTGCTCGCGGAATCATCCGTTCCGATCGTCCCGGTATCCACCCCCTCAAGGGTGATGGTGAGCTCTTCCGTCCCTTCCACCAGGGCGTCGTCGAAGAGAGAGATGTCCAGGTCCCCAGCATTACTCCCTCCAGGAACAACGACGGTGGAGGTCCCGAAATAGTCCGCACCGTTGAGGGCCGTTCCGGAATAACCCACCGTGAGGATCCGGTCGGCCTGCGAGGGCACGGTGCCCGTGATCGTAAAGCCCGCCGCGGTGCCCTCCTGCGCACTGCCCTGGTCCGCGGCGATACTGAAATCCGGTGCAGTCTGGACATCATTGACGAGCGTCTCCGCACTGAGCGTGCCGCCGAGAACAGCGTTGCCAGAAACACTGTCGATCGTGACCACGATGTTCTCCAACCCTTCAAACAGACTATCGTTGAGCACAAAGTTGGAGAGAACGACCGAATTTCCGACGTTCGGAATCTGGACCGTGCCCAGCCCCGTGAAATCGCCCCCATGATCAGCGAGTCCGCTGAAACTCAGGGTCACGTCGACACTCCCTGTCACGGCCGCCGAGGCGGAGATCGTGAAGGTAGTCCCCATGCCCTCCAAGGTGGAGCGATTGACCGCTGCGATGGTGATCTGCGGATCGGTGTTTGTTCCGGTCACGTCCACATTCACCGTCACGGTGGAGTTCGATGCGGTGTCGAGGCCGTAGGTAAATGAGTCGCGAGCGATGAGCCCCACCCCGAGGTCAGGGAATGCTCCATTCGGATCATAGGTGAAGGTGCCGTCCGCCTCGAGAGTCACGCGGGCACCCGAGGGAAGAGGAACGGCAACACCCACGCTGGGAACACCCGATCCCGCCAGATCAGTAATGTCGGCGGCGACCGCCGGGTTGGAAGATCCGAAGATGGCATCAAAGTTGGCGACGATCTGGGCGGACGTGAGAAGGCTATTGTAGGTCCGCAGAAGGGAAACCTCGCCCGCGAAGTCGGTTGGGGCCCCAAAGTCGGTCGTCCCGAATGCGCCGAGGTTGCCCACATCGCCGCCGACGGCCGTTTGACTTCGGCCGATCCCGCCTGGATCCGTTCCACACCAGTCGGCGAGGTTGCCGGCCGCTCCGTTGTTGACATTGACTCCAGCGCCGGATCCGGCGAACTGGCCGTTGATGAAAATTTCGGCAACGTCGTTAGTGAGATCAATTTTGCACACCACATGAACAAAGTCGCCACCCGCGATGGCTCCCGGAGGCAGTTGCGCCACGGCCTGAGCGATCAAGTTTCCGTTGTCGCCCGAGGTCCACATTACTTTGTCACCCACGATGACCAGCGAGGAGCCGTCGGTTGCTCCTCCTACCTCCCAGACCACTTCGGCACCTACTTGGTCCGAAGGCCGGAAGAGGAACTCGAGGGTGCTGTCGAGATTATCGGAATCTCCGTAGCTCACAACGTCGTTCCCGTCGTGCACGATCCCTTCCGTGCCCGCAAAGGTGTAGGCCGCCAGCATCCCTGGAGGCGGGTTGGTGACCGCGAGATTGAGGGTGGCATCGATCGCACCGCCATCCGGGATGGAGGCCAGGGTGGCCGAACCGGTGTTGAACCACTGTGTGGAGGAGTTGCCAATCCCATCGGCGAGAAACTCCAGCACTGCACCCGAGGTGGGCAACCCCAGGGCCCCGGGGTTGTTGCGGACCCTGTCGTTGCTGAGCACTCCGAGATTGACGGTCGTACCGGCATCGGTGATGGCATAATCATTGGTCGGCTGATCCGCTCCTAACGAGGTGATCTCGATGGACGTCGACACCGTCGCGTTCCCATCGAAGACATCATAGTTGAAGGTCTCGGAGATTGAGACCCCGGGCTCAAGACCGAGGAGGGTCGCGGAGGTGCTGACATCGTAGCTAAAGGTGCCATCGCCCGAAACACTGACCGTCGCACCGAATTGGGAGGTGAAGACGAGGGGGAAACTTTCGAAATTGAAGGTCTCGGTCGGCACCGCACCCCCATTGCCAAATACCTGCTGGGTGAGGTTGGATACGCTGAGCACGTCGGAGGCGTCGGTGTCGCTCTCGTTGTCGAGAAGACCGGACGCCGCACCGGCCCCATCGAGACTGGTGAAGCTCTCCCCCGTTGCGGACGGGGTGTCATTGACGCCATTCACGGTGATACTCACGTCCACCACGGTGGAGTTGCTGGAAAAATCGGTGACGGTGTAGCTGAAGATATCGACGACTTGTTCGCCCACCGCCAGCATTTGCAGCGCTGCGGAGCTCCTCGGATCGTAGCGGAAGGTGCCGTCCCCATTCGCGGTCACGGCCGCTCCCTGGCTACTGAGTGGAGTAATTCCAGTCACCGTCAAGCCGGTCCCCACATCATTGGCAAGGACACTGGTGGCGGCCCCAGGATCGAGCACGATGAGGATGGTATCCTCGTTGGTGGTGCCGCTATCGGGCGCCACGATGGTCACGAGGCCGATCTCCACCGCAAAGTTGGCGCTATCGGTTGCGCCGCCGTCATCGTCCGCAACGGTCAGCCCGATCAGGTTGGATTGAACCGTAGGCCCGGCATCAAAGGTGAGGAACCCCTGGTCGACATCGTCCTGCGTAAAGGTGTTGTTGGGCGCCGTGGTGGTCCGGGCCACCCCATTCAGGAGGAGGGTCCCCTCCGCGGGAAGCGAGGTCACGGTGTAGATGAGCGCTGCCGGTCCAGTATTCGCGTCGCTGGTCGCAAGCAGGGCGCTCGTGATTGTGCCGGATTCACTCCCCACCAGGTTGAGGGAATTGTTCACCGCGATGGAGGGATCGTCGCTGGGGAAGAGCGAGCCGATGCGCAGCCCCTGCAGCCCCAGCGAATCGCCCGGCATGGAGGCGGTGTTGGTTGCCAGCGCCGCGGTGGTCATCTCCACCGTATCGGCCGCTGACAGGTTGGCGACGAAGCCGCTCCAGTTGCCGTTGTTCTGGATGCCAGTGTTCCGAGAGTAGCGAGAACCCTGCCCATAGAAAAGCGGAGCGCCGGTGATCGACCAGCGCTGGTGGGGGACCTGACGATCAGCAGTATCATCATCACAGAAAAAGGCTCCAAGGAAGAGGTAGGAGCCCGCGGTGTTGACCGTCACCGCGCTGGTGCCGAAGGCGTGGGTGAAGTCGGCACCTGGAGCCCCATGCTGGTCCGCGAAGTTCATGGGGGTTGCGGTGGCATTATTGATGCTTTGCCCGGAGGCGTCCGAGAGACTGATGTACTGGCCAAAGGCGGGCAATTGCACGATCGCCAATCCGGTTCCAAGGCTGTTGATGCTGCAGGTGATTCCCGATTCCCTCATCTGTTCCACGTTCAGGACCTGACCAGCGGTTGCTTCAATGAGAATCCCGATCGCAGCCACGCCGTTGTTGGCCTGTTCAGAATTCGGGTTTCCTCGCAGGTAGGTCGTGGTCTTGGATCCTTCGATCGGAGTACCGTCGAGGGTCAGCTGCTGAGTGTATCCGGTCCGGGTGTTGTTGCCCGCAGGCTTCGAGAGCGCCGTGTTGGCCATCACGAGATAACGCCCTGCCGCATTGAAGACGATGTCACCCGTCCCGACCGTGAAACTCATCGCGCCGGCGGAAGCTTCGTCCACCACGTCATAAAGGACGTCTTGGAAGGTCGGGTCGCTCGCTGCTTGGTCGTCAATATCCTTGCTCAAGCGAAGGTAATCCCAACTGTCGTCCAACTTCAGGAACTGGATGGCGGTTTCGCCGCCAGGGATATTAGTGATTCTCCCGCTGTTGACATCGGTTCGGGTGGTCTGAAGTCGGAGGATGTCATTGGTGCTGGCGGCGTCGACAATGGTCCCGCCGGAGAGCACCAATTGGTTGGCTCCGCTGCTCACCCGAAGCAGTTCGTGGGACCAGCCGTAGGACAAATCGACCGGAATTCCACCACCGGCAGGCTCCAAACTGAGGTGAGCTCGCAACTCAGCCCGGTTACTTCCGCTCACACTATTGACCCGACAGTTGTAGAGGACGAGATACTTGCCCTGACTCAACAGGAGGTCGGCGGTGGGCGCTCCGAAGGCAATCAGGTTCAACTCATCGAAGAGAAACGTGTTGTCGACCGGTGTGCCGGGAGCAATGGGAGCCGCGATGCCAGCACCAGAATTACTGTAGACGGCGATTTCGCCAGGCGTTGTGGAAGTGACCTGAGCGTTCAGGGCGGTGCAGGAGAGCGCAAGAAGCGCTCCCAATCCGGGAATGGGTTTTCTGGGATTCATTGGAGTTGTAGAATGTTTTTTGAGGAGTCGATGACAAGATCCTTGTCATCCTAAAGTGCTAGTTAGAATCAGCAATCAGGGTGCCCCACCGCAAGAAAATTCACCTCTCATTAGGAGATCCTCAGCACCTTCCGGCGCGGAAATTCTCGATCACCTCCTTCGCTGGGCAGAAAGGGCGCTCGAAACCCGCTTTTCCGCATCGACAATCGCGCCGCCCGCTCATGCTCTGAAACTTACCGGCCGTGCACTCATTCCTCCCGGAACGCAACTGATCTTGCGGCCGCTGACAAATTCCTGAGTTCGAGGAAATGTCGTGCAAACTCCGTGAACTCCCGCGACAAGTATCGTGACTCCTGATCATCGGGCCAACGAAAGCACCTCGACGCTTCCTTCCATAAAACCGGCATCGATCTTGCGACACCCCTCCGACCTGCTAGCTTCCCCCAGCCGATGAAATCTCTCCGCTTTCTCCTCGTCGCGCTCACCATTCCGGCCACCGCCCAGACCCCCGATAAAGTCTTCGCCCCCTTTGAGGGTGATGGCTTTGGAACTTGGGAGGAAACGGGCACCGCCTTTGGTAAAGCACCCACTACTGGGGGCCAAGGCGTGCTCGCGGGCCATGTGCATGGCTTTGCCCAGGAGTCCTTCGCGAGCTCCCACGCACAAGGCCCAGCTGGAATGGGTTCGCTCACCTCTCCCCCCTTCACGATCGAGCAGGCCTCTATCGGCTTCCTGGTCGGCGGAGGAAGCGTGAAGGGCCAGACCTCCGTGCAACTCCTCGTCGGTGATCAGATCATCCGCGAGCAGGTGGGCCAGAACGACAATCAACTCCGACCGCACACTTGGGAGGTCCGCGACCTGAAAGGACAGCAAGCCCGCATTCGATTGGTCGATGCCCACGCCGCGGCGGGAGGCTACATTCTGGTCGACCACATCGTCTTCACCGACGCGGAGAAGCCCAGCTTCCCGGCCGCCACCAAGGGAGGTCAACTTGTCGAAGGCGGCCTCATCAGGACCGAAGTCCTACCCGGCGTCACCATTCCGAGCGGGACCAGGCTCGAACTCTTCGCCACTCACGAAAAGCACGAAGTCTATTCTCCCACCGCCCTCTGCATCGATGAGCAGGGCCGGGTGCTGGTCACCGAGACTCATCGCTTCCGCTTCGGGGTCGAGGACAACCGCAACCATCGCTATTGGCACAACGATGACATCGCCTCTCTCACGATCGAGGACCGGCGCAAGCTTCATCAGAAGTGGAACGAGAAGTGGCCCGTGTCCGAGATGACCAAGAAGACCGAAAAGATTCGCCTCCTGGTTGATCATGACCACGACGGCAAAGCAGACGAGTCCAAGGTCTTCGCGGAAGGGTTCAACGACCTCCTGGATGGCACCGCCGCGGGCATCTATTCTTATGAAGGTGAAGTTTTCTTCGCGTGCATCCCAAACCTCTGGGCCCTCCGTGACACCAATGGCGACAACGTGGCTGACCTGCGAAAAAAACTGATCACCGGCTTCGGAACACGGATCTCCCTCTCCGGTCACGATCTCAATGGCTTCGCACTGGGACCCGACGGGCGCCTCTACGGATCGATCGGTGACCGAGCCATGAACATCACCACCCAGGAAGGCCACAAACTCGCCTATACGGACCAGGGCAATGTCTTCCGCTTCGATCCGGATGGCAGCAATTTCGAAGTGGTCCATGCCGGCTTGCGCAACCCCAAGGAGATCGCCTTCGACCAATGGGGAAATTGCATCAGCGTCGACAACAACTCGGACCAGGGCGACAAGGCGCGAGTGGTTTACATCGTGGACGGAGCAGACTCCGGTTGGCGCACCGATCACCAGAACCTGCATACCTTCCACCGCGAGGTCGGCTACGAAAAGCGGCCCATCAATCAGTGGATGCAGGAGCGGCAATGGGACAAGCACCACGAGGGCCAACCGGCCTTCCTCCTCCCGCCCATCGACACCCTGACCTCAGGCCCCTCCGGGCTCACCTATCATCCCGGCACCGGGTTCTCTCACAACTGCACTGACCGCTTCCTGGTCTGCGATTACCGCGGTGGAGCGGCCGCTTCCGGAATCTGGGCGTTCGGGATCGCACCCGATGGCGCCTCCATGAAAGTGGTCGACCCCCGCAAATTCAACTGGGGAGTGGCCGCCACGGACGTGGAATTCGGATACGATGGTCGCCTCTATGTTGCCGACTTCGTCGATGGCTGGCAGTCCCATCCTGCGGGCCGGATCTACACCCTCTCCTCTGAGGAATCGATCGCCAGCGAAGAGACCCGGGAAGTCACCGCGATCTTCCGCGAGGGCTTCCTCCGACGCCCTGCCCTGGAGCTTTTTGAACTCATGTCTCATCCCGATCACCGGGTGCGACTGCGCGCACAAATTGCCCTCTCTGATCGCCCGGAAGCCGTCCCCTTCTTCATCAATGCGACCAAGCAGACCGAAAGCAGGCGGCTCTGCCTGCATGGCGTCTGGGGGCTTTGGATCAAGGCCCGCAAGGCAGGGTCGGAAGCCTCCACCGAGCAACTCGTCAAACTGCTCGCTCACCAAGATGACGAGATTCGAGCCCAGGCCGCCCGAGCGTTGGGCGAAGCCCCATTGAAGGACCACGGTCGCCTCATCAACTCGCTGCAGGACTCTTCCGCGCGGGTGAAATCATTTGCCGCCCTCTCCCTCACGCGCCTGCGGGCCCGCGAGGCCTTCAACCCCACCCTCATCCTGCTTTCCGAGAATGCCAATCGTGACCCCTACCTTCGTCACGCCGGAGTCATGTGCCTTCTCGGCTCAGGCACCGAAGAACAAATCGCAAATTTGAACAGCCACCCCAATCCATCGATTCGCCTCGCGGCGGTTCTCGCGCTCCGTCGCCTCCACTCCCCGGCCCTGGTGCGATTCTTTTTCGATAAGGATCGTCCGCTCATCTCCGACGAGGCCATTCGCGCGGTGCATGATGTTCCCATCGAACGGGCACGACCGGCAGTGGCGACCCTGCTCGATGAGTACGCTCCCGGCCAGAAGGGACGTCCCCTCACTCGCATGATGTTGCGCCGCCTTCTCCACAGCGCCTTTCGAATCGGAGGCCCCGGGAACGCCAGCCGTCTCATGAGGGTGGCCGCCAACGAATCTCTCGACCAGAACGAGCGCCTCGAAGCATTGCGCCTTCTTTCGGTTTGGACCAAACCACCCAAGGTCGATCAATCGCTCGGCCGCTTCGCACCGCTCGAGGCAAGGGAACTGGCCGAGATCAAGAGCACCCTCGAAGCTGAAATCGTTCCTCTCCTCGGGATGAAGGATGAAATCCTGGCGGGAGCGATCGGGCTCGTCACGCAATACAACCTCTCCGCCAAGTCCCTCGACCTCCCCGGCCTCACGCTCTTGCTCGGAGTCAAGGATCTTGGATCCAACGCTCGCGGACGCATGCTCAACCTTCTCGCCAAACGCAATCCGGAAAACTTACAGAATCTCCTCCTGGGCTATACCGAAGATCAAGATGCCCACCTTTCCGCGACTGCTCTCAGCCTGCTCGCCCAGCAGTTTCCGAAGGCCGCTCTTGAGCCGGTCACCAAGGCCCTCGAGGCCAAGGAGGTCAAACGCGTGCAGAGCGCCTGGAAAATCCTCGCTAGCCTCCCCGGCGAAGAATCTGCCGCACGAATCACGCAGGGCGTGCGCGATTTGATTGATGGGAAATTGAATCCTGCGGTAGCCCTCGAAGTGGTCACCGCCGCCGGACAACGGGAAGAAGAAGCGGTCCAGGCCATCATCACGGAGTATTACAACGGACTCTCTCTCGAGGACCCCCTGGCGGCCTTCCGAATCGCGCTGGCAGGAGGAGAACCCGAGCGCGGTTACGCCATCTTCCACACCCATCCCGCGGCCCAGTGTCTCCGCTGCCACCGCATCGACGAAGGGCACTCCGAGGGCGGAGAAGCCGGGCCCAATCTCGCGGGGATCGGCAAACGCCACAACGCGGAGTACTTTCTCGAGTCCCTCATTGTTCCCAGCGCCAAGATTACTCCCGGATTTGGCATTGTCTCCATCACCTTCCAAAACGGCACTTCCAAGTCCGGGATCCTCGCCGCCGAAACGGATGACACCGTCGACCTTCTGGAAGGCAAGGATCTCTGGCGCATCAAGAAGTCCGACATCAAGACCCAGAGCAAACCCGTCTCCGCGATGGCGCCCCCCATGAGCGCGGTCCTCACCAAGCGCGATATCCGCGATGTGGTCAGTTGGCTCGGCACCCTGCAGAAAGACTCCCCACCCGCTCCGCCCCAACGCACGGCAAAAGCCCTCAACCTCGCGGACTTCAAGATTGCGGAGCCCGAACCGGCACCCCAACCCACTCCTCCCACGCCCCAACCAATTGCGTCCCCTCCCCCAGCACCGACCCCAGAAGTCCCCTTCACGGTCCCCGAAGCAGCCCCCCTAAATATTGACCCCTCGGTCATGGAAGCGGGCAAGTCTGGCTACATTGTTTGCCAGGCCTGTCACGGAGACAAAGGCCAGGGCGTGGCAGCCACCGGAGGCCCTCCACTTGCTCCCTCCGAGTGGGTCCTGGGCCCCATTGAAAACCTGATCCGCATCCAACTCCGTGGCCTCAAGGACGACATCAATGTCAACGGCCGCCAATTCCTCCTGGGCACCGACATGCTCCCTACCGGGATGGTCGCCCTCCCACAGTCCAGCGAACAAATCGCCGCCGTGCTCACCTACATTCGCAATAGCTTCGGCAACCGGGGAACCGCGGTGACTGCCGAAATGGTCGAGGCCCTCCGGGACGAAATTGGCAAGCCCCAGCTCAAGGTCTCCGACCTCCTTGCGCCCCCTCCTCTTCCGAAGAGAGGAGCAGATGCCCTCCCGGCCTCCTCCCCGGACGTCCCCCCCACCACGAAGAATCATCAAGGGGGGGGCAAGCACAGCTTTCAACTCAAGAGCCTCCTCATTCCCCTCGTGGTGCTCGTCTGGCTCGCCCTCTGCGCCATCCCGCTCGTGAAGCGCTTCAAGGCCAAAGATGAAATCCAACGCGAGTAGGAAGGTCGCACCTCTCCCGCCCGGGCGATCACTCCTTCCGTGCTGCGCACCCTCAGAAAGCACCCTGACCCCTTCCGAAATGAGGGCTCGCCGATGGTTTCCCTTCCTCCTAAGGGGTCAGCAACAAGTCTTTCCACTCGTGCAACTCGACGCCTTCCCCTAGCCCCCCGACTTCCTCTACCAACTCCCTGCAACGCTTGCGCCAGCGCCCATAGTCCGGGGCCGTCTTGATTTCGTCGGCGCTGCGCGGGAAGACGATGTAGGTGACGGTGAGATCCGAAACAGGACGCCGATAGGGCCCGGCACTCGCATTGAGTTCCCTCGCCATCCGCAGCGAAGCTTCGCCCACCTTGTAGGTGGGACCTGCATCACCGACGATCGCCGGGTAGAGCGTCTTGCCATACACCACCACCGCGAAATCTCCCACGTTGGGTGCATAGGGATCCTTGCGATCGGTAAGCATGTTGGTCGGGATCACAATAAAAGGATCGTATTCCGCGATGAGATAGCTCGCGAACTTCATGTCCGCGATCCCGGTCTCCAACTTCTTGATTCGCTCCCGCAACCACTGCTTGCGGTCAGCGGACGTTCCTGACTGGCCGAGTTCGCGCTTCGCGTTCTCCACCCGGCTTCCCCACCCCGCCAGCATCGGATTGGCCGTGGAGCCTGTCTTCTTCCAACGAAAACTGGTGAACGGCTGGTAGTGGGTCGAATTGACGATGCTGTCGGGCATGGCCGGGAGCCGATCGCCATCGGAGCCATCTGAAACAACATCCATCTCGGCCTGCAGAAGAAATATCCTCCGCCCACTCCCTTCGTGACGCATGTTGAGCATGGTCTCACAATCGTAAAAATTGTGGCGGGTTAGAATCTCGTCCAAGCGCCCCACGTTGGCCTTCAGCCGTTCTGCCTTATTGGCATAAATTTGGCGATACCAGGGAGAGACCTGGGCCTGCGGGAGCAGCACCTTCAACCACGGAAGGAGGGTTCCAAGATCAGGATTCACCGTGGAGAGATCCTCCATCGTCTTGGCCGCGCGCGGCATGCGCACCTTCAGCGCATACTCGGCCACGTAGGCTCCATCCTCCTTGCGCGCGGCCGATGCCAAGCCGCCTTCTTCACTCTCAAAGCTCACCTTGAGATTGATGCCCTTGGAGAGCTTGCGAAGATCCACCCCATCGGGAGGGGTGAGCACCCCTTTGGGAAAAAGCGGATCAGGATCCCGCTCAATCGGGGTCAGGGGCTCCGGAGCCGTGGGAGCAGGATCCGAGCCTCCCGGTTTTACGAACGGATCCTCATTCTTTAGGACCGTGCTCTCGGATCCGAAGATCTCCTTCAACCCTCGCTTCACCTTCCCGCCCAGCGGGGTGAGCAAGACCACAAATCCCAGGACCGCCAGAAGAACCAGCCCGACACCCGCGAGTGGAACGCTGCGACGCGATGCGCGGCGCTTGACTCCTTCCAGGGCGTGTTGATCGCGGGGCAAAATCGGTGATGGCGTTCCTAAATCTTGTTACTCGGCAGAAATACTCCGGGGGCGATGACTCATGATGTAACGAATGGCCGCCATCGGAAGCAATGAGATTCCGGCCGCCAGCAAGGCCACTCTCCACCCCGGATAAACTCGCGGCCAGTCCCATTGCAGCGCCACCAGAGCCTCATGAACAACCTCCTCCATGGGAACATGAAACAACTCGCGGATTGGCGTCACCGCGGGCACCCCATCGCGCCCCGCGATCTTTCCAAATCCGGTGTGGATCGGACCGGGGCAGAGCGCCAAAACGGAAATCCCGCGCTCCCGCACTTCCAGTCGCAACGCCTCAGAGAAATCGGTGACATAGGACTTCGAAGCGGCATAGACTCCAAAATCCGGGATAGGCAGGAGGGACGCAAGTGAGCTCACATTCAGGATCGCCCCCCGCCCGACCTTCAGCATTTCCGGCAGAAAGCCATGGGTAAGATGGGTGACGGCCACAATGTTCAAGTCCAGCATGCCGTGCACCTTCTCCCAATTTCCAGTGGCAAATTCGCCGTAATCGCCCATCCCCGCATTGTTGATGAGAAGGTCGGGTGCCCATTCCGTTCCAATCACCTGATCGATCAATTCCCCTCGTTCAGAGTCGCGGGACAAATCGAGCGGCACACTGGCCAACTGGAGATCGGGATGATCGATTCGCAATCTGGTCTCCAACTGCTTCAGAGCTTCCTCACGCCGGGCGACCAGGACGAGTCGCCGACAGTGGGGCGCGAGTTGGCGCGCGAATTCTTCGCCCAATCCTCCGGAGGCCCCGGTGATCAGGGCGCACTCGTAGAGCAGGGATCGAGAACCAGACATCGAATACTCCGGGGAATTACGAGGGAGGCATCGGCTGGCTCTGCACTTGGACAATGCGCAGCGGCAAGCGCATCACGAGCTCCCCATCCACGGTGATGTCCACCGAGTAGATCCCGGCATTCGGGAACTTCAGGCCCTGAAAATTCAAGACCAGATTTCGGGTAAGGAAAGGCGCTTCATCGGGCACTTGCACCGGCATATCTGCTCGGATGGGCATGTTCTTGGCATCGATCGACTTTCCATCCTCGTCGATGATGTTGATCGTCATCTTGTGATCGCCGGTGTCCTCGGGAAGCAGGCAGATCCTCATCGCCAGGGCGCACTGAGGATGAACCACTGGAACCGCCTTGGCGGCCAGGGCATCAAAGGTTCCGGAGATGACCATCTTTCCGTTATAGTCGACTGCGAAATCGCAGAGAGTAGCAATTTGGATATCCATGATTCGTTAGAAAATCTGGCCGTGTCTGACTCGTCCGCGCAGAAACGTCCAGCGTCAATTGAGTTCGCTCTACTCGTCCTCCGCCACCGGGATCGCCACGGGAGCGTCTTCCACCGGAATGGCGGGTAGAGCCTCGCCGGGATCGAGGGGCTCTGCAGGAACACTTTTTTCGAGTTCCAACGGTTCCACCGGAATGGCACGAAGAATTTTCCCGCTCGGAGTGATCAGCCTTCCCTCATCGTCGATGGGCAATCCAACTTCAGCGGGATCCGCGTCCCCCTCCTCCACCACGATGAGGGCCCTCGCCGGAGGTTTGATCATGTCCTTGATCTCACTCTTGAAGTGCTCAAAAAATTCCGGTGCCATGGGCGCGGCCTTGCTTCCTCCTGATACATGCTCTTCCGGAGATCCCTCGTAAAGAATCGCAAAGGCAAGCCTGGGATTTTCGTAAGGAAAGAACCCCGCAAACCAGGCCACCTCCAATTTCGCGTGCGAGTTCCACTGTCCCGTTCCAGTCTTCCCCGCAACTTCCGCGAAACTCAGGGCTCCCCGCTTGCCGGTTCCCCAAGGAGCATTCACGACATCATACATCCCCTTGTGCACGATTTGCACCGCATCCGGATCGAGCGAGAGTGAGTTGCGCGATTCTGGCTCGGCCGCTCGCAACACGCCCCCGCTGGGATCCTGAACCTGCTTGATGAGTTGCAATCGCGGCAAGACGGAGCCGTTCGCAATGCCTGCCATCGATTGCGCAACCTGCAGCGGAGTGGCCTCCCAGGCCTGACCGATCGAATAGTTGGCGGTATCTCCGTCCGTGAACGGCCGTCCAAACCTCTTGAGCACGTATTCATGAGTGGGAACCCGGCCCGAGGATTCTCCAAAGAGAGGCAGTCCGGTGCGCGCTCCGAAGCCAAGGCGGCGCGCCGTTCCAAGGAAGGAATTGGGCCCCATCATCATTCCAACCTGGTAAAAGAAGCAATTATTCGACCGCGCCAAGGCCCGGGCGACATCAAGCTCCCCCTCCGGCTTGCGGGTATGATTCCACATCTTCTTTTTCCCGATCTCGATGTAGGCGGGGCAATCGATTTCCGTCCACTCCTCGATCGTGTTGTTGGTGAGCGCCGTGACCGCCAGCACTGGTTTGAAGCAGGATGCAGGCGGATAGGATCCTTGAAAGGAGCGTGCAAACATCGGGTGCGACTCATCCTCATTGAGAGCCTTCAGATCGGCATTGCTGATGCGGGGAATCCAGACATTGATATCGTAGCTGGGACGTGACGCCATCACGAGGACCTCCCCGGTCGGAATGTCGATCACCACAAAGGCCCCACGCTCGCAGTGCTCCTCGAGAACCTTCTCGGCGTGTTTCTGCCAGTCGAGATCCAGGGTGGTCACCACCGTCTGACCAATCCGCGGGCGCTGGGTGAGCTCGTCGCGTAGCTTCTCCCCACCCGAGCCAAAAATCAGCTTCCGCTCACCGGGTCTGCCAGTGAGTTCCTGGTCCATGGTTTGCTCCAATCCGGCTTTCCCATCCGTATCTTCAAAGAGTAAATCACCATGCACGAGGGGACCGGTCGGCAGTTTTCCCTTACTGCGCACGTATCCAAGAAGGTGGGCCGCAGATTTCCCCTCCGGATAGTGCCGGTAATAGAACGGGCTCATCACCAACCCGTCCATGAGCTTTTGCTTGAACTTCGCTTCCTTCGCAGGGTCGACCAGAGAGGAAAATCGCAGGGGTAGCCAGCGGCGATTCCGATAGTGTTCCAGGAGGCGCCGATCACTCACGGTGTAGGCCCGTCCTGCCAACTTGGAGGCGTATTCCAACCTCAGGCGGGCCCATGCCTGGATCTCCGGGTCCCCCGGATTCTGAAAGTGCTCGAACTCGAGCGCAAACTGGTAGCCCACTCGGTTTTGCGCCATCGCCCTACCCTTGCGATCGGTAATGAGCCCCCGCGGCCCCGGAATGGTCAGGGTCATGGTCCGCGCGTCGGGCCTAGTCAAAACAGAGGCCCTTTCCGCTCCTCGATCGACCTTGGCAATCTCTTGCCCCAAGAGGAGGCCGGGACTCACCAAGGCAGGTAGGAGGGCACGCAGGGTTCTCATGACGGAGGGGGCCAACTGTAGCCCACCTCACAGCGTTCAGCAATGCCCAGAACAACAAGTTCGAACCCCCGAGCCCCCAAAGCTATGCTCACCTGGAAACCGTCATTGCACACTCTCTTCGTTGGAGTTGGCGGAAAAACTCCCGCAAATTGCAAATCGGAACTTATCCCCTCAATTGGAGGAATCCACTCGCAAGCGCAGGAAGCGGGGAGTCATCCCGTCCTGCCCAAAGAGGTCTTCCACCAAGATGAATTCCCCATCTACCGTTGATCCCAATACCGTCTCCGAAATGGAGGCGGGGCCGGACTGCCAGAAGAGAAGATCTGACGACACTTCAGGAGTGACCGTGATGCCCTCGGCAAGAAAGGGCCGGAAGTAGGTCAACGACAGGGCACCGCCCGCCCCCACCACAGGCTGCAGGAGGCTCCCGCTGTCCACAACGGCAGGGTCGAACCCAAGCGCAAACTCTACCAAATTGGCAAAGCCGTCGCGATCTCCATCTGCGAGCTCGTTGGACTCGGGGCCAGGCTGCAATCCGAAATGCCAGGCCGCCCACCTCTCGTAGGAGCCACGGAAGGTGATGCTGACTTGCCCCGTCACCACCGGACCAACCTGCGGGGTGGCGATCAACTCGAAGGTGTAGCGTCCCGCAATCGGGACTGTCACGGTGGTGTCCTCATTGGTGGGACTGCCAAATGTCGCCACGCCCGGGCCATTTTCGAGCGACCATGCCAGCGTGACCGTCGCAGGATCGAGGGAGCCGTAGTGCACCGTCGCATTCAGGGTGGCGCCCGCGGGCAAAGTGAGTGCTTGATCCGCTCCCGCAAAGACGAAGAACCCGCTATTCCTTCCGGGGGATCCATTCTGCACTGCATCCGCGGTCCAACTCTCCTTCACTCCCCATGATCCCGGAGCTGCGGACTCATCAACGATGACCAGCGAGAACCCACCGCCATCGGTGCTTGGATACCAGAAGTCCTGATAGGAAAAATCAAATACGGCTGCATTGAGCTCCTCGATCTCCAGCCGAATCCGATCGTGGTCGTTGTCGAGTTTGCCCGACCATTCACCCGCCAGGTTGACTCCGAATCCATAGAGTTCTTCGAACACGGATTGATCTGCAACCACGACCACGTATTCTCCCGGCGAGAGGGTCATCGCGGGAAAGTCGAAGAAGACTCCCTTGGTAAAGGCAAGACCCGACAAGTTGATGGGATCCGGTCCGATGTTCCGCAATTCAATGTACTCCGCATCGCTTCCGCCGGTCGGATTGTACATGATCTCCGTGATGCGCAATGATTGCAGGATCAGGCTCTCCGCCGACAAGTCCGTTGTGTTTGAGAATCCTGGAGTGGGTACCGCAAATTGAGCAAAGAGCGGCGCGCCATCCGTCTCCCGTCCCTGCGATTCGTCGGGACTGTCACAAAGAGTATGCACCCGATCGATCTCCACTCCACTTGATCCATAGATGGCAAGCCAGCCATAATCCGCACCCAACTTGAAGGGCAACTCGACAGGGGTATTCACATTGCTCGCGCCCACTGCCTCAAGAACGGCAAAGCCCCCCCCACCAACATAACTCAGCGCTGGCAGCACCGCTCGTTGCGGGAAATTCAAGGGGTCATCAGTAATCGCGAGTCCTCCCAGTGAGACCGGAAAGACTCCGGAGTTGTAAATCTCAATGAAGTCATCGTTGTAGACCAGCTCGGGCTTGGTGAGCCATTCGTTGATGCGCAACGTCCCTGGAGTGCCCAGGGATTGAATCTGGTTTGCGCCACCCGGAGTCGGCTGATTCAGGCTCCACACCGTTTCCGCAGGCCCGGTTCTTCCGATCGACATGTCGGCCACCTGGGGTCCAAAATGCACCGAATCCACGAGGGTGCCGGCAGGATCAAAGATGGAGACACTTTCCCCTCCCGCATTGAGCGCGAATCCGAGATGAATTCCAGGAACAGATCCCGAATCGGCGTAGAGGAGCAATCGCTGGCCCACGCCAATCGCACTGCCCCCCGGGAAGACAAATTTGTCCGGCACTTCGGGGTCATCGGTGATGGTGTAACCGGCGAGAGAAATCACAACCGGACCGGCGTTTCTAAGCTCAACATAATCCGGATGAGTGCCCGCAACGGCGTGAGCGCTGACATTCACGGCTAGGATTTCACTCAGGTAGAGCGCCCCGTGGGGGGTCGTCTGTGAAGCCAGGGTCACTGGCGCGAGGGCGGGCCCGGGCGGACCAAGCTCAGCATCAACCAAACCAGATATGTGGGCCCGGCGGGCGTCCATAAAGGTGATCATGTCCGCAACCACTCCCCCAGGAACCCACCCCCTCAGGCTGTTGCGAACGAGCGCATCAAAGCGTGCTTTGGAGAAACTGGTCTGAATCAGGTCTCGCAACGCGTGATGGTAGCGCGTCCGAATGGAGGGATCCGTGAAAAGGGGCACCAGCGGACCCAGGGTATCACCCCTTCCGATCATGTCGAAGATCGTGAACTCGGGATCGGTGATTCGTGAGCCATCACCAAAGGAGAGAATTGTATCGAGGTCGTGCGGTAAAAAGATGAAGCGAGGGTCAACCGTCCCGCGATACATGCTGTAGTCGTCGTCTGCCCCATTGCTCGCGTTGGTCTCCCCATTCGCAATCAGGGCCTCGACCGCGAACCAGCGCATCCACTGGTCCAGGTTCGCAACGACTTCGACCTGGGCAATGTAATCCGGATCTCCGGACGCCTGGTTCATGACACGCAGGAACTCATCGAGATCGGACCAGTCGTTTTCCGATTCATTGGTCTGCTTGCCCCAGCCGTCTTGGCTGTAGCGACCGAAATTCCCATCTCTAAATGCCCAGTCCACGTCAGGGCGCACCTTCTTGTAGAGGTTGCCCTGCCGATCGTTGGGAATCTTCTCATCAATGAGATCCCCATCGAGGGACTGGAGATGGACAAAGCGACCGTAGTCCTCAGGGTCCCCGGTGGTCGGATCCTGGCCGTTGCGACGAAGCGCAATGCGCTTGCTGTCGGGAGCCGGCAAATCGCTCGCCTGGAAGAGCTTCATGCCAATGAACTGCAACCACGTAAACTGGGAGTTGAGATTCATCGAGGAGGTGCCATTCCACCGGCGGTCGCGTGGAATATTCAGGCGTATTGGCGGAGGCGTGTCGTTGCGACTGCTTGCTCCCCGCACCCGCATGCCGCAAAGATAGCGAATCACCGGACCGGAACAGTCATCTGCAATCAGAGTGCAGTTCATCTGCGCATTGGAGTCACGGTCGATCCTGTTGAAGGCCCGATTCTCCCGAGCGGTCAGAATGAGACGATACATCCCCTCCCCTTCGGGCGCTGCTTCATCATCGACTTGATAGAGGGCATTGGCGACCTGTCCGATTGAAGTGGGGGCCGGCCAGGTCCGCTCATTGACGCCATCAGTTGCGAAGACATAGAACTCCACGATGGTGTTCTCCACCATGGCAGGAAGGGCCGCCCCAAACAGTCCGTCATTGGCATCTCCGTCATTGTGGAGACCGTCATCTCCCATCGGGGTCGTCGAAAACTCGATTTCCGGATCCTCGGAAACCCGGTAATACAAGGTGGCGGACAGTCCCACCGTTGTGGTGTCGCGAAGACGGGCTCGAATGGTGACCGTGTCCGTCGAGGTGGGAACTCTCGGTGTGTGTTCGACGTCTTGAACGAGGGGCGCAACCGCGCTTTCATCCAAGGCCACCGAGTTCGCGGCCCCCGGCGTGGGCATCCCAACACTCGATTGCCAGTTCTGCCCGGATTTGTTGGTCAAGCGGGCATGCACCAACTCAAGGGAAGAGCCCCCTCCGTCGTGATCAGATTCCCAGGCCCATCCATCCTCTCCGGTGATCCTCACCTCCGTTCTCGTGGCCCAATCCCCCTGATCCGCATAGCTCAGTTCATCCACCTGGTTGCCCTCGGCGTCTACCAGACGAATCCGCTCCCCACTGTTGCTGAGTGACCCCGTCCACCCCCCTGTGAGCTGAGGAACCACGCCATGGAGAGTCGTAAACTCGGTGGGATCCGCGGCCACAATGAGATACTCTCCGGCCGGGATACTGACGTCCGGGAAGGTATAGCTCAATCCACTCGTGAAGCTCCAACCGCTCAAATTCACCGGCCCATCCCCGATGTTCACCAACTCGATGTACTCGTGGGCATCGAGTTCGCTGGCCGGATGATACATGATCTCGTTGATCACAATCGAATCCGCGGCCCCTCCGACCAGAACTGTGACGGTGCCCGGAAGAGAATTCAGCGCCCCATCATTGGCCACGTAGCCGAAGCTGTCTGTTCCAATAAAGCCGGGCGTGTGATTGTAGACAAACGAACCATCTGCATTGAGCACAACCGAACCGTTCAACGGTGGATTGGTCAGAGTGGCCGTGAGTTCCGCACTGTCGATATCGAAATCGTTGGCAAGCACTCCGGCAGCAGCTTCGACCACCAGCTCCTGGTCGACGGTCGCGAGGTAAAAATCTTCCGCCACCGCGGGCTCATCATTCACCGGCTTGATATTGAGAACAACAGGCACTGGCGCCGAACTTCGTGCGCCATCGGTGGCAAGGTAGCTGAACACTTGAATCCCGGTGGCGTTCTGGCTTGGCGAATAGGCGAACGAGCCATCGGAATTCAGGGTAAGCTCTCCGTCGATCGGGGCCGATATCAGGATGGCCGTCAAGGGATCGTTCTCAGCATCGCTATCATTGTGAAGAACTCCCTGCGCCGCATGGACGGAAAGCGTGACGTCCTCAGTGGGTTGATAAAAATCAATCACCCCCACCGGGGCGATATCGAGATGGATGGTAACCGTGGTCTCCAGCGAACGCAGCACTCCGTCGCTGGCGCGATAGGTAAAGGAAACACTTCCCGCATTCGAGTCTGCAGGGTTGAAGACAAAGGAGCCATCCGGCAAAAACCCGAGAAATCCAGATGAGACGCCGCTCACCAATTCCGCCGTCAACCCCGAACCGTCCGGATCGGAATCATTGACCAATACTCCCTCAACTCCGCTGATGATTAACAACTCTCCCGGATTCGTGGCGTATTCCTCGGAGATCGCAATGGGGGCATCCGGAACGTTTGAAACCATCAGCGTTACGGTCTCCACGGGAGACTCCGCGAGGCCATCCGAAGCGACATAGGTGAACGAGTCCACTCCGAAGAAATTCAGTCCCGGAGTGTAGCTAAAGGAGCCATCGGGAGCAAACATCAGCGTCCCGTGCGAGGTGGTTGACTTCAGAATCGCGGTCATGGAGCCGCCATCCGGATCATCGTCATTGGCCAACACTCCCTGGGCCGCATTTCTGACAAAGAGAGTTTCCTCGATAGGGCTGTAACTGTCGGGCTGAGGATTCGGAATATCATTCGGCCCGGGCCTGACCGTGATCGACGCGGTCGCCACCGTGCTCAATCCTCCATCATGCGCCCGATAGGTGAAACTATCGGCGCCTTCGAAGTTCAATCCCGGGGAGTAGATAAATGTACCGTCAGCATGGAGGCTGACCGACCCATGAACGGGCCCGCTTTCGAAGATCGCTGTCAAGGATTCTCCATCGGGGTCCGAGTCATTCGCCAGGACTCCGTTTTGCTGCGGGCGCCCGATCTCGAGGCGCAGGTCGAATGAAATGTCGGTACTCGATGCGGTATTCTGATGAATCTCAACGGCTAGGGTGTTGTTACCCTCCACGAAGAGGGCGGGGTCGATGGGCGGCAATTCAATCTCGGCATTGCCATCATCGCCCGCATTGCCCGCAAATGTTCCATAGTTCGGATCATCCTGAATGTTGTCGATCCCGATCTGCGTCCCGTTCAAGTAAACCACTGCGCCATCGTCACGGTGAATCCAGCAGGTCGCGCTCTGGATCGAAGGCGCATTGCTCACCGCAAAGGTATGTCGGAAGTAGGTCGTCGGATGGCGATCAAACTGGTCGCCACCAAATTCAACCTCGGTCTCTTCATCCCCGTCTCCATAGCCCAGCTCCGCCAGACCCGATTCCCATTGCGAATCGTCATACCCGGGATTCCGCCAAGCCTGCTGCAGATTGGTCCCGCTATCGTCATACTTCCACTCTGCCCCATAAGGCACGTTGGTCGTGGTTCCAATTCCCATCGAACTCGCCACCACAAGATCCTCGTTCTCGTCCCCTAGATAACTGTCGTTTTGCGCGTCCGGAGGATCGGGCGTATTCGCAACCGTGATCGTGACGGTCGCGAGCTCCGATTGATCGATGGCATCGTCCGCTCGATAGGTGAAACTGTCGGTCCCGAAAAAGTTCCCATCCGGAGTGTAGGTGAAGGTCCCGTTCGCACTCAGGGCTAGGACTCCATTGGAAACATCATCAACCAGCACGGCGCTGAGCAAGTCCATCTCGACGTCCGCATCGTTATGCAAGACACCCTGCGCGGGGAGACTCACGCCCAAGAGGTTTTCTTCATCCACGTTGTAAGTGTTGTTCCCGGCGATGGGCCCATCGTTCTCCGAAATGACATTGATCGTCACGGTTGCCGGAGCGGAGGTTCCGGTCTCATCGATCGCCTCATAGGTGAAGCTGTCGGTCCCGAAGAAGTTCAAGTCCGGCGTATAGAGGAAGACTCCCTCCGGGGGAAAGGTCAGCAACCCGTGCGATGGTCCGGCCACCAAGGTTGCGGATGAATTTTCACCGAGGGTGTCGTTCTCAAGGACCCCGCCGCCCAATCCCGCGTTCGTCCGATTCACCAGGATGTCATCAAAGAAGACCGTAATCAGCTCATTCCCGCGACTCGTGCCGCCACTGTAGGCTCCAAAGGTGAAGGCATGTAATCCCGCATTCAACGACACCGAAAAGCTCGCCGCCTGCCAGCCGGAATCGGCGCCATTGGAGAGATGCACCAGGGAATCATTTGTATCATTACCATAGCGAACGCCATCGAGTTCGAAGATTGCTTCCCCAAACTCGTTCTGCTCAAGGGAATTGGTGTTCACCAAGCGGTACTGAAAACTGATTTCCAGCTCCGTTGGTCCAGCCAGGGTCACCTCTTGCACGAATCCTCCAGACATTTGAAACGGCCCCTGCACAAACCTGCTGTCGAGCCCTCCAATCGCCACCTGGAGACCCGCTCCGGTTTGTCCCCCGCTGGGATCGCGAGATCCGTCGGCATAGTCCGGTTGGTTCGTCCCGAAAATGTCATCGGCAAATACAAAGCCTCCATTCACACCTGCTCCAGATCGCAAGCTCAGGTCGAGCCCGATATCCGAACTCCCCAAGGTCCCTTGATGGACTTCCACCGCAATCGTATTGACGCCGGCCACCAGCACTCCACTCACATCGAGCGCCACATCTGAATAGATGGACTCATTGCCACCAACCGCGAAGGTATCTGCAGTGATCGCGACGTCGGCGGGCATGTGGAGCGACCCCACTTCCCGTCCGTTGAGATAGATCACGCACCCGTCATCCACCGCCAAGTTCGCGGTCCAGACCGGCTCCGCGGCCTCAGCCGACGTCAGGGTAAAGGTATTGCGAAAGAGGTAGGTCGTGACCGTGTTCAGATTGTTCGCAGAATCTCCAATTCCTCGCAGAGTATTGAGGGTAGCCGGAGGGAAGGCATTCACCAGTCCTCCCTGCAAGGGGAGCGCTCCGGAATCCCAAGGCCCAAGGGTGGAGGTGCTTACATCAAAATCGATGCCGTTCCAGGTCCGCGCCGCCTCGTCGACGGGATACGACTCCCCTGCGCCCTCCGAATTTTCCATCCTGTCAAGATAGTCCCAGTCTCCGTCAAAGGTCGGCGAGAACTGTCCGTCCCCTGTGTCAAAATTTGCCGAGATCACGGGACCAGACTGTGTGTTCAAGGTGAGATCCTCCCCAATCTCGTAGCGGTCATCCACAGCTACCGGCGCGGCATGAAGAATCGAAGAGACCACGAGGAGCAGTGCAACAGGGAAGTCACAAGCAAAGGGACGGAGGCGGCGGGACAAAACGATTTGGGGCTCCATGGGGAGCGGGCTGAGGGATGGCGGCAAACACCGGAATTCTCCCAAGGTGTTAAAAGAATGCTATGCTTAAATAGCTATTGGTCAATACGAGAACTCATCAGCCCTCCCTCCCCGAATTTGCGGTATGCCGCGGATTTCACCCCAAGCCCCAGTTCAATCCTCCCTCTTGGGTTACCAAGCCCAAGCCTTGGGATCCTGCTTTCCCTTCCCGGTCACGATGTCTGCTGGGAGAAAAAGGAACTCAAGGTCCTGAGATCGCTCCGGTGACATCCGAAAACGAACCAGCTCACGCTGGCTCTTCTCAACACTGCGTACCGTGAGATCGACCAGGATCGTGATCTCACCGTCCGCATCGGGAAAAACCTCTAACTTCCCCGGTATCCGATACTGCGCGAAAACCTCACCCACCTCTCCCTTGACCGGAAAAAACTCCACCGAATCACCCAGCAAATCCTGCGGATACCACTCACTACGCTGGCTGGCGCCGGTCTCCACCTTCACCCGATGAACTGTCAACTCCTTGTGATAACCATCGTCGCCATTCGCCTCGATCCGCCAAAGAAAAGGACCATCGAGCGTCCCGGAACCAGCGGTATACACCAACGCCGACAAGGTGAACCCTGCTTCCCCGCCCATCGGTTTCACCGCACTTCGCACCAGGGCTCCATTCACAATCACTCCGCGTGCTCCCTCGTAACTGGATCGTTTTGTGAGCACATGTCCACAAGAGACAAGGCTCAGCGCGGCCCCGACCAACAAGCCGGCCCGGCACCACCGTCTCCGCGTCCACCACACCCTGAACCCTGACATCTGCACTCAACATCACTGCCCGATCGGGGAGAGTCACGACGTTTTTCCTTGTCTCTAAATTTCCCTGTTCTTCGTTAGCCCCGTGACTCCTGAGTTCAACACCGTTGCCATCGTCCTTCTCGTCGCTCTTTTCCTCCTCTGGAACCTCGATTTTATCGCCACTCTCCTCAACCTGGGCTCTCTCAAACCAGAGCTCCCCGAGGAATTTCGCAGTGTCTATGACGAGGAAAAGTATGCCCAGTCCCAGGACTACACCCGCGCCAAGTCGCGCTTCGGGATCATCACCTCGATTGCCTCCCTCACCGTTCTCCTCGTTTTCTGGTTTGTGGGCGGCTTTTCCTGGCTCGACAGCTGGACCCGTTCCCTCGAATGGAGCCCCATCCCGACCGGACTCCTCTTCGTGTGCACCCTCATGTTTGGCAGCTATCTCGCCGGACTCCCCGGTGAGATCTACTTCACCTTCAAGCTCGAGGAACAATTCGGTTTCAACAAGACCACCCCAAAAACCTTCCTCACTGACCAGATCAGGAACATCGGAATCTTCCTGGTCATCGGCCTCCCCTTGCTCGCCGCCATCTTCGCGATCTTTCTCACTTTTGAGAATGCCTGGATCTACGGTTGGCTGCTCACCGTTGCGTGGTCACTGATTGCGCAGTACCTCGCTCCCACTTACATCCTGCCCCTCTACAACAAGTTCGAACCCATGGCCGAGGGCGAACTGAAGGACGCCATCCATGCCATGGCTCAACGCTGCGACTTCCCCCTCACCGAGCTCAAGATCGTCGACGGCTCCCGTCGCTCCGGCAAAACAAATGCCTACTTCACTGGATTCGGAAAGAGCAAGAAGATCGCCCTCTTCGACACCCTCGTCGAGAAACACACCACTGAGGAACTGGTCGCTGTCCTCGCCCACGAAATCGGACACTTCAAACGCAAGCACATCATCCAGCGAATGGCGCTCGGAATTGTCCAGACCGGGTTGATCTTCTTTCTCCTTGGACTGGTCCTCAATCCCACCAGCCCCTTCTCCCGCGAACTGTTCGACGCCTTCGGCATTGAGATCATCTCTCCGCACGCGGGACTCGTTTTGTTCATGATCCTCTTCAACCCGATCAGCCGCCTGATCTCCATCCCCATGCATGCCTGGTCCCGCAAGCACGAGTTCGAGGCTGATGCCTACGCCGCAGAGGCCACCGGCAAGCCTGAGATCATGATCGAGGCCCTCAAGAAAGTCTCCAAGGACAACCTCGACAACCTCACTCCGCATCAACTCCGGGTCGTCCTCGACTATTCCCACCCTCCCATGTTGGTCCGTATCCAGGCCCTTCGCGCGCTTCCCCCGGCGCCTTCCGCGTGATACAAGGAGACGGTGAAACTTGGAGCCGCTCAACCCAGAAGCCCCGCCCACCGCTCAGCCTCCCCGGCAATTCCAGGCCGCCGGAAGATCACTCCGCCCGCAAACCAACTGCCCAATCTCATGAGTTCTCCTTCCTCCCTTCTCCGACTTGTGGCCGGCTTGTTCCTCTTTACCACTGCCGGACTCCAGGCGGCCGAAAGCAAACCCTTCAAGGTTCTCACCTACAACGTCCTCTACGGCTTCAATTACCAGAAGTCCACCGACCTCGGCGCGGAGTGGATCAAGGGACAGCAGGCGGATGTCGTTGCCTTGCAGGAGATGACCAAATTCACCCAGGACAAGCTGAGTGCACTGGCCAAGAAGTGGGGCCACCAACACACCGTCATCCTGAAGGAGAAAGGCTTCCCTGTTTGCCTCACCTCAATGACGCCCATCGAAGTGCTCGAGAAACGCGTGGAGGACATGTGGCACGGCTACCTGCACTGCAAGGTGCGCGGGGTGCACATCTTCGTCGTCCACCTTTCCCCCTCCAGACACGACGTCCGCGTCCGCGAGGCCGGCATCCTCTTCGCTAAGATCCAACCACTCCTCTCCGCCAAGGAAAAAGTAATCCTGATGGGAGACTTCAACTGCAACTCCCCCCTCGACAAGTCGTGGCTCGAAGGGCGCAAGAGCACTGAGGAATGGCGCAAGAAGTTGCCCGCGAATGCCGACCCGGGGTATGTCACGATGAGCAAGTTTCTCGCGCTCGGTCTGGTCGATCTCGTCCACACCAAGCAACCACAGCGTCAGGTCCAACTCGGCACCTTCCCTACTACCATCAAGGAACAATCCCGTTCCGGCAACAATTGGCGCATCGACTTCATCCTCACCGACCCCATCTTCGCCAAGACATGCACCAGTGCCCACACTCTCCGCGACAAGGTCGTGCACAAAATTTCCGATCACTTCCCCGTCCAGGCCAGCTTTCGCTAATCTCGATGGGTTCTCCCGGACCATTCGATCCTCCCCCCTCTCTTACGCCTCTCCCTTGATCGGAACCGCTATCGCCTCGCACTCCTTTTCCCACCCCGGGAAGTTCCACACGTTCGGGAAGCCCTTGCACTGTTCCGGCTTCACCTCATGGATGCGGCACTTGTCGCCTTCCAGCATGATGCACGCCGTGCTGTTTTCATGATCGATCAGTGAAAGCCCGGTGCGATCCGCACGGATCCTAGTGTAATCCTGCACAAACACGTTCTCCTCAATTCCCAGGAAGGCTGCAATCTTGGTGATCTCTTCGTCCTCCACCCGGACATCCCCCGCCCATTTGCAACACGCCGTACAGCGTTGGCAGACGTAGTGGAAACGAGGCTTGATGGGCACCCCAGAGAATAGGAAGTCTCCGACCAAAAAGTCAAAGTCCGAAGCTCTGGCGAGCCAGGCGTTCCCTTTCCCATTCGAAGATGGCCCCCATGAGCCCTGACCGCTCCTAGCCTTGGCTAGCGACTCACATAAGCCGCTCCGCCCTTCGTGATATCGTCGTGGTAACCTTTCACTTTGGCCTGGAACCCCCTCCATTTGCGACCTGGACGGCCGTTATCGAGAAGGAAGTGCGGACAATTCTTGTGCGCGGGACTCCGGCCATGGCGAGGCCAATGATAGTGCGGCACAACCCTCGAAAGCGGGATGCCGTACTTATACATGAGGTAGGCTGCGAGCTTGGCAGTCCGATCCACCGTTCGGATCCGGCTGTTCCCGGGATGCTCGCACATCTCGATGCCAATCGAATATCGATTACCCGGGCCATCAAAGTCTGCGTGCCGGCCGGTCACATTGGTCGGCAGGTGTTGCACTGCAACATTCTCATCGGTGGTGTAATGCCAGGACAGCTTCCCAAGCTTGCTGTTCTTGAGGGCTAGACCATGACGCCAGGCATCGGCCCCCGAACTCCAGTTCTGCGTGCTGTGAATGGTCACATAGCGCGGACGCATGGACTTCGCACCCCGACGGCCCCGAGCCGAAGTCGAGATGTAGTCCTTCCGCACTTTCACTTCGGAAAGCAACTTGGTCGGAGACTTGCGCGGCAGGCTCCGGGGCGCCGGTGCGGTCACGGCCTGGTAGATCCGATTCGGTTTCCCCGGCGTCGGCTTGGACCCCTGCTTGACGATCGGAAACCGATACTGGGGATTGCCCGCAAAGGAGGTCCCACGGAAGTGAGCAGGAGAGCGTGCGGATGTGACCTCTCGCTCAGCGGTCGATCCACACCCAGATAGACTGAGAGCGGCTGGGATGATGGCGCAAATTGTGGTGAGGATAGGGACTTTCCTCATAGAGGCAAATTATTGACAGGTTATTAACACTCTATGCGAATATTCACATTTGTGAAGATCTAAGTTGATTTCGGGCTTCCGCGATGGCTCGCTGGCACCCGGATCAGCCAAGATTCGTCAGCTGTTGAGATCAAATCACCGGCGGATGCCCTGCAATTCGCCTGGCACCACTGTGCTCTGGAGCCCCTCATGGCGGGAGCGTCCGCCGATCTTCCTCTCATTTTGGGACCGGTCGAACCCCCTGCCCACGCCTTCCTCTGCGCTCTCATTGGTCGGTCGAAAACTGCCGCTCACCCCTCCAGTCGACTTTGGATCCTCGGGGGCTCTGCTCGGCATCGCGAACGCCTCGCCCAGGAACTCCGCGCTTGGGAATGCCCCGCCATCGCCCTCCCCGATCCGCCTCTCGAAGACTTCGAAGTCGAACTTACCGACCCGGAACGAGACGCCGATCGTCTCACCGCCTTCCAACATCTTCGCACCTCCAACAGCGCCCCCAGCATTGCAATCGCATCCGCCGATGCCTTCGCCCATCCCGCGCCTGCCCCCGGGACTTTCACCAAGGCCTTCCTTCGCCTTGAAGTTGGTGCCCTGCACGACCCGGAGGAACTGGAGATCTTTCTCCTGGCCGCCGGCCTCGAGAAGGTTGCCCAAGTTCACTCCCGCCAGCAATTCGCACGGCGCGGCGGCATCCTCGACATCTATCCCGTCCAGGCCCCTGCCCCCCTCCGTCTGGAGTTCTTCGATCGCGATCTCGAATCTCTCCGCGAGTTCGATCTCGATTCGCAAACCTCCGTACGGCGTCTCGAGAGCGCAGACCTCATTCTTCGCCCACCCGCCCTCACCTCCCGCCTCGGCGAGTGGTTCAATGAGGGCGACTATGTCATCGCTCTCGATGAGGGCATCGACGATGCCGATCTCCTTCTCACCGACAACCCCATTTCAGGCTCCGCCAATTTCGAGGCCTACGGCACTCCCTTTGCCCACTTCGACGCCGGCGACTTCATCCTTCACGAAGCACAACAGAGCAGTGTCTTCCATCACATCGCGGAATGGACCCAGAATCGATGGACCGTCTGCATCGCCGCTTCCACCGAGGGTGAACGCGAACGCTTTCGCGAACTCAGTGGCACCCATCTTCCCGCCGAAGCCCGCTATCACTTTCTCGACCTTCCCATCCCCGAAGGCTTCGTCTTGCGCTCGGCCAAACTCGCCGTCCTCTCCCTTGCGGAACTCCTCGGACGCTATCGCACCACCGCACGGCCCAACCGCATACAACGACTCGAAAAGGTGCGCTCTCACTCCGCAGCCACCGAACTCGATCAACTCGATGAAGAAGATCTCGTGGTGCACGCCGACTACGGCATCGGCCGCTTTCAAGGGCTCTCTCTGGGAGACGACGGCGATGAGGAACTGAACATCGAGTACCGCGACGGCAGCACCCTCCACGTCCCCATCGATCAAGCCCATCTGGTCTCGCGCTACGTCGGGGTGGGAGGCAAGACTCCCCTCCTCAGCCGTCTCGGGGATGGACGCTGGGGAAAGGTGCGCAAGGCAACCGAAGCGGCCATCATGGACTACGCCGCCAAACTCTTGCGCACTCACGCGGAACGGGAGGCCCAACGTGGCCACTCTCACCCGCCGGATACAAAGTGGATGTGGGAATTCGAAAACTCCTTTCCCTACACCGAAACCCCGGATCAGCTCCGAGCGATTTCGGACACCAAGTCCGACATGGAGTCAGATCAGCCGATGGACCGCCTCATCTGCGGAGACGTCGGATTTGGGAAAACCGAGGTCGCCATCCGGGCGGCATTCAAGGCGGTCACCGGCGGAACCCAGGTCGCCATGCTGGTACCCACCACCGTCCTCGCGGAACAACACTGGCGCACCTTCCGCGAGCGCATGAGCGACTTTCCCATCCGCATCGACCTCCTCAGCCGCTTTCGCAAACCTGGCGAGATCAGGAAGACCGTGCAGGGAATCTCCGACGGCAGCGTGGATATCGTGATCGGCACCCACCGCCTCCTCTCCAGTGATATTTCCTATCAAAACCTGGGGCTCGCCATCGTGGATGAAGAGCAACGCTTCGGGGTCAAACACAAGGAGCAGTTCAAGGAGCGCTTTCACCAGGTCGACCTGCTCACCCTCTCCGCCACACCCATTCCGCGCACCCTTTACTTCTCACTCATGGGCGTGCGCGACATGTCCACCATCGACACCGCCCCGCCCAACCGCATCCCCGTGCACACCTCGGTCTGTGCATACGATGAGCGCATCATTCGCGACTCCGTGCGGCGGGAACTGGAACGCGATGGCCAGGTCTTCTTCCTTCACAATCGCGTGCAAAGCATCGAGATCGTCAAGAAACGCCTCCAGGAACTCGTCCCCGAAGCCAAGATCCTGGTCGGCCACGGACAGATGGCCCGCGAAAACCTGGAAGAGGTCATGCACGCATTCGTCAATGGAAGAGCCGATGTCCTCCTCTCCACCACCATCATTGAGAGCGGCATCGATATTCCCAATGCCAACACCATCCTGATCGACCGCGCGGATCGCTTCGGACTGGCCGATCTCTACCAGCTGCGAGGCCGGGTCGGTCGCGCCACCCGCAGGGCTTTTGCCATCCTGATGCTGCCGCGGGACCAGATTTCCACCGGTGATGCAAAAAAAAGGGTCAACGCCATCAAGCAGTATACCGCGCTGGGATCCGGATTTAAGATCGCCATGCGCGATCTCGAGATCCGGGGGGCGGGCAATCTCCTCGGAACTCGCCAGTCCGGTCATATCGCGGCGGTGGGGTTCGATCTCTACTGCCAACTCCTACGCCAATCCGTCGAACAACTGAGCGGTCGCCAAGTGCGCCGACGTGCCGACGTCATCCTGCGCGCCGACTTCCTCGCCTTCTCGGAGTCCCGCTACGAAGAATCTAACAAGGAACAGCTTCCCGCCTTTATTCCCGCCGCTTACGTCAGCGACGGGAAAGCCCGCCTGTCCGCCTATCGCGAACTCGCCAGCTTGGCTGACCTCGACGATCTGCGTCGCTACGAAGAGCGCCTGCGGGATCGTTTCGGTCGCCTTCCCAACCCCGCCCGGAACCTGATTCAAGTCTCCAGACTCCGTCTCGAAGCGAGCTCTGCCGGAGCTGAAATGGTCGAGATCAAGGGAGATCGCCTGATGGTTCAAAGGAATGGAGGTTACCTCATGCTCGACGACCGCCATTTTCCTCGCTTGAGGTCCAATAATTCGAACACTATGCTCTGCGAAGCTGTCGAATGGCTTGAGTCCCTGAACCGACCATGAAAAAGATTCTCCTCGCCACCGTCGCGCTCGCGGCGCCTCTCATCGCCTCCCCGGTTCCCATCAACAAGATTGCCGCCATCGTGAACGGCAAGACGATCACGACCCGGGAAGTGCAGGCTCATCTCGCTCCGAGTGCCAACTTGCTCCTGACCAAATATCCCCGACGGGGAGAGCAGTTCATCAAGGCTCTCACCGAGGCCCGTGACAAGGTCCTCGAGCAACTCATCGAGGACGAGTTGGTCCTCAGCAAATTGGAGGATCTCGATGCCAACATTCCCGATCACCTCGTCAAACAGGAGGTCGATCGCATCGTGCACGAGAATTTCAATGGCAAGGAATCGGATTTCCGCGGCTACTTGAAAAAGAATAACGTGACCCGTCGCGACTTCGAAAAGACGCAGAAGGAAAAGATTCTGGTGCAGGTCTTCCGCCAGCAACAGTTCAAGGACGTGGCTCCCGCCACCGACGCCGAGATCAAGGACCGTTATCGCAAACGCTCCCACGAGCTTCGTGACCGCTCCAAGGATAAGATCACCTTCCGCAAAATCTATATTCCCGCCGCCGACAACGACAATCCGGCCGCAACCCCTCTGGAGCAGCTCGCCTTCGCTGAGAAGCTCTTTTTACGCGTCAAGGGTGGGGAAACTTTCGCCGAGGTCGCCGTCAAGCACTCCGCTGGCGCCTTCGCCCAACAGGGAGGACTCTGGGAGGACACCCTGCGCACCGATCTTGAAGTCGGCTTCGGGGACATCGCCTTCGATGCACCCAATGGTCAGATTGTTGGACCGCTCAAGGATCGCATCGGTTTCACGATCGTGAAAGTCGTGAAAAAGGTTTATGGCCCCGCTCCAGATTTCGACAAGGAGATGCGCGAACGCATGCGCACTGAGGTGGAAATCGAAAAGCGTTCGGGCCGCTATGAAGAGTGGATCGAACTTCTCAAGCGCACCGCCATGATCAAGCGCAAGATTTGAGCACCCGCTCAGCCCATGCCTCCAACAGGTGCTTATTTGAATCACAAACCCTGAGAACCGGCCCACGCCCACGCCCATGCGCATCGCTGTCTACGCCGGAAGTTTCGACCCGCCCACCAACGGGCACCTCTGGATGATTGAACGCGGACTCGAGTTGTTCGATCGCCTCATCGTTGCGATCGGCACCAACCCCGAAAAAAGCTACAGCTTCAGCGTCGCAGATCGCCTCAAACTCTTGGGCCTCTCCCTCCCGCCCAGCGATCGCATGACCATCGCACACTTCGACAATCGCTACCTAGTCGACTATGCCAAGGAGCAGAATGCCGCCTATATTCTTCGGGGGGTCCGCACCTCCGACGACTACGAATACGAGCGGGTCATGCGCCATATCAATGCGGATCTCGCCCCCGACGTGACCACCATCTTCCTGATGCCACCGCGCGACATCGCGGAACTCAGTTCAAGCATGGTCAAAAGCCTCATCGGCCCTGCGGGCTGGGAAAATACCTTGCGTCGTTACGTTCCCCCGCCGGTCTTCGAAGCGCTCGCCAAGCACGAGAGCGCGTGATCTACTCGTCTCCATGCAGACGCTCGCGATCGCTCTCGGCGCCCTCGTTCTCTATCTCGTAGCCTACCATACCTACGGGAAGTTCCTCGCCCGGAAGATCTTCAAACTTGATCCGAACGCTAAAGTTCCTTCGATCGAACTCGAAGACGGCTCCGACTACGTCCCCACCCAGAAGAGCGTCATCTTTGGGCATCACTTCACCAGCATCGCGGGCACGGGCCCCATTGTCGGGCCCGCGCTCGCCGTCATCTGGGGTTGGGTTCCCGCCCTCCTCTGGGTCCTCTTCGGCTCCATCCTCATCGGAGCCGTCCACGACTTCGGCGCCCTCGTCATTTCCATGCGCAATCGTGGCCAAACGGTCGGCGAAATTGCGGGGCGAGTCCTCAGTAAACGCACCCGCCTTCTCTTTCTCTCTGTTCTCTTTCTGGCCCTCACCATCGTTCTCGCGATCTTCGGCCTCGTCATCGCGGTCGTCTTCAAGATGTATCCAGCCGCCATCCTTCCGTGCCTGGTGCAGATCCCGATCGCGGTCCTGATCGGACTCTACCTCCACCGCCGCGGAGTCAACATCCTCATCCCTTCCCTCTTCGCGCTGGCCGTGATGTATCTCACCGTCGCGTACGGCAACGGCGGATTCCTCGCGGATATCAATGCCGAGCTGGCCTCCTGGCCCATCATCGCCTGGGTCATCATCCTGCTCCTCTACTCTTACCTCGCCTCCGTCCTTCCGGTTTGGACTCTCCTGCAACCACGCGACTTCATCAATTCCCTCCAACTCATCTCCGCCCTCGGGCTTGTCCTGATCGGGCTCGTGGTGGCAGGTTTCATCGGTGGAGCCCCCATCGACGACGGTCCGCGCCAATCCCTCGAAATCGTCGCGCCCGCCTTTCGCTGGGCTCCCGAAGGCGCCCCCTGGATCTTTCCCTTCCTCTTCATTACGATCGCCTGCGGAGCGATCTCCGGATTCCACTGCCTCGTCTCCTCCGGCACTTCGTCCAAGCAGGTCAAATGCGAAACCGATGCCCAGTTTGTGGGCTACGGCTCCATGCTCACTGAGGGCTTCCTCGCAACCCTGGTCATCCTCGCCTGCGTGGCCGGCCTCGGAATGGGGGCCAAAGGAGCCGACGGCATCGTCCTCTTCGGCGCAGACGCCTACGATGCTCGCTATGGGTCCTGGGCCGCGGCAGGCGGACTTGGCGCCAAGGTGGGCGCCTTTGTGGAAGGAGCCGCCAACTTCCTCATGGCTCTGGGACTGAAATCGACCTTCGCGATCGCCCTCATGGGGGTCTTCGTCGCCTCCTTCGCGGCTACCACCCTTGATACTGCCTGCCGCCTCCAGCGCTACGTCGTGCAGGAACTCGCCTCCACCTTCGTCCCGTCCAAGAACGAGAAGCAATCGTCGAGCAATCCGCTTGCCTGGCTCACCAACAAACACTGCGCCACCATCTTCGCCATTCTCATTGCGGGAGCTCTTGCTTCCATGCCGGGTAAACCGGGCGGCGATCCGGGCACCGGCGGCCTCATCCTCTGGCCCCTCTTCGGCGCCACCAACCAACTCCTCGCTGGCCTCGCCTTTCTCGTGATCGCCTTCTGGCTCTGGCGTCGCGGCCTCCCGGTGTGGTTCATCGTCCTCCCCACCATTTTCATGCTCGTCCTCCCCGGCATCGCCATGGGCGTGAACGTGTACGGGTTCCTTCAGATGGGACAGTGGCTCCTCGCCGGGCTCGGAGTCGGCACCATTCTCCTCCAATTCTGGATTATCTACGAAGCTGTGGTGGCTTGGCCACGTGCCAAGGGTGTCCTCGAACCCTGCTCGTCCGAAAGCGAGACCCTCCCCGACGGCGGCCGCAGCTGCTAGAGCATTGAACTGAAACCGGCGAACCGCAGACCGTAACCAGGAACACCCCACCTTCCCATCCATGACCACCTACCTCGCAACCTTTGTCGTCAAGGGACGCCAAAGCGACACCGAGGCAATCAACAGCGCGGTCTCCATGCTCGACTTCATGCCCTTGGCCCAAGCGAGCAACATGCATGTCTTTCTCATCCGGAGTGAAAAGACCCATGAACAACTCGCCACCCTCCTCAGGGAGTGCCTCGACCCCAACGACTACTGCCGCGTCGTCGAACACCCCAAACCGGTCGAGATCCAGGATACTCTCCTGGACGCCATCAAGTGGCTCACCAACACCGCATCCTGATGCGAACTACTAGCTACCCCCGACCCGCCACTCCTCC
The DNA here is from genome assembly GCA_028821775.1 of Roseibacillus sp. Classification (GTDB taxonomy): domain Bacteria; phylum Verrucomicrobiota; class Verrucomicrobiia; order Verrucomicrobiales; family Akkermansiaceae; genus Roseibacillus_B. Next base: position 64,777 of record JAPKFB010000013.1, read on the forward strand.
ATCAACTCCTGCGGGCAGTCATCGAGGAAACGCGATGGACGCTGAATCACGTCGCCAGTGTAACTCCGCGGATTGATCTGCGGGTAGGTCAGGTAGAGCTCATCCTTGGCCCGGGTGATCGCGACGTAGAAGAGGCGGCGTTCTTCCTCCAGCATTTGCTCGTCGTCCGCATCGAGCACACGACCATTCGGAAACATCCCGTCCGTAAGGGATATCACGAAGACTACCTTCCACTCCAGCCCCTTGGCCTGATGCACCGAAGAGAGAGTCACTTGCTCGGGATCACGCTCAGTCTTGCTCCCACTGGGATCTCCATCCACCGCCGACATGAGCGACAATTGCGCGAGGCATTCGTGGATGTCCTCAAAGCGATCGGCGTATCTCATGAGCTCCTCAATGTCGGATCGTCGATTCTCGTAGTTGTCGAAGGTTTCCCGCATGTGCTCGTCGCAGACTCCTTCCAGCACGCTGAAAATCATGTCGGCAGGGCGGGCGAACTCGCCCTCTACCACCAACTCATCGAGGGTGTGCCCGAGCTGCTCCCAGTGGATGGTCGACTTTTTGGAGACGGGGAGGTCGGCCAGAATCTCCGAGAAGCGTTCAGGAGGATTCTCACTGGTCGCGTAAACCGTGCTCGCCCACGCCCGCCAAAGCTTGTCCGCACTCTTTCCTCCGATTCCCGGCAGGAGGCAGGCCATGCGCTTGAAGCTCACTTCATCACGCCGATTGGTGACGAAGCGCAGGAAGGCCGCGACGTCCTTGATGTGTGCCTGCTCGAAAAAGCGTAGGCCGCTCGTGATCTGGAAGGGGATGTTCCGGTTCTGAAATTCGAACTGAAGACTCATGCTCTGATGGTGGGCTCGATAGAGCACCGCCATCTCCTCCAGTTCCACTCCCTCGTCCCGCAATTCAAGAATTCGCTGCGCCACAAACTGAGCCTGGGTCTCGGGATCTTCGAGGGGCACCAATGCCGGCATCATCGAGCCCCCGGACCGGGCGGCCACCAGTTCTTTTTCAAAGCGAAAGCGATTCGCTTTCATCGCCGCGTTGGAGAGATCGAGAATCTCCGGCACGCTGCGGTAGTTCTTCTCAATGCGGTAGACCTTGGTGTCGGGATAGCGCTCCGGGAACCCGAGAATGTTCTCCATGTCCGCTCCGCGCCACGAATAAATCGACTGGGCGTCATCCCCGACCACCATGAGGCTCTGGTGCTCCCCGATCAGCAGGTCCACCAACTCGCTCTGCACGTAGTTGGTGTCCTGAAACTCATCGACCAGCACATACTGAAAACGCCTCTGATAAAGCCGGCGCAGTTCCTCATTTTTCTGGAGCAGCCTCAAGGTCAGGATCAGGAGATCATCGAAGTCCATCGAGTTGATCTCCCGCTTCTTCTTGCGATAGCACTGCTCCACCCTCGCAATTTCCTCTCCCCACTCCTCGAAGTAGGGATAACGCGCAATCAGGAGGTCTTCCAGCGTCACTCCGGTGTTTTCCACCAGGCTGAAAATCGAAATGAGAACATCGGCCTTGGGAAATCGCCGCACCGTGGTGTCGATTTCGCACCCAGCCACCACTGAATTCATGAGCGACTTCTGATCATCGCGATCCATGATCGAAAATGACTTGGTGAATCCGATCTCATCCGCATGGCGACGCAGAATGCGGTTTCCCACCGAGTGAAAGGTCCCCCCCCACATTTCGCTGATGTCGAAGGGCACCAGGGAGCGCACCCGATCAAGCATCTCCTTGGAGGCCTTGTTGGTGAAGGTGAGGAGGAGGATATTGCGAGGCTCGATTCCCTTGTCCAGAAGGTAGGCCACCCGGTAGGTCAAGGTCCGCGTCTTTCCCGATCCGGCTCCTGCGATCACCAGCGAGGGCCCGGGCGGAGCCGTCACAGCCGCCAGTTGCTGCGCATTCAGCTCCTCTGCATAGTCGATCCCGGACGCACCCTTGGTGGTCCGTCGCTCCAAGGTGTACTCGCGCGCCATCTCTGCCTATTGATCCTTAGCGTCGATTTCGGCCGCATGTTTCTGAAAACTGGCCAGCTCACGCTTCACGACAGGAAGAAGGACAAATAGTCCGATTACATTGGGCACCACCATGGCAAAGAAGAGCGAGTCCGAGATATCGAGGATGCTCCCAAGCGAGGCCGCCGAACCAACGACCACACACAGGCAGAACACGACTTTGTAGCCCATGGCCACCGCGCGATTATCGTTGGTCAGGAAGCCGAGAGCCTGCTCGCCGTAATAGGACCAGGAAATCATGGTCGAGAAGGCAAAGAGGAAAACCGCCAACGCCAACACCATCGGAAACCAACTGATCACTCCCTTGAAAGCTTGTGAAGTGAGCCAGATTCCACCACCGGTGCCACTGCGTTCCTGGAGATTCTCCAAGGAAATCCACCCGGAATTGCCATCTTCAGGATTACTCACGTGGGCCCATACGGGCTCGCTTCCGGTCACCTCATCTCCCTCTTTGAGCGTGGCAACCTCCTTGGCCTCGGCCTCCGGTTTCTCGACGAGAGCCACATCTGCACCAGCCAGAAAGGCAGTCTTGGAATCGCCTTTGGCTGCCACCGCTCCCGCATCCAGCCACCCGGACTTGCCGCCTGTCGCTGTCACCTTCCGCCACTTCGATTCGATCTTCAGCATTTCCCCTTTCTGATAGGTCACACCAGCGGTCGCTTCGGCCAGAGGTTCATTGAGGAGTGCCACGGAGTCCGCGGTCACATCGGAGTTGATCTTCCACATGCCCGTCACCACGATTACGAGTGCGGTCATGGTGCAGACCACCACCGTATCGACGAATGGTTCCAAAAGGGCCACCACACCTTCACTCGCAGGCTTGTCCGTCTTGACCGGAGCGTGAGCAATCGCAGCCGAGCCCACCCCGGCTTCGTTGGAAAAGACTCCTCGCCTGATTCCCTGGATCAATCCACCGATGAATCCTCCAATTCCGGCCTCCGGAGAGAAGGCCTCCTTCAAAATCGTCCCAAAGGCACTGGGAATCTCACCCACGTGATTGAGCAACACCACGATGCACGCCAAGACATAGATGACGCACATGAAGGGCACTAGGAACTCCGTAACCCGGGCGATCCAGACAATCCCTCCGATAATCACCGCTCCGACCAGGACGGCCACAATCGCGCCAAAGATCCAAGCTGAGTTTTCTCCCTGGAAGATCCCGAACGTTTCCGAGACCTGGGCATGGGCCTGGTTGATCTGGAACATGTTTCCGGCACCGAGCGCACCCCCGATACAGGCGACTGCAAAGATGACTGCCAGCACCATGCCGAGCCCACCCAGTCCGCGTTCCTTCAATCCGTCCCGCAGATAGAACATGCCGCCACCATGCACCGTCCCGTCAGCGTCAATCTGTCGATACTTCACCCCCAAGGTGCACTCCGTGAACTTCGAGGTCATGCCAAGAACTCCCATCACAATCATCCACAAGACCGCACCCGGACCCCCGATCCCGATTGCAATGGCAACCCCGGCGATGTTTCCCAGTCCCACGGTCGCCGATAAGGCCGTCGAGAGGGCTTGGAAGTGCGTGATCTGGCCCGGTGAATCCTTGTCCGAATATTTTCCGCGCACCGTGCGAATTGCGAGGCCGAAGGCCCGAAAATTGATGAACCCGAAATAGATACTCAGAAAGAGCGCAGTGCCCGCCAGGATCATCAAAACGATTGGTACGCCCTGCCCCATGATCTCCACGGAAAAGAAAATGACTTTGACGAAGATTTCCGAAACGGGCGCAAGTGCATCGTCGATCCTCTTCCCAATCGAAACCTGCTCCGCACTGGCCAGCGCGCTCGAGAGCAGGGAAAGGAGAAGAACCAGAATGGGTAAATTAGAAAAGCGTCGGAGATTCATAGGCGCACTGTGGATTTCGCAGAGCATGAACGGGGCCCCGAAATGCCACAAGACCGAATGAGAGTTTTGAACAAGCTTGTTTTTTTCTAAAAACATTTCCGAATGGACACCTTGGCGGGCTCTCCGCGAGGATCACTCTTCTCTATGGGCGCCCACCAACGATTCCACGCCCCTCCCATCTCGAATTCCAGCTGGGGCCCTGCGGCCTTCGTGCTCGCGGTGGTGGTGGGTCTTGGATTCTTTATCAGGGAGAGTTGCCAGCCCCCTCCCGTCGTGCCCGCCGACGCTCCGGCTGAGATTTTTTCGGCTGAGCGTGCCTTTCAGCGCCTGGTCCGACTCCTCGGCGACGAATCTCCCCATCCTCTCGGCAGCGCGGCCAACGAGGAAGTGCGGAGGCGCATTCTCCACGATCTGGACGACCTCGGACTTGATCCCGAGGTAAACGATCACTGGGTTTCCGGATCCAACAACTGGTCGACGAGCCTGGTGCGCGCCCGCAACGTGATGGCGGAGCTCCCCTCATCGAACCCGGAGCTCCCCGCCATTCTCCTCGCCTGTCACTACGACTCGGTCCCGGCTGGCCCCGGGGCCAGCGACGACGGGGCCGCGGTCGCGACCTTGCTGGAAATTGCCGGCATCCTCATGAAGGAGAGGCCCCTCGCTCGGCCCGTCATTTTGTTGTTTACCGACGGAGAAGAGTTGGGACTCCACGGTGCAAGAGGATTTTTAAGGTTCAATCCCGTCGCCGATCGCGTGGGAATGATCATCAACTTCGAGGCTCGAGGTTCATCTGGAGGCAGTCTCATGTTTGAGACCTCATCCAAGAACGGGTGGATGATCAGCCAGGTCGCGCGTGGTCTAAAGCGCCCCATGAGCAGCTCCGCCTATATCACAGTCTATCGCATGATGCCGAATTCCTCAGACCTTACGGTCTTCATGCGAAGCGAGTTGGCGGGCATTAACTTTGCCTACATCGGACGGCCCAAGCACTACCACACACCGCTCGACAACCTGGCCAATCTCGATCGACGCAGCCTGCAACACCACGGCGACAATGCCCTTGGGATGGTCCGGCAGCTCCTCAGCAGTGAATGGACCACTGCGACCTCCGACGATGACGCCGTTTACACGGATATCGCCTCGCTTTTTATCATCGCCTGGCCGGCCCGCATGGGCCCATGGATCGCGGGGCTTCTCCTTCTCGCAATCTACCTCCCCTTTCATTTCCTCCGTCGTCACAACCGCTGGAACTCGCTGCAAATCGTGCGGGCCATTTCCTGTTGGATCCTTTGCAACCTCATCGGCATCACCAGCGGCTGGCTCGGCGCCTGGGCGCTCCAGAAATTGGATCCCACCTTCACCCCCTGGCCTGACGCAATGTATCTTGACGTTCTCGTTCCCTGTTTGTGCGCCGGGATGGGAGTGCTCCTCACCCTCCTCTTCTTCCGGCCTCGCCCCGCCCTCCTATTTCTCATCCACGGGCTGATTCTCACGATCGGCGGCCTCGTTCTCGCGATCCTCCTTCCGGGTTTTTCCTACCTCTTTCTTCTCCCTGCGGCGGGAGTCGCCCTCGCCTCAATTCTTTTACTGGCTCACGGGAAGGAGAGCCCCGTTGCCCTCACAATCTCATCTCTCCTCGTAGCGAGCATCACGACCATCCTGGCGGTTCCATTTCTCCTTCGCCTCCCCGAGTCCCTTGGGGTCTCATTCTCGCCGCCTGCCCTTTCCGCGCTCGTTGCGCTTCTCCTTCTTCCGATCCTTCCCCTTCTCACCACGGTTCGTTCCGCCCTCGTTCGCCGAACTGCCCTCCTGCTTGGTCTTTGCGCTTTCGCGATCGGATCTCTCGCGCTCCAGACCCCGGCCTTCACCGCCGATGCCCCCCAACAAGTCACCCTCACCTACCTGGAACAGGAAAACGCCGAGGAGGCCCAGGTCTCCCTGAGCACTTGGGAAGGTCAGGTCCCGGACTCCCTCGCCGAAGACTTGAGCAAACTCGAGCAACCGAACCCTCTCTATTCGGTCGCCGGCACCCCCTATCAAACCGAGAAATCCGGTCTCACCGCTCCAGAGGTTGAACTTCTCAACTGGAATGCGGAAGGAACCCTGCATCGCGCCAAATTGCGCTTCACGAGCGCGACGCCCCATCAACAGATCCTGGCCGGTATCCTCCAGACCCAAAACTTGAAGACCATCTCGGCCCTTGGCAATGACCTCCCGATTTCCACTGGCACTAAAGATGGCCGCAGATGGATCCGTTTTCGCGGAGTCCCGGAAGACGGCATCGAAATCGAACTCACCTGGGAAGGTCCAGCCATCCTGCCCCTGGTTCTCGTCGGCACCTCCCTGGGACTACCTTCCCACCTCGAGGCCCTCGCCGCCAAGCGGGACCGCCTCCCCGCCTGTAGCGCCCACATGGGAGACCAGTCGCTTGTGACCAGGAAAGTGATCCTGGAGTCGCCGGTGTTTTAACCACCGTGGCTTTCTCAGGCCGCGACTGAGTTTTGCCCGGCCTTTCGAAAGACCACTTTCCCGCCCTCCACCTCGGCCTCGATCACATCGCCGTCAGCGAAGTTGCCCTCCAGGACTTCGAGACTGAGGGGATCCAAAAGGTGCCTTTGGATCGCTCGCTTGAGCGGGCGCGCGCCGTAGACCGGATCGTAACCCTGGTTCCCGATGAACTCCCTGGCCGCCTCGCTCAGGGCGAACCCAAGTCCCTGCCTGGCCAACCGCTGACGTACACGCTCAAGTTGCAGTCCGACAATCCGGTTGAGCTCTTCGCGATCAAGCCGGTCAAAGATGATCGTCTCATCAACGCGATTCAGGAACTCGGGACGAAAATGCAAACGTAACGCTTCCCTCACCTTCGCTTCCCGCTCTTCCGCATTCTCTTCCGTGGTGATGAATTGACTCCCGATGTTTGACGTCATGATCAGCACGGTGTTGCGAAAATCAACCGTGCGCCCCTGTCCATCCGTGATACGACCGTCGTCCAGCACTTGCAGGAGGACATTGAAGACATCGGGATGAGCTTTCTCGATCTCGTCAAAGAGCACCACCGAGTAGGGCTTGCGCCGCACGTATTCACTGAGCTGTCCGCCCTCCTCGTAGCCCACGTATCCCGGAGGCGCTCCGATCAGGCGCGCTACGCTGTGCTTCTCCATGTACTCCGACATGTCGATGCGCACCATGGCGGCCTCCTCATCGAAGAGAAACTCAGCCAGCGCCTTGGATAGCTCGGTCTTGCCCACTCCGGTCGGTCCCAAGAAGAGAAACGATCCGATCGGCCGGTTCTCATCCTGTAGCCCGGCCCTTGCGCGACGCACGGCATTGGAAACCGCCTCGATGGCCGGCCGCTGGCCGATCACCCGCTCGCCGAGACGGTCTTCCATCTGCACCAGCTTCGCCCGTTCGCCCTCCTGCAATCTGCTCACCGGAATACCCGTCCAGGAAGCAACCACCTTCGCGATATCCTCTTCAGTCACCTCTTCGTTCAGAAGCCGACCGCTCCGTTGCAACTCTCCAAGACGTTCCTTCGCGTCCTCCAGACTCTTCTCGGCATCCGGCAACGCGCCATAGGTGAGCTCCGACGCCCGGGCCAGGTCGCCGATGCGCTTGGCCTGCTCGGCCTCCGTCTTCACGCGGTCGATCTCCTCCTGAAACTGGCGTGCCTCATCGATGACCTCCTTTTCATTGCGCCACTGCGCGATCAACCCGGCAGACTGCTCCTTCAGGTTCGCCATCTCTTCCACCACCTTCGCCAGGCGCGCCCTGCTTGCCGAGTCCTTCTCTTTTTCAAGAGCCTGACGCTCCATTTCGAGCTGCATGACCTGCCGCTCCATTTGATCGATCTCGGTCGGCATCGAATCGAGTTCGATCTTCAAGCGCGAGGCCGCTTCATCCACCAGGTCCACTGCCTTGTCGGGCAGAAAGCGATCCGAGATGTAGCGCTCGCTCAGGGTCGCGGCCGCCACCAGGGCGCTATCCAGGATGCGCACTCCGTGGTGAACTTCGTAGCGCTCCTTCAGACCGCGCAGGATGGCGATCGAATCCTCCCCCGAGGGTTCATCGACCTTCACCGGCTGAAACCGGCGCTCCAGGGCCGCGTCCTTTTCCACATACTTGCGATATTCGTCCAGGGTGGTCGCTCCAATCGTGCTCAGTTCTCCCCGTGCCAATTGAGGTTTGAGCAAATTCGCCGCATCCACCGCCCCCTCGCTCGCACCTGCACCCACGATGGTGTGCAATTCATCAATGAAGAGGATGATCTCCCCCTCGGAGTCCGTGACTTCCTTGAGAAACGCCTTCAGGCGATCCTCGAATTCACCGCGATACTTTGCCCCCGCAATCATCCCTCCCAGGTCCAGGGCCACGATCCGCTTATCCTTCATGGAATCCGGAACATCCCCGTTCACGATCCGCCGGGCCAGGCCTTCCACGATGGCAGTCTTGCCTGTTCCCGGTTCTCCGATCAGAACCGGGTTGTTCTTGGTGCGCCGTGAAAGCACCTGCATGATGCGACGAATCTCCTCATCGCGACCTATGACCGGATCGATCTTTCCAGCCCGGGCACGAGCGGTAAGATCCGTCCCATACTTTTCTAGGGTCTGGTATTTTCCTTCCGGGGCTTCGTCCGTCACTTTCTGGCTGCCTCGCACCTCCGTCAATGCCTCGGCGAGGGCCTCCTTCGTGACCCCGGCTTCTTCCAGAAACTTGCCGGCAGGCGCACCTGCCTGAAGTGCTCCGAGCAGGAAGTGCTCCACGCTGAGGTACTCATCGCCCAGTTTCTGCCTCGCTTCGTCGGCGGCATCCAGGGTCTCCCGCAATCCGTAACCGATCTGCGGTTGCGCACTCGCCCCCTGTGCCCGTGGTTCCCGATCGAGCGCGGTGATGATCTTCGCTTTCAGCACCGGCAGGTCGACGCCCGCCTTCTCAAGAATGGGCACCACAATGCCGCCCTCCTGTTGAACAAGTTCCAAGAGCACATGAGCGCTCTTGAGTTCCGCGTGCGCCGATTGCGACGCGAGACGCTGAGCCGACTGGATCGCCTCCTGAAATTTGATGGTGAGTTTTTCGAGTCCCATGGGGTTTTCCTCGCAGAAGGCGGACCAACGACAAACCCTGAATAAATAGGAGTTCTCCCAGAGAATAGAGTCATATTGACACGCTGCGGGGCAAAATAACGGGCCATTTTGTCGGCCCTCCTTGATTTCCCTCGGGGAAATCCCTGGGCCCTGAGAGGGCTGCAAGAGACGGATCATCGCTCACACGCAGGAGTGCGTCTTCACGGCGAAGGGTCTCCAGGAAGAAGCCGCGCTCCCGCCCCGCGATCAGATCGCGGGGCCCTCTTCGAGGTGATGTGCGCTCTGCCTATTCTTGGTCCTGTTCTATCCTAGGCGGGAGGGAGTGCGGACCGCGGAGCTCACTCCCACCTCGACAATTCATCCCCTCAACGCTCTGTGTCCCATCCTACTTCGGGATTTGCGCCGGCGATCTCCCGCCCTCATACTCTCGCTCCGATGACACCCCGCCACCGCTTCATTCTCATCATCCCAGGAGTCCTCTTTCTGGTGGCCTTTGGCGCGTTTGAATTGGGCCGATTGAGCGGCAAGAAGGAAACCGGGCGCAAGTATGCGGCGGAGAACGCCAGCCAGCGCAATGTAGACCTCGCTCAGGACGACGCGGCCCTGATGAACACGCTCCTCGCACAGAACCTCGCAGCTCGGAACTTTGACTTTCCGGGGGTCATCATGGCGGCGACCAACAAGAAGCTTCAAGCCTTCGACCCGACCAACCCGGCCGCTGCCACGATCCTCGCAAGCATCCGCACCGCAGCGGACGAGGCCCTGACCATCCACAACAAGCCGATCTCCCCCATTCGCGGACTGCGCCGCATCAACGAGGCCTCCCGCTTTTTTGAAGACACCCTGCGGGAACGAATCGACGCTCACCCCGATCTCTTCTGCACGATTCCTCAGACTCCCGATGGCCACGAGCAACGGACCGGCTACCCGGATCTCCGGATCGAACACGTCGCATCGGGTAAAATCGCCTACCTCGATCCCAAGCTCTTCGAAGAGAGCAGCCGCCAATCCACCCTTCGCACCTTCTACTATACTCCTCGCCCGGACTCCTCCAAGGTGAATGACGATGCCCACCACCTCCTGCTCGGCATCTCTCACGATGGGAACGATGGCAACTGGACCTTCACGGGCTGGAAACTCATCGACCTCTCCAAGCTCCAAGTCCGTCTCAAGGCCGAATTCCAAGCCTCCAACCGCGATCTCTATCGCGAGGGGGCCCAAGTGACGACTTCGCAACCAGCCCACTGAATTCCCGGTTTAATTCCGTGCGCCCCCGCCGGATCAACCGTAGAATCCCGTCCGTGGGATCCCAGTCATCACGCACCAGCGGCTCAGTCGCCATGGACGACTATCTTGAGCAGATCCTGCATCTCATTGAGGAAAAGGGATATGCGAGACCAGTCGATGTCTCCAAGCGCCTCGGCATTTCGCAAGCCAGTGTGACCAACATGCTGCAACGCCTCGACGCAGAGGGCCTCGTGAAGCACGAAAAATACCGCGGCACCGTTCTCACCGAGGAAGGAAGGCGCATCGCTCAGGCCATTATCGATCGTCACGAACTTCTCACCGTCTTTCTGCGCCTCTTCAAAATCGATGAAGAGACCATCTATCGCGATGTTGAAGGGATGGAACACCACGTCTCGCGGGCGACTCTCAATGCCCTGCGAGCAGTCACCGAGACCCTGCGCGAGTCGCAGGAATTCCGGGGCCAGGTGCTCAAAAAACTCGCCCAGTAGGAGAGTGCTGGAGAATCACCGCTTGCCTGGTTGCCCGTAGAGAGCTCATCGACCCCTCTGGATTCTTGCCCTCTGCGCCGCCACCAGGCTCTCCTCAGAGAATTTCTTCCCACCTTCGGAGCAAGAGAATCCCCTTGTCCCATCCCGGATCAAGGAGTGAACTCGGGATCGTCCTCAACCGGTCGACCCAATGAATCCGCTTCCCTTTATTTTTGCGCTTCTGCTCCCTCTCCCACTCATCGCAGGCGACCTCGCCCTGGTCACCGAAGTCGAAGCCCAGCCGCTCACAGCGCAAGCCAGGCGCGTCGCGCAAGCTCTGGAATTTCTGGGCGCGCCCCTCCCTGCAAAGCAACAAGCGGCTCTCACCGAAGCTCTCTCCCAATCCGATGAAGCCAAGCTCGTGAAGGACGTGCAGGCCGTTTTTGATCCTCTCTGTCTCGTGGGAGTGAACATCAATCCTGAATCCCGGGTAAAGGTCGCAGCCGGTTCCGCCCCATCCGAACTGGTCGAAGGAGGCTGGACTACCTTCCTGATCAAGGTGCACAACGAAGCCGGAGTCACCGCCCCGCTTCGCGCCAACAGTCCGAATGCACGCAGCATGCACAATTCACCGAAAGGCGATCTCAGAGATCGCTGGCTCGATCTTGCCACCTTCGACGCGCAACCGCTCACCAAGACTCTCACCGGTCTCACCCTCGAGTACCGGGTGATCTCCCTCTACAGTCGCGATCGCGGAAGGCGCGAAGCAAAGCTGCAGTTTGACGTGGGCCAAGGCACCCAGGATCTCGGCTTTCGCAATGAATCCGATTTCCTCTTCACCTGCCACCCCGCGCATGAAATCCGATTGCAGGTTCTCGATGAGAACGGCAATCCCACCACCGCCGCATTCGAAATTCGCGATCACCTCGGTCGGGTCTACCCTTCCCAGTCCAAACGCGCCGCACCGGACTTCGCCTTTCATCCTCAGATCTACCGTGCCGATGGAGAATCCATCGGCCTTCCCTCCGGCACCTACACCATCAAGAACTACCGTGGCCCGGAATCGCTCACCGAGGTGCGCACCGTCAAGGTCAACGGAGAGACCAAGAAGCTCTCTTTCCAGATCAAGCGTTGGATCGACCCCTCCAAACTCGGCTGGTGGTCCGGCGATCATCACATCCATGCGGCAGGATGTGCCCACTACACCAATCCGAGCGAAGGGGTCCACGCCCCGGACATGATGCGCCACTGTCTCGGCGAAGACCTCAAGGTCGGCTGCAACCTCACTTGGGGACCGTGTTTCGATTACCAGAAGCAATTCTTTACCGGAACCGATGACAAGGTCTCCGAGTACCCCTACCTTCTTCGTTATGATGTGGAGGTTTCCGGGTTTGGCTCCCACCGCTCAGGCCATCTCTGCTTGTTGCGGCTGAAGGACCAGATCTACCCCGGAGGCGAGTCCAAGCACCACTGGCCGACGCTCTGCCTGAACACCCTGCGCTGGGCAAAGAAGCAGGGCGCCCTGGTGGGGCCTGCTCACTCCGGATGGGGACTCAAAGTGCCCGGCAAGGATCTCCCCAACTATCACCCCGCGCCCTTCGATGGCATTGGTGCCAACGAATACATCGTCGATGTCACCCACACCGTAGAGGGCCCCGATGGCGGGCAGGTGCCCGCCGTCGACTTTGTCTCCATGGTCGACACTCCCTACGTATGGGAGCTCAACATTTGGTATCACGCCCTGAACTGTGGCTTCCGCACCCGCATCAGCGGTGAAACCGACTTCCCCTGCATCTATGCCGAGCGGGTGGGGCTGGGACGCTCCTATGTGAAACTCGACCACAAACTCACCTTCAATGACTGGTGCGAAGGCATCCGCCAGGGGCGCAACTATGTCGGGGACGGACGCTCTCACCTAATCGATTTTCAAGTGGGCACCGTTGCCGTTGGCGTGAACGGAAGCGCCATGAATCTCGACCAACCCGGCAAGGTCATCGCCAAGCTCAAGGCGGCAGCCTTCCTTCCCAGGACGCCCATTCCCAGTCTGCGTGATCGCCCCTACCAGCAGAAGCCGTACTGGCATGTTGAGCGCGCCCGCGTAGGAGACTCGCGTGATGTCGTGGTCGAAATTATTGTGAATGGAATCCCCGTGAAGGAGACCACCCTGCGAGCCGACGGAGTGATGAAGGACCTCAGCTTGGAAATCGCCATCGAGCACAGCTCTTGGGTGGCCGCGCGCATTCTCCCCTCTTCTCACACCAACCCCGTCTGGGTCACGGTGGGACACCAGCCCGTGCGGGCCTCAAAGCGCAGCGCCGAGTGGTGCATGCAGGGAACCGAAAATTGCTGGAAGCAGAAAGAGAAGTTCATCGATGCCGATGAGATGGAGGATGCCAAAATGGCATACGACCACGCCAGGCGGACCTACCGACGACTCATTGCAGAGGCTATCGCGCCCTAAGGCTCAGATCCGACGCGTAGAAACGAGGTCCCCACTGTTCCGCTCTTGCCGGAATATGGAGCATTTACTGCAAGGCTCTGGGCACCGAGGACCACAAAGGCTCAAGGATCTCTTCCTGTCTCGCTTCGTTCCCGTCCCCGCGGCGTTGCTGCCGACCCGACGCCCGGCGAGCCAGAAAGAGTGCTCGCGCCGTCGTGCGCCCCGGGTTTTCGAGCTCACCTTAAGGGCTTTGCACTCC
>JAPKFB010000014.1 GCA_028821775.1 Roseibacillus sp.
AGCGCAGCGACACCCCGGGGGCTCAGGCGATCAGGCGAGGATGGGCTTGATGATGTGGGCCTTCTCCACGCCGGTCAGGCGGACGTCGAGGCCTTGGTGTTTGATGCTGAATCGGTCGTGATCGATTCCGAGATTGTGCAGGACGGTGGCATTCAAATCGCGAATGTGGACGGGGTCCTTGACGATATTGTAGCTGTAGTCGTCGGTCTCGCCGTAGTCGCAGGGTTTGAATCCGCCGCCCGTCACCCAGGTTGAGAAACACCGCCCGTGGTGATCGCGACCGTGATTGTCCTTGGTGAGCTTGCCCTGGCTGTAGATCGTGCGACCAAATTCGCCGCCAAAGATCACGATCGTGTCGTCGAGCATGCCTCGTTCTTCGAGATCCTTCACGAGAGCGGCGGCCGGTTGATCGGTGCCATCGGTGTTTCTGCGAATCTCCTTGGGCAGGTTGCCGTGCTGATCCCATCCGCGGTGGAAGAGTTGCACGAAGCGCACTCCGCGTTCCGCCATTCGGCGTGCGAGGATGCAGTTGGAGGCAAAGGATCCCTTCTTCTTCGACTGGGGTCCGTAATTCTCAAAGGTGCTTTCCGGTTCGTCGTCGGTGCTCATCAGGTCTGGCACGGAGGCCTGCATGCGGAAGGCCATTTCGTATTGCGCAATGCGCGCCTGGATTTCCGGGTCGCCGGTTTGCTCGAAGCGTTGGCCGTTGATGGCGGCCACCCCATCGAGCATGGAGCGCCGGATCTCGCGATCAATCCCGGGAGGATCGTTGAGGTAGAGGACCGGATCGTCTCCGCTTCGGAACTGCACCCCTTGGTGTTTGGAAGGCAGGTAGCCGCTGCCCCAGAGACGGGAAAAGAGGGCCTGTCCCGGCTTGGCCCCGACCGAAATCATGATGACATAGGCGGGGAGGTCTTCGCTCAGGCTCCCCAGGCCATAGGAGAGCCAAGAACCCATGCAGGGGCGCCCGAACTGCTGGGTGCCGGTGTTGATGTAAGTGATGGCGGGGTCGTGATTGATCGCCTCGGTGTTCATCGACCGAATGATGGTGAGCTTGTCTGCGATCTTGGCGGTGTGGGGGAGGATGTCGGTGTTGACCCACGTTTGACGTTCGCCCACTTTTTCGAAATTGAACATCGGAGCGACGCAGGGGAAGGACTTCTGTCCGCTCGTCATCCCGGTGATGCGTTGGCCTTGCCTGATCGAGTCGGGAAGCTCCTGGCCGTGGATTTTTCGGAGGGCCGGCTTGTAATCGAACATGTCGATGTGGCTCGGTCCGCCCGCCTGGAAGAGGTAGATGACGCGTTTGGCCTTGGCTGTGAAGTGGGGCAGGCCCGGGATCGAAGCGGCGGCGTCCCGCTGCATGAGACTCGCAAAGGCGGCGGTGCCGAGGAGGGACTTGGAGGTGTCCAGGAATTTGCGTCGGGTGACGTGGTGGTCTGGATTCATTCGCGGGTGAGGGATTCGTCGAGGTTCAAGATCATGTTGGCCACGATCGACATGGCCGCGTGTTCGGCCGCCGGGAGAGAGGGATCGGTTTTCGTCTCACCGACCAGCAGGAGCTTTTTGGCGAGGTCCGGGGTGGTCAGGTATTTCCTGAAGGCCTGCTCGTAAACTTTGCTCATGGTCTCTTTCTCAAGCGAGCTGGGCTTGCGGGCGGTCACGAGTTCGAAGATGTAAGCCTCGCGACCCTCCGCGTTGGCTCCGCCATCCTTCATGGCCCGCTGGGCGAGCATGCGGGCCGCTTCCACGAACTGGGTGTCGTTGAGGGTGACCAGCGCCTGCAAGGGGGTGTTAGTGCGGGGGCGTTTCATGATGCAAATCTCGCGCGTGGGAGCGTCGAAGATTTGCATGTTGGGAGCAGGGGCGCTCCGTTTCCAATAGGTGTAAATGCTGCGGCGATAGAGCTTGTCCCCATTGTCTTGTTTGAACTTGGGGTTCCCGCCAAGCCCCACCTGGGCCCAGAGTCCGGGCGGTTGATAGGGTTTCACTCCGGGGCCGCCCATCATCGGGTTGAGCAAGCCGGAGAGCGCGAGGGCACTGTCGCGGATGAATTCTCCCTGCAGGCGAAATCGCGGCGCCCGCGCAAGGAGGTGGTTCTCGGGATCCTTGGCGGTCAGTTCCGGTCGCCGACGCGAACTTTGCTGGTAGGTTTGCGAGCTGACGATTTGTCGGATCAATCGTTTCACGTCCCAACCGTGCTCGCGAAAGTCGACCGCCAACCAGTCCAGGAGCTCGGGATGAGTGGGGTAGGATCCCTGGGCCCCGAAGTCACCCGGGGTGGCCACTAGTCCGGTGCCAAAAAAGGGCTGCCAGATCGTGTTGACCACCACGCGAGCGGTGAGGGGATGGTCGTCGGAGAAGAGCCATTTGGCGAGGGTGAGCCGATTTTGCGGCGCCTTCCCATCGATGGCGGGAAGGACGGAGGGCGTGCCGGGCGGAATCACTTCTTCCTTCTTCGGGGCGTCGTAGGCCCCGCGATTGAGGATGTAGGTTTTTCGCATCTTGTTGGGCGGGTTGTCGCCCATGATCATGCTGGTGGTCTTCTTGCTGTTGCTGAGTTCGCTTTTCTGGCGCTGCAGGTCAGCACGGGTGGCCACGAGTTTCTGATAAGTGCTGTCCCCAGTGGCGAGAAAGTGCTCCACGAGAGCGGCCTCCTGATCTCTGGTGCGCTTGTCCGACGGGGTGGCGAGGATTCCCTTGATGGGGTCGTCACCCAGGCGCTGGACCTCGGCTGCAGAGAGTGCCCTGTTGTAGATGCGGAGTTCATCGACTTCGCCGTTGTAGTTCCCGCCTTTCGAGCGACTGCCGATCTTGAAGGGTGTATTGGTGGCAATGGTGTCCCTGAGGGAGTCCTGCTCGACCTTGTTGCCCGCCAGTTTTCCGTCGATGTAGATCTTTATACCGGCCGCCTTCGACGATCCGTCGTAGATCACCGCCACGTGCTGCCACTTGTTCTCGGCGAGCTGCTGGGCAGACACGACCTTGAGGGCGTTGCCGGGCCAGGTGTTGATGATGTGAGTTCCTACCTGGCGGTTCTGCAGCCAGAGGTCATAACCACGGTAACTGCTACCCTCGTCCATCCGAGCGAAGACCGAACCGTTTCCATTAGCGGGCACCTTGAGCCAGGCCGCGAAGGTGAAGGGTTGTTTCCTCCTGCGTTCAGGCCAGGAGCCGAATGTGAAGGAGCTTCCGCCGTCGAACTTCAGAGCGGTTTGTCCCTTGCGACTCGTGTTCTGGAGCTTGCCGTTGAGCTTGCCTGTTCCACCACCCACGCTGGCCTCCACGTTGTCTCCGTCCTTTTCGTCGAGGGGGAAATAGTGCCTCAGGCCCGGGGGAGCCGGGAGGGTGCCTCCAGCCGACTTCTCTGCCTTCGCGAGCCATTGCTCGAATTGAGGACGGACGGCACTCCGGCGAGCTTCAATGTCCTTGTTACGGGCCTCGATCTTCTTGCTCAGGGCGGCCAGTTTTTCGGCCTGCTCCCTGGGCGGAACATTGATGGTCGGCGCCTGGTTGCCGCTCCGGCTCTGCATCCCGGGGTCGGTGTGATTGTTGAAGTAGGCAAAGAACCGGTAGTACTCGCGCTGGCTGATGGGATCGTACTTGTGATCGTGGCATTGCGCGCACTCCATGGTGAGCCCCATGAAGACATTGGCGGTGGTGCGGACCCGGTCGACGACGTACTCGACCCGCAGTTCCTCCGCGATGGCTCCGCCTTCGTCCGAAGTGGCGTGATTACGGTTGAAGCCGGAGGCGATTTTTTGGGCGATGGTGGCCTCGGGCAGGAGATCGCCGCCGAGTTGTTCGATGCCAAACTCGTTGAACGGTTTGTTCTCATTGTAGGCGCGGACGACCCAGTCGCGCCAGGCCCACATGTCGCGCGGGCCATCGGCGTGCATCACACTGGTGTCGCCATAACGGGCGGCATCGAGCCAGAGGAGGGCCATGCGCTCGCCGAATTGCGGACTGGCGAGATAGCGATCGATGACTGTGTTGGCATCGAAGCTCGCGTCGTCGACCTTGAAGCTGGCGAGATCGGCGAGGGTGGGAGGGAGTCCGGTCAGGTCGAAGGAAAGGCGCCGAGCGAGGGTGCGCGGGTCAGCTGGGGGTGAGAACTTGAGCCCCTGGTCCTGATGCCCCTGCGCAATCAAGTAATCGATGGGGTCTTGCCCGGCGGGAATGGCAGGCTTGCGGGGCGGTTCAAAGGCCCAGTGCTTGTTCCACTGGGCGCCCTGCACGATCCACTTCCTGATCAGCTCCTTCTCTTCCTTGTTGAGATGTTTGTTCGACTTCGGTGGTGGCATGACCTCCTCCGAGTCCTCGGTGTTCAGTCGAAACCAAGTCTCGCTCTCCTCCAGATTGCCGGGCGTGAAGGCGGGGTAACTGTCGCGTTCCTGGAAAGCGCTCTCCTTGAGATCGAGGCGGAGCTTGCCCTTGCGGTTTTCTTTATCCGGTCCGTGACAGGCGAAGCAGTTCTCCGAAAGAATGGGGCGAATGTCGCGGCTGAAGTCAACTTCGGCGGCAGGATCGGCAAAAGCGCTGGTCGCCGGAATGAGCAGGATGATTCCCGCGAAGCGCAGGATTGGGGAAGAGGTGGACATGAACTCTGGAGCAGATACGGCCTACGCGATGATATCCTTCACGACATGTCCGTGAACATCGGTGAGGCGATAGTCGCGGCCCGAGTAGCGATAGGTGAGCTTCTCGTGGTCGAGTCCCATCAGGTGCAGGATGGTGGCGTGCATGTCGTGGACGTGGACCCGGTTGTCAACCGCGGTGAGTCCGAATTCATCCGTGGACCCGTAGCTCATGCCGCCTTTCACCCCTCCGCCCGCCATCCAGACGGTGTAGCCGTAGTGGTCGTGATCGCGGCCCTTCTTGCCTTCGGAAGTGGGAGCGCGTCCGAATTCGCCCCCCCAAACGACGAGGGTCTCCTCGAAGAGTCCCCGCGACTTCAGGTCCTTGATGAGAGCGGCGATTCCCTGGTCGCAGGCATTTGCGAGGGCGCGGTGTCCGCCCGGGATGTCGCCGTGACCAGTGTCCCACGCGATGTCGTATCCGCTGATGGAGTGGGAAAGCTGCACGCAGCGAACCCCTCGTTCGACCAGGCGCCGGGCGATGAGGCAGCCCTTGGCGTATTCGGTATCGCCGTAGAGCTTGCGGGTGGCGTCGGTCTCCTTGGTGATGTCGAACACGTCGGGCACGGAGAACTGCATGCGGAAGGCCATCTCCATCGCTTCGATGCCAGCTTCCAGGCCGCGATCCCGCTCCCGGCGTTCGAGGTGGATCTTGTTGAGCTTGGTGAGGAGGTCGGCTTGCTTGCGTTGCTCGGCACGCGAGAGATGGGGATTCTTGAGATCGCGCATCACCGCATCCGGAGTCATCTGCTGAATGTTGACATAAGATCCTGCGTAAGCGCCGGGCAGAAACGAGTTACCCCAGTTGGCGAGTTTGCCGCGGGGTTGGGCCCGAGGCGACATCGCGACAAAGCCGGGAAGGTCATCGTTCTCGGATCCCAGCCCGTAGAGCAACCAGGCACCCATGCTGGGACGATTTGGTTGCAGCGCGCCGACATTGGTCATCATCATGGCCCCGGCGTGCTCCGGGATGTCGGTGTGCATGGAATGGATGAAGCAAATGTCATCCACGCATTCACCGACGCGGGGAAAGAGATCGCTCACCCACTTGCCACACTGGCCATATTGTTTGAAGGGGAAGTAAGAGGGGGCCAGTCCGCCCTTGGTGTTTCGCAACGATTTGCGATCGGCGATCTCGGGACGCTGGCCTTCGTATTTTTTGAGCGCGGGTTTGTAATCGAAGGTGTCGACCTGCGAGGGACCACCCGGCATGAAGAGCTGGATGACATGTTTGGCCTTGGGCGCGAAGTGGGGAACCTTGGGTGCGAGCGGGGAGGGATCGGCCGCTTTGGCCACCGTGCCCGCCAATCCGCTTTGCTGGAGCAGGCCGGCCAGTCCCAGGGTGCCAAAGCCGGCTCCCATCTTGCGGAGGACTTCGCGGCGGGAGAACTGACCATTCTGCATTGCGGCCATGGCGCGCCGATATTCGGCTTCGTGTTCGAGGAATTTCATCTTGGAGCTCCCGGCTGGTGGGTTTGCACCGGGCCACGGTGACTACGGGCCGGATGCCGGGTTTCTTTACCTGCCCAAAGCATATCCGCTGGCCAGGGGGGAGGACAAGGCGGAGAATATCACCCGATGCGCGTAGTGATCCTCCTGTTTTTCGGTGTTTTCGCTGCTTTTGCTCACATTGCGGCCGCTGCAGAGCGACCGTCCATCATCAACTTCATTCTGGCCGATGATTTGGGCTGGGCCGAACTGGGCTGCTAGACTGATTGCCGGTAACCAGTCTAGCATTCGCCCTCTTCCCTTCGCTCACGATGTCCGCTCCGAAACTCACTCCCTTCCACCTCGCGATCCCGGTCGTCGATCTGCCCTCCTCCCGGCAATTTTATGGCGAGCTCCTCGGTTGCCCGGAAGGTCGCAGCGCGGAGCAGTGGGTCGACTTCAATCTCTTCGGTCACCAGGTGGTCTGCCACGTCCAGGAGAAGGCGGGAGAAGAGAAGATCGTGGGTTCAAATCCAGTCGATGGTCATGAAGTTCCCATTCCGCATTTCGGGGTGGTGTTGGAGATGGAGGTCTGGAAGGAGTTGGCCGAAAAACTGAAGAGCGCTGGAGTGAATTTCGTGATTGAGCCCTACCTCCGCTTTGAAGGGGAACCCGGGGAACAGGGCACCATGTTCCTGCTCGATCCGAGTGGGAATGCCGTCGAGTTCAAAGCCTTCAGGAATATCCAGGCGGAGCTCTTTGCGAAGTGAACGAGGAGCTCCGGGAGCGATCAGGTTTCAGGGCATCTCGAAAACTCCCGGAATCAGGCTGAGAGCATGTCTAGGATGCTGCGGCCTCTCCGGGGGGCGGGGACTCATCTTGTCCTTGCGGCATGCTGCTAGTCCGCTTGCATGAACTCATGCGTAGCCAGGAGCACCTGCGCATACTGTCGCCAGTGCTTGTTCTGGTCGCCTTCCTGTCCCACGAACGCGAAGCCCGCTGATAATTCCCCAGCGAGAGGGGGGCGTTGGAAGAGCAGGGCGTAGGCGAAGACGATGCGGGCTTCGTCCTCGGGTGCTTCGGCCTGCAGGCGCTTCGCGAGTCCCTCCGCCCGGGCCAACATGAAGGGGCTGTTGAGAATGAAGAGATACTGCTGCGGGACGGTGCTCTCGGTGCGGGCCGGGCTGGTGGAACGCGGAGAGGGGAAGTCGAAGTTGCGGAGAAATTCTTCGGAGTCCGAGCGGTCGAAGTTGCGGCTCAATTTTCCATAGATCGTGCGCCGCTTGCTCTGGAGGACGTGCTCGTCTGGCGAACCGCCGACGGTGGGATCGAGTTCGCCGCTGACCGCCAACAAGCTGTCGCGCCAGGCTTCCACATCGAGGCGCCGCGGATTCATGCGCCACAGGAAATTGTTGTCCCCGTCCTTGGTGAAGGCGTCCGCGTTGTAGTCGCTGCTCATTTGCCAGGTGGCGGAGAGCATGATGGCACGATGCAGTTTTTTCATCGACCAGCCATCTTCGACAAAGGTCGCTGCGAGCCAATCGAGGAGGCCCGGGTGGGTTGGCTTCTGGCCGATCACTCCGAAGTTGCTCGGGGAGCGCACGAGGGCTTTCCCGAAGTGCTGGAGCCAGATGCGATTCACCATCACGCGGGCGGTCAGGGGATTCTTGGGGTCCGCAACCGCATCCGCAAGTTGCCGGCGTCCGGAGCCTTCCTTGAAGTGGGGACGGTCAGCGCCGGCGAGAATCTGGAGGAACTTACGGGGGGCGAGCGCTCCCTTTTTGCGAAGGTCGCCGCGGATGGCGATGTGCATGTCGGCACTCCCGGAGTCGCCCAGGCCGTGCGCGGTGGGCGGCTTGGGAGGGAGGGCTTTCTTGAGTTGATCGAGATTCGTGCGCAGAGCGGCGAGGCGTTCCCTGGGTGCGCCCTCGATCTTCTTTTCGATCTCCTTGCGGTCGATCTGAAGATCTTTCGCGGACTGATCGAGGAACTCCCTGATGACCTTGTCCTGGGCCTTGATGGCGGCTTGCACGGAGTTGAAGACCTCCTGTTGACTCGGAGAAGCGAGTTCGATGTTGGTGGGCCTCGAGTTTCGGAAGATGCCGGCGATGGAGTAGTAGTCAGCCGCCGTGATGGGATCGAACTTGTGATCGTGGCAGCGTGCGCAGGCGGCAGTCAGGGCCAGAAAGGCGCGCGAGAAGGTGTCCACCCGATCACTCAGAGTCTCTGCTTCAGCCTGGGCCTTGGATTCCGGGTCGCCGCCGTCCGAGGTGTAGGTGGGACCCACTGCAAAGAAGCCGGTGCCGAGTCGGTTTTCGGATGAGGGGTTGAGGTCGCCGGCAATTTGATCCTTCACGAATTGGTCATAGGGCAGATCGCGGTTGAAGGCGCGGACCACCCAGTCGCGATAGCGCCACGCGTTGGGAAGGGGGGCGTTGTCCTGGGAGGCGCCCATGCCATCGCTGTAGCGGGCGACATCGAGCCAGTGCCGTCCCCAACGTTCGCCGTAGTGGGGTGAAGCAAGCAGGTGATCGAGAACCTTCGCGAAGGCTTCGGGGTGTTCGTCCTGCACGAAGGTTGCCACTTCCTGATGAGTTGGCGGCAGTCCGATCAGGGTGAAGTAAGCCCGTCGGATGAGGGTGCGCTTGTCGGCGGCGGGGGCCGGAGAGAGTCCCATCGTCTTCAATCGGTTGAGGACGAAGTGATCGATTGGCCGCTGGGCCCAGTCTCCCTCGCTGATGGGAGGGTGCGGTTTCTGAACGGGTCTAAAGGCCCAGTGTTCGCGCCGGAACTTGTCCCAGTCGTAGGAAGGCCCCTGTTCTGCAAGCTGGGCACCATCGTCGGGCATGGGAGCTCCCATCCTGATCCATTCCGCAAGGTGATCGATGACGAAGGGTTGCAACTTTTTTTTGGGCGGCATTTCCAAGTCCTCGACTTGATAACGAACCGCCTTGAGGAGGAGGCTCTCGTCCGGTTTTCCCGGGACGATGATCACGCCGCTCTCGCTGCCTTTCAGGATCCCTGCCTTGCTGTCGAGATAGAGTCCTGCCTTGAGCTTCCGGGATTTCTGGGAGTGGCACTTGTAGCAATGCTCCGCGAGAACGGGGCGCACATGGGCTTCAAAGTAGTTGAGGCCCTCGGCGTGGTCCTGCCCCAGCGCGAGACCGGAAAGCGCAAGCAGCAACCCAAGGCTGGTCTGGCGAAGGAGGGAGTGGGGAGCTGGGATGGTCATCGAAAATCGTGTCCTCACCATGACCTAGATCTCATCCCGCTTCTATCCCATCAAGGGGTGGCGCGAGCTGCGAGGGCGAGGGAGAACTGTTACTTGAGGGACAGGGGTTTCAGCGTGAGCGCGCGATAGAAGATCTCTGCGTCCTCAGCCTGGAGGAGAATACGGCCCTCGCTGGGGAAGACCTGCGAGCTCCACCTTTCCAATAAGCCGGGAGCAGTCCCGAAGAGTGATCTCGAACTAAAAGAGTTCGGGATCCTCTGCTGCAAGGACAAAGGGAGCCAAGAAAAGAAAGCGGAGTGCGGGTCTCATCCTGGAGAGGATACCGCGAGGGAGGAGCTCTTTGTAACCTCCGGGTCTATTTGTTCCAAGGTTGCCGCTCAAGAGAGTCGCGATATTTCATCGCCGCCTCGGTGCGCGAGCGGACGTGCAGCTTTTCGTAAATATGCTTCAAGTGCACGCGGACGGTCTCGACGCCGATCGTGAGGTCCGCTGCGACTTCCTTGTTGGCAAGACCCTTGGCCACGAGTTGGACGATTTCGGTTTCTCGCTTGGTAAGGTTGAATGCTTCGGTGTTCTTGTTAGAGGCAGGACGATGGAAGGCTCCGACCACCAAGCGGGCGATCTCGGCAGACATCGGAGCGCCTCCGGCATTGACATCGAAGATGGCGCGGCAGAGTTCATCGGGCGAAGCCTGCTTGAGGAGGTAGCCTGAAGCCCCGGCCTTCAGGGCGTCGAAGATCTTATCGTTGTCGTCGTACACGGTCAGCATGATGACCTCGACATCCGGATGCTTCTCCTTGAGCTTCGCGGTGGCGGTGATGCCGTCCATGCCGGGAAGGCTGATGTCCATGAGGACCACATCGGGCGGTCCCTTGTCGATGGCCTTCAAACCGTCCTCGGCATTCTCCCAAATCCCGAAGGTCTGGATGCCATCCATAGAATCGACGATGCGCCGAATCAGCTTTCCAAGGGCCGGCGTGTCCTCGATGACTGCAACTTGGATGGGGTCTCGATTTGCTGCTGACATATCCGTAGCCCTTGAAAGTTGCTTCACTCAGCGAGCAGTTCAACGCAAATCCGTCAGAGGATGAAATTAATCCTCCCTTTTGGGTTATTTGTTCCAGAAAAGTAGGAAGCGTGGTCGCTTGGGGCGGGCATGAAAATCATGCGCGGCGCCAGTTGGGTCTGGAGTTGATCGACCGCAGCTCCGGGGCAAAGGATTTTCAATGGCTGCGGATCTTGTCGCTTTTTCGGGCCGTTCCCCCTCAGTTGTGGATTTCCACCCATGGCTTCAGCGCGCCAAGCGAAGAGTGAAAATTGTTTGCGCTGGGCACTCGCGAAGGATTCTTCTAACAGGAATGGCACAAGGATAAGGAGGGTCATCGATCAGCCGGACCACTGGCAGTCGGAGCGGCCGCCCTACAATTCCTGCCCCGTTGTAGCCCCGGCGCTCCGCATGGCGACACGGAGGCAACGCCAAACCTTGCGTCATTCACCCTAGGAGAGAGCCAGACACAGAAGTGGCGGCAGGATTTGGGGGGGATTGGCCTGCCGCCGCTTCAGAGGAGGTCGGGGTGCAAAGAAGCAGACCCTCGTTCCTCCAACAGAGCTTCGGAGATCAGCAGCAAATCGTAAATACCCCATCGGGGTAAAAACTTGGGGCGCAACGGGGAGATCAGGCGATCCAATCGTGGATCACTTTCGATTCCCGCGTGAGACTGGTCAGTCGTTTATCAGCGCCACCATGACGATAGGTGAGCTTCAGGTGATCGAGTCCGAAGAGGTGGAGGAGGGTGGCGTGAAAGTCGTTCACGTGAACCGGATCGCGGGCCGGCTCCCAACCAATATCATCGGTCTCGCCGTAGTTGAGGCCGCCTTTGACCCCGCCTCCCGCCATGAACATCGTGAAGGCGTTGGGGTGGTGATCGCGGCCAGTGACCCCTTTGCGACCGGGGCGGTTTTCTCCCAGGGGAGTCCTGCCGAATTCACTGCCCCAAACGACCAGGGTTTCGTCCAGCAGTCCCCGATCCTTGAGGTCCTTGATGAGGGCGGCGATCGGTTGATCCGACATCCCGGCATTGAATTCCAATTCGGGATCGAGGTTGGAATGGTGATCCCACGAGGCGTGAATGAGATTAACGAAGCGCACTCCGCGTTCCGCCATTCGTCGGGCGAGCAGGCAGTTGCGCGCGAAGGTTGCCCAAGTCTTGTTGGAGCTCCCCTTGCCGCGGCCGCCATTCTTCGGATCGCTGCGTTCCACCCCGTAGGCTTCGAGGGTCTTCGGTGATTCGTGAGAGAGGTCGTTGAGTTGCGGGGCCGCGCTTTGCATGCGGAAGGCCAACTCGTAAGCGGCGATCCTGCTCGCAATTTCCGGATCGTGCGCCTGCTCGTTGGCGAGCGCGTTCAGTTCGCGCAAGGCGTCCAAGCCTCGGCGCTGCACACCTGGGGAAATCCCAGCGGGACTGCGTAGATTGAGTACCGGCTCCTCGCCATTACGAAAGCGTACTCCGGCGTAGGAGGAGGGGAGAAAACCGCTTTGATAGAGGGTCGCGCCGCCACTGGAGCCCCGGCCCGCAGTGAGCACCACGTAGCCGGGTAGATTGTCATTTTCGCTCCCCAATCCGTAGGTCATCCACGAGCCCATGGAGGGCAGCCCGAAGTGGGGGTCGCCGCACTGCATCATGAGCTGTCCCGGGTGGTGATTGAACTGCGAGGTGTGCAGGCTCTTGACCATGCAGAGGTCATCCGCACAGGTCGCGAGGTGGGGGAGGAGGTCCGAGAACCACATGCCGGAGTCTCCGTGCTGGGCGAATTGTCGCTTGGTGCCCATCAGGGTGGCACTCTCTTTCTGGAGGAAGGCGAAGCGCATCTTGGCCAACAAGGCGGGATCCATCTTCTTGCCATTGAGCTCGTTGAGCTTGGGCTTGTAATCGAAGAGATCGAGCTGGGAGGGCGCTCCCGCCATGAAGATAAAAATGCATCGCTTCGCCTTGGGGGCGAAGTGGTGGAAGCCATCTGAAGTGGCCCCCAGCGCACCATCCCGCGCCAACAGGTGGGCGAGGGCCAAGCCTCCGAGACCGCTGGCCGAGGTGGTCAGGAAATCGCGACGGGTGGCGTGGAGGAGCTGCGGGTTCATCTCAGGGGCTGGTTACGAATTCGTCGAGGTTGGTGATGATGCGAAGAGTGGCCACCCAGGCGGCGATGGTCGGGGCCTTCGACTCCACCGCACCCTTGCCCGCCAGTTTCCTGGCCTCCTCGGGATGCTTGGCATAGGTGGCCTGGTTGTCCCGGAGGAGCTGGTCCAGGATCACCTGCTCCTCTGCTGAGGGCTTGCGGGCGAGGCAGATGCGGTAGGCCTGATTCAGGCGCTCCCGGTCGGTGCCGAGGGTGGCATCGGCGAGCAGATGTCGGGCAAAGGCCTGCGCGGCTTCATGGAAGACGACATTCTGCAAGGTGGTGAGAGCCATGAGCGGGGTGTTCGAGACGTTGCGCTGGGTGACCGAGATGTTCGAGTCCGGGCAGTCGAAGGTCATCAGGGTGGGTTCCGGAGCGGTGCGCTTGAAGAAGGTGTACATTCCGCGTCGGTAGCGATCCGGGCCACTGCTCTCTTTCCACTTGAAGCTGTTGGCATAGCTCTGGGCCGCCACGTCGGGCGGGATTGGAGGGAAGACGCTCTTCCCTCCAATGCGATGCGCGATTTGTCCAGCCACGCTGAGGTGGAGGTCACGAATGATCTCGGCCTCCACGCGCTTGCGATTCTGTCGATGAAGGAGGCGGTTGTCGGGGTCGCGCTCCACCAGTTCCGGTCGGTGATTCGACGATTGGAGGTAGGTGTGCGAGAGGACGATTGTCTTGACCAACCGTTTGCGACTCCACCCGTTGGTCATGAAGTCGTGGGCCAGCCAAGCGAGAAGCGCAGGGTGGGAAGGAGCATTGCCCTCGGATCCGAAGTTCTCCGGGGTGTTGCTCAATCCGGTGCCGAAGAGGTGGGTCCAGACCGTGTTCACGGTCACCCGTGCCATGAGTGGGTTTGCCGGGGAAGTGAGCCAATGGGCAAGGTCGAGGCGAGTGGGCTCTTTGGCCTCCAGGCGATGAAGAAAGGCAATTCCATTGGCCTGCACCTCGCCGCCTGCCTTGTCCGGTTGAAGGAAGTCACCGCGTTCGAAGAGGTAGGTCTTGCGCTTCCCGTTGTGCTTCATCACGTCGACCGCTTGTTGACCGTCGCCGAGGGGAATCTTGGCCCCGGCTTCGTCCGCATTGTTGAAGAAGGCGTAGACTTGATAGAAGTCGCGTTGGGTGATCGGATCGTAGGGGTGGTCGTGGCATTGGGCGCACTGCAGGGTGAGCCCCAGCCACGTCTTGGTTGTGGTCGACACGCGATCGATCACGCGCTTGGTGCGATCCTCCTCGGCATCGACCCCGCCTTCGCGATTCCAAAGCGTCTGACGGTGAAAGGCGGTGGCCAATCTCTGGTGCGGGGTGGCATCCGGCAGGAGGTCGCCCGCCAGTTGCTCGATCGTGAACTGATCGAAGGGCAGGTCGGCGTTGATCGCCTCGATCACCCAATCGCGCCACACCCCTGCATTCGGCCGCGCGTTGTCCTTTTCATAGCCGTCGCTGTCAGCATAGCGCGCCTGGTCCAGCCAGTGTCGTCCCCAGCGTTCGCCAAAGTGAGGGGAAGCCAGCAGGCGGTCCACGGTTGCTTCCAGGCAGGCTTCCTGATCCTCCTGCCAGGCCGTCTCGAAGGCGGAGAGTTCGGCCAAGGTGGGTGGGAGTCCGATCAAATCGAGATGGAGGCGCCGGAGGAGGACGTGCGGTGGTGCCTGAAGCGATGGGGTCAGGCTCGCACGCCTGAGGCGGTCGAGGACGAAGCGATCGATTTCATTGCGCGGCCAGTCTGAGTTAGTGGGGGTGGGAGGATCGATCGCTTCGAGGGTGCGGTAGGCCCAATGTTCGGGCCAAGCTGCACCCCTCTCGATCCAGGCACGGAAGATTTCGATCTCGGCGGCCTTGAGCCGCTTCTTGGGCGGCATTTGTTCATCGGGATCGAGGTGGGTGATGCGCTTGAAAAGTTCGCTTGCCTTCGGGTGGCCGCTCACCAGGAGCGCCTCTCCCGACTTGCCCCCCTCCAGCGCCTGCCTGCGATTGGTGAGGCGTAGTCCGCCCTTTTGCTTCACCCCTCCGTGGCATTCCGCGCAGTGATTATTCAGTAATGGTTGCACATCCCGCGTAAAATCAACGGGTGCCGCAGCCGCGCAGGGAAGTCCAAGCAGGGGAATTCCGGCGTGCGTGATAATGAGGCGAGGTAGATTCACTTTTGGGTTCTTGAATTTGTCAGGAAAAATGCTGATTTTCATCCAGGTATACAAGAAGCTTTCCGGTGATCTCTGCCTCAGCACGCAGGAATGCCTCATCAACCAACGTCTCTCATGCCTGTTTTGACCAGCGACCAAATTGCGGAATTCAATCGCGACGGCTACTTGTTCGTGCGTGGCTTGATCACCGAGGAGGAGATCGGCCTCTTGCGCGACACCGCCCGCCATGATCACGCCATGGATCAGGCTTCCTCGACCATGGATGACGGGGATGGGCACGAGGTTCGGCTCTCGCTCTGGAATCATCCTGGAAATGGAATCTATGGCATGGTGGCCCGGTGCCGCCGGGTGGTCGACCGGGTTGAGGACTTGCTCGAAGACGAAGTCTATCACTACCACTCCAAGATGATCCTCAAGGATGCCAAGGTGGGCGGGGCCTGGGCTTGGCACCAGGACTATGGATACTGGTATCAGAACGGATTGCTCTTTCCTGATTTAGCGAGCGTGATGATCGCAGTCGACGACGCCACCCAGGAGAACGGTTGTCTGCAGGTTCTCAAGGGCTCCCACAAACTGGGACGACTCAATCACATACTCACCGGCGACCAGGCCGGGGCCGAGATGGAACACGTCGAGGAAGCCCGGAAGCGCCTCGAGTTGGTGCACTGTGAAATGAAGGCGGGCGATGCACTCTATTTCCATTCCAATACCCTCCACTGTTCCGCCGCCAATCTCTCCGATCACTCCCGCTGGGCGCTCATCTGTTGTTACAACACCAAGAGCAACGATCCCTTCAAGGAGTCGCACCATCCAGGCTATACTCCGCTCGACAAAGTGGACGATGAGATGGTTCTGACGGTGGGGCGCGACGATGCGAAGCGCTCCAGCGTGCAATTTGCCAATCTGGTGGAGGAAGACAAGAGCGCCACCAGTTTGGCGGAGAGCGAATCGTAAGCGCTCCCGATCTCCCATCTCTCCGTCCCGCAGAAATCTCGAAAACTCAACATCATGAAACTCGGAATCATCAACAGTGCCTTTGGGCAAGCCGGGGTCGATACCAAGACCGGCCTCGAACACATCTCGCGCCTCGGATTCGACTCGGTGGACATCTTCACGGAAGCGATCGGCATCGAGCAGTCCGAGATCGATCTCATCCGCAAGACCTGCGACGACAACGACCTGCCCATCGTGTCGACCGTGGTAGTCTCCGCGGGTCTCGTCGACTTCAATGATCCGGTGCGCGACTACCACGTCGAGCGCTCCAACAAGTTCGTCGACCTCGGGCAGCAATTTGATTCCAAGAACCTCCTTCTGGTCCTCGGGGAGTACATCTGGCAGCGCGAAGTGATCCCCCCGGAAGCCCAGTGGGAGTGGGGCGTGGAAGGGGTGCGCAAGATCGGCTCCTACGCCGGGGAACGGGGCATGGAGATCGCTCTTGAGCTCGAACCCTTCCGGCTGAGCCTGCTCAACAGTGTGCCCAAGATGGCCCAGTTCATCGATGACTGCGCCCTGCCAAATGTGAAGGCCAACATCGATGTGAGTCACCTCGTGCTCGCCGATTCCCCACCCAGCGAACTCGAACTCCTCAAGGGCAAGGCGACCCACGTGCACATCAGTGACTGCGACGGCAAGGTGCACGGCGACCTGCCTCCCGGACGCGGGGTGGTGAAATTTGCACCCTACCTCCAGGCTATCAAGGACCTCGACTTCGAGGGCGCGGTTTCCCTCGAGTTGGAATACTCGCCCGATCCCGACAAGATCGTGGAGTGGGTCGAGGAGGCTTACAACGCCACCGACAGTCTCATGCAGCAGGTCGGCCTGCGGGGCTAGGGGTCATCACCACGATGCTCGTCCCCAAGGCAGTCTTCAGCACTTGCAAACTTTGCGCCTCACGGCGGCCAACCCGAATTGATTTCCGATGTCCGAAGAAGACGATTACGGCCTGAGCCCCAGCAAGGAGATCGTCGAGATCGATCCTCCCGCCGTCGACTACAAGCCGCCGCGGCCGAAGAACGATCAACCCAAGATCGCGCTCATCGGCACGGGTGGGATCAGCGAGTTTCACCTGAAGGCCTATCTGGCCTGTGGCTACGAGGTGGCCGCGATTGCCAGTCGGACCAGGAGCAAGGCCGAGGCCAAGCGCGACGAGTTTTATCCCGAGGCCGAGGTTTACGATGATTACCACGCCATCCTCGAGCGTGATGACATCGAGGTGGTCGATGTGACCCCGCACCCCTTGGACCGTCTTCCCATTATTCGGGAAGCGATCGAGGCCGGCAAACATGTCCTCAGTCAGAAGCCCTTCGTGCTCGATCTCGCTGACGGCGAGAAACTCGTCAGGCTCGCGGAGGAGAAGGGGGTGAAGCTCGCGGTGAATCAGAACGGTCGTTGGGCCCCGCACTTCGCCTATCTTCGACAAGCCGTGACGGCCGGAGTGATCGGGCGGGTCACTTCTCTCGATTTCAATCTGCAGTGGGATCAAACCTGGATCAAGGGGACCTCCGAGTTCGAGAGCATCCACCACCTGATCCTCTTTGATTTTGCGGTGCACTGGTTCGACATCACGACCTGCATCATGGCCGGTCAGGAACCCACCCGCGTGATGGCCTCCGCCATTCGCTATGATGAGCAGGTCTACACTCCGCCCGCGCTCGCCTCAGCGATCATCGAGTATCCCGGGGCGCAGGTGCGCATGTCCTTCAATGCCCACACCACCCTCGGGGAAGAGGATGTCACCACCGTGGTCGGAACCAAGGGAACTCTCCGCTCCCGCGGTCCGGGCCTCAACGAGCAGCCCGAAATGGAAGTCTATCTCGAAGAGGGGCAGTGCCGCGTTCCGCTGGAAAGTTGCTGGTTCGATGCCGGCTTCCAGGGGACGATGGGAGAACTCCTTTGTGCGATCGAAGAGGACCGCGAGCCCAACAACAGCGCGAAGAGCAATCTCAAGTCGCTCGAGCTCTGTTTCGCTGCCCTCGCTTCTGCCGATTCCGGTCAGCCGGTGGAGGTGGGATCGGTACGCACGGTCTCTTCGTGAAGGGGGCCGCGCACTTGGGGGGTGGTGAGGATGCGACCCCTCCGGGGCCGGGGAGGGATGAGGCTGACTAGCGTCCTATTTCCAGGGGAGGATCCCTTTGACTGGATGGGCGAGCTCGACTCCGGGGATCTTTTCGGCCAGCCCGCGATAGGGGTAGATCAGTCGATTGTGGGCGATGCCGAGTTGGTGGAGAATGGTGGCGTTCAGGTCTCGAATGTGGACGGGATCTTGGCCCCCCTCCTGGTCATGCGGGAGGAGGGATGGGTCACTCAGGTCGACCAAGGCGTTCCAAACTCGGGATAAAGGGTGAGCCCTCCATCGATGAAAAGAGTCTGACCGGTGATGTAGGAAGCCTCCTCAGAGCAGAGAAAGGCGGTTGCAGCGGCCATTTCCTGCGGGGTGCCGGAGCGTCCCAGCGGGATGTGGCTCTCAACTTCGGCGCGGCGCTTGGGGTCATCTTTCCACGCACGATTCATGGGAGTGATGGTGGCACCGGGGCCAATGCCGTTCACCCGGATGCCATGCTGGGCGTATTCCAGGGCGAGCGTTTGGGTGAGGTTCTGCATCCCGCCCTTGCTCACCGCGTAAGCGATGTAGTGAGGCTTGGGAATGAGTTCGTGCACACTCGAAACATTGATGATCACGCCGGGAGCGTCCCGCTTGCGCAAGTCGCTGATGGTTCGCTGAGCACAGAGAAAGGCGCCGGTCAGATTGGTGGCGATCACCTCTTGAAACGCTTCAAGGGCCATCTCGTGGGCTGATCCCTCGACCTGCACGGCGGCATTGTTGATGAGGATGTCGAGGCCACCCAGTTCCGCGATGCTCTGGTCGAACATCCGGTTCACGTCCTCAGCCTTCGCGATGTCGGCCTGGATCACGATCGGCGCGTGCTTCGCTCCGCCTTCCAGGATGGTCTGCTCGGTCGCGCGTGCACCATCCAGTCCGCGCCGATAATTGATCACCACGCGCGCACCTTCCTCCGCAAAGCGAATCGCGATCGCCTGGCCAATTCCCGAGCTCGCGCCCGTCACGAGAACTCTCTTGTCCTGGAGACCCTTCATCAGGTGGGACTCTGGCAAGATCGGGAGCCGGTGGCGATCCGGGAAATCGTCTCCTGAGCGTCGAGCCGGTGACCGGTCGATGGGTTCAGCTCGCTACACCAATTCCCGGATGGGGCTCCCGCTCGTCAGGAGGCTGTGGACGTCCCGCGGAAGGTTTTCCATCAGGCGCACATTTCCGAGGTCGAGGAGGGTGTGCATGATGGTGCCGATCAGGTTCTCGGTGGTCACCGCGTTGGCTGCCGGTTCGCCGGCGTCGGGGGTGGATTGGCCGATCACTTGTCCCATTTTGAGTCCGCCGCCCGCGAGCATGAGGGGGGCGAGTCGGCCCCAGTGATTGCGTCCACCGTTGGCGGCCAGTTTGGGGGTGCGGCCCATTTCTCCGCAGCAGACGAGGAGGATCTTGTCGCTCAAGCCGCGCTCGTGAACGTCATCGATAAAGGCGGAGACCGCGTGGTCGAAGGGGACTCCGACGTAGTCCATGCCTTCGGCGACGCCGGCGTTGTTTTTATCGGAGTGGAAGTCCCACACGAAGTTGGTGGTGACCGTGACAAAGCCGGCGCCCCGTTCGCAGAGACGCCGCGCCATCAACATGAGCTTGCCGAGGCTCTGTCCGTGGTCGCGGTAGTTCTTGTGGTTGTTCCACGATCTGCTGATCGAGTTGGGATTCACCAAGGGGGCGGTGTCGTAGCGGGCGAGGGTGCGAGGGTCTTCCTTGGAGAGATCGAAGGCCTCCGAGATGCCCCCCATGATCATTTCCACCGCTTGTCGCTGGAGGTTGCCGAGTCCATCCGCCGCTCCGCCATCGACCGCGCGCTTCAGGCTGTCGATTTTCTTGAGGAGATACATGCGGTCCTCCAATCGCTTGCGCGACATCCACATCGTCATGTCGTGCTGCAGTCCATTCTTGCCGCTGCCCGGAGCAAAGGGCGAGTAGCCGGCTCCCACCGATCCGCTGGCCAGAAAATTGCCAAAGTTCTTCACGCGTTCCTGAGCGGTGGGATCGACCGCGCGTGGGAAGAGGGCCACGTTGCGAGGCATGCCTGTGCTCGGGACATTCGCACCGGCTACCCGGGCGTAGAGCGAGCCCATGTTTGCCTTCAAGGTGTCCTTGCTCACGAGGGGCTTGATGTCGTGGTTGCCATTGCCCGTGGTGTAGGAACGCACCACTGCCATGCGATGGGCCTGCTTCGCGAGCTTCTGAAAGGTGCCGCCGAAGGTGACCCCGGGGATGGTGGTCTTTACCTCGCCGGTAGCACTGCGAATCTCCGCCGGCGCGTCCATCTTGGGGTCGAAGGTTTCCTGCTGGGGCGGTCCGCCGTGCATGAAGAGAAAGACCACCGCCTTGTCTTTGACCGGCAGGCCCGCCTGGGCGGCGGCCGCCTTCCACCCCAAGAGTTGAGGGAGGGTCAAGCCACCGAGACCCAGGCCTCCAACTCGCAGGAAGGAGCGGCGACCGGAGGGGTTGGAATCGGAGATGGTGATCACTTCGCCGCAGTCTCGGGTGCAAGGGGAGCGGGCGGGATAAAGGAATGAAGCAACTTGCGATCGCTCGCCTGCCAGACCCGCAGGATGCCCTTTTCGCCGCCGGAAATAATGGTGGCTCCATCGGGGCTCACCGCCACGTCGTAGATGAAGTCATCGACGCCCGCGAGGTTCTGTCCGGCGGACTTGAGAATCTTGTCTCCGCCCCCGAGGACGAGGTTCTCGCCGCTGCCCACGAAGGCGATGGTGGTGAGCTCCTTCTTGAAGCCTGCCTCAGTCTTCTTCTGCTTGCTACTTTCCACGGCCCACAGCTTTGCTACGTGATCGGCCCCCGCCGAGGCGAGGGTCTCCCCATCCGCGCTCCAGGCGACATCGAGAACGTGATTGGTATGACCTTCCAATTGATCGAGGAGTTCCCCGTTGGCGACCTGGTGAATCTTGAGATAGCGATCAGTGGAAGAGGATGCCAGGCGATGACCACCGGGGGAGAAGGCGAGGCCCGTGATGGTGTCAAGGTGGGCCTTCTCGATGACCCCTTCGGCACTGCCGTCGGACACTCGCCAGAACCGAATCTCGCCGTTGCGGGACGGGACACCGCAACCGGTTGCGAGGAGGCGACCGCGAGGATGAAAGGCGAGGGCGAGGATCCGGTCCGAAAATGGTTCGGGGGTGGAGGGGTCGCCAATCTGCCGCACGAGGCTCCACTGGATCGGGTCGCTCCACATCGCGAGCTTCTTGTCGGGCAGGGCTGCGAGCCAGCGGTTGTCCTTTCCGCTGGCGAGGAAGGTCGCGGGGCCTGTTGGCTGCAGAATGTCGAGGGGTTGCGCAGTGAGGGCGCTCCAAAGACGCATTCCGATTTTCTCTGCGCCCACCGCGAGGGTGGCTCCGTCATTGGAGAAGGTCAGCGCCACAATCGGGCCCGAACCTGCCTTCGCGGCCTCGGCTTCGCGGGCCTTCACGGACTCTTCGGCCGTTGCAAGGACGGCGTCGGCCTGAGCCGAAGCCGCGTGGTTGGTCAGGAACCGTTCACCCGCCTTGGTTCCGTCCTTCACGGTGAGGTCCCGGGTGCGTTCCGCATTGCGGAGGTTGCGCTCGGCAGTCACGAGTTCGCTCTCGGCCTTCTTGGCCTCCTCCTCTGCTTTCTTGGCCTGTTCGTTGGCTTTTCCGAGGGCGGGATCCTTGGTGGCCTCCAGCGCGCTTGCATTTGCCTGGGCGGCATCGGAGAGCGTTCGTTTGGCCTCCGCATTCGCTTCCTTGGCAGTGCGGGCCGCGAGCGCGACTGCCACCTTGGCAGCATCAACCTTCGCTTTTTCCTTCAGGACGTTCCATTGCTTTTCGTGCTCGCCAAGCTGCTTCTTGCGAAGCTCCGCGATCCTCTTGGCAAGATCGCGTTCTTGCGTTGTGCGCGTTTGTCGAAGATCGAAATCGAGGTCGCCCTTGAGCTCCCCGAGGGGTTTGCCGTCGGCCGCATTCCAGAGGCGGGCCACTCCGTCCGCCCCCGCGGTGGCAATCTTGTTGGACTGAGAATGGACCGCCAGGGCGGAAATCGCGGACCCGTGGGCAAGCTGGCGGACTGGCTTGCCGGCGAGATCCCAGATCCGCGCGCTGCCATCTTCACTGGCGGAGAGGAGTTGCGTTGCGCCCTGGCCCAGCGCCCCGAGTGCAATGACTTTGGCGGAGTGTCCCTTGAACTCAACGGGAGGAGGGGACTTCTCGCGCTCCGCTTGGTCAAGGTCGAACCATGATATCGGGAACACACGAATGATGCCATCGGCGCAGCCCACTGCCAGTTTCTGACCGTTCTCGAGCAAGGCCAGCGAGAGCGCTTCGGAGGGCAGGGTGATCTTGGGAGGATCCTTGGCTTCGGGGAAGGCCGCGCGCACCACCGTCTTGTCATCAGAGGCCGAATAGAGAAATTTCCCGTCGGTTGAGAAGAGGAGGTCGCGCACTGCGGCGCCATGAAGTTTCGCAGGAGGGGCGTTCTCGGGAGTGTCTAGGTTCCTGACGATGACATGGCCCTTGGCATCGCCGGCCGCCATCCACGCGCGGTCGGAACTGGTGGTGAGGGCGGTGGTTTGATCGGTCAGGGTGTTGGGCACCCTGGAGGCCGGCCGGATCTCGCGTTTCCACAGTTTCACATTGCGATAACCGCCCGAGGCAAGAATGCCGGTGCGGCTGAAGGCGAGGGAGTGAACAAGATCGCGGTGGGCGGTCCCCGGACTTCCCTTGGGGTCCGTGAGCTCGGCCTCGAGGGCGCCGGTCCGCAGGTCGTAGATGGCGAGACGATTCCCCCGGCCGGTCGCAGCGAAGCGTCGATCCTCGGATATTGCGACTGAGTAGATCGTGTGCACGCCCTCGAGGGACTGCCACTCGGTGGGGCCTGCCAGGATGGCTGCAGAGCCGCCCTTGGCGCCCTGCTCGATCCAAAGCTTGAGGAGGGCCAGTTGATCCGGAGTCAGGTTGACCGCATTGGATTTATTCTTGGTGGGCGGCATCGGATCGTCCTCAAGATGGGCCGCATAGGTGAAGACGAAACTCTCCAGCGGTTTGCCCGCAACCAGGGCTGGGCCGCTGTCGCCACCGGTCAGCATCGCTTCCGGCGATTCCAGGTTGAGATCGGCTTTCGCCTTCTTCTCGTTGTGGCAAGCAAAGCAATTCTTCCTCAGGAAGGGGGCGATCTCCTTGGAAAAATCGACCAGGGAATCGCGTTTCAAGTCAGCGACGGGCAGTCCGTCCTGCGCAGAAACCGTGAGGGCGAGAACCAGGGAAGCGAGGGTGATGGGGAAGGGGGGAGTCATTTGCCTTCCTCCTTGGGTGGTGGTGCGTTCACCACCACGGTGATCAGTTGCGAGTGCGTGGTGTGTTTCAAATCCTTTTCCTTGGCGCGCTCCGTGGCCTGCTTGACGCGAGCGGCCGCGTTGTTCTTTTCGGTGGTGGCGCGCTTGGCCTTGGCCTCGGTGTCGGCGGCCTTCTTCTCCGCTTCCTGGAGTTGACTGCGCTTCTCCTTCACCCTTGCTTCAAGGGGAGGCTTCGCTTCACCGCTGGCGGCCTTGAGGTTGTTCTCGGCATCCTGGAGAGCCTTGCGCGCAGGATCGACTGCGGCCTTGAACTGCTTGGCTTCCTCGAGAAAGGTTTTCTCCAGTTCTTCGATTCGCTTCTGGTCTCCGGTGGTCCGCTCGATCGCAGCGAGATTGTTCTTATGTTTCACGGTGCCTGATCCCATCAGGGTGAAGTGCCACTCCCCGGGGCTGATCGCAAACTCCTTGGTCTTCTTGAAGGTGAGCGCGAGGGTTCCCCCGGTGGCATCCTGCTTGAGTTTCAATGTAGGGGCCTTGCCTGAGGAGAAGGGGAGTCCCGAAGGGGTGATGATGAAGTCGCCCTTGAGGGCGCAGTTCTTGGCCAGCGTGAAGGGGATCTCGAGTTTCCCGTCGAGGGCGACTTCGAATCGTGATTGCGCGGGTTGAATCACGATCGGCGCCTTCTCAGTCCCGCACACCGAGACGGGAAGTTGTTGCGAGAGCCGGGGCTTGGTCCATTCCACGTCCCAGTTTCCAATTGACCATGAAATGGTGGCTGCCCGCGCACTGCGCCCCAGGTCACCTGCGGATCCCTTGATCGAGGCAAACCCCTGCCAGGTCGCCGCGTCTTCGGTGCTCTTGAGGATGAGGGTAGCGGTGTCTTGGCCCGCCTTGATGGTGGCTGGTCCGCAGGTCACTCCGGGCGGAAGACCATCCACCCTCAGGGAGATTGCTTCCTTGAATCCGTTGCGACGCATCGCAAAGACCCGAAGAAGGGCGGTGCCCCCTTGCCGCAGAACAGCCGCGTTACGACTCACCGCCTTGGCATTTTGGAATGAAGGCCAGGGCGTCACCACGAGGTCGAAATCCGGGGCCAAGGGGCGGATGAGGAGACGATAGATGAGATGAGCTCCACCGTTTCCAGTCTGATTGAGCGCAGTCACCCGGTAGATTCCGTCGGCGGGGGGAGCAAAGCGCAAATACGAATCGCGAGAGAGGATCGGAAACTGAAATCCTCCGGACCGGCTCCCGGCATCGTCATTCGAGGCGATCTCCTTCAACTGCTCCACGCCGTCTTTGTCGCGAGTGATTTTTTCGACGATCAGAATCGGATCGGAGGTTCCACGGATGCGATCAGCAATACACTCGATCCACAGCGGAACGTCCTTCTTCGCCTCAAAGCGATAGTGATCGAGGTCGCTCTTGGAATCGAAGCAGGCATGGATTTCAGTGGGCACTGTTACGGTCTGCTCCCTTCCTTCCTCGCCTGGAGTGATGGGATCCGTGGCAAAACCGATGCGCACGGGATTTGACATCTTGCCCTTGGACTCCAGTCGGAACTCCATTCCGGGCAGGAGGGAAGCGTGAATGGATCGCGCGACGATGGCGGGGTCGCCTTGTTCAGTGAGGGGAATCTCGACCTGAATCGATTCCAGTTCATGGACCCCGAGGCGAACCCCTTCGCCCGGACTGCCTCCCGGGAGATTGCGGCCATAGATCGTATACCTTCCGGTCGTGTCGGGTTTGCCAGCCGGCGGCCAGATGAAATCGATGTGGGGTGCGTCACTGGCGACGAGCCGATAGGGAAACTCCGCGTTTCCCCGAAAGGTAAAGTCATAGACGCGAAGCAAATAGGTGTCATCCTTGGGCGCCTTGAAATTGAGAAGGGCGTCCCGACCCACGGTGTCGCGATCGTTCATGAGTTCGTGGCCCCCGCTGTCGGTGAGGGCGAGGGTGGCGTCCATGCGGGAGTCGATCTCTTCGGCATGACAGCGGATGAGCACTCGCTGGCCCTGCTTGAGCTCCAGTTGGTAGTAGTCGATCGCGGCGTTATCGGCGTGCCCGTTCACGACTGTGTTGAGGGGGAGCGGCATGGCGCTCGCGAGGGAGTTGTTGGCGACATGAGGGATCTCGGGGAGGGTTCCCACTGCGAATCCACGGGGCGCGGTGAAGCCCAGGCGCGTGCGGGCCATGACCTCGTAGGTTCCCGCCGGGACTTCAGCGGCGACCGAGATGCGATAGCGGGTCGGCTCATGACTGGCGGGCATGAATTCGCTGGTTGCGAGGGGAATCTGTTCGCACTTGATGCCGGGGTGGGTGAAGACCAATTCAGTGCTCTCCTCGAGTTCGGCGCCCCCGATCGTGACCTCCACGGAGGTTCCGATTTGGGCACCGGGCGGGAAGATCGTGCGCAGGTCGGGAGAAGGGAGTTGTGCCAGTGTGAGCGGCCCGGCGAGGAGGAGCAATGCGGGGGCGGTGGCATGTCGCAGCCGATCCTTGGCCTTGAGGAGCAAGCAATTCACAGCAGGAGGGCTTTAGTGGTTGAAGAGAAATTCCTTCGTGTTGAGCAAGGCCCAGATGAGATCCTCGTAAGCCTCACGCTCGATCGCCCCCGGCGTCTTGGGCTTCTCCTTTTCGTTCTTCGGTGGTGTCTTGGGCTGGTTCCGCTTTCGTTCAAGATAGGCCACCGCGGTGGCGAGTTCTTCAGGCGCCGGGGGACGAGCGAGGGCCCGGCGGTAGAGTTCGTCGACGCGTGCTTCATCAGAGCGGTCCTTCTGCTTCACCAACTGCGCAGCGCGCGCCTGGTCGGAGGCGAGTTTGCCGCGGATGTTGGCCGAATTCACAAGGTGGAGGGCCTGGGCCAGATTAACCTCGTCCGCGCGTTCACATTCGCAGGCGCTGTTCATGTCCGGACGACCGAAAACGGAGAGGAAGTAGGAATCCTTCGTGAACTGATCATCGGGAAGCTGCACTGCGCGCACCCCCTTGGGTTGGCCTTTGAATTGCTCGCTGGAATCGGTGACCATGTTGATCCCGTCGAGCAGGATCTCGGCCCCCAGGCGACGGGGATAGAACCGCGAGTAGTTCTGGCGGTCGTTGAGGTTGTGATCATTCGGAATCGCGCTCAGTTGATAGGTGCGGCTGTTGCAGATGGTACGAATCAAGTGCTTCATGTCGTAGCCGTGCTCCGCGAACTCCTTCGCGAGGGCTTCGAGGAGAGTCGGGTGAGTGGGCGGATTGGTGACCCGCATGTCGTCCTCCGGATCCACCAATCCGCGGCTGAAGAAATGTTTCCAGTAGCGGTTTACCAGCATCTTGGCAAAGAAGGGGTTCTTCTCATTCACCATCCAGTCTGCGAGGGCGTCGCGAGGGTCCTGCAGGGGGGAGAGTTGCAGTTCGGCTTCGCCGAGGGGCTTGGGCTTCAGGGTGCGGCCGGTGCGCGGATTCTGTGCGCTCGCAACACCACGCTTGTGGAAAATGATTTCCTCTCCGGGTTGGTTGCCGGCCTTGCGCCCAATCTTGGAGAAGAAGGCCTGGAATCCATAGTAGTCGTCCTGACTCCACTTTTCGTAGGGATGGTGGTGGCACTGGGCACACTGGAGCCTGATTCCGAGAAAGATTTGCGCGATGTCCTGTAGTTGTTCCTTGCTGTCCTTGACGGTGCGGTACCAGACCACCGGCGGGTTGTCTCCGACCTCCCCCGACGCGGCCAGGAACTCCTTCACGAACTCATTGTATGGGCGGTTTTGGTGCAGGGAATTTCGGATCCAGGCGTGAAAGGCGAAGCTCCCCCGCACGTGATGGGCCTGCTTGCGCTTGTTGCGCAGGATCGCGGCCCACTTGCCCGCGAAGTAGTCGGCGTAGTCGGCGCTGGCCAGCAGGGAGTCGATCTTGCGGGCGCGCTTGGTGGGATCAGTTTCGGCCAGGAAGGCGTCGGTTTCCTCCAAGGTGGGGAGGCGACCCCCCAGGTCGATCGTGATGCGCCGGAGAAAGGCGGCGTCGTCGCTCTCGCCGGAGGGCGGGAGTCCCAGGGTCTTGAGCTTGGCAAAGATGCGCTCGTCGATGAAGTTGGCCGGCTGGGGAAAGTTGTCCACGGGGGCACCCAGAGGAATCGTGGCGCGGAAGACATCAACGTGGGTCTGGAAGCGAATCATGATCGAGGTGCTTCCCGGGCTCTCCTTCATGGAGACGAGGCCATTCTTGTTCACTTCCGCCATCTCCTCGTCGTTCGAATCATACTGGGCCACCCGGGTCACATCACGGCTGCTCCCGTCACTGAAGTTCGCGGTCACGCGGAGTTGCTGAAGGGCATTGGGGGCGGTCAGGCACTCCTTGGGTGCCACCACAATGCCGGTCACAGTGGGGTCCTCTTTCGGACCGTAGGACAGCCCTTGCTTGATCCAGCGCACAAGCAACTTGTAGTCGTCGCCCTCCTGATCGAGGCGGGAGCCCCCTTGGTGGGGAAGTTGGCCGCTGCCTTTGAGGAGCAGGAGGCTGTGTTCGGGAGCGGCGCGGAAGATGCGCCGCCCGCGGGATTCCTTGACGAGATAGTCGTGATCATTTTCTGGCTCGAAGCCAAAGAGGGAGAGTTTGAATCCGTTCTGCCCCTCCGCCTTGCCGTGGCATCCTCCGCTATTGCAGCCATGGCGGGAGAGCACGGGGACGACATCGTTTGGAAAACTGACCGGCAGAAGATCCGCGGCGCGCGTCACGGTCACGCTGCGCTCGGCGGAGCCCCCCTCATGGTTTGCCCGAATGGTCGTTTCTCCATTCGTGAGGACGCGAAGAAAGCCACTCGCATCCACCTGCACGATGCCTTCGGGGACACTTGTGTAGGAGGCCAGGGCGGTGATGTCCTGCTCGTGGTTCTCGCCTCGTTTTGCGGTGAGGACCAACTGATGGGTCGCGTTGGGACCAATGAGCTTGATTGCCTCACTGTTACTCCACACCAAGGCGGGCGCAGTGGTGGGTGGCAGGGCGGGCGGGTTCTCGGGGGGGGGAGTCTCACCCTCCTGAGCATGGATTGGAAGGGCGGCGAGCGCGAGGCCGCAGCACAGTATTCTGATGGATTTCACGGTGTGGCAGCTCCTCATCCGACGAGTTCGGGAAGGGGAGGGTATTGGCTTTCGACGAGGTAGCGGGGCCGCCCCGACAAGTCGTCGATGGTGGTGCGCCGGGCGTCGATGCCAAGGTTGTGGTACAAGGTGGAAAACACTTCGGGAAACTCGACCGGGCGATCGTTGGCTTCTCCGCCGTCGCGGGTGGTCGAGCCAATGACCTGGCCGGTCTTCATGCCCCCGCCGGCGAGGAGCGCGGTGGAAACCTTGGGCCAGTGATCCCGTCCGCCCTGCGGATTGATCGTCGGGGTGCGTCCAAACTCACCCCACACCACGACACTGACATCCTTGTCCATGCCGCGCTCGTGCAAGTCCTGCACCAGGGCGGTGATACCCTGATCGAGCATGGGGAAGTCGGTGCGGGCGCGCCCGAAGTTGTTCCCGTGCCAATCCCAGCGGCTGAAGCCCAAGGTCACGCAACGGGCGCCCGCTTCGACCAATCGGCGGGCCATGAGAAACTGGTCGAGGCGTTTCCAGGGACCATCCGCGGTGAGCTTTTCGGTACCCTTGCCATAGCGCTCGACGACCTTGGGATCCTCCTTGCTCAGATCGAAGGCTTCCGAGAGGCGGCTCGAAGTCAGCACCCCGAAGGCTTGTTCGGTAAAGGTGTCCACTCCTGCCATCGCGCCGGAGTTGTCCACCTCGCTGCGGAAGCGGTCGAAGGACTTGAGGAGCGATTTGCGATCGGCCAGGCGTTCGATGCTGATATCCTTGAGGACCATGTCGTCCTTGCCTCCTCCGCGGAAGGGCGCGAAGGCGGAATGAGAGGGGCCGAGAAAGCCGGGCTTGCCGGGGTCGCCCCACTGATCGTGACCGCACTTGGGAGAGAGTCCGAGGAAGGAGGGAATGGCGGGGTCTGACTGGCCCTTGAGTTTCGAAAGGACCGCCCCGATGCTGGGCCATCCTCCGGGAGGTTGCGGACCATTGGCCTTCCGTCCGGTGAGACATTGCACCGCATCGTGACCGCCACTGGCGCCCACCATGGACCGAATGACTGCGAACTTGTCCATCATCCTGGCCATCTGGGGAAAGAGTTCCCCAATCTGAATGCCGTCCACGTTGGTCGAGATCGGTTTGAACTCGCCCCGGACCGCCGAGGGCGCGTCCATCTTCAAGTCCCACATGTCCTGGTGGGGCGGACCACCGGCCAGGAAAATCATGATCACGGCCTTGTGATCGAGCGGCTTGTGACGGGTCGTGGACTCCGCCTGCAAGATCTGCGGCAGGGTGGCTCCGCCCAGTCCGAGAGTGCCGATTTTGAGAAACCCTCGACGGGAAATCCCGTCACAAAAGGTCTCACCTTGGCTTCCAGCAATTGTGAGCATGGCGGAGCAGAGTTACGAATTTGTTAACCCCTAGTATAACTAAACAATGGGATCGCTTCTATCGCTAATTCGCTCGGGTCCAGTTCATTGTGACGTGTTCTAATGAACATCATTCCAACTTACTTCGTTGAAGGACATGGGATTGGAGCATATTGCCATCGAGGTCGATCAACTCGAAGGTGACCTGCGGGTCCGTTTTTGTGGTGTCGAACTTCATGAAGCCGAAGGAGCAGGTCTTGTTGTAGCCCCAGATCAATCCCTTCGTTTTCACGACCGGATGGGTATGGCGATTCGTGAGTTTGGAGCTCTCAAATTCGTAGAGGGTGTAGGATCCAGGATTGGGAATGGTGCGCAGATCGGTGCGATGCCGATCGGCTGCGATCAGGAAGACTCCCTCGATCTTGTCTTTCGCAATCCAGGAAAAGAGTTCGGCACGTTCGTCCGCGAATCCGTCCCACGGGTCCTTGCTTCCGGGCTTGATGTTCGGGGAAAAGGGAACCGGGGAGGCGATCACCTTGAAGGTGCCGCTGGAGGTGGTGAGCGTTTTCTTGAGCCAGGCCTTTTGCACCGAACCGAGCATCGACCCCCCCTTCAAGTCCCGATAGTAGCGTCCGTCGAGCATGATGAAATGCACGTCGCCAATCATGAAATCGTACCAGCAGCCCGGTTGTTTCTCGCCGCCGCCATACGATGGGTTCACCCAGTTTTGTTTATAGATCTCCCAGACCTTGCGCTTCCAGGCCGGTTTTTCGATTTCCGGTCCGGGCACGCAGTCGTTCACGCCGAAATCATGGTCGTCCCAAATGGAATAGATCGCGGTGGAGGCAATGAGGCGCCGCCATTCAGGGCGGCTCTGTCGACGAGCATAGCAGTAGTGTTGGGTCAGGCTGTGTTCGGGTTGATCAATGTAAACGTTGTCACCGAGCATGAGGAAGGCGTTCGGTTTGAAGCTCGTGATGTTGTCCCACATGCGTTCCCACTCCGGAATGTACCCGGCCCCGCCACCGAAGCCCACGGAGAACGGCTGTGGCTTTGCCTTGGTGGGAAAGGTCCGGAAGCGGGTCGACTCGGCTTTGGCAGGAGCACCGTCAATTTGAATCCTGTAATCGTAAGCGGTATTTGGCGTCAGGCCATCAACGCGGATCACGGTGGTGAATCCGGAGGTGGCGGTTGTTGTTGCCGAAGCTCTGCGCTCGCCGACGATGATGGAGACCTTGGCCGCATCGCGGGTGCGCACCCAGAAGGAGGCCGCGCTTTCTGTGACCGATCCCACCATGGGGCCGTGCACAAGCTTGATGGCTTTCACACCCTTGAGCTCGGGGAGCTTGGAAAGTAATTCGTGTGGACCCGCCGCAAAGCGCTCCAGGGGAAGGCCGGCCTCAAGGGCGAACGTTTGCCTGGCCCTCGCTTCGTCGATCTTGCCCTGCTTGAGGAGGCTGAGGATCTCGACGAAGAGGGTCTCGGCCTTTCCCGCGTTTGGCTTCTTGTTGCCTTTCAGAGTCTTGGCTGCTGCGTCGAATTGCGAGCGCGCGATTTGCTGCACCGCGTTGCGCTGCACGTCGTG
Organism: Roseibacillus sp.; assembly: GCA_028821775.1. Lineage (GTDB taxonomy): Bacteria > Verrucomicrobiota > Verrucomicrobiia > Verrucomicrobiales > Akkermansiaceae > Roseibacillus_B. The sequence continues at coordinate 30,994 of JAPKFB010000014.1, forward strand.
CTGGGCGAGGGCGGGGAGGGCGAGGCCCAGGGATGCGAGCAGGGCAAGTGGGAACTGACGAATCATGTGCGGCACGGTGTCGAATTGAGACGATTCCGCAAGGGTTGGAGTCAGCGAGCATGATCACAATGGGGTGGCTTTGGAGGGATGCCCGGGCGTTATTTCAACCTTTTTATAATTAAGAAGATACGCCGCAGCCTTGATATAAGGTAATCAGGTATCCTTGTTGAAAATAATCACCGGCATACATTAACAATCACATTGCATGGTCTTATTTGCTGTTTAAGCGGGCAATTATCACGGCGAGGCAAGTCGCTTTGATTCACCCCTTTGGTCTCGCTACCTTGCATGAAACTCCCCGTAGCTCTCGACTTATATAGCCTGGTCTCCGCCTCCCTGAGTCTCTCGTAGAGTGAAACCCATGCGGCACGTCGCAGGTTCCCTAATCCCGGTGGGGATCACAGCTCGTAGCGCGGGGTTGAGCGGCAGCGACACCCCGAGTCGATGTTCTGTCGGTTATGAGCCGAGGATTGACGGTGAGAGGAGGAAGTGAATGGTTGCGGGAGCGAAGCATGAGGGGATATTCGGAAGAGGAGCTGGAAACGCTTCGCGATTTTTACAAGGCGAGCCTCCTGGACGACACCTTGCCGTTCTGGCTGCCGCGCTCTCTTGATGAGGAGCACGGCGGCTACTTGACGGCGAGGGACCGGGACGGGACCTTGCTGGATGACGACAAGTCGGTCTGGGTGCAGGGGCGCTTCGCGTGGATGTTGGCGACCCTCTACAACACGGTGGAGCCCCGGTCGGAGTGGTTGGAGGCGGCCAGGAGCGGGGTAGAATTCCTGCGGAATCATTGCTTCGACGAGGACGATCGGATGTTCTTCCTCGTGACCAGAGCGGGGGAGGCGCTTCGCAAACGGCGCTACTTCTTCTCGGAGGCCTTCGCGACCATCGCGTTTGCCGCTTATGGGAAGGCGGCTGATTGTGAGGACAGCAAGGAGCAGGCCCGACAGTTGTTCCGGCTCTGCGTGGAATACATCGAGGGGCGGCTTCCCACCGGGGAGTCAAAGTGGACCGCGGTGAGGCCGTCGAAGTCGATCGGGGTGCCGATGGTTTTTTTGCAGGTCGCCCAGCAATTGGTGGAAACGATCGGCGATCCTCTGGCAGAGGAGATGATCGATGAGTTCATTGCTGAGATTCGCGTCTTCGTGAAGAACGACCTCGAGTGCGTGATGGAACAGGTGAGCATGGACGGATCGGTCATTGATCACATTGACGGACGAACCCTCAACCCCGGGCACGCGATCGAAGGGGCCTGGTTTATTCTTCACGAAGCGCGCCGCCGGGGCGGAGACCAGGAGCTTATTGAGCTTGGATGCCGCATGCTCGACTACATGTGGAAGCGGGGATGGGACGAGGAGTACGGAGGGATCCTCTCCTTTGTCGATGTCTACGGAAAACCGGTGCAGGAATACTGCCATGACATGAAGTTCTGGTGGCCGCAGAACGAGGCCATCATTGCAACCTTACTCGCCTATAAGCTGACCGGCGACGCGAAGTACGCTGAGTGGCATCGCCAGATTCATGCCTATGCCCACTCGGCCTTTCACGACAAGGAGCACGGAGAGTGGTTCGGCTACCTGAATCGCGATGGCAGGATCTCCAATCACGCCAAGGGGAATCAATTTAAAGGTCCCTTTCATCTGCCTCGAATGCAGTGGTACTGCTGGCAACTTCTGGCCTAGGGTTTTCGAACATACCCTAGCAGCGCGGACTGGCAGGGATGGCTCAAGGTCGCGTCCTGAGGGACATCTCCCTTTCGGGCATTCGCGTTCAGAGGCCGAGCCCGCGGATGGGCTTGGCGTCCGAGATATATTGGACCAAGGGCTCCGGCAGCTTGTCCGCCACCCGTAGTTGGCCCACATCGAAAAGGGTGTGCATGATGGTCCCCATCAGGTTCTTGGGTCCGAACCCTTCGGTGGCTGGTTCGGCCGCGATGTTGTCGGATTCCCCGATCACCTGGCCCATCTCCAATCCGCCGCCCGCAAGGAGCAGGCTGGTGAGCTTGCCGTAGTGGTCGCGACCTCCGTTGCCATTAATCTTCGGGGTCCTTCCCATTTCGCCGGTGACCACCAGCAGGACATCCTCACTCAATCCGCGCTGCTGGAGATCCTCAATGAAGGCGCTCACTGCATGATCGACCTGGCCTCCCATCGGGTAGAGGCCTTCCATGTTCTTGGGGCTGTTGTTGTTGGCATGATAGTCCCATCCGCAATCGGAGACCGTCACGAATCCCGCTCCCTGTTCGACGAGGCGCCGAGCCATGAGCATCTGCATTCCCAAGAGGTTGGTTGCCCGTCGCATATCACCCCACCGGTGTAGTATCTTCTGATCAAAGAGCGGACGGGTGTCATAGCGAGCCACCGTCCTGGGATCCTCATCGGATAGATCAAAGGCCTTTCCGATCCCCGCGGTGAGAACGTCGAAGGCTTGCTGCTGAATTCGATCCGCACCCTCGAGCAAGCCCGAGTCATCCACCCGTCGGCGCAGCGCGTCGAGCTTCGAGAGGAGCGTTCGCCGGTCGGTGAAGCGATCCGGGTCGATCTTCAAATCCATGTCCTCCCGGAGGGTGCCGCCCCCGGAGGGATTGAAGGCCCCCGCCGGCGCGCCAAGTTTCCCCGGAGCTGCCACGGTGGGGAGCGCCTGCGATTCAAAATTGCTCCCGAGCTTGAGATTCGGATCGATCGCTTCCGGCAGAATCAGGGTGTTGTTAGGGATTGAGTTCGGGCCCAGCGGACCCGCCACCTTGGAGTAGATCGCCCCCATCGAAGCCTCCAGGGGATTCCCCGCGGTCGCCACCGACCCGTAGGTGTGCTGGCTGTTGTTGGATCCATAGGAGCGCACCACCGTGAGCTTGTCGGCGATCGCGGCCAGCTTCGGAAAGGTCGAACCGAAGGTGACCCCCGGGAGTTTGGTCTTGATCTCTCCGGTGATGCTGCGGACCTCCCGCGGGGCCGACATTTTGGGGTCAAAGAATTCGATGTGGGGCGGACCGCCGTGGAGAAAGAGCAAGACCACCGACTTCCCGCGCAGGACCTTGGAGCCCGAGGTCGCGGCTGCAGCTTTCATTCCAAGCAAACCCGGAAGCCCGAGTCCGCCCAAGCCCAAGGACCCCACCCGGAGGAAATCGCGCCGGGAAAAACCTGCGCAAGTTCGGTTCTGCGAGGGGTCCGAAATGCTTAACATATCAAAGGGAACGTGGCGGGGAGCCCAATTCTTTCCCTCCCGCGACAGCTTGGTCAGTCCGTGGTCCGGCGATGCTGGCAGGAGACTTCCGGAGCGCTTACTTCAACTCGCTGACCTTGCCCTTGGCGCGGACTTCCTTCGCACCTGCAGGGAGTGATCCGGACTCAGTCGTGGAGTTTGCAAAAACAACAACTCCGGTGCTCTTGAACGCCTAAGGCCTTCGAACTGGTGGCCAGGCAAATCCCTCATGTGGTCCCCGGATTGGTGAAGACAACGATCAGGGGTTTCTCATTCTCAACGTCCTTCCCTTTCGCTTCCTCCATCTGCTCGACACGAAATACGGATTGCGGAAGGTCCAATTCGCCGAAGCTCAATGGAGAGATCCCGGCGAGAGCCAAGAGAGTAATTAGCCTGTTTTTCATGGAGGGAGGTTAGTCGGGTATGTTCGAGGGTTGGGAAAAACGGTGGTTGCGATCAGGAGTGGGTCCTCTCTTGGGGTGAGGGGACAATCCCTGGGTGTTTACTCTTTATCATTTTCGGATGTCGGCGAGGATCGCCTGAATTCCAAATTCAAGTTCATGAAACCTGGTCATCCTTCCCGCCTCGCGTGCTCTCTCCTCGGATCCCTTGCTGCGCTCGTTTCCCTTCCGCAATTGCGAGCCGAAGAGAACTGGCCTCAGTTTCGCGGTCCGACCGGACGGGGGCACTCCTCCGCACAAGACGTTCCCCTCAAGTGGAGTGCGGATTCCGTGCTTTGGAAGACCAAACTGAAGGGGAAGGGGCAATCGTCTCCGGTCAATTGGGGCGATAAACTCTTTCTAACCGGAGCGTCCGAGGACGGCAGTGCGCGCTACCTCTTTTGTGTCGATCGGAACAAGGGGAAGATCCTCTGGGAGAAGGAGGTCTCCTGCAAGGCGCCTGAGAATCCCCATAAGATGAACAGCTTTGCGACTCCGACTTGTGCGACAGATGGCGAGCATGTGATCGCCTTCTTTGGTCCGGGGGGACTGCATTGTTACGACTTGGCGGGAAAGAAACTCTGGTCCCGTGATGTCGGCGATTTTCCTGGCCCCTGGGGCGTCGCGGCCTCTCCGGTCATCATCGGTAAGTTGGTCATCCAGAACTGCGATGCGGAGGGCGCCTCCTCGCTCCTCGCAATGGATATCAAGACGGGGGAGCCAATCTGGAAGACCAAGCGCGAAGACAAACCACGTGGCGGGTGGAGTACGCCCATCCTGATTGAGGACGGCAGTCGTTCCGAGTTGATCTTGAACGGCGAATACGGAGTGCGTGGCTACGATCCGAAATCGGGGAGGGAGTTGTGGTTTTGTCATGGGTTCAACGGGCGGGGGGCCCCAGTGCCCGACTTCGCCAATGGACTGCTCTACGTGGTGAACGGCAAGCCAGGGGACACCTACGCGGTGAAGCCGGGTGGCAAGGGAGACGTCACCAAGTCACACATGAAGTGGCACTCCAAGCGCCGCGGCGGTCGGGACCTGCCATCACCGGTGGTGGTTGGCGACTATCTCATCGTCGTTTCGATGTCGGGCATCGCCGCCTGTTATGACGCTCATACCGGTGAGATTCACTGGGAAGAGCGCCTCGGGGTGAAGGGGGAGTTTGCCGCTTCGCCGCTGGTTGCCAACGGGCATGTCTTCATTGGAAATGTCTACGGTGGCGAAACCCTCGTGATCAAGCCGGGCAAGAAGCTGGATGTGATCTCCATCAACGGTCTCGGTGCCGATTCCAAGGAACTCTTTCGCGCCACCCTGGCCCCGATCAAGGGACGGATTTACGCGCGGTCGTTCTCGACGCTTTATTGCATCGGTTCCTGAGGTCGCGAGGAAGGAGGCGCGGCGACACCCCGCGCTACGAGCTGCGACCCTGCGAGCTCGGGAAGCCATCATATCCAATCACGCCAAGACGTCCTTGACGACGTGACCATGCACGTTGGTGAGTCGGCGTTCGAGGCCGTTGTGATAGTAGCTCAAGCGTTCGTGATCGAGTCCCATCAGGTGGAGGATGGTGGCATTGAAATCGTAGACGCTGGTGGGATCAACAACCGCTTTGAATCCGAACTCGTCGCTTTCGCCATAGCTGAAGCCACTCTTCACGCCGGCACCGGCGAGGAAGCAGGTGAAGGCATCCGGATTGTGATCGCGTCCGGTGCCGTTGCCCTGGAGGAAAGGCATGCGACCGAACTCGGTGCACCACACCACGAGGGTGTTTTCGAGCAGGCCCCGACGTTTCAGGTCGTGGATGAGGGCGGCAGTCGGTTGATCCATGATCTCGGCCTGCATGGCGTGGGTCTTGAGAATGTTGGCGTGGGAATCCCAGTTGGTGATTCCATTGCCACCCGAGGGATCGCTGCCATTGAAAAGTTGCACAACGCGGACGCCCTTCTCGAGGAGGCGCCGGGCCAGGATGCAGTTCTTCGCGACCAAGGACGGACACGGGAAAGCCGTCCTCGACGTCTTCGCGTGAGTCGGGAGAGGGATCGCGGCATGCCCCGAGAAGCTCTCAGTCCGATCCCAGTGGCAGGGAGGGGATCCGCCTCACCGGTGCTCCGCACTCGCCTTTTGCGGATCATGGCCCCAAGGTTTGGGCGATGGATCTTGCGATCCTCCGGTGCCTTCAGTTTCATCTCCGAACGTTCTGACTCATCATGCTGCGACTCCTTCACCTCTTTTCCATGATTGCCCTCACGGCTGCCGGCACGGCCGCGGAGCCCATCATTGCGCCTGGCAAGAAGTCCCTTCCGCTTCCCGGGGAGGCTTTCACGTTGAACGGCCACGACGCCTTTGTCATTCTGCCGTCGGGAGCCAAGGCCAACATTCCGTGGGTGTGGTACGCGCCGACCCTGCGCGGGTTGCCAGCCAAATCCGAAGGGTGGATGTTTGAGCAGTTCCTCGCCAAGGGGATCGCTATCGCCGGGATCGACGTAGGTGAATCCTACGGTAGCCCGGTGGGGCGGAAGACCTACAGCGCCTTCTACGACCATCTGGTGAAGACCCGGAAGTTTCGCGAGAAGCCATGCTTGCTGGCACGCAGCCGCGGCGGATTGATGCTCTACAGTTGGGCGACCAAGAACCCGCAGTCGGTGGGCGGGGTGGCCGGGATCTACCCGGTTTGCAACATCGCCAGCTACCCCGGCGTCAAGCGCGCCGCCTCCGCTTACGGGATGACCGCGGAAGCGTTGCAGGCCAAACTCGCCGCACACAACCCCATCGATCGGCTCGCCTCGCTCGCGAAGGCCAAGGTGCCGATCCTCCATATCCATGGCGACAAGGATGGGACCGTGCCCTTGGATGCGAACTCCGCAGAGTTGGCGAAGCGCTACGCGGCGTTCGGAGGGCCGGTTGAGATCGAGGTGATTGCCGGTCAAGGGCACAACATGTGGAGCGGCTGGTTCCACTCCCAGAAACTGACGGACTTCGCGATTGCGCGAGCCCTTGGACAACCGTTGGCTGTCCCCGAACCGGCAATCAGGGTCGGGTCGAAAGTGACTCTCAGCGGCAAGTTGCAGGGCGGCTTGGTGGCGATCGGAGGAGAGAGCACTGGCTGGCAGTTGGGGTATTCCGGCAGCAAGGGCTTGGCGCGGATCGAAGTGGAAATGAAGGCCATCAAGGAGGCCGCGACATTCGAGGGTGCAGAGGTGACAATCAGTGGGACGATCTCTTCCAGAAAGTATCTCGAACGCGGAGCGGTGTTGATCCTGCAGGCGGAGAGCGTGGTGCGAAAGCGGTAGGTGATCCGTGAATTCTGCGACCCTTTGCGGGCTCGCTGCGTTCTCGTCACCGCTGGGGGGTTCGCCCATCGCCACCGGCCGACGCCTTGCCAATCGGAAAAGTTGCTTGCGCCACCACTTACTCGGGTGTTTTGAACACCCCCTAGCGTTGCATCTCGGCGGGATCGACTTTCGCAAGCGGTCGAGCGGTGCTTCCTCGGCGAAGAGGCAGGCGCCAGTCAGGAGTAGAACGGCAAGGGCGCGGCTCTGAACGCTACAACTCGAGGGCGATGAGGTCGTCCAGGGTCTGGCGTCTGCGCACGACCCTGGCTTCTGCTCCATCGATCAGGACTTCCGCGGGCATGGGGCGGGAGTTGTAGTTCGAGGCCATCGTGAAGGAGTAGGCGCCGGCGCTCATGATGGCGACGATATGATCTGCATGGAAGTCTGCGAGGTCGCGGTCCTGACAAAAGAAGTCGCCACTTTCGCAGATGGGGCCGACCACGTCGGCCTTGATTTGTGAGTCGCCAGCGGACTCGCGGACGGGGACGATCTCGTGATGTCCCTGGTAGAGTGCGGGGCGGATGAGATCGCTCATGCCGGCATCCACCACTTTGAAGTTCTTTGCGTGACCCTTCTTCTCGTAGAGGCAGGTAGTGAGCAGGACACCGGCATTGCCGACCATGTAACGACCTGGTTCGAGGAGGATTTTGAGGCCGAGGGGCGTGAGGCGAGGAACCAGTTCGGTGGCGTAGATTTCAGGAGAGAGAGGGGGTTCGGCTTGCTGTTCCCACCACTCGCTTTGACCGGAGGCGAGGGCCGGATCGTAGACGATTCCGATTCCGCCGCCGATGGAGAAGAATTCGATGTTGTGCCTGGCCTTGAGTTCGGCCGCAAGCGGGACAACCCGTTCGACCGCTTCGACGAAGGGGTCGACGGTGGTGAGTTGAGAACCGATGTGCATCTGCACCCCTCGAACGAGGATGTGGGGCAGGGTCGAAGCGTGCTGGTAAACTTCTTCGGCCGCGAGGTAGTCGACCCCAAACTTGTTTTCGGCCTTGCCGGTGGAGATGTATTCGTGGGTCTTGGCGTCGACATTGGGATTGATGCGGACGGCAATGGGAGCGACGGCCCTCATGCTGCCGGCCACCTCATTGAGCAAATCGAGTTCGGCGACGGACTCGATGTTGAAGCAATAGATTTTGTGTTCGAGGGCGAACTTGATTTCGTGGGCGGTTTTGCCGACCCCGGCGAAGGAGCAAAGCTTGGGGTCGCCGCCCGCCTTGATGACGCGGAAGAGTTCACCTCCGGAGACGATGTCGAAGCCGCTCCCGAGATCAGCGAGAAGCCCCAGGACGGAGAGGTTGGAGTTTGCTTTGACTGCATAGGCGATGTGGTGATCGAGACCCGCCAGGGCAGCATCGAGGCGGCGATAGTGATCGCGGACCGTGTTGGCCGAGTAGACGTAAAGGGGGGTGCCGTGCTCCTCGGCAACGGACTGGAGGTTGCGCTCTTCGCAGTGAAGTTGGCCGTTGCGATAGTGGAAGTGATGCATGTCTGGGAGGGGAAAGGATTCAGCAAATCGTGTTCAGGAAGGGAAGGAGGAAAGTGGGGATGGGCGGACTGATACTCCAGAACTCCATTGCTCCAACACTCCAAAATTCGGGAACTTGGAAGATTCTCCGCGGGAGGCCAATCCCGGCCCGGAGCAGGAATGGCGCCAGGATAAGGCTCTTCCGTCTCGATCCCGGGAGGGATCAAGACCAAGGCATCTCGAAAACTCCCGGAATGAGTTTGAAAGCGTGTCTGAGGATGTTGCGACCCCTGCCGGTCTCGGGGCCTATCTTCTCCTTGCGGATCTTGCTAGAAGGAGAAGGCGCGGGTCTTTCGGGCGAAAAAGTCTTCGTCGATTGCCTTGTCATTGATGTTGATCAATTTGGTCTGGGCGCTGGAGGTGAGGCGGACGTGTGCGAACTTGTTGGAGTCAAACTCGGGAGGCGGGAGGACGACCACTGATTTCACCCGTTTTCCGAGGGTGATCTTGTAGATCCGGTTGGCCGGGAGTGTGACGCGAGTGCGGACGTTGAGTTTGGAAAAGTATCCGCTGCGGCGGTGAACGACTTCGGAGCCGTCACCGACGAAGACACGGTCGTTGTTGAGGCGGCTCTTGGGAAAGCCAATGCCGCGCGATTCAGTTTCGAGAAACAGTTCGCCTCCGCGGGCGAGTTCGAGAGTGCCTTCAAGGTCGAGGAAGATATTGACGGTGTCCGGGAGTCGTTCCAGTTCCTCGCTGAGGAGGGTGGTTTTCTTTTCGCGAGAGTAAGGAAAGGCGAGGCAGGTGGTTCCGATCACGGCCAAGAGGCCGACGAGGAGAGCAAAAGGAAGCCAGTGGGGGATTTTTTCCCCGACCGGTTTCTTGGGTTCGTAGAAGGCGTTGCGATGCAGGCCAAAGAGGTGGAGTAATCCGGCGCTGGTGAACCATACTGCTCCCGCCGACCAGAGGACATCGCTGGCAAAGTGTCCGCCTTGGACGACGCGGGCCATGCCGATGAAGGTCCCGAAGGCGGCTCCCAGGACGAGGACGGCGATTCCGGTTCTGCGGCGGCGGGCTGCGAGCAGGGCGAGGCCCCCTGCAAAAAAGTAGAAGCCCATCGAGGCATGACCGGAGACAAAGGACTTACCGTCGCTGCTTTTGTCGATGGTGAGGAGGGGTTCAAAGGGGAGCCGTCCGCCCAGTTCGATCACTTCGCGGGGCCGGGGCCGGCCCCAGTTCCCCTTCAGGATGGTATTCACAAGGAGGCCCGGTCCGAGCACGAGGACGAGGGCGAGGTAGGCGGTGAGTTTGCGCTGGGGAGCGAGTTTCGGCCGGCCAATGCTGAGGACGAGCACCGAGAAGGCGACCACCGCGGTGAGGATGGCCGGGACAGGACCGAATTTATAAAGTTGGGCCCAAGGGCTCTTGCCCGCGTAAGTCCAGAGATGGGCGCTTTCGTTGTAGTAATTTTGCGCGATCCTGAGATCGAAATCGCCCAGCAGGAAGGGCAGGGACCCAGCCAGCAGGAGGAGGGCGGGCAGAACATAGAGCAGGAGAATCCAGCGCCGAGTCACGGGGGGAAGATGGTGGAGGCTAGTAGCAGGTAGCAAGGAGCAAGTGGCGAAGAACTGCGCCGGCCGAGCGGGAGTGCTGAGCAGCACGCGGAGCGGGAACTCTGAGGCCCTGGATCTGGGATCTGGAATCAAACTATTCGCTTGTTTCGAAGGGGGAGTGGCGGACTCTGCTGGCGATGGCGCTCTGGGCGGATCTTCGGTTTGTGTGGCAGCGTTTTGTCAAGACGCTGAAGGGGGGTTGGCTCTTGTGGATTGGACGGGTCTTAACGTTCATGGTGCTGACGGGCTTGGTCCTCTTTCCGAATGATTTGAGATTGCTCGATTGGGTGCAGGCTGCGGAGGGAGGGAAGGGCGTGGAGAAGCTCTTCGGCTTTTGGGGTGGCTTTTTGCAGTTCAGCGTGGGAGGAGGGATTCTTCTGCTGATTGCGGGGGCGCTGAGGAAGGACCGCTGGCTGCGGCGGGCGGCCTTCGCTTTCATGTTGGCGGGGGTGTTGAGTGGCGCGACCACGTTGGTTTTCAAAATGACGAGTGGCCGGGCCCGGCCCGAGACCGTCGTGTGGAAGGAGCTGCACTACCTGACATTTACGGGGCCGACCACCTCAGGGAAGTTTCATGGATATTTTTCGGGACATACTTCGGCCGCAACAGCGAGTGCGGTCGCGATTGCGGTGATTTACCCTCGGGTGGGCTGGGCCGTGTTGTTCTTCGCGGGGGCGGTGGGCTGGTCGCGAATGTATGGCAATCACCACTTTCCGGCTGATGTTGCCCACGGAGCAGCCTGGGGGGTGATGTGGGGATTTTTAGTGGGATCGGGGTTGAAGAAGGCGAAAGACGTCGGGCAAGCAGCGGAAAGTGAGCCGGAGGTGGAGAGCGGAGATCGGGTGTTTTGACATCTCGGGACTGGGCCCCTACTATCGACTGATCCCTTCGTTGATCATTGATGAACCATCGATCTCCATGGCATGGCTGCAGCGGCTCGCGCCGTGAATTTCTCTGGCAGGTTGGCGCCGGATTCGGTGGCGTGGCCCTGAGCTCCGTGATGGCCGAGGATGGAGTATTCGGGGCGATGGATGCTGCGGCACTCCCGCACGTTGCCGCCAGGGCCAAGCGGTGCATTTTTCTCTTCATGTTCGGGGGGCCGCCCTCGATGGACACCTTCGACTACAAGCCGGAATTGCAGAAGCGGAACGGAGAGACGGTGGATACTGAAACGCGGCGGGGCAAGGTGGAGCCCAACAAGTTGCTGGCCTCGAAGCGGAGTTTCAAGCAGTATGGGGAGTCTGGTCTCTGGTGCAGCGATGCCTTTCCCCACATTGCCAAGCACATGGATGAGCTCTGTTTGATCAAGAGCCTCTACACCGATTCCTTCATCCATGGCTCGGCGGTCATCCAGGCCAACACGGGCCGCATTCTACAAGGCCATCCCTCAATGGGTTCCTGGCTGAGTTATGGGCTGGGCACCGACAATCAGAATTTGCCTTCCTTCGTGGTCATGTTGGACCCGCGAGGCGGTCCCATCTCGGGAGCACCCAACTGGAGCTCAGGATATATTCCCGCTTCTCATCAGGGCACGGTCTTTCGTTCGAAGGGAGATCCCATTCTGCATCTGAGCAATCGGGAGGGGCTGACTCGTGAGATGGAGCGGGAGCATCACGATGCCTTGGCCCGATTGAATGCAGTCCATCTCAAGGAGCGTTTCGGGCGCGACGATTTGGAGGCTCGGATCAAGAGTTATGAATTGGCCTACCGGATGCAGATCTCTGCTCCTGAGGTAACGGATCTGGCCGGAGAGTCGGAGAAGACGATGGAGATGTATGGAATCTTCGATAAGAAACCGGATCACAAATGGTCGGTCGGTCCGGCCCACTTTGGGCGGCAGTGTCTCACCGCCCGGCGCTTGATCGAGCGGGGGACGCGCTTCGTGCAAATTTACTCCGGCGGTGGAGTGCAGCAGCAAAGCTGGGATGCTCATGCTGGGCAGGAAGTGAATCTCCAGATCCACGCGCCCGAAATTGATCGGCCCATCGACGGGCTCCTGACTGACCTCAAGCAGCGTGGGTTACTGGATGAGACCCTGGTGGTCTGGGGGGGCGAGTTTGGCCGGCAACCGGGGACGAAACCGAATTACGATGTGACGGGGCGCGATCACAACCCGAAGGGGTTCCTCTACTGGATGGCCGGCGGAGGGGTGAAGCCGGGATTTTCCTATGGCGAAACCGATGAGCTTGGTCACGCCGCGGAAGAGAATCCGCGGCATCTTCGAGATCTCCACGCTACCATTCTGCACCTGATGGGCATCGATCACGAGCAGCTCACTTACTTCTATGATGGGCTGGATCAGAAGTTGACCGGATTGGTTCCGGCCGAACCGATTCATGAGGTTGTGGCGTGAGGGCCCGGTGCGGGGAGACGACTCGAAGGAGAGGCAGAGTCGTCCGTGAGCTCTGGGGGGTGGTCCTGAAGTTGATCCGAAATTGGGAACTCAGTTCTGTCTTGAGCGACCATGGACAGCATGAGGACTCCTCTTAGTCGACGTAGACGAACTCATTCAGATTGAAGAGAAGATTGCAGAAGGAAGCCAGGGCTTTGTCTGCGGGTGTTCTTTGGTCGAGATCACCGGTGACTGCGAAGGTCTTGCCATCCGCCTTGATTTGCATCTGATTTACGCGCAACTCGCCACCCCAGGAGCGGATTCCGATGCGGCCTCGCAGCGGGAGAGGTGCAGGGTCGATGACGTCGATGAGGAGAGTCTTGCGGCCGACCAAGCCGGCTCGGATCCGCGACTCGGTCCAAGCGAGATGGATGTGGTGCCACCCGCTGGAGGGAGGAAGCTCCGCGGCTGCCAGGACCTGGAGATCCTCGGTGTGCTTCACGAGGGAGACCCTGTGCCTTCGGGGATCGAAGTGGAGTTCATAGCCCCGCAAGAGTTCGCCCTTCGGTTGGGCGCGGAAGATCACGGAAGCGAGCTCAGCCTGGCGGTCGAATTGCAACCGAGCGGTGATGCTGCCTGCCCCTTGAAGCTCCACCCCCTTCCAGAGGGCGAAGGGGCCTTGTGGCGGCTTCACGGTGAACAGATCAGCCATCCCGACAAAGGAATCTCCGCGATAGTAGATCCACTTTTTGCGAGGGCCGATAAAGAAGTCCTGCGGGCGATGCATGTCGCGGAACCCCCGAATCATGGTGGGCGGGACTGCTGGTCGGAGACGGATCATTTCCGGTGCTTCGGCGAAGGCCTTCTCCTGACGGGCGAGGTAGGCCATGGCGATCATCACCTCCTCGGCGGTGGCTTTGCGACTGAGCGCTGCGCGGAAGGCCAGGCGAATCTGTTGCTCGCGGTCCCCCTTGGCCTGCTTGGTCAAGGAGGCGGTGAAGAGGCGGGCGGTCTTGTTGATGAAGGGACCGTTGAGAAGAGTCAAAGCCTGGGGGGCGACCGTGGTGACTTGGCGCGTGGGGCTTGAGAGATCAGGGTTGGCGCAGTCAAAGGAATCCAAGAGGACCGGCATGGCGTTGCGCTTGGCAAAGATGTAGATGCTGCGGCGTCTGCGATCCTTCTCTGAGGAGAACTCCCATCCGTTTCCCGATCGCGAATCTCCCGCCAGGACTTGTGGCGCCAAGGCGGGGAAGAATCCCCGGCCGCCGGCTTCGAGATTGAGGGCGCCGGCTGCCGCGAGCACCGAGTCCCGGATGGCTTCGGCCTCCAGCCGGCGACTGTTCTGTCGCCAAAGCAAGCGATTGTCGGGATCGGATTTCTGGATCGTGGCGGTCCGGGAAGATTGGCGATAGGTAGCGCTCGTGGCAATGAGGCGATGGATGTGTTTCAGGCTCCAGTCGTGCGCGATCAATTCAGAGGCCAACCAGTCGAGGAGCGCAGGATGGGAGGGGGGGAGTCCGGCCTTTCCAAAGTTGTTCGGAGTGCGAACCAGGCCCTGCCCGAAGTGATAGTGCCAAAGACGATTCACGATCACCCGGGCGGTGAGAGGATTGTCAGGGCTGGTGATCCAGGCGGCCAGCGCCTTGCGACGTCCGGTGGATTTCTCCCGCTTGGTGATCTTGTGCTGGTGCGGGAATGCCTTCATGAGCACTGGGGGGAGGGTGGGGGCCACCGTTGATGCCGGAGTCTTGGGATCTCCTCCCAGGAAGATCACGGTTTCCGGAGCGTCGGGGCCCTCTTCATTGACGGCCAGGGCCACTTCTCCGGATGGGAGATCGACAAGAGTGGTGCCATCGATCTTCACGTTTCGGAAGTGCGAGAGCATCGCGTAGTAGTCGCGCTGGGGAAACGGGTCGGAGGGATGATCGTGACACCTGGCACACTGCAGGGTGACTCCGAGGAAGGCGTTGCAGGTGGTGGTCAACATGTCGTCCAGTCCGTCGAACTGGGCCAGGTCTTTATCGTCGGGTTCCTGGTCCCAGGGACCTGCCCGGTAGAAGGTGGTGGCGGTGATTGAGCGATCGCTGACGGGATCGAATTCATCGCCAGCCAGCTGCTGGCGCACAAACTCGTCGTAGGGCAGGTCCGAGTTGAAGGCCTCGATGACCCAATCGCGATACCGCCACGCTTCTGGTTTTTCGGCGTCGTGTTCGTAGCCGTTGGTTTGGGCGAAGCGGACCACATCTAGCCAGTGACGTCCCCAACGTTCTCCGAAGTGGGGGGAGGCGAGGAGACGATCGATCAACTTCTCATAGCCATCCGGGGAGCGGTCCGCGAGGAAGGCGTCAACCTCTTCCGGGCTCGGAGGCAGCCCGAGGAAGTCGAAGTAGGATCTTCGGATCAGTTTCCTCTTGGTGGCGGCAGGACTGGGCTGCAAGCCAGCCTTCTCGAGCCGTGCGGCGATAAAGTGGTCGAGGGAGTTGAGGGCCCAGCCCTCGCCTGCCCCCTTTGGGAGAGCGGGGCGGACGACCTTGGTGAACGACCAATGCGCTTCGGCAAGCCGTTCTTCCCCTGCACCGAGGCCCGAAGGGGCGTCCATGGTCAGGAGGGCGACGAGTCCAAGAGTGGGTCTCAGGTTGAGCACTTCTCCTTCTTAATAGAGCATGATTGCAGCGAGGGCGATCAGGCAGATCCGCGGGAAACAGATGATGGGGTCGTGAGGTTCAGGGAAGGTGGTGCGACTGGGCGCATGATCAGATCATGCGCCCACGGGCTTGATGGAATTCTTAAGATCGAGGTAGAGGTTGTAGCTGGCGACCAGACAGGGGAAGGCATTGGCGAGCACACCGACGGAATCGGGCTTGCCGAGGATGAAGTAGGAGAGGAGGGAGAGACTGCCGATGACCGACATGATCCAGAAGATGCGGGGCATCTCGACTTGCTGAGCTTTGCGGCTGGCGAGCATCTGGGGAAGCCAGCGGCAGGCGAACATGATCACGCCAAAGTAGCCGATCAGTTTCCACGGATAGAGGATGACGTCGAAGCCGAAGTGTTCGCCCTCGTAAAAGATCTTGTGCAGGATTCCATCACCGACTGGTTCGGTGACGGTGTGAGCGAGGATCGAGTAGAAGTCCATGGTTGTGGGGTGGCTCGTGGTGATTGCCAGCGGGATGAACTGGGGGAGGGCGCCGAAGTGGCAACAAGGGGAGAGGTGGGGACCTTCCGCACCAATCCTCTAGGGCTCTCTTGGGCCTTGCTGCGGTTAGGTCATTCCGTAGTGGATTCAGAGATTGGGATTCAGGGATCAGTTGGCGGTTCGTTGCGTTCGCTGATGTCGAAGGAAACTTTACGATTGAGGAGCCACTTGACGCCGAAGAGGTCGTAGACGCCGCGGATGGCGCGGTTGAAATTGGTGTACTTGGAGTCGCCCGCGAGGCGGCCACGGTGATTGACGGGCATTTCGACGATTTTCAGGCCGCCCTTCAGGAACTGGGCGGCGAGGAAGCGGTGCATGCCGTTGAAGGGAACGAGGTGATCAACGGCTTCCCGGCGGAAGGCCTTGAGGGAACATCCGGTATCGCGGAGGCCGTCCTTGACGAACAGGCGGCGAATGGCATTGGCAAATTTGGAAGCCCAGCGGCGCGAGACGGTATCCTTGCGCTGGGCGCGGTAGCCGCAAACGACGTCCGCTTCGTCGCCGAGAGCGTCGACCAGGGCCGGAATATCGGCGGGATCGTTCTGTCCGTCGCCATCGATGAAGACGATGATGGGGCGGCTGGCATTGCGCGCTCCGGCGTACATGGCGGCGGACTGGCCGCGGTTGCGGGCAAACTGGAGGGCGGTCACCCCGGGTACCGTGGAGATGATCTGCCAGGTCTTGTCCGAGCTGCCATCGTCGACCGCGAGGATTTGGGCCCCGGGATTGGTCGCAACGATTTCCTCGAGGACGGTCCGGGCAGCTTCCTCTTCGTTGTAAAATGGGACGACGATGCTGATCTCTGAACTCATGGTGTGGGACTCTCCATGGTGGGAGCGGGCCAATCTTTCAAGCCCTTCGCAAGGTAAAACGTGTAGCGGGGAAACCCTAGGGAGGGGTGCAGCTCATATTCGATATTCCTGGTGACCTCCTCAAAGCGGGCTGCGACCTCGGGGGCGAGTTCTCCGGTGTGCCTCTCATTCTTGCGTTCGATGCACAAGAGGCAGTTGCTGCCGGGCTGAGGGCCGGGCCAGAGGTCGTACTGGCTGTCGACCCCCTTACGGCTGGGCCAAAGAAAAACATCGCTGGAGGAGCGGAGGTGATAGGCCAACTGCGAGGCCGTGAAGCGATGCCCAATCACGATGATCTGCCGGCGCTCCTGGTTCCGAAAGAGATCGTCTTCCCTCGCGCGGGCTTCCTGGTCGGAGTCGCTGGTCAGTTGAGCTGTGAGGGAGGGTGCGCCCCGCCAACCCCGGCGTTGAGCAGGCGGCCAGTCTGGATCCGCGTGAGTAAGATAGAGGAGGAATCCCATCAGTGCGACGGTGAAGGCCGCGCCCAGCGCGATGGACTTGCGAAACCACTCCGCCCGTTTGGGAGCGTCGCCCTTGAGGCACCACCAGGTCGTCAGGGCAATGGCCCCGGGATAAAAGACCGCGGGCCAATTGGGATTGATTTCCTGGCGCAGACCGAGAACCGCAATTCCAAGGAGGGCGGCCGCACCGAAGCAGCAGAGCATTTTGATTTCAGGGGGCTGCCTCGACCAATGGCGGAGGGACCAGATCGCCCCGAGCATGAGCACAAAGAGGATCGGGGTGAGGAGAAGGGCGCTCACCCCTCCGAGGCTGAGATAGCGGCCCGCAATCTCGGCGAGGTCAAAGGGCTCGGATTCAAAGTGGTGGCCGGTGTGGGTGACGGTGATCCAGTCGTGAGAGATGTTCCAAAGGAGGGGAGGAAGGAGAAAGAGGAGCGAGAGCAGGCTGGCGAGGTAGAGGTGTGGTTTGCGAAGGAGGCTGGGTTGCGAAAACCAGGCGCCGCCGAACATGAGGGGAATGAAGGCGAGCATCATTTGTTTGCTCAGGTGGCCGAAGCCGAGGGCGAGGGTGAGGAGGAGGGCGTCGCGCCAGGAGGGCTTTCCTGCGGAGAAGAGGAGGCGACAGTAGAGATAAAAGGCGAGGCACCAGCAAAAGAGAAGCGGCGCATCGATGGTGAGAATGGAAGCGAGGAGGGTATTGCCGATGGACAAGGCGGACGCGGCGAGGGCCCAGAAGGCGAGGCCTGCATTGAAGATCTTGCGCACCGCGAGATAGAAGAACCAGAGGCCACCGCCCGTGAGCAGGGTGGCGAACGCCTTGAAGACGTAGAGCGAATCGTTCGTGAGCCGGCCAAGGCTGCCATAGAGCCACCCGATGAGGGGCGGCTTGGAGAAGTATCCCCAGTCGAGATGGCGCCCCCAATCCCAGTAGTAGGCTTCGTCACCGAGGAGCCCGATCGGTGTGAAGAGGTGCCAGAGGAGGCGCAGGGCGGTAAGCCCAAGGACGAGGCGCAGAGCCAGCGAGTTCCAGCGCTTGGAGTCAGCCATGTCTCTGCTCCGTTTTGCGAACCCACTCGATGTATTTGCGGATCCCTTCCCGGGGGGCGGTGTGGGGCTGGTAGCCGAGAAGGCGCGTTGCCTTCCCGATGTCTGCGAAGGTGCGAGGAACATCGCCAGGTTGATCCGTCTGCTCGATCACTTCGGCAGTGACGCCGAGTTCCTCCTGCACAATCTCGATCAATTCCGAGAGGGTGGTGGTTTGCGATCCGCCAAGATTGAAGATTTCAAACGGAGTGGCGTCGTACTCGATCGAGGCGCGCACCCCCTGAATGATGTCGTCGATGTAGGTGTAGTCCCGGGCGGTGCTCCCGTCGCCGTAACGTTCGATCGGTTTGCCCTCGAGGAGAAGGTGGGTAAATTTCGAGATGGCGAGGTCGGGGCGTTGGCGCGGACCAAAGACTGTGAAGAAGCGCAGGCAGACCGTGCGCATGCCAAAGAGGTAGGAGTAGTTGGAGCAGATTTGTTCGCAGGCGAGCTTGGTTGCAGCGTAAGGAGAGATAGTGCGCTCGATGTGGTCGGACTCGGAGAAAGGGACCTTCTTGTTGATTCCATAGACCGAAGATGAGGAGGCGAACACAACATGATGCACTCCGTGATGACGGCAGGCGTCGAGGAGGTTGAAGGTGCCGTCAATGTTGGTGGTGCAATAGAGCTTGGGGTCGGAGATTGAGGGGCGCACTCCGGCGCGGGCGGCGAGATGGACGACGCAATCAAAGCTGTTCCCGGCGAAGGTCCGCTCGACCAGGACGGCATCGCGGATGTCACCCTCGACTACCTGCACCCGGGCCGGGAAGGCAGCTACGTTGGAACGCTTGATCGCCGGATCGTAGAAATCATTGAAGTTATCGAAGATCGTGACGTCGTGACTGTCACCCAAGAGCGACTCCACAAGGTGCGAACCGATGAACCCGGCGCCGCCGGTAACGAGGAAATGCATGGCTGAGAGCACCCGCGGATTGTCCTACGGGCGGAGAAACTTATTCCATCTCGCTTAAATAATTCAATCGGAAAACCCGGTCCTGGCAGGGATCGAGGCGAGAGAAGGGCAGGGAACCTGAAGGCGGGTTGCGCTCGTCGCCCTCCCGCGCGCCGGAGTTCTCGATTGGTGATGAGGTGCTCATTCGGTCTCGGGATCAGGGCGACAGGTAGGATGTCAATAACTTCGAGGGGAGAGTATTTCGGCGGTTGGCCCCAAGGGGATCTGGTCTCACGGTCCAAGCCCGACCGGGGAGGGGCCGGCGAGGGGCAAGCGGCTCGGGGAGGCCTCGACTCCATGAAAATTCGGGAAACGGGCGAAGAGCAGAAGCCAGCCACCCGGCGGGAGCAGGCGGAGAATCCAGAAGATCAGGGCCATCGCGGCGATGGCAATGCCGAGTGACACGAATACGAGAAACACCTCTTCGTCCATGGGAACCATTCAGCCAAGGGGAAGAGTCATCGGATAGCACTCTATCAGGCTGTAGAATTCCTCCCCAACGCCGCGCCAACCCATCCAACGGGTCCCGCGCAGCTTTCTCGAGAATTCCAACACCCTGCTAGGGAACAGGGGTGGAAGGCAATTTCCTGTTATGGTTAACCGTTCGGGGGAGTGTCGGGAGGGGGTCGTTGGAGTCAAAGGGGACTCCTCCCAAAAGAAGAAACCGGGAACCTTTCGGTTCCCGGCAAGTCGTGTTGAGGTCGACCTAAGGTCTTGGTCACCTGCGGTGCTTTAGCTGTTGACGGTTTGGCAGATGCGCTGCCCCACGCGGTAAGGATCTGCGTTGGAGGCTGGACGGCGGTCCTCGAGGTAGCCTTTCCAGCCATCTTGGACGGTGCCGATTGGAATTCGGATCGAGGCCCCGCGATCGGATACTGCGTAGCTGAATTTGTCGATGGCCTGGGTTTCGTGCAGACCGGTCAGGCGCATGTCGTTGCAGGATCCGTAGACGGCGATGTGTTCGTCATGGAGGGGGGCAAACTTGTCGAGCAGCGACTTCATCTTCTCCTCGCCCCCTTCCTCACGGATGAAGGTGTTGGAGAAGTTGGTGTGCATCCCGGAGCCATTCCAATCTCCGGAAACGGGCTTGGGATGGAGGTCCACTTGGACACCGTACTTTTCGGCGGTGCGAATCAGGAGGTAGCGGGCGAGCCAGGCATCGTCGCAGGCGCGTTTGGCACCTTTGCCGAAGAGTTGGTATTCCCACTGACCGATCATGACTTCGGCATTGACGCCGGTCAGGCCGAGGCCAGCCTCGAGACAGAGATCGAGATGTTCCTCGACGATGTCACGGCCCTCGACATTGCCCTCACCGACGGCGCAGTAGTAGGGGCCTTGCGGTTCGGGATAGCCCTGCTTGGGAAAGCCAATCGGAAGTCCGTTTTTCACGAGGACATATTCCTGTTCAAAGCCGAACCACATGTCGGGATCATCGTCCCAGTCCCCTCGGGTGTTCGAGGGATGGATGTTTCCGTCGGCGGCGAGCACTTCGCAGAGAACGAGAAAAGCGTGAATGCGGTCCGGATCGGGAACGATGCGCACGGGCTTGAGGAGACAGTCAGAAGAGTGCCCTTCCGCCTGATTGGTGGAGGAGCCGTCGAAGGCCCAACCGGGAAGAGAGTCCACGGCTGGAATGTCGTCGCGGTCGTAATTCCAGACCTTGGTTTTGCTGCGGATATTGGGCTCCGGGGTGTGCCCATCCAACCAGATATATTCGAGTTTTGCTGCTGACATTGCGCGGGAGTTTGATTCGCGTTTGAGTGCTGTCAAGTGTGCAACAAAAAACAGCCAACCCCTCTTGAGGGTTGGCCGTTTGTGATTGTTAGGAAATCCGTTTAGACTGCGCCAGCGGCCCCGTTGGTGGGAACGGTGGCGATGGTCTGCAGGATGCGACTCGCGATGGCGTAGGGATCCCCCTGAGAGTTGGGGCGACGATCCTCGAGGTAGCCTTTGTAGTCGTCGTTCACGAAGGCGTGGGGGACGCGCACCGAGGCGCCGCGGTCGGCGATGCCATAAGAGAAGGTGTCGATCGACTGGGTCTCGTGGAGGCCGGTGAGGCGCATGTCATTGTCTGGGCCGTAGACCGCGATGTGCTCCTCGCGGTACTTGTCGAAGGCACCCATGAGCGCTTCGAAGTAGTCCTTGCCGCCCTGATCGCGAAGTTGATCAGTGGAGAAGTTGGAGTGCATGCCGGACCCGTTCCAGTCGCCCTTGAGGGGCTTGCAGTGGAAGTCGACATCGACGCCGTACTTTTCACAGAGGCGGAGAAGGAGGAAGCGAGCAACCCAGACATCGTCGGCCGCCTTCTTGGAGCCCTTGCCGAAGACCTGGAATTCCCACTGACCTTTGGCGACCTCGGCATTGATCCCTTCGTGGGTGATACCGGCATGAACGCAGGCCCAGAGATGCTCTTCGGTGATTTTGCGACCGAGAGCGCCCACATTCTTGAAGCCGACTCCACAGTAGTATTCGCCCTGGGGTTCGGGAAAGCCGTCCTTGGGGAATCCGAGGGGCAGTCCGTTCTGGGTGAGGAAGTATTCCTGCTCGAAACCGAACCAGGCGCCTGCGTCGTCAAGGATGGTTGCGCGTGCATTGGAGGGATGGGGATCGCCGTTTGGCAGCATGACCTCGCACATGACCATCACGGAGTGGTCGCAATTCTTGTCAGGATAGGCTGCCACAGGTTTGAGGACGCAGTCCGAGTCACTGCCATCTGCCTGCTGGGTGGAGCTCCCATCGAAGCCCCACAGAGGAAGTTCGTTAACGGTCGGGAAAGAATCAAATTCCTTGACGCAGTTTTTCGTTCGGAGGTTTGGGACGGGAGTGTATCCATCCAGCCAGATGTAATCCAATTTGTATTTTGGCATGATCGTATTCTAGTCGGGTTGCGGGTGCCGCTTCGCAGCAGCCAAGGACGCTTCCAATTTTGGAATTGCGCTGGCGGGGGCCATTGAGTCCCTGCCAAAGCAGCGGCCGTGCCAAATGGCGTAAAATCCGCGAACCTGAAAGCTCAAAGTTTCGCAATGTCGGCCACGATGAGCGTCGCGTCGTCATCCCGGCTTGTTTCGCGGGCTCGGGCGAGAATATTTGCGGCCACGGCGGTAGGCGCGGCCTTGCTGCCTAGCTCGGCCGCGAGGCCTCCCTGCCAGAGCCCGTCGATGATGCCATCGGTGCAGAGGAGGAGGCGGTCGCCTGAGGCCAGCGGGTGGGAATCGATCTGCGGTCGAATGGTGGCGTGTCCGGAGCCCAGGACGTCGTAGAGTGCGCTGCGGCGGGGATGGTTGCGGTAGGCGAATTCGCTGATCTCGCCCTTGTTCAACTGCGACCACGCCATGGTGTGGTCCACGGTCATCTGGGCGGATTGCGCAGCGCGGTAGAGGTAGAGTCGAGAGTCGCCAATGTGACCGAGGTGGAGTCGGCCCGGGCTCAGCCAGGCGAGAGTGAGCGTTGCGCCCATGCCCTTGAGGTTGGGGGATTCTGCTGCGAGGGAGTTCAGGCCTTCGTGGGCATTGCGCATGAGCTCGAGAAGGGGCGAGCTGTCTTCCTCGTTTTCGTTGAACGCGTGGTAGAGCTCCGCTGCGTTCCTTTTCACCCAGGCGAGAATGAGGCGAGAGGCCAGTTCTCCGGCGGATCCTCCGCCCATCCCATCGGAGACTGCGAGGACGAGATGGGAAGGCTCCAGGAGGGCTTCGCCGTGGGTGGTGAATTTGCGCACTCCTTGCGGGCTCACTTCGAGGGCGAGGAAGGCGTCGTCGTTCGCGTCGCGCCGGATCCCTCCCGCCATGCAGGAGGACCAGGTGACCTTCCAAACCGCGCTCGGGGCGGGCTCCGACGGGCCTGGAACAGGGAGGAGTTTGGCCAGTTCAAAGTCGATGAGGCAGAAGCGGCCCAAGGTGGGGGAGTAGGTCACATTGCGCGGTTCAGGGTCGTCATGACGAATCCCAAACTGGCGTTCCAGTTCTGCAAATAGAGCATCCGACTTTGCGCGCGAGATCTCTGGGGCGGGTTGGCCGCAGTTGGTGGTGACGAGGTAGCACTCCTTGGGATGATGCTCTAGCAGTTGCGGCACGTAGGGGCAGCTACGCTCTTCAAGAGCCCTTAAAATGCGGGCCTCGTTCTCGCATCGCTGCTCCCTTTGGTGGCCGCGAAATTTCTTGTGGACATGGCCCTTGAAATCAAGGCGGACGTGGGATCGGATGCCGTCTTTGAGATCTTTCAAGGTGATTGCGGGTTACCAGGGGATGCCCAGAAAGAGAATTCGGGGCTCCTCTGCGCCACGATCTTCTCTCCTCTGACCCCAATCACAAATATCAAATCACTTGACCTTCAGGGGTGGAGAAGCGAACTTGTTGGAGCGTGGAAAAGCTGGAAATCCCCAAGAAGGCAATTTACCGTCTTTCGATTTACCAGCGCTGTCTGAGCAAGCTTCTGGAGAACGGCAAGAAGACGGTCAGTTCCTCAGCGTTGGCTGGGGCTGCTGGGGTGAAATCGGCCCAGTTGCGGAAAGATCTGACCTACTTTGGCCAGTTTGGGACCCGTGGCTTGGGCTACTCGGTGGAGGAATTGCGTGATGCCATCCGGGAGGTGCTCGGACGTGAGCAACTCCAGCCGGTTATTCTGGTCGGGGCGGGTAATCTAGGGTCTGCCCTGCTGCGCTACCGGGGATTTGAACGGGAGGGTTTCGAGGTCGTGGCCGCTTTCGATGCCGTTCCCGATACGGTGGTGAAGCGCGGGATCTCGCTTCCGGTGCACGACTTGGAAGACGTGGGACGCTTCATCTCCGAGAATCACGTCAAGTTGGCGATTCTTTGTGTCCCGGCCGAGGCCGCCCAAGAAGCGGCCAACGAGCTGGTCGCGGCCGGGGTTCAGGGCATCCTCAATTTCTCTCCCTCGGTCCTGCAAGTCCCTGAAGCAGTTACGGTCAATAGTGTCGATTTGGCGCTCGAGCTCGAGAATCTGAGCTATTTTGTGAGCCAGGAAAACGGGGGTTAGGCGAAAGTGTGGGGATCCTGGCCGCTGTCAGGATTTTCTAGAGCCGCTAAAGCTCCAGAAATCGCCAGCGGCCCCTTGGCAGGAACAAATTGCCCGAATGGTCTAAGAACATCTCTTCTTGGACGTTTCTAGGGTACA
The DNA here is from genome assembly GCA_028821775.1 of Roseibacillus sp. Taxonomy (GTDB): domain Bacteria; phylum Verrucomicrobiota; class Verrucomicrobiia; order Verrucomicrobiales; family Akkermansiaceae; genus Roseibacillus_B. The sequence continues at coordinate 55,119 of JAPKFB010000014.1, forward strand.
TTGCGCCCGAATGGGCCAAAATGAGAACATGGTCGAATCCCGCGAACAATTCGTGGAGCAAGCCCTCTCCCAATACGAGGGACCGCTCATCGGATACGCCTTTGGAATTGTCCACGATCTTGAGAGGGCCCGCGATGTTGTGCAGGACACCTTTATCCGGCTTTACCAGCAGGACCGGGAGAAAGTGCAGCGGGGCCTCAAGACGTGGCTTTTCACCGTCTGCCGGAATCGGGCCCTCGACATTCTCCGCAAGGAGAAGCGCATGATCGCCCTGGAAGACGAGAAAGCTGCGCGCATCGAGGGGACGACCGTCGCTCCGGACCGCGCTGCGGACTGGGAAGAGCGGGTAGCCCAAGTCATGGACGCCCTCAACCGGCTCTCCGACAACCAGAGAGAAGTCGTCAGACTAAAATTTCAACAAGGACTCAGTTATAAGGAAATCAGCGAAGCCACAGGCCTCACCTCGGGCAATGTAGGCTTCCTCCTCCACACCGGATTGAAACGCCTACGATCCATGCTTCCGGAAGATCTGTTAGATAATTCCCTTCGAAAGTAACATGAAGCGTATTCATCCCGAAGACCCCCGGGTCACGGACCATGCTCTTGGCGAGTTGCCAGAGCATGAAGCAGCAGAACTGCGCCGTGTCGCCGACTCAAATCCCGCGATTCAAGCTGCTCTCGATGAGACCGTTGCGCTCTCCGACATGATCCGATCCGGATTCAAGGGCGAGAGTCACGAACTGGGCGAGGCGAGGCGCGAGGCCATCCGCCGAGCCGGCCGCCGGCCCGCACCGGAGAATCTGATCTCCCTGCAATCGCGGCGTCTTGATTGGGTTCGTTCCGCCTTGGTCTCTGCCGCTGCGGCGGCCTTGGTTGCCTGTGCGATCTGGATGATGCAGCAGATTCCCATCAGCGAGGACGCGATCGCAGACAACAGGGACGAGAGGGCCCAGCGCGAAGGAGTGAGGGTGCAAATCCTTCTTTCCCACGTCTCTCCTCCCCGCCGCGTCAGGGAGGGCGGATTCCCAAGGGCCCCTCGCGCCAGTCTCTGGGAAGCTGATCCCGAGCTGTCTCAGGAGTTGGTGGATGAGGAACTGTTGGTCATGCGGGAACTCCTGCAACGTGATCCCGATGCATTTTTCGATCAGGTGAGAGAAGTGGCGCACGGCGCCGGGATGCCGGCTCTCTCCAAGTTGCCCCTCCTCCCGGACAATCCCTTCATCCCCACTCGGGAGGATTCTCGTTCCATCGTGCCCATCGTGTCCGGCGCCGCGAGCTATCATCTCGTCAATCGATTCATCTACACCGAGAAGAAGCTGCCTCCCAAGAATGGAGTGCGGACCGAGGAACTCATCAATCATGTCGTCTATGAAGATGACGGAGACGCCGCTCTCGACGGCATCAAGTTGGGAGTGGAGATGGTGCGTTGTCCCTGGAATCAGGAGGCGATCCTGATCGGAGTCCTGCTGCAGAACGGATCGAAAGAGCCCATCACCAGGGATTCCATCCTGCAGATCGAGGTGAAACATGATCTCATCCGGAGCTACCGGCTCCTCGGCTACGCCGGAGCTCCTGGTCCGCGAGAGAAGGAAGAGAGGGCTCTTTCTGAGAGCCTTGCCCCCGGCCAGTCAAACTACATCATCTACCAGCTTCAGCTCCTGGACTCGGAAATTTTTCGAGAGCATCACGTCCTGGGACGCATCGAATTGCAGCTTGAGGGTGAGAATGACCGGGGCTTGATTGTGCCGATCACCAGTCCGCCGCAAGGTTGGGGGAATGCCAGCAACAACCTGCAGACTGCGATCTCGCTCGGTGCCTGGGGCATGCTCTTGCGCGAGTCGCCGTTTGCAGGGCGCCTGAGTCTGAAGATGCTGAAATCCCTCGCCTCCGATGCGATGAGCGGATGCGGGGACGATGAACTCGCGCGGCGAGAAGCGCTGCAACTCGTTCTCGATTCCCTTCCGTTCATGAAAACGAGGGCGCCAGTCAAGTAACACCTGTCGGGGTCGTGGACTAGCAGGAATGGAGCTAGGATAAGGCTCTTTCCGATCCCGGAAGGGATCAAGTTTAAGGGGTCTCGAAAACTTCTGGAATCAGGTTGAGATCATGTCGAAGATTGCGGTGACCCTCCGGGGTCGGGGACCAACTTTAATCTTGCGCTAATCCTACTAGGCGGTCGACCCGTAGGGGAGGACCATGATTCGTGATCCGCCAAGCGGGCTGCCGGCAAAGGCCGTGCGGAATTACTCCGAGGTGAGAACGCTCGGAAAGCGAAAACAAAGCACTCCAGCGAGTGAGGTGTTTCCGAGAATGGCCGAGAGGTATCCGCTGATGAGCTCTATTCCAAATTTCAGTTCGAGGTCTTCCTTCATGAGGCCCCAAAGAATCTTATCCTGGGAAAGAGAGGGGAAGGGGAGATTGGGCGGGAAGCGTGTTCCGAGGGCGGAGGAGGGGGGGATTTTTTTTGGTATTGAGGGGAGGTGGGTTTGGACAAGGGGTGGAGGATTTCCTAACTTGGCGGCGAATGAGGGCTGACTCACTTCCTTGCGCGCTCCTGGTGGACAATGGATCCCACCGGGCGGAGTCGACCTTGAGCTTGCGGGGGATTGCAAAGCTGTTGGGCGAGCGGGTGGGCGCGATTGTTCATCCGGTATCGCTCTTGCATTCAACGAGGGTGGATTCCCAGGAGTTGGAGGGGCGCCCGGCACAGATCTTTGAGCCCTTTATCAAGGCGCGCCGGGCCGAGGGGGTGAACTCGTTTCTGATTGTCCCGTTTTTCTTCGGACACAGCGCTGCGATTTACGAATACCTTCCGCAACGAGTGGTGGAACTACGCAAGGGGTGGCCGGAGTTGGAAGTGCGGGTGGCCTCCTCGATGGTGAAGATGGAGGATCCGGAGGACCATGGCGTGGCGACCATCCTCGGGGACTTGGTGAAGAAGAAGGTGAGGGAGGCGGAGTTGGAGCGGCCGGCCCTGACCTTGGTGGATCATGGGACGCCGCGAGTGGCGGTGAACGAAGTGCGCAACCACTTGGCGGCGCAGTTGCGGGGTGTCTTGGGGGAGGCCGTCTCGGTGGTGGCCCCTTCGTCAATGGAGCGCAGAGAGGGAGCAGAGTACGATTTCAACGAGCCGCTCTTGGAGAACATATTGGGGTCGCAGGGATTCAAGAAGGAGGTCGTGGTCGCCATGCTCTTCAGCTCCCCGGGGCGACATGCCGGACCGGGAGGAGACATTGCGCAAATCTGCGACGCGGCCGAGAATCGTTGGGAGGAATTGCGAACGCACCGGAGTGATTTGTTTGCGACTCATCCGGGAGTGGTGGAGTTGCTTGCGCGGCGCTATGAAGAGGGGTTGGAGTATGAGCCGGTGGTGGCGGAGGTGGCGCCCCCCGCACCTGCAAACGAAATAGATCCTCCGGGTGCAGCATGATCCTCGAAGACCTTCAGCTTTGGCACGACCCGATTCCGCGCTCAGGGCCCGAGAATATGGCGGTAGATGAGTGGCTCCTTGAACGTGAGGAGATCCCTCTCTTGCGGGTCTACGACTGGCTGGGCGATTGGGTGAGTCTGGGCTACTTCGGCCAAAGACGGGAAGCGGAGGCCATGATGGGAAAGGGCGTGCCGCTCGTCCGGCGTGCCACGGGTGGTGGGATTGTAGACCATCGGATTGATCGGACCTATTCGCTGGTAGTGCCCAAGTCCTGTGAGTTGGCGCGCAGGCGGGGCACAGAAAGCTATCGCGCGATTCACACCGTCCTGGCTGCCGCCTTGCACATGGTGGGGGTGGAGGCGCGGCTCATCACCGAAGATTCAGAGCATGATTCGGCCGCTTGTTTTGAGAAGTCGGTGGCGTGGGACATCGCTGATGGAGAAGGAAATAAGCTGGCGGGGGCCGGGCAGCGCCGCACGCGCTCGGGACTGCTGCACCAAGGCAGTGTGGTGGTCGCGGCCGATTGTAGAGATCTCTTCGTTGCGCTCGCGGAGGGTGTGGCCCTGAAGGTGGTTGCAATTCGCCGCGAGCCCTCGGAGGAGGATCTCGCGGCGATGATTGAGAAATTTCAGAGTGGGGCGTGGTTGGAGCGCCGGTAGTGGGCGCGCCGGCAGGGCCACTTACTTGTGCTCCGCCTCGACGTGCTCCTTGAGGAGGTCGCGACCGAAATCGCCATTGAAGAGGCGCCAGACCGCGTGCGCGTGGTTGGCGTTGTTTTGAGTGTTGGCGTATTCGACCAGGAAGAACTTGCCTCCCAGGACGCGGAAGTAATGAGGGTCGCCTTTCTTCAAACCACCGGCCCAGGCGAATTGCAGCCCGTCGACGGCCTCTGCGATTTCCTTCATGGCGGGGTTGGTCACTTCGGGGCGTCCATTGCTGGCGAACTCGCGGAGGATGCCAATGAGCATCTTCTTTTGCTCCGCGGTCATCTCCCTGCCTTTGACGCCCTGGTCTTCAGGCATGGTGGCGGTGCGATCCTGAGCGGTGAGGATGTCCCTGGGAGCCTTGTCTGAGAAAACGACCGGCTTGTTGGTTTCCTTGAGAGAGGTCATGAGCGCGCGGCCAAGATCTTCCAGGCGACCGAGGACGCGGGTGCCCCTGCGCGGTCCCTTTTTGACATGGGCGGGATTGGTGCCGAAAAAGGCCGGGGTGGTGACCACGTTGCCATTGATGACGGTGTAGTTGAGTGAGAGGTGGTGACCTTCAAAGCGCCAGCCCCAGGTGCCGGGCGCTTTCTTGGCGGAAGGCTTGCCGAAGATCGCAATGTAGTACTTCTGGGTGTCACGCTTGACGGGGTCGTTCTCCATCTCAGCGAGGACCGCTTCGAGGCTCATGATGGTGGTGGCGTTCATGACGCCCTTTTGGCTGAGGCCGGTGGCGAGCAAGGCGTAGGCGTAGTGAGTTTGGGCCGGAGTGAGTTCGCTCAGTTTGAGACCCTTGCGATCAAGGGGAATGAAGTGCCAGTTTTCGCGCTCATCGTCATTGAACTCGAAGAGGGCCTTCTTCTTCTGATCCACGTCGAGTCCCTTGAGGAAGGAGTTGGCGGCACGTCCCATTTCGATGGCGGGATTTCCTGCGAGGGCGAGTGGTGCGGCCAGGAGGGCGGCCGCCAAGGCGATGTGTGTCTTCATAGTCAGTGAATTGATAGCGCAGCTTGGTCCAAGCGCTTTTGAATTGGAAAGCTCGAATTTTCTCCATTCAGGTGACCGGAGGGTCTCCGGCCGGGGCCTGGATGGCCAGGAGGGAACTGCGGACCGTCATATTCTTGTGGCGATGGGAGCGAACGGGGGGCTTTCTCTCCTTCGGGTGGGACCGCCCATCGCCGCCGATCGAGGCCTTGCCGGCCTCAGATTCCAAGGATCGACTTTGCGATGGTGAAGTAGATGACCATCCCGGTGACATCCACCACCGTGGTGATGGCAGGAGCCGCGATGACGGCTGGATCGAGCCTGATGGCGCGGGCACCGAGCGGGAGAAGTGCGCCGATCAGGGTCGAGGCGGCAACCTGAACAGCAAGTGCGACGGCGATGGCACAGCCAAAGAGGAGAAAGCTGATCTCCGGGGAAACCTCCTCCCGGAAGACCGGGAGAACGGTCATGGTGAAGATAGCGATGCAGACTCCAAGAAATAAACCAAGCAGGGCCCCGAGGCGGAATTCCTTCCAGGCCACCTGTATGGCATCGCCGACACCGAGTTCATTGAGCGCCATGGCCCGAATGACCATGGTCGAGGCCTGGCCGCCGGTATTGCCGCCGGCCGCAATGACCATGGGGAGGAAGAGCATGAGGAGGGTGGTGCCCTGAAGGACATGCTCAAAGCGCATCATGACTGCCCCCGAAGCGATGGCGAGAATGGCGAGGGCGAGGAGCCAGAGAAAGCGCCTTCGGAAGTGGATTCCGATGCTGGTGTTGAGGTAGCTGTCCTCTGAATGTTCACCAGTGAGTCCGGCGTGCTTCTCGATATCTTCGGTGGACTCTTCGCTGAGGATCTCCATCGCGTCATCGGAAGTAATCACTCCGAGCAGGCGGTTGGATTCGTCGATCACCGGAAGGACGAGCATGTCGTACTTGAGTACCGCGATGGCGGCTTCCTCCTGATCGGTGGTGGCGAGGACAGCATGCTCCACCGCTTGCATGATATCGCGCACCGGAGTCTCCCAGGGATTGAAGGTGAGATCGAGCAAGCGGAGTTTGCCCACGAGGCGGTCCTCATGATCGAGAACAAAGATGCGCGTGAGAATCTTGGTATCTTCGAGATTGGGGCGCAGGTGTTCGAGGGCCTCTTTCACCGTCATCTCGATCGTGACATCTCCGATTTGAGTGGTCATGCGGCCACCCGCGGTATCTTCGCCGTATTTGAGCAGTGTGCGGGTGAGTTCCCGTTCCTCCTCCTCGCCGAGGAGGCCGATCAGTTGTTCGCGCTTTCCCTTGTCTCCGACGTCCTGCAAGACGTCGACTCGATCATCATCGCGAAGTTCCTCGAGAACTTCGCGTTGCTGGCTGATGGAGAGGAAATCGAGGGCCTCTTCGACCCGGCGTTCGGGGATTTCGGCCAGGACCCCGGAAAAGGTCTCGGGGTTGAGGGTTCGGACGAAAAAGGAGCGGGATTCGTCGGAATCGAGATCTTCGTAGATCGCGGTGAGGTCGGCGTAGTGCAGTTTTTCCGCGGCAGCGAGGAAGGCGCTGCCGTCCTGTACGGCGATGGCCCGCGTCAAATCGAGCAGGTTCTCTTTGTTCTCCTCCGGCACGGGAGCAAGGTAGATTCGAGACGCTATTTGAGAAGCGGAAAAGGCCGCTGCGGTCACAATTTGCGCCGTTCCGGAGGAGGAGGGTCACTGCGGGTCGATTGGCGAGGGCGCGGCTGGATGGGGCCGGACTTTTTCTTTGCTCCTCGGTGAGATGGGCTGTGTATTAGGGTGATTCACCCCTAAACTCCCTCCCTCAGCAGATGATGTTTTCTTGGCGTGCCGCCGCCGTGCTCCTGATGACCGTGACCACGGTTTCGGGCGAAGCGTTGCTGCAATACTTCAACACCAGTTGGGGAGAGATTCGCGACAAGATTCCCGAGCTCGCGGAAGCGGGCTACGAGTCGCTCTGGGTTCCGCCACCGACCAAGGCGGGAGGAGGGTTCTCGGTCGGCTACGACTTGTTCGACCGCTTCGATCTAGGCTCGAAGGATCAGAAGGGATCGGTGGCCACCCGCTATGGGACGGAGCAGGATCTCCTGGAACTGATCCGGGTGGCGCATCGTTTCGGCATGCGCGTGTATTTCGACAGCATCATGAACCACAACGGCTTCGACACGCCGGATTTCAACGAGTTCGTGCCAGAGGATGTCTATCCGGGATTTAGGCCCCGGGATTTCCACCTGCGGGATACCGGAGCGGGCTTCCACCGGAAGTGGGACAACACCCGCGACTGGGGAAGCGAGTGGCAGGTGCAGAACCTCGGGCTCTCAGGGCTCATTGATATCGCGAATGAGCCGGGCCCCACCAATCGCAATCACGGGCCCTTGGAGGGAAATACGGTGGGCAAGCCGCGCTTTTTGCGGCACCCGGAGGATCCGGGCTACTACTGCTATGTGCCGACCGCTCCCGGGCAAACTCATGCCGCCAACGACGGAGATTACGTCGGCTTTGGCGCTGGGAACGGTCTCACCCGCGCGTTTCTGGCGGCTCATGACGATTTCTACGAGGAACTGGTGGAGGACATGTTGCACCGCTCGCTGCGCTGGCAATTGGATCGCACCAAGGCGGACGGGGCGCGGCTCGATGCGGTGAAACACACGCCGGCAGATTTTTTTGGGGCGACTTTTGGGGCGGGAAAGGATGAGTCGGACTACGGCTATCTCGGGCAGGCACAGCGGCAATTCAATCTGACGCGGGGCTACTCGGACGCGAACCATCGAGACACTGTCTTCAGGATCGATGCTCCGCGCGATGACGCGATGTTCTTCGGTGAGCACCTTGGGAAACCGCCTGCCTACGGATCCTACATTGATGCCGGGATGCGGTTGATCGACAACGACCTGCGCAACAACTACAACAACATCCTGGGCAATCCTTCCGCGACCCTGAGTGGTTATGACCAGCCTGGCGCGGGTGGGTTCAGTCCCGGGGTCTCGGTCATGCACGCGCAGAGTCACGACAATGACTTCGCGGCGCGGCGGGAGTTGCAGCACGCCTTTTACTTTACCCGCGCCGGGTTGCCCCTGGTCTACACCGATGGCAACCATCATGCCGGGAATCTCGAAGGGAGCGGCGGCGCCTTTCCGCGACATGCCAACACGGCGTATCTCGGACAGTGGGGCGACAACCGTCTGCCGAATCTCGCCTACATTCACCAGCACTTCGCGCGGGGATATCAAAGAGCCCGCTGGGCGGACCATGACTATGTGGCCTATGAGCGTATCGACAAGCGGGAGAATGGTGGGATGTCGGATGAGGCCGGAGTTGTTGCGATCGTGATGGTGAATGACAACTATGCCAGCGGATCAGGTCGCAGTCTTGCGACCTCGTTTCCGTCTACCCCCTTCGTGGACGATGCCTACCTCTATCAGTATGCGCGAGGGTTCGGGAGTCAGGTTGGCTTTTACAAGTATGCCTCACAGCTGGATGAAGTGACCGTCGATGCCGGAAGCTACATGGTGTTTTCGTATCGCACGCCGGAGGATGCCAAGGGGTGGCGGGAGATCGGTGGACGCCCAATCGAGATTTTGCAGGACGGGCAAGGGGCGCAAAGGATGACCGTCACCCGGCGCGACGGGCCGGATGGGGATGAGGGCTTCAGCGGACCCTTTGCGAACCCCGGCTTTCATCCCTACCCCTCGGATCTCTCCGGGACAGGGGGGACAGATTCGCGCTATGAGGTCGAGATTCCGCGCGTGACCGACGTGAGCAATTTGAAGTTTGTGTTTCGGGCGGATGGTTCGACGGCCAATCTTCTCTGCAAGTTGGACGGTGGAGTGGACCTCAATGGCACGCGCCCGGGTGGAAACGGCGACCCCGGATTCCGGGATCATCCTCCCGCGGTCAGCACCGACGTCTTTCTGGGCTATGAGCAACCCACCTTTGTGGAGCGCATGGCTCCGGAAAAATTTGCGGCCAAAAGCAGCTCGCGATGCATCCTGGGAGCGAACAATGCGGAGCGATGGACCAGGACGATTGGAGGGGATTCCTTCTCGCGAGTGAATGGAGCGGGCAGTAATCCCACTCCGCCCAACACGGTTTTCTTTGTTTACCACGATCCCGAAGCGCCCCTTCCCGGCTCGATTGCTTCGGGAAATCACTACCAGGAGAAGGTTAACTCGATCGAGATCTATGTGAAGACCAACGCGGGGTTGGGGCGCGGTTTCAAGGGTGCACTCTACTACACCCTGGATGGAACGGTGCCCGCGGGCGCGGCCGGAGTGGGTGTAGACTCCTCCACGAGGTCAGTTCCCATGAACTGGGCGGGCGACGCGCCGGAGGGCGGGACTGGAAGCTGGTGGAAGGGGGTGATCACACCCAAGCCGAGGGGAACGATGCGCTACCTGGCGGGTGTGCGGCGCACCACCGTGAATGCAACCTTTCCCTCCGGGGCAGGCGAGGTTGCCGACAAGCAGCAGGGGATGACCGTTTTCGAGATCGCGGGCTTCAATGGAAACGCGGTGCAGTTTTTCCCCCACAACGACTACGGGAAGACGGCGGATCAGAGTTCCTTTGTGATGGAGACGGGACTCGAGGAGGGGTTTCATATTCTTCGGGCCCGCGCCTTCCTCGAGCGCACGGGGAAAGCGTCCCTCTACAACACCTTCCAGCAAACTTTCTACTATGATGCCAGTAGACCGCAGGGCGAGGTGGTGTTCCCAGGGGAGAATGAGACCATCGGCGGGCAAAATTACGAGGCGGTGGTGCGGGCGGATTCCAGTGTGATGGAGGCTTGGTTCTATCTCGACGACGGGGTCGGGCCGAACGACGATGGGCAGACTGGAGCGGAGAACGGCAATGGAGTCGGGGAGTGGGTGCAGGCCGTAGAGGTGGGTGCGGATTCCGGAATCAAGAGCGCCTTTCCGAAGGAGTTTCGCTTGAATTATCTCAATATTCCTTCGGGCAACTTGCCCGCAGTTCTCCAAGTGCGCCTGGTGGAAGCCACGTCCACAGAGTCTGCGACCTGGAGCGGGTTGGTGAGTCCGGCCGACGATGCCCATGGCTGGTATACCACCCTCACCCGCAAGGTGGTCGCGGATGGGCCGGACCGTCAGCTCTTTATCGCCTTTCCCGCAGTCAACGGAGGGGTCGTGGGCGAGGATTACGTCTTGAAGGCCTATTTCTCGAAGAGTCTCGGGGAGGGGATCGCGGATCAAGAGCTCCTTGATGAATTTGCGATCGCGATTGGGAGTCAGCTTTCGGGGTCGCCGGACGGAGCGCTGGCCCAGGACAAGTCGTTCTCCAGCATCGTGCGCGACGAGACCGCAGACTACCACGCGCTGGCCTTTGAGATGCCTGTTCTCTACAACGGCGATCCCGATTTTCTCCATCACATCGAGATTACTCATGAGCGGGGTGGGGTGGAGTTGTTGGCGACTCGACTGGTGCGGGCTGCAGAACAGGAGGTGTCCTTTGTGAGTATCGTGCAGCCCCCGGAGGGGGATGGTGGTGGGCAGCCCTATGTGCAGGTTCTCCCCGACGTGCCGAGCCCAACCATGAAGCAACGCGAAGTTCCCATTCGGATTGAAACCGATGCCTCGGTGACGGTGGTCGAGATCATCTTCGAACTGGGCAGCGGGGTGGTAACCCTGGATCAAGTGACGGTAGCGGGAGTGCAAAAGTATTGGGACTATCACTGGAGCAATGTGTCGCCGGGCCTCTATCGAATTCGGGCCGAGGTGCGAGAGGTCGGGGGTGGCCCCATCGTGGCTTCCGACAGGCGTAGAATCACGGTCGCGCTGGGTCCTTCGGTGCCCGTCGATCAGGACGACGATGCGGATAATCTGCCCGACTGGTGGGAGATCGCGAAGGGCTTGAACATCTTCGACAATGGCCTGCCCCCTGGCGATCCTGCCAATGGCCCCACTGGTGACTCCGACGGCGATGGCTTGTCGAACATCATTGAGTTCCTGGTGGGTCTTGATCCCTTGGTCTCCGATGCCGATGAGTTTCCCACTCTCGCGGTCAGGAAGAGTCCGGATGGGACCGTGACCCTCGAGTTTGAGAGTATTCCGGATCGACTCTATGAGATCTTCTGGAGTGCCGATCTCCAGAGTTGGACGGCGCTCGGTTCGGTGCTGAGCACCGGGAGCGATGTTTTCCCCGCCCCGTATCAAGTCGTGGACGACGGACCGCCTCTCACTCCGGTTCATCCCGGGAGTGTCGAGCGGAGGTTTTATCGCCTGGAAATTGTTTTGCCGTGAGAGACGGCGGAGGGCCATCGGACGACTTGCAATCAGGGGACGCCAAGCCAGCTTGATTCCCCAACTCGCGGCGTGCCAGGAACGGAAGGACGCCTTCGGGAGTCTGAAATTTTAGTAGCGCCCGCCCTCGGTGACCTTTTCGCCGACCCAGTTGGGAATCGCGACGGGGGTAGTTTCGTGTTCCAGTTCAATCTCGGTGACGACGAGTCCCTCGTTGGGGTCGCGAAAAACATCGACTTCCCAAGTCGCCCCCGAGGGCTACCCGGTGGCGGACCTTGGTCACCGGAGTGGTGACGGCGAGCTTGATCAGTTTCTCGGGATCCTGGAGGGGAATGGCATCCTCAAACTCAGGACGCGAGAAGCCAACCGCCTTTCCCTTGATCGTCAGGGTGGCCAAGGAGTTCTTGATGGGCACGCGGATCGTGCGTTCGGAGTCGCAGCAGAGATCGCTTTGGGATATCTGGGAAGATTTCCCGGCGGGGAATTCGGCTGGGATGAGAAACTTGCGCTCTATTTAGGTTCCCATGGTCAGAGGACCTGCTCGACGAAATTCTTCTTCGAGAAGGCGTCGAACTGATCGGGTTCCTCGCCGGTCCCGATGAAGCGGGGGGGGATGCCGAGTTCCTTTTGAATGGCCACCGTCACGCCCCCTTTGCCCGACCCATCGAGCTTGGTCACGATCACACCGTCGATGGGAACGGCCTTGTTGAACTCGCGGGCCTGGTTGAGGGCGTTGCTGCCGGTGGTGGCATCGACCACGAGCAAGGTCAGGTGAGGCGCGGTCTCGTCCTGCTTGGCGATGGTGCGCTGAATCTTGCCCAGCTCTTCCATGAGATTGTGGCGGGTATGCAAGCGGCCCGCGGTGTCGCAGATGAGAATCTGAGTGCCGTCCGCGATCGCTTTCTGGTGTGCGGTGTAACAAACCGAAGCAGGGTCCGCATGGTGCGCTCCCTTGAGAACAGGAATGTTGAGACGCTCACCCCAGCGTTCGAGCTGTTCGACCGCTGCGGCGCGAAAGGTGTCGGCAGCAGCAAGGAGCACGGAGACCCCGTGTTGGGCAAAAAGGTGACCGAGCTTGGCACAGGAAGTGGTCTTGCCGGTTCCATTGACTCCGACCACAAGGATCACGAGAGGCATGCCGTCCTCGCGCAGATCAAGAGTGTGATCATCGTCGGGGAAGACGTTGGCGATATGCTCGCGTGTAGTTTCGACCACCTCGTCCGCCGAGATCTTACGGCCCATGCCACGAAGTTCTTCGATGATCGCCATCGAGAGGCGGACGCCGAGGTCGCTCGAGACGAGGGCGGCTTCCAACTCATCCCAATCGATCTCCGCCTTGTTGGCGACCTTGTTGTAGAGATTCTTGAAGAAGCTAGCCATGGAGGGTGGGAAAGTAGGAAAGTCGGAAGGATTGCCGGAGGCAGGGCCGGGAGATTCTCCATTCTTGAGTCCGAGGCAAGGTATTTGACTCGGAGCAAGCCGCGGGGTTTACGGCGCGAGGGCTTTGCGCAAGGCTCCGGGCCTGTTGGTGGTGACCGTCTGGGAGCCCATTTCGAGAAACCGCCGGGCGGTCTTGGCGTCGTCGATGGTCCAGACGTGGTGCTGAAATCCGGCGCTGCGGAGGGTCCCGATGTCCTTCTTGGTCAGGCTCGGGTGAGAATTGGTGCTCAGGCCGTCGGCCTTGATCAATTTCAGCTTCTGCAAGAGTTCGGGAAGATCGTTGGCGGCTGCGTTTTTCAATTTACTCTCGAAGGAGTAGAGCCAGTTCGCAGTCCATTGGGGATGGGCCTTTTTCACGGCCGCGATGACGGCGGGATCGAAGGCAATGATGACGACTTGGTCGTCCCGCAGCCTGCTCTGCTTCACCTCCGCCAGGAGGGTCGGGGTGATCTCCGGGCCGCACTTGATCTCAATATAGATTTTCTTGCCGGCAGGAACGGTGGCGAGGACCTCCCGGAGGATGGGCATGCGTGTGCCTGCAAAGCTGGGGCCTTGCAGCCTGCCTACATCGAGGGCCTGCAGATCCGCGAGAGTGCTTTCGGCCACGACGAGCTTCTTGCCCGTGATCTTCTTGGTGTCGCGGTCGTGAAAGCAGACGATGTGGCCATCCTTGGTGAGATAGAAGTCGCCTTCGATGGCGTCGGCCTCTTGGGACCACGCCAACTTGAAGGCGGGAAGAGTGTTCTCGGGCGCTTCTTTGGACGCACCGCGGTGGGCGACCAGAAAAGGAGCGGCGGAAGCGGAACTGGAGAGCATGAGAAGGGCTGCAAAGAAGAGTAGGAATCTCATTGTGAGTTAGGAGTCGCGGAAGCTGAGAACCGGCAACCAATAGCCGGAAATGGAGTGATCGCAATCGATGATTACAACTCTTTGAGGAACAATCGTCGCCATTTCACGTGGGCGGACTTTCCGCCGTGCACCTGCAAACCGATGAAGCCGGTGGGAGTGAAGTGCTTTTCATCAGTGTCCCTGAAATCCGCCCGGGCGACCCCATTGAGCCAAGTTTGAATGTGATTGCCCTGACACTTGATCACGATGGTGTTCCAGGAGTCCCACTTGAAGGTTTCCTTGCCCTTGGTGGTGAAGTTCTTTTCTGCGGCCTTGCCCTCGGTGAACTTGCCGGGGAAGAGCCAGCCTCGTCGCGACTCGTCGTAGATACCCGCGGTATAGGACCGGTTCCTGTTGTTGTCATGTTCGCACTGGTAGCCGAAGATGCGGCCGGTTTCGTTACGCTGACTGGAGCGGAACTGACATCCGGAATTTCCCGACGGGTCGCCAAATTGAAATTCGAAGATGAAGATGAAGTCGGCGTAGTATTTTTCGGTGCAGAGAAAGGTGTTGCCGCGGATGTTCTTGCCAAAGCCCACGATCATTTTGTCTTCCGCCTTGAACTCTCCGGTACCGCCCGCCTTTTTCCAGCCCTTTAGGCTCTTGTCGTCGAAGAGTGGTTTGAACCCGGCGGCAAGAAGCTCTTTGACATTCGCCTTGGTGGGGATGTCGGATCCCCCGTCCTGATCGGCTCGGAGGGGAGCAGTGTTGAGGGCGAGGAGAGCTGTGCAGATGGCCAGCGTCTTCATGCCATCATGCTTGGTGAGGAAAGCGAGGGTGACCAGAACATTCCATTCATAATCCCTGCGTCCGCAGCTGCCGAAGAAGTTCGCGCACATGCGATATTTCGTGGGCCGCGGAGATCGTGATCCGAAGCCGTGCGGTGCCCCGGGGGACGGTGGGAAATCGAATGGCGGGAGCGAGGAATCCTGCTTCAAAGAGCGCTTGCGCGGCGGCGAGGGAGGCCTCGTTTTCGCCGACTACCAGCGGCACAATCGCGCTCGTGGCGGTGGGTTTGAAGTGAGCGAGATTGTTCCAGAGTTTGGCGCGCAAATCCGCCCCGGCGCGGGACGCGATGATCTCGAGTCCGCACAGGGAGGCCGCAGCCTGGGCCGGGGGTGGGGCGGTTGAGTAGATGAAGGAACGGGCGCCATTGAGCAGCAAGTCAATCCAGCAGCGAGTGCTCGCGAGGTAGCCGCCCGCGGAACCCACCGCCTTGCCAAGAGTGCCCATCTGGAAGGTGATGCGATTCTGCAGTCCGAGTTCCTGGACAAGGCCCTGACCACTCGCGCCAAGGAGACCGATCGCGTGGGCCTCATCGACGAGGAGCAAGGCGCCGTGGCGCTCGGTGAGTTCCACGATTTCCCTCAGTGGGGCGCGGTCGCCCTCCATGCTGAAGATCGATTCCGTGACCACCAGGACGCGGGTGTGTGCTCCGCCTTTTTCGCGGGCAGAGAGCAGGAGCCGTTCCAGTTTGTCGAGATGGTTGTGGGGATAGACGCGCAGCGTGGCGGCCGACTGTCGTGCGCCATCGATGAGACTGGCGTGACAGAGTTTGTCGAGGATGACGACGTCGTCCTTCTCTAAGAGGGCTGTCAGGGTTCCTACCGCCGCCGCGTATCCAGTGGAGAAGGTGAGGGCTGCTTCAGTGCCCTTGAGGTCGGCGAGGCGCTCCTCCAGATCGTGGTGCAAGCGGAGCGATCCACTGATGAGGCGGGAGGCGGTAGAGCTTGTGCCGAATCGTTCCGTCGCTTCCAGGGCGGCCTGCTTCAGTTCCTCGTGTTGTGAGAGTCCGAGGTAGTCGTTTGAGGAAAAATTCAGTAAGGGGCGCCCGGCGACCACGAGCAGGGGGGGTTGCGCGGGTTCGACTGGTCGCAACTCGCGGAGGAGTTCTGCTTCCCGCAGGGCCGCGAGTTCTTCCTCGGGTTTGCGCATCGCGAATGCCTAGTTGGCCGTCACCGCAGTCTGGGCGGGACGGGGCGTTTCGAGAGCCCAGCGGAGGAGTTTTTCGGAGTCGTTCCACACCGCCTGCGGCGTGCTTCCGAGGACCACCACGATTACGGTGCGGCCAAGGAGTGAGCCGCTCGCGATGAGACACTTTCCGGACGCGCGGGTGGTTCCCGTCTTCATGCCGGTGACCCAGGAGAGACGCTTGAGAAGCTTGTTGGTGCTCACCAGTTTCCGAATGGTTCCGTCGTTGTGAACGAAGTTGTACTCGCGAATGGTCATGGGGCCTCGGATGGCGGAGTGTCGGTAAGCCGCCCGGGCGAGCCGAGCCATATCCCGGGCGGTGGAGAACTGGCCCTCAACGGTCAGTCCGTGGGGATTGCGAAAGTTCGAATTGTGCATCCCAAGAGAGCGCGCACGCTGATTCATCCTGACCGCAAATCCTTCCACACTACCGGCCACGTCTCGAGCCAGGGCCACCGAGGCGTCATTCGCGCTGCGCACCAGGATGGCTTTGAGGAGATCGCCGCGAGTGAAGCGGTCTCCGGGGCGAAGGTAGAGCTTGGTGGGCTCCACCGTGGTGTCTGATTGCTGAATGGTGAGGGGATCACTGAGCGGTCCCGCTTCCACGACCAAAAGCGCAGTCATGAGTTTTTGAGTACTAGCCACCGCCCGCGGCTTGTCTTCACTCTTGCCAGTAAGAATTCGCCCTGTCACCGCATCGATGACGATCGCGCTCTCACCCACGATGGAGGGAGGAGCCCCCATGGGAAGGATCACGGGCGGGGGAGCAGGGATCGTAACTGCTTGATGGACAGGAGGCGATACCGATGGAGGAACGCAGGAAAGGAGCGAAATCGACAGTAAAAAATAGCCGATCTGCGGGCCAGTGCTCATTATCATCGAGATTGATAATCTCACCCCATGAAGTATTCTCAAGGGCCAATTCCCTTGCTGGGTAGGAATTCGGAGAAGAATTACTTGCGTTCTTCCTCGCCGGATCGTATTAGTGTTCATCCTAACAGGAAAGGGAAGTATGAGTCCAAAGCTCACAGACAGACAACAAGAACTACTCGATTTTCTTCACCAATCTCAGCGCAAAATGGGCTTCATGCCCTCTACCCGTGAGATTCAGGCTCATTTTGGCTTTGCCAGTCAAACCGCGGCCATGAGTCACCTCCGGGCCTTAGAGCGCAAAGGGGTCATCAAGCGCCGCCCAGGCAAGGCTCGAGCGGTGGTATTTCCGGAGGACTTGGAACGGGAAGTCATCTTGGATATTCCGGTCTACGGGGAGATCGCCGCGGGCATGGCGCAAGACGTGGAGCCCGAGCGCGACGGTTGTGTCTCGATCGACATCACGAGCGTGGGTCTCTCTTCCTCTACCAAGGTATTTGCGCTGAAGGTGCGGGGAGACTCGATGATCGATGCGCATATTTGCGATGGCGATACCGTGGTTCTCGAAATTCGCGATCCCCGCAATGGGGACGTGGTGGCCGCTCTCATTGATGGTGAGACGACGCTCAAGCGCTACATCCTCGATCGTGGGACGCCCTATCTCCAGGCGGAGAACGAGATGTATCCGGATTTGATTCCGATTTCCGAGTTGATCATTCAGGGTGTGATGGTGGCGCTGCTTCGCAAAGCGGCGTAATATGGCAGCACCTTCTTCGCGCCAAGCCCAGAACTTTTCAGCAGCCAGCGAGGGATTCTTCGCTGGCTGTTTTGGCTCAATGAACGGAGAGATTTTCTGATCGCGTCGTTCACCGGGCGGAAGGATCGGGTAAGAGCATTGTCATCTCGAAAGAAGGAGAGGCGCTGGGATCCGTTAACTCACCAGTCTGATTGTTTCTCAGGAATTGAAAACTTCTGGGCCGATGGTGAGTTTCATCAGAGATGATCGTCCGCTTGCATGTTCTCGTTCTTAGCCTTGTTCCGCTTTCGGTCTTCGCGGATCGTTTTGACGATTGGGATCAGAACAAGGACGGCAAGCTGCAGAAGGGCGAATTGCCAGCGGGTGCGCGGAGAAATTTTGAGCGCGCGGACACCAACAGGGACGGAGTGATTTCTCGGGAAGAGGATGCCGCTTTTCTGAAGGAGAACCGCATTCGTGGTCGCAGTCGAGATCGTGGAGGAGAGGAGCAGGCGAACTTTCGTGAGATCAAGAATCTTGATTACGTGGGGGAGGGCAATCCCCGACAAAGTCTCGACCTCTTCCTGCCCCATGCCGCCAGACCCCGCCCCCTGTTGGTTTTTATTCACGGCGGAGGTTGGCGCGGAGGCAGCAAGGATGGAGGTTTTCGGCGACTGTTGCCCTTTCTCGAAGCGGGTGGTTACGCCGGGGCATCGATCAACTACCGCCTCACCAAGGAAGCTCGCTGGCCCGCGCAGATCCATGATTGCAAGGCGGCCATCCGCTGGCTCAAAGCCCATGCCAAAGAGTTCGGTTACCAGTCGAACAAGGTCGCGGTGTGGGGGACGAGCGCGGGCGGACATCTCGTCGCAATGCTGGGGGTTACCGGTGATGTTCCGGCCTTGGAAGGGAAGTTGGGCGAACACCTGGCAGAGAATTCCAAGGTCACCTGCGTGGTGAACTATTTTGGTCCATCAAATCTGCTCACCATGGACGATTTCCCGACGACGATTAAGCACAGTGCGGCGGACTCTCCGGAGGGCAAACTGGTTGGCGGCGCGCTGGCGGACCGGGTGAAGATTGCGAAGGAGGCCTCGCCTGTCACTCACGTGAGTGAGTCCGATGCCCCGATCCTTCTCGCCCATGGAACTGACGATCAATTGGTCCCGCACAATCAATCAGCCGACTTGGCTGCCCGCTTGAAAGTTGCAGGAGTTCCAACCGTCTTCATCACGATGGACGAGGCCGGTCATGGATTTGGCAGTGAGGTCCTGCAGCAACGAGTGAGAGATTTCTTGGCGAAGTATCTGGACGGAAAAGAAGGAGAGATTTCCAGCGAAACCATTTCAAAGGGGAAATAGCGGAGGAGGGTGGGACAGGCCGAACGGTCCTCTCGAACTTCTCCAGCGGGCACTCCCGAACATGGACCCAGGCTCGTTTATTCAGGATTGCCCTCCACCATCGAGGTTGTGACGGGAAAGGCGATTTTTTGATCGAAGGCGGTGGCGAGACCCTCCGCGGCCCATGGGGAAGGTCAGATTCCACGGACGAGAGAAGAGATTTCACTCAAGCTGCGAGACCAGACTAGCGATGATTCCCTGAGCCTGACGGGCATAACCTCCCCCGAATAGAACCGCGTGATTCAGGATGTGGTAGAGATTGTAGAGCTCGCAACGCTGCTGGTGGCCAGGCGACAGCGGCCACGCCTCGCAATAGGCGGCGTAGAAGGACGCGGAAAACCCGCCAAACAAGCGTGTCATGGCAAGGTCCGCCTCGCGGTCGCCAAAATAGACTGCGGGATCGAAGATGACGGGAGTGCCATCGGCGAGAGCGCTCGCATTTCCGCCCCACAAATCTCCGTGCAACAGCGAGGGGGTGGGATCGCCCTCGAAGAAGCGATCGATCCCAGCAAGCAAGCGGTCCACGATTGGGAAATGGTATCCGCAACCCTCGGCGAGTTTCAAAACTTGAGCGAGGCGATGTTCCCGCACAAACTCAATCCAGGAATCGCACTTCGGATTCGGTTGCGGAGTCGGTCCAATGAAGTTGTCGTGATCCCAGCCGAACTGGGGCGCGGTGGTGCGATGCAGGCAGGCAAGTTGGCGACCCAGTTCTTCCTGCGACTTCATGGTGCCTCCTGCGAGGGGAAGTAATTCGAGGACCAGAAAGGCCTGGCTTGAGGTGGTCCCCGAACAGATTGCTTGCGGGACTCGCACCGCATCTGCAGCATGAAGGGTCTGCAATCCCAATTTCTCAGCTGAAAACATCGCGCTCTTCTCTGTCGAGTTGGTCTTCACGAAGAAGTCACCCAAGCGGAAGGAGTCGTTGATGCAGCCTCCCGGAATTGTTTCCGGGGCCCCTTCGGGACGAAGGCCAGTTTGTTCCTCAATGGCCTCCCTGATCTCTTCCAGACTCATCACCCAAGCCGGCTTTCAATGTGCTCCAGGAGTCCCTGGCATCCATCCGTGATCAGGTCTGCCACCAACTCGAAACCGGAGTCACCACCGTAGTAGGGATCAGGCACCTCGGTCGCTTCGTGTTCATGGCAAAACTCGGTAAAGGGGCGGACCTTGGCGCGATCTTCCTTCGACCGTGTGAGGACGAGAACTTCCTGGCGATTAAAGTCGTCCATGGTGAGGATCAGGTCGAAGGTGTCGAAGTCGCTTGTGCGAATCTGTCGCGCGGCACCCTCTACCTTGATGCCGCGTTGCTCGAGAGTCTGACGCATTCGTTGATCAGGGGAGTTGCCAGCGTGAGCGTCGATGGTGCCGGCAGAATCGCACTCGATGGAATCAGCATGGTCGCTCTCACTGAGGAGATGGCGAAAGACATTTTCACCAGCGGGGGAGCGACAAATATTTCCCCAGCACACGAAGAGAACGCGAAAGGAATCTTGAGCAGAAGCGGACACGCGTTGAACGATGGTGAATACGGTAGAGCCTGACAAGAAAGAGTGGGGTTTAGGCTCTGTGAAAATGGCCTCAAGAGGTCGCCTGAGGGCCTCCATTCCGCCCGCTACTCCAACCTGAGCGACCTAGGAACACCGGCGGAGGGAAGGTGTTCAGAGCTCGGAGTCGGTTGGTAGAATATAAGCTGCTCCCACCCGAGAATGCCGCTCTGGGAATCTCTAGACGCTACTTGCTACCAGGAAATCTGGTCGGAAACGGGAGGATTTCCGCCTGCCCGGATGGATTCAGGCCGAAATTTGATGGGGTGGTTGCAGGTTGGTCGCGAGCGCTCATCCCCTCTGGAAGGACCGTTGCAACTTTAGGGTCGCCAATCAGTTTAACTTGCAGCATTCCTAAGGTAATGAAAACGAGTGCATTGATTGCAGCAGGGGCCCTCCTGGTCGGAGGAGTCGGGGGATACGTGATTGGGTCCGGTGGCCAAGAGGAGGTGAAAGCCCCTGAGAATGACCGTCCAGGCAGAGCGAAGCGGGCACCTGCACACCCGGGTTCGTCTGTAGGAGAGGCCGCCAGAGGAGGGGGCATATCTGCAGGCAGTTTGCGTGAGGTCCTCGCTGAGCCCGGTCATACGAATCGGATCATGAGTTTGCTGCAGTATTATGCCGATCTCGATCCGTCTCAGTTCGAATCAGAGATGCAGAAGTTGCAGGGACTGCCCATGTCGCAGCGGATGCTGGCCATGAACTTGTTGTTTTCGCGCTGGGCCGAGACTGATCCGCAAGGGGCGCTGGAGCAGAGCAAGACGATGGGCTTTCCCGAAATGTTCATGGCGCGGGCGGGCGTGGTCTCCGGTTGGGCGGCCTCCAATCCGGAAGGACTCGCCAAGCAGTATACCGAGAACCCTGGAGACTTCCGGATGGGAGGACCCGGCGGTCGGGGAGGGGGCGACACGGTTGGCATGATCGCGGGCGAGTGGGCGAAGCAAAATCCCGAGGCGGCGCTCAAATGGGCGCGCACGCTCGAAGGAAGTGAATCAGGTCAGGCCATCTCCGGGATCTTCAATGAGCTGGCCCAGCAGGATCCCAAGGCGGCCGTCACGATGGCTGCGGGTTTGAGCGCGGAAGAGCGGATGGATGCCTACAAGTCGATCGCCGAATCTTGGGCGATCTCTGATTACTCAGCAGCGGACAGATGGATCAGTGGCCTCACCGGAGAGGAGAGATCCGAAGCCCGGTTGCTAGCTGTCGAATCGCTCGCGAACATCAATCCCTCGCGGGCTGCCGGGGAAACACTCAAGCTTCCAGAAGGAGAAGAGCGCGATGAGTTGATTGCCGACGTCTCGCGCGAGTGGGCTCGGGAAGACGCGGGGGCTGCGCTCGACTGGCTGACCACCAATGGCGGCGAAGGTGCGATCGAAGAGGGTATCGGACGTGTGGTGGGCACCTTGGCTCGGGAAGATTCTGCTCGCGCCATGGAGTATATCGAGAGTCAACCTGTAGGCATTGCTCGCGACAACGCGGTGCAGGGATACATTTATGGCAACCGCGAAGCGGCTCCTGCCGACACGATCAGGTTGGCTGAAACGATTTCGGGTGAAGAGAGTCGTCAGCGCGCGGTGACCCGGGTGGCTTATCAGTGGGCCCGTGAGGAGCCAGCTGCTGCGATCGAATACGTTAATTCATCTGCGGTAATTGGGGAGGAGTCCAAAGGGCGCATCCTCGAGATGGCCGAGCGGGCTGCTACTGGGGAAGAAACAGGTGGTGGACGGGGATTTGACCGTGGTCCGCGGGGGCGCTAGCTGGATCTTAGAATTTCTCCACAACGCCGCACCGACGGAGAGTTTTGTTGTTAGAAAAACCGCCTCGCCAACGAGTCGAAAGGTCGCCCCGTGCGGCATTCTCGAGAATATCAACACCCTGCAGGTTTCCCTGATTGATGGGTTTGACACGGACGCCATTGGCTTTCAGGTTGATAGCGAATGGCCACCCGGACCCAGAACTACGCCCTTGCGCGCATTGATTTGCCGGATGCGGGCACTCATGGGTGGCAGGTTCGTTTGCAGCGGCGCGGAGTGAAATACGCCAGGTACTTTTCCGACCGGCGGCACGGAGGAAAGCGGGGCTCTTACAATTTTGCGCAACGATGGCGTGATTGCTTGTTGCGTCGGATGGAATCAGAAGAATGCGTGCGCATCTGCCAGCGCTCTGCCCGCAACAGCTCCGGCGTGGTGGGAGTTTCCAAGGTCACGGTCATTGCTCCGAGCGGAACTGAGTATCGCTTTTGGCAGGCCACCTGGTCGCCCGAGTCCGGAAATCGGCGTTGCGTCAAGTTTTCCGTGCGGCGCTTTGGGGAACGTGGAGCCTTCAAGAAGGCGGTGGAAGCGCGCCAGAAAGGGGCCGGGTTGGAGTAGAGGGATCTCGTTGCGAGAAATCGTTCTTCCGCTCGGGGTCTGAGCCAGCTACAACCGGAGCGTAGAAGATGATCAGTGCCAAGGACCTCTCCGAAGAACAGCAAAGCGCGATGAAGCAGTGGGCCGAGGATGGCTCGCAACTTCCCGATATCCAACAGCGACTGAAGGGCCAGTATGGACTCAACGTCACGTACATGGATACGCGATTGCTCGTGCTTGATCTCGGAATCGATCTTCAATCGGAACCCGAACCCAAACCCGAACCCGAACCC
>JAPKFB010000134.1 GCA_028821775.1 Roseibacillus sp.
AAAATACCGGCCCTACAAAAATGGCTGCAGCGGGTCCGCGGCGAATAGCACGGTTCTGGGTATATTATCACTTAAGTGCTTACGCGGTATCTCGTCGCCCGCCCTTGACCAAAGCGCTCCACCCTCTTCAAAGCCAAGAGCTTTCTAATCGCCCCTTCAACCGTAGATGCGGGAAGCCCGAGCCCTTCAATGACCTCCTTACGCGAGAAGCTTTCTTCGCTCCTGCTCTCAGCCCAGCCTAGGATCTTCTGCTGGTTACTTGAAAGCAGCGATTCCTCGTCCTCTTCACTGAGCAAAGCGAATGCCTTCTCTGCTTGCGTGGATAAGGTTTCCAAAAAGAACACCAACCACGGACCGATATCTTCGCTGTCGGATTTCCAGCTTCGTTGGCTTTGGTTAAGAGCGAGATAGTAATCCGCCTTACGGGACTCGACCAACTGCTCATGAGAGACTACCTGGGCAAACTGGTAGTCCTCTTTCAGTAGAAGCAAATTGGTGAGCAAGCGACTTGAGCGACCGTTGCCATCCTGAAATGGGTGAATGGCGAGAAACTCGAAAAGAAAATTGCCCAGGAGAAGAAGAGGATGCCTGAAATCTTCTGTCTTGGCCCATTCATACCAGGCCAGCAAATCTTTCATCTCCTTATCCACCAAGTGCGGGGCGGTTGGTTCGAAGATAATACCAACTACGTTGCCCTCCCCGCCCTTGGCCTCGACACGGTTCGATCCGAACTTGTAGCTTCCGCGGTGCCGTTCATCCTTGGCACTGTGACGAAGCATTCTTGAGTGAATATCCAGAATGAGCGATTCGCTGAGTTCCATCGCCCCATGATTATCAAAAATCATCTCAAGTAATTCCAAGTACCCAGCCACCTCCTGCTCGTCACGGGTTTTGAACTTTTTGATCCTCAAATTCTGGTAGAGAGCCTCGACCTCCTCATCACTCAAGCGATTGCCCTCGATGCGATTGGATGCTCCTGTGGAGGTCACGATCACGCTCTGGGTAAGGCGGGTGATCGTTGCGGGCTGAAGTTTTCCGATGATACTCCACCCCTTTTTGATACTATCGATCTCGGACAGTAGTCTGTAGGCGGTCGCGGTGGTTTCCGCTCCAAAATCAAGGCGGCGGCTCAGCCGAAATGTGCTCCAGTCCATAATCTCTTCACTTTCTGTGAAGAGATTACAAGAGATTCGAAGAGATTACAAGCCCTCTGCATCTGTTCTTCCCTATAATTCAGCGGAAACTCTATCATTGCAACGGGGACCAACTGGGGGACAGACCCCCACCACCCTCTACCATTTTCCCAGGGCGTTGCCCTGGGCTAGTATGAATGAGACCTTTGGTCTCCAGCTGTGCTTCACAAGAACAGGTCATCTCAGCACTGACAAAGAAACCCATTGAGCCCACTCAGATCAACCCTCTGCGGATGGCTGTGGCGACCGCGGCGGTGATGTTAGGTGACTCGAGTTTCTTGTAGATGTTACGAGTGTAGAGGGCGATGGCGTGGTAGCTGATGTCGAGTTGGTCGGCCACTTCCTTCTTTCCCTTACCCATCGCCATGAGTTCCAGCACCTGGTGCTCGCGGGGGCTGAGCACGTCCTGATTGCCCTCGGTGCGGCCACCCAGCGCCTGAAGCACATAGCGGGAGAACTTGGCATCGATGACGCTGCCGCCGCCGTGGATATCGCGAATGGCGGCGCGTAGCTCGGCGATCGGATGGTTCTTGAGAAGGTAACCGACGGCTCCGGCCTGAATCGCCTCGAGCACGACGAGTTCGTTGTCTTCTTGGGTGAGCACGACCACATTGCCCTCAGGGCACGCTTTGCGAAAGGCGGGGATGACGGAGAGACCTCCATTTCCCGGCAGGTTCAGATCGAGCAAGAGCAGGGCTTCAGATGGGAAATCTCCGTGGCGCAGTGCATTAACGGCGGACTCCGCACTGCGCCAGGCGGTGTGGAAGCTCATGTCGTCCGTGGCTTCGATCATCTCCTTGAGCGTGTCAAGGTAGGCGGCGTTGTCTTCGACGATGAGTATTTCAATCATGGGGGCTAGGAGCGTGGGAGGAGCGTGGGATTTTTATGTTCAGGCGGATGGTTGTGCCGGTGTCAGGAGAGGATTGCACTGATAGCCGCCCCTTCAGTTTGCGTGCGCGCAGTTTCAGGTGGGCCGGAGTCTCCGCTTTGTCGGGAATGCCCGTGCCATTGTCGTGGACACTGAGGGTGAGCATCCCTCCGGAGGCGGATCCATTCACGGTCACTATGGTGGCATGGGAGTGTTTGACGATGTTGTGCAGGCTTTCCTTAAAAAAAAGTAGTAAATCCCACTTTATTGTCGAGGGCAGTCGATTGAAGACCTCGGCATCGTGCCAGTGGCATTGGTGCTCGGTGTCGGGCAGAAGCTGGCGGGCAGTGCTTTCCATCTGGAGGACGAGGTCACCATCCATCCGCCGCCGTTCAAGAAACTGGATGAGCCGGTTGGTTTGCCTGGCGGTGCGGCGGGCGGTCCGGATGATGTCGTCGAAGAGCTTGTTCTGTTTCGGGGTGGCATCGGGCAGTGTTTCCTGGAGGATCTCGGCCGTGCCAGCGATACTGCTGATGTTGGCTCCCACCTCATCGTGCAGATCGCCAGCGATATCGTCACGCATTCGGTGGAGGCGCTTTTCGTGCCGGTAACGCAAGATGAAAAAGAGCACAAGGAAAACGCCAATCAAAGCTGCTAGGAAGATGCCAGCCCCGCGGAGCGTGGCAGCCTGGCGGGCATGAACGGAGTCAAGCTCCAAGCTCAGATCGGCGTGGCGTTTTTCGAGAGCAGCCCTGCGGGCAACCTGTAGCATCCAATTCTTGAGCGGGCGGATGCGCCCCGTCTTACTGAAGCCATCGGTGAGTTGAGATGCGAAGTTCGTTACGCTCCAGTTAGTTAGTTCCGGGGTAATGCCCTGGGAGAGTAGCTTTCCCTGCTGGAAAAGTTCAAGCTCGGCAAAGCCGATGCCCGTTTCGCTATCCCCAGGGTGCTTGTATCCGTTCCGCGCGGTGAGCCTCAGATAGCGACCCTTGACCGGGGTCACCGCCCTCATCAGTGGGCCGACGTTGGGGCGCGGAAAATTCTCATCGCTATAGATGACTTGCGCATCCGAGAAATCTGCTTGCAACGCTGCTTCAAGCTGGAGCTTGAGCGGAAACCCCCGACCATGCGAGCCAGTGTGGCTGTGATTGGATGAATAGTCGATCGGCCAGATCCTTAGTTCATCAGCTACCACCTGCTTTCCCATATCCAGGGTGACAGTTAGTTGGTCAGCTCGTGTCAACATTCTGATGATCGGTCGATCCATGTTGAGTTCGACCGGTGCGTAATTTGTGAACCCGTCCACCAGAAAGGAGGGATGCCATGTGAGCGGCACAGGCCTGGTGGAGGAGGATTCCGTGCGCACCTCCGCGTTCAGTGCTGCGTTCCATTGCCCGGAAAAGGCGAGCACTTCACCCAGGCTCATGAAAAAATCCTTGGAAGCTTCATGGGGGCTCTTTCTCAGGCGCAGGGTGGTGAAACGGATCGACTGCACCTCAAACTCCGACGGGCAAGGGAATACCTGAGGCTCCAGCCCCGGTGTCGGGTAGTCCTCCTGGGAGTAATCAGCAATCATCCGGCTGGTCCCATCGGCTGCGATCAGCTCGATGGTAAAGCGGAGTGGAAACTGGAAACTGTGACACACGTTTTGCTCGTCCACTGCTGCAACCGGCAGGATCATCAGGGTGTCCAGCCGGGCCACACGACGCAGGACAATGTCCACAGGAAAGGATACGTCGGGAGATTTCCCGTAGCCGGATAGATAACCGAGAGTCGGCACCGCAGGGGTCAGCCGCGCCGGAGCTAGGGAGGCTAGCTCGTCATCGATCTCCCCCATTTCTTTCCGAATCGGCGCCGCCGGATCACTGAAAAGATCCTCCATCACTGGCATTCCCGCCGCAAAAATCAGGAGGAACAGCCCAGCAACGTGATTCATAGACATATTCTATTGAGATACCACCGCTGCCTCAACTACATTTCGAGAAGGTGGAGAGAGCGATTAACTATACCCATTGGGTATATTGCCAGATTTGAGATTTCCACACATTCTGCACTCGTCATATCGCTAGTTCACGCTCTCGCGGCTAGTGAATTGCCTCAAAAAAAACCATACAACAAATGACACAACAAAAAACCAAATCCCTAGCAGTAATTGCGGCAGGATGTTTCTCCGCGCTGTCTGCAACATCAGCAAATGCAGCCAACGTTCTCATCGACGCTCTCGTAGACCGAAAAGAGACTGAGCATGCGATCGGTTGACGAGAACGGCGACAAGAGCGGATTACGAGTAAGCGGACCCTCAGGAAACTTTGTCGCGAGCTTTGTCGGTTCTTCCGGGCCCCTTCAGCGGGTTTTCGACAAAGCTCGCGACAAAGCTCCCGACAAAGGAGGAACGAAAAGTTGCTTAACTGAGTGCCATTCTGGCCCATTTCCTTGGCCCGCCTGCAGATCGTGTCGAGGGCGGTCGCCCGCTCGAGGAAGCTGCTCGTCCCGGCCGGACTGATCGTGCCACCCGCTCCCGCCGTGGCCGTGATGGTGAAATGCGGGCTCGGGCCCTGCGCGTCCATCTCCTCCCCATGCGCCCGTGTTGTCAATCTCCCGGTAAATCATCAATCAATCCAGTCAGGTTTTCGGAACGTGCCGGACATGAAGCCGCCCCTTTTTTCAGGGCAGAAGCTCACGAATGCAACTCGCGGAGAATGGCCTCCAAACCACGAAGACGATAGCGTCGGCACGCGGTGCGAATTGGGGAGAGATCGGCCTCCCGGTTGCGCCGTAGCAATTCGACAATATCGGCCCGGGACTTGCTTCCGCCCGCATAGAGCTTCAGGGCAACCAGTTGGGGGAGCGGAACGAGGCGGAGATTGCTGCCGGGACTGACACGGACGTCGTCGCCCGCGAGGGCATCCCTGATCGCGGCCGGAAGGCGGTCTGCGAAACTGACGACTTGCACCAACCCAAACGAACCGGAGACATCGATGACACCTCCAAGCGGATCATCGCCGTCAGGTTCTCTCAACTCGACGGTGAATCCCTCCTCGCGGAGGGCAGCCGCGAGCTTCCGCATGCAGGGGAGATCCGCGTCGACTCCCAAGTCGATATCCTCAGTGTAGCGGACATAACGGTAAGCAGCGAGGGCCACGGCCCCGATGACCACTGCAGGGACACCATGCTGGTCCAAAAGATCGGCAACACGCTCCGCCGCTCGTAGGTTGGCTTCGGGATCACTCATCGCCTAGTCTTGGCTGGCGACCGGCTGGAGCCAGGAGAACCGCTGGCCCATGGAAAGCGCCGCCTTGATACGCTCTTCGATGGTCATCCGCCGGACGCGCTCGATCTCTGAGCGCAAAGCCGCCTCCGCACACCCGCTGCGGCGGGGTCGGTGGTGTTGCGATTTCGCTTCCGGCATCGTCTCAGTATGCTCCACACTCAGGCAGTCGACAAGCCCGGATCAACGATCATGGGATACCAGACGCCCACGTTTTGGGGGCAATCACCCATCAATCGCTAGTGAGGCGGGGACGCAGCCCCAAGGGAACGGTGTGCGTCCCGCCACCGATGGCTGATGAGGGCATCCCATCGGATCCGCCCCAACGGGGTAACCTATTCCAGCCCGGGGCAGAGCAACGCGGCGCCCCGGGACATCAGACCACCAAAGACCAGAGCCTTGTAGGGGCGACCTAAACGGGCGACGGGAAAAGCGGCGATGACGGCCTGAGTTCGCCCCTACAGGGCTTCGGTCCCTTGGAAGAACCGGGCGGGGAGAGGTCTGCCTCCGAACACCTTGATTCGGAACGAAATGCGGCCCCTGACCTCAACTTTCCACTTTTTTTACTCATTTTACTTATTTCCTCTTTGCGCCTTGACGCCCCCCCCTCACTCCTAATTTCATCGCAATTGTTGCTCAAGTCGGTGGTCCAACCCCTTCCGGCCCCCTGCTACCACACCATCCTCAGGCTCCGAGCCGAGCGCCCCGCTGAGCATCACCTCGATCACCTCGCTCGGCGGCGGGGACTGGGAGCTGACCCTCAACGGCGAGGACGGCACCGACTATGAGTTTTACTCCTCGACGACCCTGGACTTCACTTCGGGCACCCTGGTCACCGGTCTCACGGCGACTGTGGGCACGATCACCGGCGGCACCGTGCTCAACACTGACGGCGGCGACGCCACCGTGCAGATGGAGTTGACTGGATCCCCCGCGGACTTTGTCCGGGCGGAGGAGAAGGCTCCCTGATCAGTCCGTTTGATTTCGCAGGCAATCCAACAGAGACGGTGACCTTCTTCGGAAGGTCGCCGTTTCTTTTTCCGACCTCAGGGGGGGATAGAGGGACAGGACACCAAAGAGGAGGGGTAGCACTACTGACCTGGCCCCTCTATC
>JAPKFB010000066.1 GCA_028821775.1 Roseibacillus sp.
GCGGCTTGTCCTGCCCCCAAGCCGCCGAACTCACCGTCAACCCCGTCACCATCGCAATCAACATTTTCATCATCCGACCCAAAAAGATCAGATTCCCCACCGCGACTGCAATCTGAACTCCCCCGCCTGACTTCTCTCCCCGACCACGGTGAGTTACTTCCCATGTTCCGCCACCACCAACCAATCCCAAGGTCTCGCCCCCTGCACCCATCTCGGCACATGCTCGATCTCTTCCTTCCACCCGTACTCCACCCGCCGCATTCTAGTAACCCGCAATCTATGATCGGCGAGGAGGGCGACTAGTTCCTCGCGCATCCAGTACTTCGTCAACACGCCCCCCACCCGCACGATTCCATCCGCGAAGGAACTCACTTCTGCTCGCATCATTTCATCAGCCTCACGCGGACTCAATCCCGCTGGCTTTCCCTCCCGTTCCCGGATCTGCACCAGGGTGTGGTAAACGTGAAAGACCGACTCCAGCGCCGGCACGACCACCACTGCGACGCCCTTCTTCTTGAGAGATCCCACCAGGGCACGGACCATCCCGGCACGTTTTTCGGCATCGGGATCGATCAGGGCGTTCACACAGCACGCCACATCAACTGTCGTTTCCAACCCGGTCCCGCGGCTCAGGTCGTGGCATTCGAAGACTACCTTTCTGCTGCGACAACGCACTCGAGCGGCCTCCAACAAGTCCCGCGCGTAATCGACCGCGATCACCTCTCCGAAACACTTTGCCAAGAACGGGAGCAGACTTCCTGGCCCGCAGCCAAAGTCGGCGATCCGCCTCTCGGGATCACCGAGAGCCGCGATCTCCTCTTCCAGCGCACTCGCACCCTCCTCGCAGGCAATCTCCAACAAGTCCGCCTCATAGCGCCGTGCCAACGAATCCCAGTCCTCTCGATCCACACCCCAATCAACAACACGCTTTCCCCGGAGGACAATGAAATCCTGCTTGCCGGCGGATCTTACTGCGTGGTCTCCCCGATCAGACGACTCACCAGGCTTCTGGCAATATTTCGCCAGAGGACCGGGAATCTGTTGGCGAGCTTTGCAAAGTCCGCCTCCGAGATACTCCTCACGATCGATTGGTCCCGCGCCACCACCGTGGCGGCCCGTTTGATATGTGGTGAGACCCGCTCGAGTTCGCCGACGTCTCGCCTGTCACCCGCCGAACCACTTCCTGACCATCCACAATAACGTCAAGCGCACCTGAAAAGATGAGGAAGAGTCGGCGAGCTTCTCGCCCCATCTCGATCAGCAAGTCGTCGAAACCAAGTTGAGCGAGTTCGCTACACTCCGCGGCTTCGCCTATCAGTTGTTCCTCATGACCCATCGAGGGATGCGCTCCCGGGAACTCCCTCATCCGACTCTTGGAACTGATAACCTCATAACACATATTTTTACTGCATATAACACAGATGCCTTTGTAGATCGTTCCGTCATTTCAAAGAATAGTCTGCCATCAATTTGAGGGTTTCGGGTAGAGGCCAGCCCCAGCCTAAGAGACTGCGAAGCAACCAACTAGGGAAGAGCCGTTCACTCCCACGCCGTTTTATTTTCCATCTCTCCACCCTCCTCAGGCTGTTCAAACCGGGAGTTTCCACAATTTCTTGAATCGCTCTCCGCTAAATTATTCAGGCGTGGTCTTCTGGAGGGAACGTGATAGCTGGTGACGGGGTCGGCCGTGCAGCAGGCCTCGAACCACCGCCCAAGCCACCATCCTCAGAGAATTCCCCGTGTTCGAGCTCCTCGCTACCGATCCGTCCACCAAGGCGCGCCGCGGCCGCCTGACCACCGCCCACGGGGTAATCGAGACCCCTGTCTTCATGCCGGTGGGCACCCAGGGATCGGTCAAGACCCTCCATCCCGACGAATTGAGGCTTCTCGACGCCGAAATTATCCTCGGTAATACTTATCACCTCTGGCTGCGCCCCGGAGAGCAGATCATTCACGATCTGGGCGGCCTGCACGGCTTTACCACCTGGGATCGCCCCATGCTGACCGATTCCGGGGGCTTCCAAGTCTGGTCCCTCGCGAAAATCCGCAAGATCACGGAGGAAGGGGTGCGCTTTCAAAATCACCTCGATGGCACTCCCATGCTCTTGAGCCCTGAAAAGAGCATGGAGATCCAAGCCGCGCTGGGGTCAGACATCGCGATGCTCTTCGACGAATGCCCTCCTTACCCCTGCGAACGCCAGTATGCCGAAAAATCCACTTCACTCACCACCCGCTGGGCTGAACGCTGCAAGAAATGGCATCAGGAACACGCTGCCAGCACCTTTCCCACACCCCAAACTCCCAACCTGAACCTTGAAACGACCAAGCGCCAACTCCTCTTTGGCATCGTGCAAGGCTCCACCTTTGCCGACCTCCGCGAACAATCCGCCCGCGAACTCACTGCCCTCGACTTCGATGGTTACGCGATCGGCGGGGTTTCGGTAGGAGAACCGGAAGAAGAGATGTTTCGCGCCATCAATCACGCTGAACCCTTCCTCCCGGCCAACAAACCGCGCTATGCCATGGGCTTGGGCACTCCCCCGCAGATGCTTGAGATGATCGGGCGCGGCATCGACATGTTTGACTGCGTGCACCCCACCCGCTCGGCCCGCCACGGACTGGCCTTCACCCCCGACGGGCCCATCCACATCAAGAACGCCATCTACCAAAAGGACCCCGCGCCCCTCACCGAAGATTGCCATCCCCACCTCGCACCATTCTCCCGCGCCTACCTCCGCCACCTCTTCAAAGCCGGAGAAATGCTGGCTTTGCGGTTGCTTTCCTTCCACAATCTTGATTTCTACCTGCGCCTCATGCGCGGCGCACGGGAGACCATCGAAGCTGGCTCCTTCCGCGATTTCCAAACCTCCTTCTGCGAGCGTTACCACAAACACAAGTCCTCATGAATAGTTTCATCATCCCCGCCACCAGCCTGCTCGGAGCAGGAGACAATCCTCTCGGCTCCATGCCCGTCTTCATCGTCCTCATGTTTGTGATGATGTATTTCCTCATCATCCGACCGCAGTCCAAGCAGAAGAAGGAGCAGGCTGCCCGGGTCTCCGCCATGGAGAAAGGCGACAAGATCATCTCGATCGGCGGCCTCCACGGCACCGTTCACCACATTTCCAAGACCACCGTCACCGTGAAACTCTCCGAAGGGGTCTTCGTCCCCTTCGAAAAGGAGTCTATCCGATCGGTCGAAAAAGTGGGCAAGGGGAAGAAAAAGGATCAAGCAGAAGAGAACGGGGAAGAGGAACAGGAAGGCAGCGACGAGAAAGCCTGATCGTGTCTTCTCTCCCCCCAGTGCTCCGCTGCATCGCGATCGCTTCCTTCCCCTTTCGTGTCGGCACCAAGGACGTTCGGGCTCCCGCCGTCATCGACTCTCTCTCCCGGAAATTTTTCATCACGGGAATTGAGGACAACGCGACCCGCGCTGCTGCCCTGCGCGCCCTCTTCGCAGCAAACTTGTGTTAGAGTTCCTCATCGCGCTCCCCGCGCCCTGACACATGTCCCCTCCAGTTCAATTTCTTGCGCTCGCCCTGGCGGGCGCATCTCTCGGTCTGACGAGTTGCAAATCGAAATCGAAGCCGAACTTCGAAGCGATCCTTTCGCTTCCTCCGGGCACCAAGGACACCGTCTCCGAAGACACCATCGTCAGCGATCTGCAGGCCCGCGTGAAGTTCCTCTCGCTCACTGCCGAGATCGATGCCGGCACCGCCGGGGACCACCGGATCACGGTCCGACTCAAAGCCAAGAACAAGGACCTGGCCCTCGCCCAACTGGACGCCCTCTGCGAAACCGGTTCCCTCAGCGTCCGGGCGGTCCACGGTCAGACCGTTTATCTCTCTGCAGCCGTCCGCACCGACCCCTCCAAACTCCCCGCCGGTCACGAAATCATGACCTTCAGGATCCAAGCCGGGGAACTCAGCAAATCGGAGGATTTGGTCGTGGCAACCGCCGAGATCGTCAATAGCAGCCACGTTAAGAGTGCCGAGACCGAGGCCGGAAAGAAGCATCTAATTCATATCTCATTGACAACCAATGGGGGACAGCAAATGCAGGCCGCGACCGAAAAAATGCAAAAAGGCCGCTCGCGGCTTGCCATCATCTACGATGAACGGATTATCAGCGCCCCGGTCGTGGTACACGAATTGAGAGCTCAATTCACCCTCGAAGGATTCAACTCCTTCGAAGAAGCCCAAGCCATCGCAGCCTCCCTCAACAAACCCCTTTCTACTGAAGTTCTGCTAGAATCGCTGATGCCGCTTGCACCTTAGGGCAAGAAGCCTTAGCGATCCCCACCTCCAAAGCATCTCCACTAATGCAACAATCCACGATCGTCTTCATTTCCGGCCTGATCATTCTCGGCCTTCTCTTCTGGTATCTGGCCAGTGACACCAACGACCGGAAGCGAAAGATCGGCACTATCCTGATCACTGCCATCATCGCTCTTTGCGTCTGGGCCCTCATGCCGCGCTCCGAAGATTCCGGATTCACCGCCCAGAATCCCGTCGAGCTCGCCAATGGAGCACCGGGATACGAGGTCGTGGCCGCCATGACTCCTGCCAGGAACAAGAAGGGCGAAGACATCCCCATCAAGAAGGAAACCCTCGATGCCGGCCTGCGCACCCTGCAAAAGCGCCTCATGATCGATGATAAGGGCGCAACCTTCACGGCCCTCCCCCCGAATACCATCGAGATCAAGCTCCCCGACTTTTCCAAGGCTGATGCGAAAGAGATACACGCCCTCGTCATCGCCAAGCAGCCCGTGCAACCCCTCAAGCCCGGCATCGACCTCGCAGGGGGGGCCTCCTTCACCGTCATGGTGCAGCCCAAGGTGGATGAGAGCAATGGTGAGGTAACGGAGGTCAGTGTCGAGGCCGTGCAACAGGCCATCAAGACCCTCGAAGGTCGCCTCAACCCGGATGGCACCAAGGACATGCTCATCCAACCGCAGGGCAAGGACTTGATCATTATCGAAATGCCCGGAGTCTCGGAAGAGGAAGCCGCCTGGGTTCGGGAGCGCATCAAGGACCAGGCCGTCCTCGAACTGCGGGCGGTACATCCGCAGTGGTCCACCCTTGGCCGCCAGGTCGCCGAAGGAAAAACCATCGTCCCAGGCTACAAGCACTACCTCTACAAGGACACCAACGCCAAGGGAGAAGAGTTCACGCAGGACCTCCTTCTTGAAAAGCGGGGCGATCTCAAGGGCAAGCACGTGAAGAATGCCTTCCCCGACACCGCCCGCACTGGAGTCATCCAAGTCGAACTCACCAGTACCGGAGGTAAGCACATGCGCAACCTCACCAAGAACATGGAAAAGGGCGTCGACCGGATGGCGGTGGTCCTTGATGGCGTGGTCATGAGTGCGCCCACCGTCAATGATACCCTCTCCCGCAATTTCATCATCATGGGCATCGATGACAATGAGGAGCGCAAGAATCTCTCCTCCACCCTGATGAACCCGCTCGAGAACCCCCTCCTGATCAAGGAAGAGCGCACCGTGACGGCCCGACTGGGAGCCTCCACCGTGAGTCAGGGAATCTACGCTGGCATGGCAGGCCTCGGCCTCACCCTCCTGTTCCTCATGATTTACTATCGCATCGCCGGCATCATTGCCCTGATCGGCCTGAGCGTAAACGTCCTCATCCTCTTCGGCGCCATGGCGATGTTCGAGTTCACCTTCACCCTTCCGGGCATTGCGGGGATCATCCTCACGATCGGAATCGCGGTGGACGCCAACGTCCTCATCTACGAACGATTACGAGAGGAACTCAAGGCCGGCAAATCCATCGGTGCCGCCATCCAGGCCGCCTACGAGAAGGCCTTTTCCGCGATCTTTGATGCCAACATTACCACTCTGATCACGGCCATCATTCTCTTCTGGCGCGCCTCAGGCACGGTCAAGGGCTTCGCCATTACCCTGACCATCGGCATTCTCGCCTCCATGTTCGCGGCTCTCGTCGTGACCCGTGTGATCTTCTGGTGGGGCGCCAAGGCCAACGCCGTCAACAAGCTCAAGTTCATGCACCTCGTTCCCGAAAAAACCATCAACTTCATGTCGATGCGTAGAGGGGCCTTCAGCATCTCCCTCGTTCTTCTTGTGGGCAGCCTGCTCATGGTGGGCATCAAGCGCGAGAATGCTCTCGGCATCGATTTCGCGGGCGGCGCCCTGATCCAGTTCCAAACCGAGGATGTCCTCGTCAAGGAGAGCGAAGTCAGCAAGGTGATCGAGGCCTCCGGACTCACCCTCAAGAAGCTTCCCATCATTCAAAACGAAACCGAGCCCCCCCCGAGCAACGCCAACATTCTCTCCATCCGTTGTGATGATGGTGATGCCGAGGCCATTGTGAAGTTGCTCCGCGAACAGATCGAGATCCTCGGGCTCAAGAAGGATCCCAGCATCACTCCGGCCCCAGCTCCCGCGGCCGAAGATGGCGAAGAGCGCGCGGTCGCCGCAGTGAGTCCCTGGAAGTATGGCTCTTCGCGGGACACCGTGGAAGCGAGCCTCGGTGGTGACTTTCTTCTCAACTCCATCATCGCGCTGGGCCTCGGATTGGTGGGCATCCTCGTCTACATCACGATTCGCTTCGAATTCTCCTTCGCGGTGGGCGCCTTCGCAGCCCTCTTCCACGACATCATCATCTGTATCGGGATCGTCGTCCTCCTCGGAGACGAACTCTCCCTCATTCACGTCGGTGCCTTCCTCACCATTGCAGGTTACTCAATCAACGACACCATCGTGGTCTTTGACCGCATTCGAGAGAGCCTGCGCGTCAAACGAGGCGAGGTCCAAGACGTCATGAACATCGCTATCAACGCCACCCTCTCCCGGACGATCCTGACATCCTTCACGACCTTCGTGGCCGTGCTGGTCCTCTACATCTTTGGCGGCCCGGCCCTCCAGGCCTTCTCCCTCGCCATCATGGCCGGGGTGATCGTCGGAACCTACTCTTCCATCTTTGTCGCTTCTCCGATGGTCCTGATCTGGAGCCGTATGCGCGGAACCAACCTCCGCCGCGAACTTCTCGACGCGAATCTGGAAGCCCAAGTCAATCCCGCCCGGAGCTAGGCAATCACCCCGGAGGACTGAATTCCGCAACGCAGACCGATCCCCAAGGAGGCGGGATCGGCGGGCGCACTCTCAGTCCGGATCCGTCCGGGACCCCTTCCTCTCAGCGCTCCTTCAGATCCAGGGCAATGGCTCGCCATCATTCTGAGCTCTCCAACTCCCCTGGCCGCTATTTACTCTCCTCCCCTCCTCTGCTAGGATCTGCCCAACCAATGCAGCTCCGCGCCCTGCTTCTCTTTCTCCTCGTGCTCACACCGGGATGGACCCTCGGGCAAGAAAAGGCCACCCCCTCGGCTCCAGCCGAGCTTGAAGCTCCGCGCCCCCCCGCCGTCCCTCCTCCACCTGTCCTTCCCAAGGACGACGGTTCCCGGGTCTCCATCCTCGGCTATCACGAGTTGTCCCCCACTTTGGCTCCCTCCCAGATGCGCATCCGCACGGCCACCTTCCGCAAACACATGGAGGCCATCAAGAACCTCGGCCTTCCCGTCATTTCGCTCGCGGATTTCATCGCTTGGAAAAAAGGCACCAAGTCCGTCCCGGCACGCTCGATCATGATCACTATCGATGACGGCTGGAAATCGGTCTACACTGATGCCTATCCTATCCTGAAGGAATTCGATTACCCCTTCACCGTCTACCTCTACAAAAATTACGTCGATGGCGGCGGGCGCGCTCTCACCACCTCCATGATCAAGGAGATGCAGCAAAACGGCTGCACGATCGGGAGTCACTCGGTATCTCACCCCTTCCCGCTCACCGTCAAACGATACGCTAAAAAAGGACCGCAGGCCTACGACACCTTTTTGCGCAAGGAATTCGGCGATTCCAAAAACTTCCTCGAAGCCAAGTTCAAGCAATCAATCAACACCTATGCTTATCCGGGCGGCTACCACACCGAGGACATGTACCCGATCGCCGAGGAGTTCGGCTACCATTACCTCTTCACTGTCTTGCCGGGCAAGATCCGCCGCGACCTCGATAACCGCAAGCTTCCGCGCTACATCATTCACGGCAATTCCGAACTTCATTTCGAACAAGCCACCACCTTCCAAGCCCGGGGAGGTGCCGCAGCGGTGGCCGGCGCGGTCGTGCAGACCACCGCTCATCCCGTGCAACCCGAACCCGGCAGCCGGGTCGAAACCCGTTTGCCCACAATTACCGCGGACCTCGCCAAGGTCGAGGGCCTCGATCCAGCCTCCATTGTCATGCGGGTCTCCGGATTCGGAAAGGTGGTTCACCAGATCAACCCCAAAACCTCTCAGCTCGCCTGGACCGTCAATCGCAGCCTTCGGCACCGGATGTGTGAAGTCAATGTCCAGTGGCGACTCAAGGGCGAGACAAAGTATGAATCGCCCATGCGCTGGAGCTTCCTCATCGAGCGCGAAGCGTCCTATCAGGTCGGAGCCGATCAATAAGTGATTTCAGTATTCAGACCGCACATTCTTCCGCATCATCGCCCCTCCTGAGGGCCCCTTGCGCCAATCCACTTCCTCACTCGACCAACTTCATCCCCGCTTCCCATGTTCTCCTCCCTCGCTGACAATCTCGATAAGACCTTCCGCAACTTGCGCGGCGTTGGCCGCATTTCAGAAAAGAACATCTCGGAAACCCTGCGGGAAATCCGTCTCGCCCTGCTCGAATCAGACGTCGAATACAAAGTCGCCCAGACCTTCATTGAAGGGGTCAAGAAACGAGCCGTCGGCGAGGACGTCTTCAAGTCCATCAAGCCCGGCGAGCAAATCGTCAAAATTTTTCACGACGAACTGACCAAGCTCCTCGGGGGTGACCAAGCGCCGCTGGATCTCAATCCCCCGGCACGCATCCTCCTCTGCGGACTGAACGGAGCCGGAAAGACCACCACCGCCGGCAAACTTGCCCTGCGCCTCAAGAAGGACGGCCGCCGCCCCCTCCTCGTGGCTTGCGATCTTTATCGCCCGGCCGCCATCGATCAACTGGCCACCATTGCGGAACAAGTGGGAGTGCCTTGCTACACCCCGGAAGCCGGCGAGAAAAATGTCCTCAAGGTTGCCAAGGCGGCCCTCAAGTGGGCGGACAAACAAAGCGGCTCGCTCATCATTTTTGATACCGCCGGTCGCCAGGAAATTGACAAGGACCTCGTCAAGGAACTCCAGGGACTCCACAAGTTCCTCAAACCCAAGGAGACCCTCCTGGTAGCGGATGCCGCCACTGGTCAGCAGGCAGTCTCGGTGGCCAAGACCTTCGACAAGGCGGTCACCCTCAGCGGGATCATCCTGACCAAACTCGATGGCGATGCCCGCGGTGGTGCGGCCCTCTCGATGCGGGCGGTCACCGGCAAACCGATCAAGTACATTGGAGAAGGCGAGAAACTCGAACAGTTCGCCGAATTTCATCCCGATCGCATGGCGGGCCGAATCCTCGACATGGGCGACACCGTCACCATGGTTGAGCAGGTCGCCGAGATGATCGACGAAGAGAAGGCCGCCAAGGCTGCCAAGCGACTTGAGAAAGGCCGCTTCGACTTCAACGACTTCCTCGAGCAAATGAAGATGTTGCAGAATCTCGGGCCGCTGGAAGGACTGCTCGGTATGATGCCCGGCTTCAACAAGATCAAGAAGCAACTGCCTTCCGGAGCCCTCGATCCCAAGCGCATCAAGCACATGGAAGCAATCGTGCTTTCCATGACTTCCCGGGAGCGCACCAAACCGGAAATCATCAAAGGCACTCGCCGCAAACGCATCGCCTCGGGCTCCGGCCGCACCTTGATCGAGGTCAATCAACTCCTCAAGCAGTTCGGTCAGATGCGCAAGATGATGAAGTCCAAGGGCAAGATGAAGAACATGATGAAGCAACTCGGTGGAATGGGTGGCGGCGGAATGGGCGACCTAGGGGGAATGGAGGATCTCATGGGAGGAATGAATCCTGGCAAGGGCGGTCCGAAATTACCCTTTTAAGCAGGAGGACGAGGAAGACCTTGCGGGGGGAGCTCCGGACGATCCGCGGAAGCTCCCTCGATCAAGTTCCAAGAACCTTCAGGCCACAAAGTCAGCACGACCTCCCCGAGGAAGTGGGGCGGAGGCCATCCGGGTCGGTTGGTCAGGACCAGACCCAGGGCTCTCCGCGGATCCCTTGCTCCTGAAATTGCTCCTCATTTGAAGCTTGTTGCTTGGCACTCTCCCTCGCGTGCAATCTCCGGGCTACCCAACCATCTTCAACCCCACCCGCCAGCTCCGTGAGTATCGGGGATTCGATGGTCGGTGGCTACATAGGCAACCGCGAACAAGACCAGAAACCCCATATTCCCGAAGGAAAATGGAATCATGATGCCAGGCCCCCCGTCCACGAAGTGATGACATGGAATGAGGTCTGAGGAAGCGCAAGTTTACGCAGTAGATCAGGATGGCCTCGATGACCGCCAGGGTGAACTGGATGACTCCGAGCGTGCTGATGACATCATCGGAGACCATGGCCCCAGCCCCGCACTCTACCCGACCCCGGAATCAAGGCGTTCGGCCGCTCGTGAAGCAGCACCCCGGGCCTTCCCCTTTTTCGAATCGGCCGCAGTGAGGCGCATGCCCAGGGGCTTCGAGACACCATATTCTTCCATCGTCACCCCATACATCACGTCCGCGCGATTCATGGTCCGCTTGTTGTGGGTCACAATGATAAACTGACTCTGATCCACGAAGCGATCGAGCACCTTGAGAAATCGTCCAATGTTGGATTCGTCAAGAGGCGCATCCAATTCGTCCAAGACACAGAAGGGGCTCGGCTTCACCATGTAAATCGAGAAGAGCAGAGCCACCGCGGTCATGGAGCGCTCCCCACCGGACAGGAGAGTGATCGATTGCAGCTTTTTTCCGGGCGGTTTGGCGATCACCTCAATCCCGCAGTCGAGCGGATCGGCTTCATCGAGCAAGATGAGATCAGCCTTGGCGGTGGCTCCAAAAAGCTCCTTGAACATCTCGCGGAAGTTGGCCTGCACCCTCTTGAAGGTTTCCGCAAAGAGGATCGTGGTTTCCCTGTTGATCTTCTCGATCACGTTGAGAAGTTCTTCCTTGCCGGTCACGAGGTCATCGTGCTGACCCTTCACAAAGTTGTGACGCTCCTCAAGTTCGTCGTACTCGTCGATGGAATCAATGTTGACCGGGCCCATCCCCTCGAGCTTTCGACGAAGCTCGCCTACCGCGGATTCGATGAACATCCAGTCCGGTCCGTCTTCCAAATCGATCTCTTCGAACTCCTCCTCAACCCTCTCCGCGAGAGTAATCTCTTCATCCCCGGCGTCCGAGGGATCTTCGCTCTCACCTTCAACTTTTTCGATCTCACTGTCCTCCGAGCCCTCTTCGCCCCGCTCCGCCTTGGTAGCCATCGTGGCGCGCCGCTTCTCGAGCGAACGCATGGTCTTGCGTTGCTCCATCATGCAGGTCAAGAGCAGGTGAGAATCCGGCTCGAACGCCTGTATGTCGACCTGATAGCGCTCCATGATGTCCTCCAGGAGCTTCTCCAGCCGCATCTCGATCTTGGCGAGCGAGACTTCGTCCTTCCCGCGCTGATCCCCGAGTTGATCGATCTTGTGGCGCAGATCCGAGAGCGCCGCTTCCGCGCCGTTGATGGCCTGTTGGAACTCGGCACGACGAACTCCGGCCGCGTCCAGGTCCCGTTGCACGTCGTCCCCCTTGCGACCTCGCTCCGCAATCTCTCCGCGCAGGGTCTCGTCTTCCTTGTCGGCCGCTCCGATCCTGCGCTCGAATTCCTCGACCTCCGCAGAACGGCGAACATTGAGTTCCCGCAATTCGCTGATGCGCGTCTGGATCGGCAATTGCTGTTGCTCGGCCGCTTCGCTTGCGCGCCGCTCCACTGCTAGCGAAGTTTGCAGCGTGCCATGCTCTTCGCGCTCCCCGCTTTCGCGACGATTCAATTCGTCAAACTGAGTTCCCAGCCGATTGATCTCGGCTTCCACCGTTTCAGCCCTCTCCCGCGCGAGTGACAAATCCGATTCCAGAGTCATCCGGGTCTCCGTCGCACTGGCCTCCCGGGCCTGGATTTCCTGCTGCTCGCGAGTGACATTGGCCAGCTTGCTCTCAAACGAACTCACTTCCTGCTGCGCCAGCGACTTGCGCCCTCGAAGGGTGGAAAGCTCCACCAACTGCCGTTGCAGCCGATCCTTGGCTTGCTCGGCCTCGCCCTGCAGTTCCGCAGTCTGGTGCTCCTGCATGAGGACCTTGTCGGTCTCTTCACGCAAGAGTCCCGCAAGATGCGTCACTTCCTCTTCCAATTCAGACGCTTCCTTGCGTCGCTCCAACAAGGACGTGCCGGCCTCTCCGGCCGCGCGTCCGCCCCGAAAGACCCCTTCCGGCCCGAAGAGTTCACCGGCCAGAGTCACACATGACCATGAGCTGTTCTGCGCTCGCATTGCGAATGCCATGGCACGATCTCTCACCACCAACACATTCTCCAATAGCCTTGCAATCACCGACCCGACCTCCTCGTCGGCGTCCACACAATCGGCGGCCCAACATTCGGCCCCTTCCGGCACAGTCATCAATTGGCGATCGCCTGCGGGGCTCACCCACTCCGGCGCGATGAGAGAAACTTCTCCCTGTCCGCTTTGCGACAGCCGATCGAGAATGGCATCCGCCAACTCGCCATCCCGCACCAGGATGGCTTCCAGGTTGGTGCCCAAGGCCCCTTCCACCGCGCGCTCAAATCCATCCTTTACCCGCAGCGTGTTGCCCAGAACCCCTTGCAATCCAGATTGGATCAACTGCGGATCGTCCAACCCCTGGAGGACACTTTG
Organism: Roseibacillus sp.; assembly: GCA_028821775.1. Lineage (GTDB taxonomy): Bacteria > Verrucomicrobiota > Verrucomicrobiia > Verrucomicrobiales > Akkermansiaceae > Roseibacillus_B. Next base: position 12,852 of record JAPKFB010000066.1, read on the forward strand.
CGTTCCTTCGCGCAACCCTTCACCACGCGCGAGCAATTGCTGCAGCAACTCCAGGCGGGATCGTCGGGCGGTCACATTGCGATCGAGTTCAAAGCGCCGGTTTATGGAGGCTTCCAAGTCGCCGCGGGCATGTTGATAAGCCCGCTCGGCAGCGAGCTGTTGCTCTTCGATTTGGCGTGAACGCTCCTCTTCTTCCTCGATTTCCCGTCTCAGTTCACTCTCCGTGGTTTGGAGTTCCGCGAGCTCGACTCGCAGCACTTCTTCCTCATCAGCGAGGTGTCGCAAGCGATCCCGACTGGCCGCGGCCGCCGCGTGGGCGCTCTCGATCCGCGCCGCGCAGGAGGCAACCGAGGCCTCAAGACGTTTCGCTTCCTCTCTCCCATCGTGGAGTCGATTCGCAGTCACTTCCCGCTCGCGACCCAATTCTTCGACCAGCGCGGTCTTCTGTTCGAGAGCCTGCTCCTGCTCACCGATGCGCCTCATCAAGGCATCGAGTTCTTCCTTCGATACGCTGAAGTTGAGTTCCTGTTGCGCGAGCTTCTGCTCCGCGATCTGCAAGTCGTCGTGATTGATGGTGATCCGTTCGCGCAACTCCTCGCAACGCTCTTCATTGAAGCGAATCCGGCTCTCCGCCGCATGGGCCGCATTCTGATGACTCGAAAGGCACTGCCGCATTTCGGAGAGCTCGCTCTCGAGGTTGGTGGCCTTGTCCCGAGCGGCCACCACCTCCATCTCCACCTCCGGTAGATTGAGTTCATACTCCCGGCGCTGGGTCTCGATCGACTTCAGCGAGTTCACCAACTCCGCCTGCTCCGCAGCCTGCTCGCTGAAGCGCTTGTGACTAAAGTGGGTATCGAGAATCTTGACATCTGTAGCAAGGGTCTGGTAGCGCCGCGCCTTCGACACCTGCCGCTTGAGCGAATTGATGCGGCGCTCCTGCTCCTCGAGCACATCGTGGACGCGTAGCAAATTTGCATCGGTGTATTCAAGTTTCCGCAGGGCCTCCTTCTTCTCCTTCTTGAACTTGGTGATGCCAGCCGCTTCCTCGAAGACCTGCCGCCGATCTTCCGGCTTGGCACTGAGGAGCATGTCGATCTTGCCCTGCTCCATGATCGAGTAGGCCGAGCGCCCAATTCCGGTGTCCATGAAGAGCTCATGGATATCCCGCAATCGGCAGAGGGTGTCGTTGATGCGGTACTCAGACTTACCGTCGCGAAAAACCCGTCGCGTGATGGCGACTTCCGTGAAATCCAACTTCAGGTCACACTCGGTGAGGTTCAGAGTCACTTCCGCCATCGGCAGCGCCTTGCGTTTGTCGGTGCCGTTGAAAATGACGTCCGCCATTTCCCCGCCTCGCAGGGCTTTGGCCGAAGTTTCCCCCAAGACCCAGCGGATGGCATCCACGACATTGGACTTACCGCAGCCGTTGGGACCGACAATCCCGGTGATTCCTTCGTGAAACTCGAACGTGGTGCGATCGGCGAAAGACTTGAAACCTTGGAGAACGAGGGACTTGAGATGCATCTGGGTGAGAGATCTAGGCGATGAAAAAAAACTAGTGAGCGAGGATAGGGAATCAAGCAAAGAACGTAGATATTACTACATCTTGTGGTCCATCCTTAAAAACATACCGTATCTTCTCTTTGGGAATGTGATTTTCTGGCTTTGGAGAAAATTCGTCCCTCGTTTTTACTCGGTCGCGGCAGAGATTGACCATCCGAGCGCGCCCTCCTAAACCCGCCCACGACATTGCAGCCCTCCCAAGCCTGCTTGGAATGGCCGGCTCATCCGCTCTGATGACCTCCTCTCCAACGAAACTACCCATCTCCTAACCTCTCCCATGTCCAACTACCTGAATAATCTCTTCTCCCTCGAAGGCCAAGTCGCCGTCGTGATTGGCGGCACCGGCGAACTTTGCGGCGCGATGGCGGAAGGCCTCGCCCAAGCCGGAGCAGAAGTCGTCCTTGTCGGCCGCAGCCAGGAAAAGGCGGAATTGCGGATGGCATCCATCGCAGAACATGGTGGCGAGTCCCGCTTCATCGCCGCAGAAGTCGGAAGCCGCGCGGCCCTCGACACCTTGCGCGATGAAGTCCTGAGCCAGTGCGGCCACGCCGACATCCTCGTCAATGGCGCCGGAGTAAACTCTCCCACCCCCGTTCTCGACATCACCGATGAGGAATTTGGCCGCATCCTTGATGTCAACCTTGCTGGGGTTCTGCGGGGCTGTCAGAGCTTTGCCTCCTACTTCCTCGAGAACGAAATCGCGGGCTCCATCATCAATCTGGGCTCCATTTCGGGCCTCAATCCGCTTTCGCGAGTCTTCACCTACTCGGCCTCCAAGGGCGCGGTGCACAATCTGAGCCGCAATCTGGCCCGCGAATGGGCCCCCAACAAGATCCGCGTCAACACCCTCGTGCCCGGATTTTTCCCTGCCGAACAAAACCGCAAGGTTCTCACTCCGGATCGAGTCGCCCAAATCATGGGCCACACTCCCATGGATCGTTTCGGAGAATCCCACGAGCTCATCGGCGCGACCCTCCTCCTAGCCTCTAACAAGGCTGGGGGCTTCATAACCGGCATGGAAATGATCGTCGATGGTGGATTCAACGCTGTAAGTATATGAACCGGGGCAGGGTATCCCCGGCCTCCTCTGCCCGTCCAAGCCCCCAGGGAGGGGAACAAGGGCCGCTCGCCCCGGCCCTCCAAATCTACCCCCCATTCCCAGCCGACAACTTCAGTCCCCACCTCGGGAGCGCGTTTTTCGATCAGGGAGGGTGGGTTCTCATTGTTGATCTGATTCTGTACACTCCGTCCTGCGCCTGAAATGGTCCTCGCAGCCTCCACCCTCTATTCTTACCTAAGTCCCTTGAATTTCGGGGGATGTTCCTGTGACTCTCAACTATTTGGAGCTTGTGCGCGATCCATGGAGCAGGCATCGCGCCCTCGGCAGGAACGTTTGCCCTCAAACCCCTTGCAAATGCGTAAACTAACAGCACTGTGCCTTGCCCTCGACGGCACCTCCGTGTATGGAACCGCCCGAAATTCTTTGCAGTTCTAACGCTTCCCCACGCCCTCATGCTCAAGTGGATCCTCCAAAAAATCGTCGGCTCAAAACATCAGCGCGAAGTGAAGCGCATGTGGCCGGTGGTGAACAACATCAACAAGATCGAAGAAGGCCTCCAACGGGAGTCGCTGGACACTGTTCTCGAGAAGGTCGCCCACTGGAAAAAGCATCTGGCCCGTTATCTCCCCCTTGAGACCGCCACCAAGCGCGAGATCCAGCTCATGGAGCCGGAGCCACTTTCTGATCTGGCTGGTCGCTTGAACGAACATTTCGCCTCACTGCGGGAGGATTTTCCGGATCTTCCCTCCGAGGTGCAAGCGACCCCCGAATCGATCGATACGGCCAAGGAGGCCTTCCGTGAGATCGAGGACAGCTTCCCGGATTTGCGGGCCAAGTATCTCGACCAGATTCTCCCCGAGGCCTTCGCGTTGGTGAAGAATGCTGCCCGCCGCCTGGTGGGTGAGACCATCCAAGTCTGCGATCAACCCATCGAGTGGGACATGGTTCACTTCGACGTCCAGTTGATCGGTGGCATTTCCCTCCATCGCAAGATGATTGCGGAGATGCAGACCGGGGAAGGCAAGACCCTCGTGGCCACCCTGCCCGTCTTCCTCAATGCCCTGACCGGGCTCGGCGTGCACGTCGTCACCGTCAACGACTACCTCGCTCGACGCGACTCCGAATGGATGGGCGCGGTCTTCAAGTTCCTCGGCCTCACGGTGGGCACCATCCAAAACCAACAGCCGCCCGAGCTCCGCCGCCAACAATATCTCTGCGACATCACCTACGGAACGAATTCCGAATTCGGATTCGATTACCTGCGCGACAACGGGATGGCCTCCTCCCGCGACGAGCAGGTGCAGCGGACGCACTACTTCGCCATCATTGACGAAGTGGACTCCATCCTCATCGACGAAGCGCGCACCCCCCTCATCATCTCGGGGCCCTCCGTCATGACCTCCTCCACCGAGCAGTATGATCGACACAAGCCCCTCGTTGAACAGCTGGTCAAACGACAGAATCTCCTCTGCAACGATCTCGCTTCCCAGGCCAAGAAAGCGCTTGAAGAAGAGGACGAGGAGGAAGCAGGTCGCTGTCTCTTCAAGATCAAGCAGGGCCAGCCACGCAACCGGCAACTCATGCGTCTGATGGAGGACCCCGATCTGCGGCGCCTCCTCCAGAAGAGCGAGCTTTCGATGTATCAAGACGCTCAGAAGAAGGAGCTCTTCGCGATCAAGGAGGAGCTCTACTTCACCATCGACGAGAAGGGCCACGACGCCGACCTCATGGAAATGGGCCGCGAATTCTTCTCACCCAATGACCCGGATGCCTTCGTGCTTCCCGACCTCGCGGAAGCATTTGCCGAGATAGATGCCAATCCTGATTTCGACAAGGAGGCCGCGACCAAGGCCAAGGACGAAATCCAGGTCCGCCTCGATACCCAAGGCGAAAAGATGCACTCCATCTCCCAGCTCCTGAAGGCCTACTGCCTCTTCGAGAAGGACGTCGAGTACGTCGTGCAGGAAGCAAAAGTCGTGATCGTGGACGAGAATACCGGTCGTGAAATGCCGGGCCGCCGCTGGTCCGATGGTCTCCACCAGGCGGTGGAAGCCAAGGAAGGGGTGACCGTCGAACGCGAGACCCAAACCTACGCCACGATCACGATTCAAAACTACTTCCGCCTCTACGAAAAATTGGCCGGGATGACCGGAACGGCCGAAACCGAGGCCGCTGAGTTTTCCGATATTTATCGCCTCGATGTGCTCCCCATTCCCACCAACGAGCCCAACACGCGCGAGGATTTCAACGATCAGGTCTTCAAAACCCGCCGCGAGAAGTACAACGCCGTTGTCAACGCGATCCAGAAGTGCCACGGGAAGGGGCAGCCCATTCTAGTGGGCACCGCATCGGTAGACTCCTCCGAAACCCTCGCACGCATGTTGAAGCGGGCCAAGATCCCCCACTCCGTCCTCAACGCCAAGTATCACCGCCAGGAAGCCGAGATCATCACTCGAGCCGGACAACGTGGATCCGTGACAGTCTCCACCAACATGGCCGGTCGAGGCACTGACATCAAACTCGAGGCAGGAATCGCCGCTGTTGGAGGCCTGATGGTGATCGGCACCGAGCGCCACGAATCCCGCCGGATCGACCGCCAACTCCGCGGGCGGTGTGCGCGGCAGGGGGACCCCGGAAATTCCCAGTTCTTTATCTCCTTCGAGGACGACCTCATGCGCAATTTCGCAGCCGCGGAACGGATGACCTCCATGATGGAGCGCTTCGGAATGGAGGATGGCGAAGCGCTTGAGCACCGCTGGCTCAACCGTTCGGTGGAGACTGCTCAGAAACGCGTGGAACAGCTCCACTATCGGCGCCGGAAGTATGTCCTCGATTTCGATGATGTGATGAACAACCAGCGCGAAGTCGTCTACGGCTATCGCAATGAGGTCCTCACCTCCGAAGACCCTCGTGAACTGATTTACGAGATCATCGAAAAGGTCATCCCCCAGCAGGTGGAGAGCTACCTCCTGGAGCGCGATGAAGGGTCTGCGGACTATAACGAGCTCATTGGTTGGGCCAACACAACCTTTCCGCTGAATCTCGATCGCAAGTCCGACACCTTCGCAGGGCAAGCTCCCGAAGAGATCAGCCAGCTCCTCATCGGCAAGGTCAAGGCTGCCTACGAGCTCAAGGTTCAGGTCGAAGATCCCGCCCTCCTTGATCAACTCGAGCGCCACATCATCATGGTTGGGATCGACCGCCTCTGGCAGGAGCACCTCTACAACATGGATGCCCTGCGCGACGGCGTCCATCTCCGCGCCCAGGGCCAGAAGGATCCCCTCGTAGAGTACAAGAACGAGGCCTACCTCCTCTTCGTCACTCTGATGGGCAGCATTGAGAACGAAGTCCTTGCCAACCTGTTCCGGAGCACCACCAACCTCGAGAAGTTCGAGCAATTCCTCCACGACCTGCCATTCGAACTGAGCGGTCAGGAGCCTCCTCCCTCTGCTCTGGGCAGCGATAACGTGGCCACCTCGGGAAGCTCTGCTGCGCTCGCCGGTGCGAGCCAGGGAGGCCAAGGCAACCCGCTGAAACTCAATATTCCCAAGCGTCGTCCGACCATCAAGGTGGGCCGCAATGAGCCCTGCCCCTGCGGCTCCGGCAAGAAGTTCAAGCAGTGCTGCGGCCGCGAGGGGTAGCGGAAACCTCTGCCTCCCTCCTCGCATCTCGAGGATGGGGACCTCGCTGCGGCGAGCCCCGAGGCCTCGGGTTTTCCGGAGACCATGCGGCCATCCGGAACGGATTTCTGGTGCGAGTCACAAACTGGGGAGCACCCGACCTGCGGTTTGGGACCTGACCGAGACACTTGGGAACCCTTGAAAATTAGCCTCTCGGGCCTGCCCAGTTCCTCGCCGACCTTCTCTCTCTCGCCGCACCCGAATCACCGAGGAAACCCCCACTTTTCGGCGCAAAACTTCACTTGACGCCCTCCCACACCGGTCCTAACCTCCGCGCCCCACCCGAAAGGGGAATTCTGTATGGCACAAGACTACGAGCGAGGCATCCAACTGAAAAAGGGCGAATCTGTAGACCGCGCCATGAAGCGCCTGAAGACCAAGCTTGATACGGAAGGCATTATCGAAGAGATGCGCCGGCGGCGTGCCTTTGAAACGCCCACCGAGCGCAAACGTCGCAAGGCGCGCACCTCCATCAAACGTCACCGCGTGCGCTGGCGCTACGTCTCGGAAGCTACCGAGAAGAAGATCGCCGAACGCAAAGCTGCGGCTGCCGCAGCGGGCGAAGGTCATGGCCGCGGCCACTCTCATGCCTAAGCTTGGCTCAGCTTAGCACACACAGGCTGGCTCCACGTTTTGCCTCCATGGGCATACCCTCATCTGCAGATGGACTGTGCCCTGATTCCCCCCAGAGGTTGGTGAAGGACTCGTGAGATCAAGGAGCAGAGTTTGCCCGCCGGGTCGTATAGTGTTATCCGCGCCTCCGTCAAGCGAGAGGCCCTCCCGTTTCTTCAGGCCACGTTCTTAGTCCTCGAACGCCCGCACCAAAAGGGTGGCATTGTGTCCGCCAAATCCAAATCCGTTGCTGAGCGCAATCTTCACCTTGGCCTCGCGGGCTTCGTGGGGCACATAGTCGAGATCACACTCAGGATCCGGGTTATCCAGATTGATGGTCGGAGGAACGACCCCGTCGCGGATGGCCATGATGCAGGCCATCAATTCCACTGCTCCCGCCGCACCAAGAAGGTGACCGGTCACGGACTTGGTTGAACTGACCAGGAGTCCATTTCTGGCATGATCCCCACAGGCCACTTTGATGGCGCGGGTCTCCGCGATGTCCCCTAGCGGCGTCGAGGTGCCGTGAGCATTCATATAGTCGATCTCATCGGGGTTTACCTTGGCGTGTTTCATCGCCATCCGCATCGCCCGGGCAGGTCCCGTCCCATCGGGGGAAGGCGCGCTCAGGTGATAAGCATCCGCGCTCACCCCATAGCCGGCGAGCTCCGCGTATATCTGAGCACCTCGCTTCTTGGCATGCTCCAATTCCTCGAGCATCACCACCCCTGCTCCCTCACCCATGACAAACCCGTCCCGATCGACGTCGAAGGGTCGGGAAGCCCGTTCGGGCTCGTCGTTGCGGGTGCTCAAGGCCCGCATGTTACTGAATCCAGCAAGGCCCATCCCTTGGATGGAGGCCTCCGAACCACCTGCCAGGATGCCATCAGCGTCGCCAAACTTGATAATACGCCATGCCTCCCCCACCGAATTGTTCGCCGTCGCACAGGCAGTCACGATTGCCATGTTGGGACCGCCAAATCCGTATTCCATCGAGATCATCCCGGTCGCAATGTTGGAAATCATCATCGGGATCACAAACGGACTCACGCGGGAAGGTCCTCTCTCAAGGAGCACGCTGTGCTGCTCAACGAGAGTGCGCAAGCCACCGATACCACTCCCAACCATCACTCCGATGCGGGTCCGATCGACTTTCTCGGGATCCATCCCGCAGTCCTCCATCGCCATCCGTGCCGCCGGGATGGCAAACTGGGCATAGCGATCGGAGCGCCGGGCATCCTTGGGATTCCTATAAAATGGCTTGGGATCAAAACCGCGAACCTCGCCCGCAATCTGGCAGGGAAAGGGCGAAGCGTCGCACTGCTCGATGGTGCCGACTCCAGATCGGCCTTCTTTCATCCCCTCCCATGTGGCGGCGTAATCGTGCCCAAGGGGACTGATAGCGCCGATGCCGGTCACTACAACTCTGCGTTCAAACATAAGGAAATTAGGGCCTGGCGGGATCTCCAGTGGCCGGGATTGCCTAAACCGGGTTGCGCTTTGAAGCAAGTCTCATCCCAAGCGGCGGTCACGACCTCGGCGATTTGAGGACCCACAATCAGGGCACCGCTGAATCTTGGGCCCGCCCTCCCGGCGGTAGGCTGCCCCACAAATCCTGCACCGCACGGTGTTCCGTCGGACTGCCTTGACCGCGCTCCGGTCCCGCAGATGGTCCCAGCCAACGCTCAATCCAGCCATCGCAGCCACCGATATCAGGATCAGGGCGAAGAATTGCGACATTCCCAATTCGATCACGGCGCCTCCCTTCCAAGTGGCTTTCCCCGAACCGCCACCAGAATCTCACCCCATTCCTCCCCCAAGGCTGGATTCGCAGGCCGACAACGCTGCTGCCGGAGCCACCGGCCAAGATCGGCGTCGAGATCGCTCTTCTCCCCGTCCAGTGACCGGCAAAAGATGACCGCGCCTGCCGCATCGACGCTCAGGCGGAATCGGCGTTCAAATCCTAAAAACTTCCTGGGAGCCCCCTTTGATAGCAGCTCGCTCAAAAGCGGGGGGGCGCTCATCCATCGGTTCTTGAGCGCGCCCTTCGCCTCTGCGAAGACACGCACTTCCACCCTCGGAAACTCGACCACCCTGGCCCTCTCAGGTCCCACCTTCGGAAGCCGGGGACGGGCCAGATCAAACAATTCCGGGAGCGGAACCACCCTCGTGGTTTTCGGCGCGTTCAGGAGCAGGGATTGGTACTTCGTGCGCTCGCTCAGATCGGCTTCTAGGGCCGCCATTTGCGCCTGCACTCCGCTTTCGACTTCGGGCTCCCAACGATCGAGAAAGGTCGAATTTCGCCTTACCCACTCCAATTCCGCCCGCGAGCCCTCGTGACCCGGAGTGAGCATGGTGATGCGATAGGCCTCACGCGGAAGGCGATTTCCCCTGATCTCCTGCACCTGAAATATCGAAGCAGCTCCCGCGAACACGCCCACCGCCAGTATTACGGCGGTAAGAGTGCGCCAGAAAGATCCCCGGCTCACCCGCCAGCGAAAGACCAAGCCCGCCGCTCGATCCCGGCGAGTGCGACGACACTTCTCAATGAAATTCATCAGCGCTCGGGTTCGACCACCTCCGCCCTTGGGGGCGGACTCTTCAGGTTCCGAAAGCCTGCCTGCTCAAGCGGAAACCTTCCCACGAAATGCACATCCAACCCTGCTTCCACCGCGATCTCTTCGATCTGAAACATCACCCCCGCTTTCATATTTTCATCCGTCACCGCAACCACCACTTCGATTCCGCGCTCCTCTTTTATTCGTCCCAACTCCTCCCTCAGCCTTCTCAGTTCGATGGTTTTGCCTTCCAAGCGGTAGATTACCTGTGCTCCCGCTTTCACATTGAGGATGATCTTCTTCTTGGCATCCACGCTGGGAACTCGCGAAGAAATCTCAATCCGCGCGGAGGCCGCTCCAGCCTGCTGATCAACCAACGGGATAAGCGCGAAGAAAATGAGCAGCACCGCCAAGACATCTAGGACCGCCAGAAGATAGAGCGCGGAGGGACGTTCAGGGAGCGAGAGCTTGGCCTTCACGACTTGCCGGTGCGCGTCTCGCGCTCTTTCTGCGCCTCCACTTCCTCGCGGAAAGACACGATTTCGGTATTGGAACGCGAATCCACGATCAAATTCACCACTTCAATGCCAGTGCGCTGCAACCGGCAAAGGAGGCGCTTGGCCTTCCCGAGGAGCGCAAGATAGAAGATGTAGGCCGCGGTGGCGACACAGAGTCCGGCCGCGGTGGTCACCAAGCTTTGAAAAATTCCGGCCGACATTCCCGCGGGAGTGATCTCCCCGCTTTGCCCGTGAATCTCGGTAAAGACGTCAATCAATCCAAGGGAGGTTCCCAAGAGACCCGCCAGCGGCGCAATGAGGGCCACCCCCAACAAGCCTCGCAGGTTTTTCTCAATGCGGGGGATCTCCATGCACACCGCCTCCTCCGCGATATCCCGCAAATCCTTGCGCTCCATATGGTGCCGAATCAGCACGGTGTGGACCACTCGGCCAATCGGACCAGGCGCCCGGTTTGATTCGTGAATGGCCTCTGCTAAGGCCTTTCCTCGCACGTGGCCCGAGATTCCCAGCAGAAAATCCGCCACGTTGATGCGAACACCGTGAAAATACAACAGGCGCTCGATCACGAAGATCACCGCGAGAAACCCAAGGGCCGCTTGCAGCCAGAGAACGGGTCCACCGTATTTCAATAGCTCCGACATCGAGCTTTCAGTCTACCGTCACTCCCCCTCCTTGGCGAGAGCTTCCGTCAACCGGTCGGATTTTTTGGCCTTCCCCGGGAGTTCTAGCCCCTTTTCTTGGCCCACGAATCCCTCAGTCCAATCGTCCGATTAAACACCACCTTGGTTCCCGGATCGTGATAACGCGAGTCGGCGCAGAAATATCCCAGGCGCTCAAACTGGCAGAGGTAGCCTTTGCTCTCCTCCCCAAGGCCGGGCTCAATCTTGGCACCCTCCACGATCCGGAGGGAGTCCGGATTGAGCACGGAGAGAAATCCCCCTTCCGCAGCATCCGGACTTTCATGATCGAAAAGCCGGTCGTAGAGCCGAATCTCGGCATCTTCGGCATGCGCGGCGCTGACCCAGTGAATGGCGGCCTTACACTTCACACCCTCCGGCGGAGGTTTCCCGATCGTGTCCGGAAGAAATTCGCAGTGCACCTCGCTCACCTCGCCGCTCTCCTGATCACTTACGTGATCGACATATCGTACGATGTAACCGCCGCGCAGCCGAACCACTCGTCCGGGCGCCAAGCGAAAATACTTTTTGGGAGCCTCCACCATGAAGTCGTCGCGCTCGATCCAAAGTTCCCGACCGAGCGGGAGCTTCCGCGTGCCCGCCGACCCGTCTTCTGGATTATTCTGAACCTCCACCTCCTCAAAGTGGTCCTCTGCCATGTTGACCAGAACCAGTTTGAGCGGATCGAGCACCGCCATCCGTCGCGGTGCGGTGGTGTTGAGGACTCGTCGCACTTCATTCTCGAGACGAGCCATTTCGGTCACTCCATTGAACTTCGTGATTCCGACGTCCTCGCAGAAGGCCCGGATCGCTTCAGGAGGGAACCCGCGGCGGCGCGCGCCCGAAAGGGTGGGCATGCGCGGGTCGTCCCAACCGTCGACCTTGCCTCCCTCCACCAACTGCAAAAGCTTGCGCTTGCTCACGATGGTGTAGTTCAAGGACAGGCGTGAAAACTCAATCTGCCGCGGCTTGGAGGGCACCGGACAGTGCTCGATCACCCAATCATAAATGGGCCGGTGAACTTCAAATTCGAGTGTACACAGGGAATGGGTGATGCGCTCCTTGGCATCTTCCAGCGGATGGGCAAAATCGTACATCGGATAGATGCTCCATTGGTCTCCGGTGTTGTGATGGGTCTCGTGCAGAACGCGGTAGATGATCGGATCGCGCAGGTGCATGTTGGGCGATGCCATGTCCACCTTCGCGCGGAGAACGGCCTCACCGTCCTTGACCTCTCCTGCCCGCATTCTAACGAAGAGGTCGAGACTCTCCTCGATCGGACGATCCCGATAGGGGGACTCCTTGCCCGGCTTGTTAACCGAGCCATGAGCAGCCCGGATCTCTTCGGAGCTCTGCTCATCGACAAAGGCCTTCCCATTCTTGATGAGATGGACTGCGCAGTCGTAGAAATACTCAAAGTAATCACTCGCGAAGTAGAGGTTCTCACCCCAGTCCCAACCGAGCCACTTGATGTCTTCCTGAATGCTATCGACATATTCCTGCTCTTCCTTGACCGGATTGGTGTCGTCGAAGCGCAGGTGACAACGCGCACCGGCGGTCGAATTTTCCTGCGCGATCCCAAAGCTCAGGCAGATCGCCTTGGCATGGCCGATATGCAGGTAGCCATTGGGCTCCGGCGGAAAGCGCGTCACCGGGGTCTCATGTTTCCCGCTCGCCAAATCCTCCGCGATGATGTCGCGAATGAAGTCTCGCTTGCTGTTCTCCTCACTCATAACGCCACCTAACAACCGGCCAGCTCTTCGAACAAGACTCGGTTCAATCGAATCCCGCCTTCAAAGTTTTCAATCGTGAAGTTCTCGTTTGGCGAGTGGATCTGACAATCCGGCAACGCCAGTCCCAGCAACAAGGTGTCTGCACCGAGCACCTCCTTGAAATCCTGTATGATGGGGATGCTCCCTCCCTCCCGGATGAGAACCGGATCCGCGCCGAAGGTCTTCTTCAAGGCAGCCTGCGCCGCCTTGCTGAACGCGGAGTGAGGATCCGTGTGATAGGGCTGTCCATCGTGCCCAGGGTCTACCGCGATCTTCACGCCAGGAGGGCAATGCCTCTCCAGGTGGGCGATCACCTTCTCCATCACCTTGGCGGGATCCTGGTTGGGCACGAGGCGAAAAGAGAGCTTCGCAAAAGCCTCAGCCGGCAGAACGGTCTTCGATCCCTCCCCCTGGTAGCCACCCCAGATTCCGTTGACTTCCGCCGTGGGTCGCGCCCAGAGCCGCTCCGCCGAGGAGTAGCCTTGCTCACCAGAGAGCGACGGAGACCCCGTGACACCGAGCACATCGTCCGGTGTCATCCCGGGCACCGCGCCCCACATTTCGCGCTCCCAGTCTTCAAGCGGAACCACGTCGTTGTAAAACCCCTCCACCGCCACCCGGCCTTCCCCATCGTGCAGGGAGGCGACCAATTGCGCGACTGCGGTGGCTGGATTTGCCACCGCCCCCCCATAGACCCCGGAATGCAGATCGCGGGCCGGACCGCTGACCGCGATTTCACAACACGCGATTCCCCGCAATCCGTATCCGAGGGTGGGCACTCCCTTGGCAACCATTCCGGTGTCTGAAACCACGATCACATCACAGGCGAGATCCTCGCGATGTTCTTCCAAAAACGGTCGCAGACTGGGCGAGCCAATTTCCTCCTCCCCTTCCAAAAGCATGGTCAGGTTCACCGGCAACTTACCCGACTCCTCGATCGTCTCGGTGATGCCACAGAGATGCGCAAAGAATTGCCCCTTGTTGTCGGTCGCGCCCCGCGCCCAGATCTTGCCATCCTTCTCCACGGGATCAAAAGGTGGCGTGTCCCAAAGCTCAAGCGGATCAACCGGTTGCACATCGTAATGACCGTAAACGACAACATTGAGCCGGCCTGCTTCGTGTTTGTTGCGACCAATGACCACCGGATGGCCGGGGGTGGGATGAATTTTGCTCTCAAGTCCGGCCGACTTCATCCGGGCGGCTAGCCACTCGGCACAAGCTTGCACATCATCCTTGTTGCGGGAGTCCGTCGAAATGCTCGGAAAGCGCAACAACTCAAATAATTCGTCCAACCAGCGATTCACGCTGCATGGATGGCTGGAGCGTCGCGCTCCGGCAAGAACGAACTACAGGCGCTCCTTGTGCTCATTCTTGAGACTCTTGAACTCCTTCATAATGGCCAGAAAATCGTAGAGCCCCAGAAGGAAGAGGAAGATCGCCAGAATGGAGCAGCCACCCCAGTAAAAGAGAAAGCGAATGGGACTGTCCTCGAGCCAGCTCGCGAGCGGCCAATTCCCAATCGCAAAGACGACCAGCAGGGACACGATCGTATAAAAAATGAACTTACGCCGCGTTTCTCGAAACTGCAGCAGCACTCGCGCTGTCGAGCGAGCGAAGGAAAACCAGCTCATCTTCTCTGCCATCGAGAACAGCATCCACCCGACAGTGCCGATCGTCAAACCCTTGTGGTGCCCGGCCATGTCCATGGCCGAGGCTGGAAATCAGGAACAAGGGAAAACGGAAAGTCGTCTCACTCTTTCTCCCCGGCAGGAGCCTCTTCCTTGGGAGCCTCTTCCTT
>JAPKFB010000135.1 GCA_028821775.1 Roseibacillus sp.
ATCAGTCTCGTCCAACGGGGCAATGGTGTGGAGATCGGCTCGACGGGCACATCGTAGTCCAGTGCATCGACCACGGGCCGCGCGGCAGCGGCAAAGGCTTTGGCGATCTGTGGCAGGTGGTCCCGGCGCAAGTCTTCCAGCTTCTTCGCGACCGATTTGTTCTGTTCCATCGATTCAAATCGTGCCTGGCGGTAACTGGAACTGAGGATGAAACCCACCATGGCATAGTAGTCGCGCTGGTGTATGGCATCGAACTTGTGGTCATGGCAGCGGGCGCAGGCCACGGTCAAACCGAGGAAAGTCTTGCTCATCACATCGACTTTGTTGTCGAGGCGATCACATTCATCCTGACGGAGATCCACCGGGGCCTCTAGCATCTCTCCAAAGAAGGGCCAACCGGTGGCGAGGATTGATTCGTTGGCTCCCGTTTCAGGATGTAGTCGCGGGTTTTCCAACAGGTCGCCGGCAAGATGTTCGGTGACCAGGGCATCGTAGGGAAGATCCGTATTGAACGCTCGCACCAGATAGTCACGATACCGGTAGGCATTGGGCAGAATGGAATCACCTTCATGACCGCGTGATTCCGCGTAGCGCACAAGGTCCATCCAATGACGTGCCCAGCGCTCCCCGTAGTGGGGGGAATCCAGCAGGGCACGCACAAGGGTGCGTTTGCGATTCCTGGACGTGTCGTCGAGGAAAGTCTGGATATCCTCCGGCTTCGGCGGCAAACCGGTAATGGCAAAGTATACGCGCCTCATCCACACCCGGTCATTAGCCGGCCCAGCTGGTTCCAGCTTCTCAGCTTCTAGCTTCCGGAGCACAAAGCAATCAACCGCATCCGTCGGCCAAGCCGCATCCTGTACCTTGGGCGGCTCAACCTGCCGGGGCGATTGCCAAATCCAGGGCAAGCGGTCGCGGAATTTCTCGAAGTCGGCCTGCCCGGTCAAATCCGCTTTCGGCTTAGCAAAAATATGGCTTGCCAAAGCAAAGAGGCAGAAAAAGCTGATGATTCTCATTCCACAATCAAAGTATTCGGACGGGAACTAAAGGTCGAGCCATTTTATATTTTGGACGAAATTCATGTGCTTATAAAAAAAATTGTTGGGTGAATCTCATGAACCCGATCCGAATTGGAAGACTCCACCCCGGTCAAAGAAAAAATGTTAAATCAATTTTCATGGGATGTCTGATTTAGCCTAAATCGAGGTTGCAGGCAAGCTCCCCGGTCCGCAAGATTAAAAGAGCATCAATGATCATGGGTCAGAAAAACATCGTTTCCCGGGGCGGTTTTCCGTTGGAAAGCCACACCGCATGCGGGCATACTTGGAAGCTCTTCCAAAAAACCATTTGAATATGAAATCAAAAGCACTAACGACAGCAGCCCTTGCCATGGTAATGGCAGGCTACAAGACTTTCGTCCTCAGATCCCTTCCCTCCTCTTTGGTCGCGAAGCTTACAGGTCGGTTCGATCCAGGCCATGATGCCATTTTCTGCACGATGACCAAAAGAACTGTTGCCCTATGCGGGGCCATTCTGGCGATCCACCTAGTGGCGCCGCTCGTCGTGGCCGCCGAGTCGTTTATCCACGGCTATCCGGGGAAGCGGAGTTACGTCGCGGGTGAGGAACTTACCTTCCATCTCTCCACCGACTTGGCGGAGGTCGATCTTGAGATCGCGAGGATCGGGGCGGGGCGCCAGGTGGTCTGGAACGGGAACGGGATTAGGGCCGGAAAACACCCAGTTCCCAAGAACGCCAGCTCGCACGGATGCGATTGGCCGGTTGCCTCCACCATCAAGGTTCCGGAATCGTGGGCCAGCGGTTGCTACGAGGCGCTGGCGCGCTCGGGTGAGACACAGGGCAACCGGATGTTCTTTGTCGTGAGGTCTTCGCGCCCCGGCCGGGATGCCAAGATTCTCCTGCAACTCGCATCCAACACCTACAACGCCTACAACAGCTGGGGCGGGTTCAGCCTCTACACCTACTGGGGGCCGGCTCACTGGGACAAGGTGCACGAGCCCGGGGATGAACTCGGTCGTCGGGTCAGCTTCCAGCGACCGTTCGGAGGGATCGATCGTAATTGGGAGCTCCCTTTCATCCAGTGGGCGGAACGCAACGGCTACCGCCTCGACTACGCGATCAACAGCGACCTCGAGTTCCACTCCGAGATGCTCGAGCACTACAAGCTCGTGCTCAGTGTCGGCCACGACGAGTACTGGTCGGCGCCGATGCGCGACCACCTCGAGGCTTACATCGCGAAGGGCGGCAACGTCGCGTTCTTCAGCGGCAATACGTGTTGCTGGCAGGTGCGCAGCCAGGATCGTGGGAACGACCTGGTGTGTTGGAAGGAAGCCTACGAACAGGATCCCCTCTACAAACCCGAGGGGCATCCACTGCTCAGCACCCTATGGAGCCACCATCTCGTAGAGCGCCCGGAAAACCAGCTGACGGGCGTGGGCTTTCTCCGCGGCGGTTTCCACCGCTTCCGGAACGGCATCCCAAACGGCTCGGGCGCCTACGAGGTGCACCGTCCGGACCACTGGATCTTCGAGGGGACCGGATTGCTGGAGGGGATGGAGTTTGGGGGGGGGGACACCATCGTCGGGTACGAGTGCGACGGCTGCGAGTTTACGGTGGTCGATGGTCGGCCCGTCCCGACTGGTAAAGACGGGACGCCGAAGAATTTCACCATCCTCGCGACGGCACCGGCGCGGTGGGGAGAGGGAGATCTCGGTTGGTACAAACCCGCCCACGATCTGTGGAAGACGAACCAACACGAACACGGCTGCATGGGCATCTACAGCGTGCCCGGCGGGGGGACGGTCTTCACCGCCGCGACCACCGACTGGGCGCACGGGCTCGTTTCTGGCAACGCCGGTGGCGGTGGCGTGAACGTCCTCGCCAATGCCTCCGGGCCGCTCGGCCCTGGCCACAACGCAGAGGTATTCGAGGGCGGGAATTGGAACATCCTCCACGGCCACTTCGTCGGAAGAGTGGTCGACGAAAACGGCAAGCCACTGCCTCAACAACTTACCGTCGAGTTCGGCGCGTCTGAAGAGAACGCGGCGATCACCAATTGGGGGAAGGCGTCGCAGGCGAGCTACGTGAACGCATCGGCACCGGCTGGCGTGGGCAACAACGCGCTGATGAACGACATGCTGTACAGCAGCGGCGTGCCAAGGGAGCAGGCAGGGGTGCGGTTGCGCGGGCTGCCGGCAGGAAAGTATGAGGTGTTCGCCCTGCTGCGACACTTCGCAGCCGCAGAGTCTAACCAATACCGGTGGGCGATCGGAGTGGATCTCGACCGGCTGGACGATGGTGCGTTCACGGCGCAGGGCGGGAGCCGGACGGAGTGGATCCGAGCGACCCCCGAGCAGGCAGGCAACTATGCCCGCGCCACGGTTCGCATCTCCGGACCTCAGGAGGCGATCACGATGATCTACGACAACCTCAACGAGAGCTTCACTGATGTGATGGGCTTCCAGATCGCGCGCCTGGCGGAGGACGGCAATGCCCAGCCTGGCTTCCGAATCCAGTTCGACTGCGGTGGCCGGGACACGAACAACCATGTCGATCGCATCACCCGCAACGTCCTGAACCGGCTCTCTGGGGAAGCACCGCCGGCTGCGAAACTTCCACGCACGGGGAGTGTGCCCGAGGAGCGTCCGGCCATTCGCCCACCATCAGCGCTGCGCGGTTGGGCAGACTGGGAGCGTGGTAAAAAAATCTTCGAGAAGATCGAGGTGCCACTAGCGCCGCCGCTCTCGCCGGAAGAGCAGCTGAAAACCTTCAAGCTCGCGCCGGGATACCGCGCCGAGCTGGTGGCCGCCGAGCCGATGGTCGCCGATCCGGTGTTCTTCGAGTTCGACTCCGACGGGCGGATCTGGGTGCTCGAGTATCGCGGCTATATGCGCGACCTCGCCGGGACTGGCGAGGCCGATCCGATCTGCCGCCTCATGGTGCTAGAGGACACCGACGCCGACGGGCGCTCCGACAAGAGCACGGTCTACCTCGACGGGCTTGTCATGCCGCGCAGTTTCGCTTTTGTCGAGGGCGGCCTGCTCCTAGCTGAACCGCCGCACTTGTGGTACTGTCAGGATCAAGACGGTGACCTGATGTGCGACCGCCGGCGCAAGGTGGGCAGCTATGGCGTGGCCGGCAACCCCCAGCACACCGCCAACGGTTTGCGGCGCGGCATCGACAACTGGCTGCACAACGCCGATTGGCCGAGGCGGCACCGGTTTAGCGACGGCGAGCTCATCGAGGAAGAGACGATCCACCGCGGCCAGTTCGGGGTGAGCTTCGACGATGTCGGGCGCTTCTACACTTGTTACGAGAGCACGGCCGCCGTGATGGATTACATGCCGGAGGAATATGCACGCCGCCATCCGGGGCTCCTGGCGCTCTCGCGCAAGGGCGGGAACCGGGTGCAGTTCGGAGTTGGCACCAAGATTTCCGGCCCGGCGCAGGAAGTCTTCCCCATCCGCCCGACGCCGCAGATCACGCTTGGCGGATTGGAACTGCGCGACGACGGCACCCTGCGCACTTACACCGTCGTCGCCGGCACCTGCGTCTACCGGGGCGACCAATTTCCCGCCGATGCACGCGGCAACCTGTTCGTCCCGGAAGCCGGCGGGCATCTCATCGGGCGTCTCGTTTTGGGAGATGGCCTGACCCCGCAGACCCAACGCCACTATCCCGCCGGACAGGAACTCCTCGCCTCCACCGACGAACGTTTCCGCCCCATCAACGCGCGCACCGGGCCGGATGGCGCGCTCTACATCGCCGATATGTACAAGGGCATGATCGAACACGTCATCTTCCTGGTGCCGTGGATCACCGATCAGGTAAAAGCGCGCGACCTTCTCACCGGTAACGACCTCGGTCGCATCTGGCGCATCGTGGCGACGGATCGGCCGATCTCCCACCAATCGCCTGCGCTTTCCAAGCTGGATGCCGACGGACTCGTCCGTGAGCTGAACCACCCCAACGGCTGGCGGCGCGACACCGCCCAGCGGCTCCTCGTCGACCGCCACCTCGCCGCCGCCGTGCCAGCCCTGACGGCTCTGGCTCGCCAGGGTGAATCTTATCTCGGTCGCCTCCACGCCCTGTGGACGCTGGACGGGTTGGGAGCGCTCGACTGGCCGACCCTCACCCAAGCCGCCCGCCATGAACATCCCGGCGTTCGCGCGACGGCGTTACGGTTGATGGACAAAATGGACCGCGAGCAGTGGCGCGCCCGAGTGGTCGAGGAGATCGCGGTACTGGTCGCAGAGCGCGGGGAGACCGACCCGACCGTTTTGCAGCAGGCGCTGATCACGCTCAGTGCCGCCGCCACTCAACCGGACGACTACCGTTTGCTCATGGAGATCGTCGCCAAGCGATCCGGTGACCTCGGGCGCACGGCGGCGCTCACCGGCCTCGCCGGTCGCGAGGCCGCCTGCCTGAAGGTTGCCATGCAGCCGTCTGAGTCAGTGCCCAAAGCAGTCCGCGAAGCGTTCATCCGCGACCTGTCCGCGCTCATCGAGATCGGGACGGCCGAAGGCGCCCCGGTCGCGCCGGTGGTGAACTACGATTCACTCACCGCCGAAGAGGTGAAGCGCGCCAAGCTCGGCGCGGAGAAGTACGCGACGCTCTGTGCGTCGTGTCACCAATCGCACGGCCTCGGTACGCCTGGCGTGGCGCCCCGGCTGGCCGCGAGCGAGTGGGTCACTGGCTCTCCCGAGCGTCTCGCCCAGATCGTTCTCCGCGGCCTGATCGGGCCGGTCAAGGTAAACGGGGAGGAGTGGAACCTGCACATGCCCGGGATCGGCAACTCGGGCGTGATCGACGACGAGGATCTCGCAGCCATCATCACTTACATCCGCCGCTCCTGGGGCAACGCCGCCGCACCGGTGGCGCCAGATTTGATCGCCGCCGAACGCAAAGCCTCCGCAGACCGCAAGTTCCCGTGGACGGTTTCCGAGTTGGCGGGCAAAGAGGCGGCCAACAAACCCGCTGCGATCCGCCCGGACGGAAAAGGTCAGCTCGTCCTCGCGGCCAAAGCCGCGCAACTCTTCGGCAAGCGGCTCCGCTACCACCCGGACCTCGATCTCCTCGGCCCGTGGGTCAACGAGAGCGACGCGGCCCTCTGGGTTGTCGACGTCCCGGCAACTGGCCGCTACCGAGTGGATCTCCACTACGCCATGGATGATAAAAACGCCGGTAACACGTGGCGCCTCGAGTCCGATACCGGCGCGCTGGATGGCAAAGTTGCAAGCACTGGAGGCTTTGATCAGTTTGCGGAAAGGGGCGTCGGGTTCCTCGAACTAAAGAAAGGATCCAACCGCATCCTCATGCGCGCCGCCGGCAAGCTCGACGGGGAGCTGATCGA
>JAPKFB010000136.1 GCA_028821775.1 Roseibacillus sp.
CGGCAGCGATGTCGGCAGGGCCTGAGGTCTGACTTACCCGGACCCCGCCACTACCCTGCCAGGCTATTCCCCTCCTCATTCAAGGCTTCGCAACCCGGAGACGGATAAAACTCCGGTCTCCCGAGAGAGTAAGCACTATGGGCCAAACTTCCCCGGCGGGCACCGGGTTCTCGAATCCCCAAAGCTTAAAGGGGTCCAGCAACATCCACTCCTTCAGGTCGTAACTCCTCTCCACGATGATGGGCGCCCGGGTGCCATTTGGGCCCGTCTCGATTAAGAGATCCACCTGGCCGGGGAAGAACACGTTGGGAGTGAAGAGCTCGGGGCGATCGTTCGCGCTGTGACCAAGCGCCCAGAGCAATCCGTTGGGGATTCCGTCACTATCATGATCCCCTTCAAACGGAGCCTCCGGAATCCCATTCATCTCCGCCCACCCCAGGTAGGGATCGAGCGGAACTTCGATGGATCCTTCCATCTGGATCGTCGCGTCCACGAGCACATCAACTCCCTCTTGGAGAGGATGGCTGAACTCCAAGGGCAGCACCACCAGGATATCGTAGGTAACAATGTTTCCCTCTGTCGCCGTCCGCGTGATTGTGACCATCCCGATCCCGGAGCCTGTTCCGGAGACGGGGCTCTGCGAAAAGTTCTCCCTCACATCTCCACTGATCGACGTCCCGCTAATGGCACCCTGGTTGAGGGTAACCTGGTGCAGAGCACCGTCGAACTGACCGGTCGCGGCGTCAACCAGCCCTACCGGAGAGGTAGCGATCACCCCTTTGATGCCACTGAGCGACACCTCGGCGATCAGCCCTAAAGGCCCGAGGGAGAAGTCCATGTCGGTCGCCGTCAAGTCCCCCGACGTCAGGGTTAACTCCGAAACCTGGTCCGTCGCAGGGTCGATCTCAAGGATGGCATTCACCGTTCCACTGAGGTCACTCTCCTGCTCGTCTTCGATACCAACGGCTGAAAGGGTGACGTTCAGGATGTTGACGCCGGGAGCATCCGAGAGATTCAGCACCGTGCTGCCGCGCACCTGCGCAGGTGCGCCGCCGGTGAGCATCAAGGAGAGCGCAAGGGTGAACGGAAAAGCGGAAATCAGCGGGTGGACCGTCATGGGGATAGGAGCAGGGTTTCTCCCTACTCCTATCCCCGGGGGCACTCGCGTCAATAAAATCGAGCTGAATGTCCTCGCCATCTCCTCACCGGGAAGAGAATCACCTAACCACCTGCCGCGGCAGGAATATGCCAACACTCCCCCTTGCGCCTACCCTCAAGCGGTCTCCACATCCCGGAGTTCCCCGGATGCCCGCTCCAAGCTCCACCAAAACCCTTTTGTACCCCCACCTCCCCCGGCTCCTGAAGCTCCATAAATTCAGGGCTGGAAAAGCGATTTGCTGGCAATCATGGCGGAGCTTTTTGTAGTGCTTGGAGCTGTCCTTGCACCCGCAACTGGCGTGACCACTCACGTAAATGGAGCTGTAACCGACCGGGTAGTTGTGCCTGGACCGGATCGGGCCTAAGGCGCGAGGAGAGTGAGGCGGGCGGGGCGAACAAGATGCAAAGGTCGTCACAATTGGTGACAACGGTGGGGACGGTCACTTGGAGGAGCTTAGGGGGAAATTTGTCCTCCCAAGCGGCTCTTCTTGTGGCGTCATTGACCCCCTTTGATCCCACACAAAGTTATCTCACTTCCAGCGATAGGCCGTCAGGGACTTGAGATCGCGAATGAAGAGTTCGTTTCCTGAAACCACGAGGTGAGCCCAAGTGGAACGACCGCTTACTTCGATTTTGTCGATCAACTTGAATCTACGCGGATTCGCTTCGATCAGGAGAAGGTAGCCGCGGTTGTCCAGTGCCAGAATCCGATTTCCATGAGCGACCATGGAGCAATACTCGCCAAACAAATCGCCGGTCGACCAAAGTACCTGCTGCTTGGATGGGTCGATGCAGTGGATGCGCTTGTCTCGACCATGAAGATAGATATGCCCTCCGATCACAACCGGCGACGACATGCTCCCCTCAACCTCACCGTTCCACAACTGCGAGACGGTCTGCTGATTCTCCTTTTTGTTCACCGTGAACCAGAATGATCCCCCCCCATGGCTGGCCGTGAAGAGATTGTTTCCGACCACCGTTGGGGTAAGAATATTCATCCCTCGGAATGCTTTGACCGGAGTCTTCCAGAGGACCTTGCCATCCGCAGGAGCGATGCCACCCAACTCCATCCGGGTCTGGACCACAATCTGATCACGACCACCGATTTTCGCCCGGACGGGGGAAGAGAAGGCCGAACCGAACATGGCACGCTCGTCTTCCAGCACTTTCCAGATTGTTTTGCCGTCCGCCTTACGAATCTTGCGGAGAGCAGTGCCTACTTGCACATAGACGTGACCGTCATCCAGCAGGGGAGAACTCACGAATCCAAACTGCGGCTTGGGAGTCTTCTCCTGCTTCGGAAAATCGGCCACCCAACGAATCTTGCCCGTCGCAACATCCAGGGCCGCAAGGACATCCCGCATTCCTCCGACATAGAGACTCTTGCCATCGCAGGCCGGCGTGCTGCGAACCCAACTACCGTTCTTCGCCGCGAAAAAGGGCACTTTCATGGATCCTGCCCACGAGGTTTCCCAAAGCTGTTTGCCAGTTCGTCGATTGAAGGCGCGCACAATTTCGGACTTCTTGTCCTTTGTTTCGACCGTGAACACCCGATCGCCGGAAAGGATCGGACTCGCGTAGCCCTCGGCAAGCGGGACTGACCACAACTCATCCAGATTGTCCTTCGTCAGCGAGGTCGGCCATGCCTCCGCCTCCTTGTGAATTTTTCCGTCACGAGTTGGCCCCCGCCACTGGAGCCAGTCGGAAGCGGCCTGCACTGCTGAGGTCAGAAAGACGAACGAGAGAGAATAGAGAATCAAGGATTTCATCGGATCGAAAATTTTTGGGGAGGAAATTGATCTGCCTACTTCTTGATGCGAACGAGCACCTCGTTGCGGCGCATTGAAGGCGGAGTAAAGGGAGGATCGTAGTTGGCTTTTTCAAATCCCCCCTCAACGGTGAGGCCCTTGCTCTTCATCCAGGCAGCGAGCTTTGTCTGTGCGTCAACTTCCCGCGCTTCGGTCCAACGCCCGCTGTAGCGATAGACTGCAAATCGACCGGCCTGGCGTTTGGATATCTTGACATCAGGGTTGCTTGACTCAGGCACACCTGCTTTCACGATCTCCTCCGGCACTACGAAACTCATATCGCGCGCTTCTCCCTTCATTGTCCCAAAGACCGGGGTAGTCATCGCAATCTTCTGCTCCTTCACATTGTCTCCCGAGATGTAGCGAAAGAGCTTCATGAAGGCTCCGTTTTGCCGACCTGCACCCATTGGTGCGGTTGCCACGACCAAGGTCGGGTAATCGCGAACTTCAAAGGCGCCGTCACTCAAAACGGCATTGTAGCTGGGAGTCTCGTACTTGCCCCGTCCAAGAGGACCGGCACAGGAGGTGATGGTGAGGAGAACGGCGAGCGAGCCGAGCCAGAGAAAAACAGTTCCATTCATCGTAGTAGGAAAATTAAAGTTGAAAATTACGAGTCCGGGAGAGTGGCCGAAGCCCCTCTCCCGAACTCGTTTTCTCATTTGGAGGGAAGTATCACTGAGTCGATGACATGGATGACGCCGTTCGTTCCGACGATGTCGGTCTTAACCACGCTCGCACCATCCACCATCACTTTGCCCTTGGCAGCTTTGACGGTGAATGAGGCACCGTTCACCGTCGTCACCTTGCCCGGCTTAACGTCGGCAGCCATGACCTTGCCGCTGACGACATGGTAGGTAAGAACAGCCTGAAGCTTTGCTTTGTTCTCAGGCTTGAGAAGATTCTCGACGGTTCCCTCGGGCAACTTGGCGAAGGCCTCGTTGGTTGGAGCGAAAATCGTAAATGGCCCCGTTCCACTCAGCGTTTCGGCCAGACCCGCGGCCTTCACGGCAGCCACCAAGGTTGTGAAGGAGTCATTGGACGCCGCAATTTCGACTACGGTCTTCTTATTCGCTTTCTCCTCGCCGGTCTGCTTGTTCGCTTTCTCCTCGCAGCCGGAGGGAGCAAGAAGGAGGAACGAGACGGTCAAGGCAGAGAATAGGATCTTTTTCGGAGTGGTTTTCATTCGATTGATTGTTTGCTTGGTTCGAGCCTCCTACTGATCGGGCGGCTTTCATGTCTATACATTGTCTAGCTTTCCCCTCTGTCAAGTATTTGTCCATATTTTTCCTTAGTATTTGCGAATAGTCTAGATCTTGTCTAGATTTCGACCGTGTTAGCCGCTCGTTTTCCCATCAAACTCGTTTCCCAGCGAACGGGTCTCAGCCCCCACGTCCTCAGGGTCTGGGAGCGCCGTTATCGCGCGGTCGTCCCCGCGCGCTCGGACACCAATCGAAGACTCTACACTGAAGAGGAAATCGTTCGTCTCGAACTGCTGGCGGCCCTCAGTAAAGCGGGCCATGGAATTGGAAACATCTCGCTTCTGCCAACTGATGAGCTGGCCTCCCTGATTGGATCCCTCCCCTCGCCCACCATTGCAGGGAGAGAAACATCTTCGAGCCCGAGTGCCGAGTCACTCTTTGATGAGGCATGGACCACCGTCCGCAATATCGACAGCAACGCCCTCCGTGATGTCCTGCAACCTGCTGCCGTCTCCCTCGGAGTTTCAGGTCTCACTCAGGAATTGATTGTGCCCCTCATCGACCGCATCGGAGCCTCGTGGGAATCGGGAGAGATCTCTGTAGCCGAAGAACGCGCCGCCAGTGCGGTCATCAAGGAAGTTCTCTTCACTGCCAGTCGCCCCTTCGCTCAAACCGCCAGTGCCCCAAATTTCCTGGTCACCACTCCCAGTGGACAGCTTCACGAACTGGGAGCGGTGTTGGTTGCCTGCAACGCGCGTCGCTACGGCTGGGAAGTCACTTATCTCGGCCCCTCCCTCCCAGCTGCCGAGATTGCTCGTGCGGCAATCCGAAACCAATCGCTGGCGGTGGGACTGAGCATCATCTATCCTGCCGATGATGCTGAACTTCCCGGCGAACTCATCCAATTGCGCCAAGCCCTTCCCGACGGCCTTCCTATTCTGATCGGAGGTCGATCCGCACATGCCTACGCCGCGACCGTAAAAGAGATTGATGGCACCATCATCACCAATCTCAATGGCCTCACCGAGATGCTGGCCAATCTGCGTGAGCAGCGAACCAGCTAGGGGCCCTCGGGAGCTGTTTCCAACGCAGTCATCGTTGGTGAATTGAATTCGAGCTCTCTCCGGAGAAGCTCACCTGGTCCAGTCCATTGCTCCAGATCTCGCCTCTCTCCACGCCCTCCTCCCGGCAAATGATTTCCAATTCCCGCACCCGGCTAAAGTCTCCGCTTCCAAATATATTGCATGCGCCAAACCGATCTGGAAATATCATTTATCCTGTGTCACCGTATGGTTATGCATTCAATCCCACGAAAAATGATCCTCAATTCAGTGGCGTTGGGATTGTGGTCCCTCAGCCTGGCAAATTCCTCGGCCATTATCATTCGCGACGACCTTGAAGATTCCGAATATGTTGTCGCTGATTCCGATTACCCGGCCCTGGTCGACCTTATTGAACGGGGTGACTGCATCGGTACGCTGGTGCACGAGTCCTACCTGCTGACCGTTGCCCACTGCGCGGCGGATCTTGATAAGGGTGATTCCCTCAATGTAAACGGGGTCAACTACCCGGTCGCTGAAATCATCCCCCACCCCCAGTGGAATCAAAGGAATGATGAATATGATATTGCACTGGTGCGCTTTTCTCAACCCGTCAAAGGAGTTACTCCCCTGCCAATCTACCGGGGAGGTGACGAGACCGGCTCCCTGATCACCCTCGTTGGTCGCGGAGTCAGCAATACCGGACTGGAGGGCGAACGGCGTGCCCGCAATGACGGTAAACTTCGTAAATGCACAAACATCGTCACCAGTGTCGACGACCACTTTATCGAGATTCGCTTCGAACGACCCGGTGAGGACGGCATTACTCCCCTTGAAGGTGTTGGGGCTGCCGGAGACAGCGGTTGCCCGGCCTTCATCGAAGTTGACGGGGTACTCTATATCGCGGGGCTTAACTCGTGGGGCGAGGGTCCCAGAGGTGTCAGGGTTGGCCAATACGGAGCTTTTGACTACCAGACGCGGGTTTCCCGGTATCTCGAGTGGCTGGACAGCGTGGTGGATTTTCCCGATCCTCCCGCACCTGAAACTACGCTGCAAATTCTGAATGTCAGTGCCACCCGACTTGCCTCAGGCTCCATTGAAAACCTCTCCCTGACTTTCCCCACAAGATCCGGTGAA
>JAPKFB010000067.1 GCA_028821775.1 Roseibacillus sp.
GGCGCGGGGAGGTAGCTCCATCCGCCGTTGATCAAGGGATTGCCGGGATGGGCGACGTTGCTTCCATCCAATCGACTTGGATTCGCGGTCGCCGGCAAGGCGGTGTTGGGAAAAGCCGTGGTCCAGGCGAGATCGTAGTGGAGGATGAGTCGATAGCTGGGCTGGGAACCGGTGTCGGGAGTGAGGACGATCTCGGTGGTGTAGGGGTCGCGGGTGACCAGGCTGGTGACCGTGAAGTCACCGCTTCCCAGGGCACTGAGATAGGTTCCCGCCCTGCCGGTGCCATCGAAGGAATACGTCGAAATGAGTTGGCCCACGTTGGGATCGAGGAAGTGGGTTTGAATGGAGGCCCGTGTGAGTGGGCGATCGGTGGAGGGCCAATCGGGATACTCGACCACGCCACCGCGAAAAAAACCGGTCGCTCGGAAGGCGATGGTGGAGGTGAGGTCATAGCCGAATTCAGTGCTTCCGGGGACGTTGAAGACGGATAAGGGACCGGTCCAGGTTTGCAGGTCGAGGGAGCCCCAAAGTTGTACCCCGGATCCCGGAGTGGTGTCCCAGTCGAGGAGGATCGCCTCTGATTGGTGGCGGAAGCTGAAGACCGCCTCGCGGGAGGAGGGAAGAGTGAAGAGGACGGGATCGCTGGGATTGATCAGCCTCTGCCTGAAGTTCTGGGCATCGGCGCCGTTGTAACGCAGTTTGACGGAATCGATGGTGATGTGACCGCCCGGGATGTTCGCGAGTCCAATGAGGGTGATCCTTCCGTTTCCTGGTGGCGGATTGGTGGGAATGAGGACCTGGCCAAAGCGGGAATACTGTCCGCCTTGGCGGTTGGGGTTCAGGGTGGTGGTGAGATTGATGAAGAACCGGCTTCCGTTGGTGTTCGGTCCCTCGTTGTCCATGAAGAGCGAATACTGGGCGGAACCTGAAGAGCGAAAGTCGTCGCGGTTGATCCAGCCGGGACCGTCGTTGCCGTTGCCGCTGGGAGAGCCGGTCACTACTTCAAAACCCGAGGTTGTGTCATGGAAGGTGAGGCCGTCGTAGAAGGGGCCGGTTCTTACGATCCCTTCCGCGTCGATCCAGGGAACAAGCCCTTCGGCGAGACGAATGAAGTTTGCGACCGCGTGGGGCGAGTAGAGGTGATCGAGCTGGGCGGTGAAACGGCCAAACTCAACCGGGCCGTTCTTCAGTTCGAAGTCGGCGAAGACTTGAGCCTGGGAGGAAGCCGGGTCCAGGGTGAGCAGGAGGGAGGCGAAAAGGGCGCGATGCATGGCGGGTGAAGGGATGGGATAACTGATCGCCGGTGCGGTCTGAAAGTCAAAAGGTCGCGGGGTGTCCCGCGCATGAGACGGACAAGCGGTCCGTGGTCCTCAGAGATCGCCACGCGGCGAGCGACTTGAAGTCGTTGAGGGCTAGCTCTTTGTCACGACGATTCGGACCAGCGCGGTGGTGGTGGCCGGCGGGTTGAGGGAGTCGTCTTCGACCGTGAGTCGTCGTTGGGATCCCAGGTCGTCGTTGGTGATCACCGCGGGCGCTGCAAAGCCGTCCGAAGTCGTCCAAAAGGTCGCCCAGGATTCTCCGTCGGGAGAGCTTTGCAGCTCGTAGGAGAGGCTGGCGGGGAGTTTTTCGTGGGTGAAGGTGGCCGCGAGGTGTCCGCTGGGTGAGAGGCTGGGAACGAGATCGAGATTGAGAACACAGTAGGAGAGTTCGACCGGAAGCACGGAGCCATCGAGGTCGGTGGCATCGACCGTGATCATGGCAATCCCGATCGCCCCGGCCACCGGAGTGAGCTTGAGCTCTGTTCCATTGAGCGATGCGCTCACGAGAGCGGGATTGTCGTTGTTGTTCAGGGTGTAGGTGAGGGGAGCGAGGCGGGTGACGCTCTGGATTTGAATGAGCTCTTCGACGGTGGGAGAGGCCCCTCCCGGCACGGTGGTGGTGGGCCAGTCGTTGAGAGTTTGTGAGAGTCCATTCACCGTCACGCTGTAGTTCCCACGTGGACGGCTTTGAATTTCTGCGATGACCGGAAGGGAGGCTGGGGCGGTGCGTCCGAAGACGGTGTAGCCCCCGTTGCTCTGAGGGCCGTCCAGGTTGAGATTGTCGATGGTGTTGAAGTACCACTGATTGGATCCGCTATGACGGGAGCTCGTCTTGGCCATCGCGAAGGAGCCAGCCACATTGGAAAGGCCGGGCTCGTCAATCACGTTGGGATCGGTCGGAATGAGGGTGTAGTCGCCGGCTCCGTCAGGTTTGAAATTCCCGGCCTGGATCACCTCGACTCCCGAGGTCGCGGTCACGGCCGAGCGATGAAACATCACGTCCACGTAGTCACCCCGATCGACGTAGGCGAGGAGGTTCTCCACACTCGCGGGGCAGGCATGGGAGTGCAGGATGGTGTCGATGTCACCGAGGTTGGTTGAGATGCGGATGGCGTCCGGGACATCGGGGTCATGAAGGTGGGTCGAGAGATCGAGGCAAAGCGGGTCCGTGGGAGGAGCGAGGAGAATGGTGTCGGGCACAGAGCTGAGCTCGATGGGTCCCGAGCTCGCGGGCTTGATGCGGAGGGTCACAAAGCTGTCGCATTCTTCTGTTCCTTCGGTGGCGGTGATGAGGGGACGGTAGATCCCGGGCGGGGGAGCGATTCCAGAGATGACTCCGGTGGAAGGGTCGATGCTCAGACCGACGGGCAAGG
The DNA here is from genome assembly GCA_028821775.1 of Roseibacillus sp. Classification (GTDB taxonomy): domain Bacteria; phylum Verrucomicrobiota; class Verrucomicrobiia; order Verrucomicrobiales; family Akkermansiaceae; genus Roseibacillus_B. Next base: position 2,693 of record JAPKFB010000067.1, read on the forward strand.
CGGTGGCGGAGAACTCGGTGACCGGTGCTCCGTAGGTTTCAGGTGGGCGGGTGCTGATCTGCTCGCCCGTGGTCCCGCCCTGGAATGCCCGACTGCCCATCCAAATGGGAACTGCCGCACCGATGGAGGTGAAGGCCACGTTGGACCAATCCGAGTCACCAGAGGCGGTGCTGGTGGCTCGGACTCGAAAGTAATAGGTGGTCTCGAGCGCTCCTCCGGTGATGTTACTGACTAGGGATTGATTTCGTTTGACCGTTCCGATGAATACCCAGTCGGTCAATCCGTCGGGACTGAACTGATATTCAAATCCATCTTCATCATCAGCATGATCTTCCCACGCAAGTTCGAAGGAGCTTCCGCTGACGAGGGGAGAGGCGGCTCGCAAATTGCTGGGAGCCTCTGCGGCCCAGAGCGGGATCGCCAGGGAGAGAAAAAGTGGGAGCGCAGCGGGGGGAAAGGGTTTCACGGGGACTAACAAAAGCGAGACTTTGCACCCATGCAATCCCGGAGAGGGATTTTGAGCGAAAGAGCAGAGGATGGAGGAATCTTTGACGAACAGCCCTTACTTGTTATTTGGCGATTTCAGCTTGGAGGATGAGAAGAGTTGAGAATGCAGTTGTGTCGCTTTGGGCGGCGGGAGAGGGTGCGCGCGGTGCCTCAAGGGCGCCGAAGTCACAAATAAGATTCGATGGAGAACGACAACGCGAAGCGCGGGATTGCCCTCTTTGATCTCGATCAGACCCTCATCGCCTGGGACACCCAATTGCTCTTTTGCAATTGGGTGCTGCGGCACGAACCGGTGCGCCGATTGTTCCTCTTGTTCCTGCTGCCCTTTCTTCCCTTCTGCAGGGTGCTCGGATCGGAGGGGATGAAGCGGGTCTTCCTTTCCTTTCTCTGGCGGATGTCACGGGAGCGTCTGGAGGAACTGGTGGAGAGCTTCGTGACGCGCTATGTGCCCTCCGAGTTTTATTCCTCGCTGTTGGAGGAAGCGGCGAAGGAGAAAGCGCGCGGGCGCAAGCTGGTCCTGGTTTCCGCGAGTCCGGAATTCTATGCCTGTCCGATCGGCGAAGCCCTTGGGTTTGATGCGAGTTACGGAACGCGGGTTGAGTTTGGTGAGTTCATGCCCCTCTTTCCCGACTTCACCGGAGGGAACAACAAGCTCGAGGTAAAGGTGCAGCGTCTCATCGAGGAGGGGGAAATCGAGCAGGTGGGGGTGCAGGAGGAGAGTGCCGGCTACTCCGACAGCATGGTGGATCTGCCCATGTTGTCTTTGTGCGAGGAAGTCACGGTAGTGAATCCCGGCGAGCATCTCCTGGCCTTGGCGGAAGAAAACGACTGGCGGGTGATTCGGCCGGAGCGACCCTTCCGCGACAAGGGCCAGATGGCGTGGCGCGGTCTCAGGCAGATGTGTGGGTTGGAGAAGATTTGAAGGATCGAGCCGGGAAGGGGGAGGGTTGTTCACTCAGCGAGAGGGAGCATGACTCCGAACAACGATCCAATGCGAGAGGCCGCAGGGAAGGGATGGAGAGCGAAGTTTTTGCGAGATTCCCGTTGGCGGGGGGAATGAGTTGGTATAGACCGCCATCTCTCATTCGGGGAGAAGCGTCATCCGCAAGATCATGAAGCGAGAACGAGATACCAGCAACGAGCGTCGGTCGGCGCTCCTCGACACGGCTTCAAGCCGCCCGGCTCTGCGATTTCGTGTTGGCCTGGCGTTTTTTTGTGAGCACATCGCGGAGCCTTGCTCCCTGAAACAGAAACGAATCCTTGGCTACATTCGCACAACACGGAACCAATGAAATTAAGACGAGCAATCAGCCTCCTGGGCTGCACGGTGGCCGGCCTTGTGGCCGGTTGTGGTGAACAAAAAACGGAGACGGAAAGGGGCCGTAGCGGTTCCTCGTCCAAGCTGGTGATCACGGCCATTCCGGATGAGAAGGTTTCTGATCAGGAAGCCAAATTTCAGGCCCTTCAGGACTACCTCGCCAAGACCCTCGATCTAAAGGTCGAGTTCTCGATCTCGAAGGATTACACCGCGGCGGAAACGAGGTTCAAGAACGGAGAAGTCCATCTCGTTTGGTTTGGCGGGTTGAGCGGAGTGCGGGCTCGGGCCGGGGTGCCGGGTGCGCGGGCGATTGCCCAAGGGGCATCCGATCCCAAATTCAAGAGCTACTTCATCGCCAACGCTGCGACGGGGCTGAGCAAATCTGAGACCTTTCCAGGGGACGCGATCACGGATTTGACCTTCACCTTCGGGAGTCCCAGCTCGACCTCCGGGCGACTCATGCCGGAATTTTTCATCAGGGAGAAGACCGGCAAGTCGGCGGGAGAGTTCTTTTCCAAGCCGGTGCAGTTTCAAAAGCAGGGCGGTCACGTCGCTACCGCGGAGGCGGTGCAGGCGGGCACGGTGCAAGTGGGAGCCCTCAACTTCAAGACCTACGACTCCATGGTGGCGGACGGGAGACTCGATCCCGCCAAGGCCCCCATCATTTGGATCACGCCGGAGTACGCAGACTACAATCTGACCGCGCATCCGGATCTCGAGAGGATTTTCGGGAAGGGGTTCATTGACAAGCTCCAGCAGATTCTCGTCGACTGCCGCGATGCTGAAGTTCTCAAAGCCTTCAATCGCGAGAAACTGATCCCGGCGAAGAATGAAGATTTTGCTGGTATTGAAGTCGTGGCGAAGGCGCTGGACCAAATGCGCTAGGTGTGAAAACTGAAGGCGACAACGAGGGCGATCCGATCAGCCGGTTGCGCGATCGCGGTTCTCCTTTCAGACAATGAACACCGTCCTCCAACTCGCCGATGTTGAGGTCTCCTTTGGAGGCATCCACGCCTTGCGCGGGGTGTCCCTGACGGTGGAGAAGGGGGAGCAACTTTGCGTGATCGGACCGAGCGGAAGCGGCAAGAGCACACTGCTGGGCTTGATGAATGGCCGCCTCCTTGCCCATACGGGATCGGTCCATGTCTTTGGTCAGGACGTGGCTGCGTTGACCGCGAGAAAACTACGGAGGGTCCGGAGTGAGCTTGCGTGGGTGCCGCAGAATCTCGGGTTGGTTCCCAATCTGCGCGTCCTGCAGAACGTTCTTTGCGGCCGGGCGGGCCGGGTTGGTTTTTTCGGGCTCCTGCGCAGGATGGCGTTGACCAGCATGAATGAGGCCGAAGAAGTGCGGGCCCTCCTGGAGCGCTTGGGAATACCGGAGAAGCTCTACGAGCGCACCGACACGCTCTCCGGAGGACAACAGCAGCGCGTGGCGATCGCCCGCGCTCTTTACCAGGAGCCAGCCGCGATCCTGGCCGATGAACCGGTGGCTTCGGTGGACCCCGGCCGGGCGCGGAGCTTGTTGCAGCTTCTCACGACCCTGGCCAAGGAAGAGGGGATCACCCTCATGATGAGTTTGCACCACGTGGAATTGGCCCGGGAATTTTTTCCGCGCTTGGTCGGCCTGCAGGCGGGCAAGGTGATCTTCGATCAACCCGCCTCCGAAACATCCGAGGAGGAACTGCGGGAGCTCTACGCCGTAGGCGAGGAATAGGGGGAGATGACGAAGCTATCCTGGTCGAAGAATTGGTTGGGAAGTCGACGGCTCACGCTGCTTCTTGCGGTCGTCTTGTTTGTCGTCGGGCTCGTGGCCCTGAAGGCAGACCCACGCGAGATGCAACCTTCCGAGGGAGGCTTGAAGTTGGCGGGCAAGTTTCTCCATGCCGCGGTGCAACCCGCTCTTGATTACCAGGCGGATGACCTGCCTGCTTCGGCACCATCGTTTTGGAGCAAGGTAGGACGGTCGCTGGCGCTCACCCTGCGCTACGCCATTGTGGCGATGAGTCTCGCACTCGTTGGAGGGATCGTGTTTGGAGTGCTGGGATCGCGGGCCTGGTGGCCGGCCGTGGCGCAGGGGTCGCGCGCGAGCGGGCTCTTGTTTTTTTTCTTGAAGTGCCTGCGCCTGGTGGTGCGTGGAGTGGCCACGCTGGCGCGTTCGGTGCACGAGTTATTGTGGGCGCTCCTCTTTCTCACTGCGGTGGGGACCTCACCACTTGCGGCCGTGCTCGCGATTGCCCTTCCCTACGGGGGCACTCTCGCGAAGGTGTTTTCGGAGTTGTTGGATGAAGAGGATGCGAGCGCCGCCGGGGTGCTGTGGGCGGGCGGAGCGAGTTCCCTGGCCGCTTTCTTCACGGGGGTGGGCGTGCGTGCCTTTCCCGACCTGGTTTCCTATACCCTCTATCGCCTGGAGTGTGCGGTGAGATCCTCCGCCATCCTGGGTTTTCTTGGGATCCCCACCATCGGGTACCACATAGCGACCGCCTATGAGGACGGACACTTGCGCGAGATTTGGACCTACCTCTATGTCCTCCTCGCGGCCGTCATGGTGGTGGATTGGTGGGGGGCCTTGGTCCGCAAGCGACTCTCCCGTAGCAAGCCGGCACGGGAAGCAGGAAGCCGGCATGACACGGCTGAAGAGCTGCATCGAAAGAGGCCGAAGTCATGGGCTCTGCGCCTCTCCCTGGTGGCTGCGATGGCAGCGGTAATGCTTGGGTGGATGACCGAGAAGCAATGGCAGTCGGAACTCCCCAAAGAGCGCCGCCAAGCCAATCTGGAGCGCTTCATGATGGAGATCGTTCCCTATCCTGTGCGACAGGAGAACGACTGGGGAGAACTCTGGCCGTGGCTTGGAGAGCGGCTCTGGACGAAAGGTGCCATCGGGCTTCATCGCACCTTTCACATCGGGACCATCGCGATCCTGATTGCAGGAGCCGCGGCGCTGATGGTGGTGCCCTTTGCGGCCCGCTCCCTCGCGGGGCGCGATCCGCTCGGATTGCCGGGAGGGCGTGAAATGGTGAGCGGTTTCCGAGCTGGCGTTGGGTGGCTCTTGCGGATTGCCGCTCTCCTCATGCGTTCCATCCCGGAGTACATCCTCGCCTTTCTGCTTCTGCAGATCTTTGGACCCACCGTTTGGCCGCTGATCTTTGCCTTGGCTCTTCACAACGGCGGAATCCTTGTGCGGCTTGGAGCCGAAGTGGTGGACAACCGCACGATCAGAGCAGCTGAGTTGTTGATCGTGCAGGGAGGCACGCGGCGGGCGACCTTCCTCGGGGTCCTCCTCCCGGATTCCTTCAGCAGGTTTGTGCTGCTGATTTTCTACCGATGGGAAACCTGCATTCGCGAGGCAACGGTGCTAGGAATGCTGGGAGTGCTCTCGCTGGGGAGTCTCATCGACGAAGCCAACACCAGGCTCTACTACGACGACCTGTTTCTCTACGTCCTGATGGGAGCGGCGCTGGTTTTTGCCGGCGATATCGTCTCCGACCTGGTGCGCAGGCGTCTCCGAGGACCGATGGTGAGGAGCTCCGCGTTTCGATCCGGGTAGAATCTGTTCGAAATTCCGGGGCGCCGCTGGACCTGGGATCTCCAGATGGGAAGTGGAAGGGACAAGTGAGCTGTGAAGAGCGGTGTCCTGGCAGGCTTCAGGCTGAGGCGACGGTTGCGCGCTTTGCAATTTGCGCGATTGCCCAGGTCGCGTGCTCTGCGATCAGGGGGTCTGCATCTGTCGAAGCATGTCGGAGCGCGGGGAGATCCTCGGCGGTTCCCACGTTGCCCAGGACCACGCAGACATTGCGCAGAAAGCGAGGGTGCTTGATGCGCTTGATGGCAGACTTGGCGAAGAGGGTCCGGAAGTCATCGACGCTGAGAGCGAGAAAGTCGCGGAGTTCGTATTGGAACACTTCCTCGCGGGCATGGAAGGCAAGCTCGCGACTGGTCTGTGCAAAACGATTCCAGGGGCAGACCTCGAGGCAGTCGTCACAACCGTAGAGCCGATTCCCAATGAGGGGACGAAGCTCTTCCGGAATGGAGCCCTTGTGCTCGATGGTGAGGTAGGAGATGCAACGCGGGGCGTCGACGAAGTGCGGACGGGGAATGGCGTTGGTGGGGCAAGCGGTCATGCAGGCGGTGCACTTGCCGCAGTGATCGTTTTGAGGGGAGTCGGGAGGCAGTGGGAGGGTGGTGATCAGTTCCGCCAGAAAGAACCAGGTGCCCAGCTTGGTGTGGATCTGGACCGTGGACTTTCCGTTCCACCCGATTCCGGCCTCATTGGCAAAATCACGTTCGAGGACCGGTCCGGTGTCGGTATAGTAGCGCTGGGTGCCGCCCATGTCCTGCATGGCGAGATCGAGGTCCTTCAGCTTGTCCTCGATCAGGTCGTGATAGTCGTCGTTCCACGAGTAGCGCGCGATGCGGTAGTTGGGATTGGGTTCGCCGTCACCGGGGTAATAGTTCATCGCGAGGCAAACGATGGCCTTCGCACCGGGAAGAACTTCGCGCGGATCCGTGCGGCGCTCGAGATTGCGCTCCAGCCACTTCATGTCGCCCGCCTTGCCGCCCTCCACCCAGCGCAGGTAGTCGTCGGCATGCGGTGCGCGGGTGGCGACCGCAATCCGGCAGTCATCGAAGCCGAGTTGGCTCGCGATGAATTGCAGGTTGGATTTGGCAACAGCGGGGTCGATGGGGGAGTATTTAGTATGCAGCGTTCGAGATCCAGTGTTCAGTTGCTGACCTCAGTGTGGCTGTCGGATTACTGCACATAGCCTGCTGATTACTGAACACGGCTCACCGAATCCGTGGATCCGGCTCAGAATGCGAAACTGCAGATGCTGCATCAGTGTTGGGCCGTCGGGCAGTGGGAGCGCATGGAGATGCTGGGGCGGGAGCTCTTGGTGCCGACGCCTTCGATCGCGGAGTCGCGTCATCGCAAGACCTTGGGGGAGCTGAGCAGGGGTGAGGGCGAGGAGGACGGAGCCGGGAGCACTCCCAGGGGCTACAGGTTGGCGAAAAAGTAACGAGCGGACTCGATGATGCCGGTGGAGATCTCGGGGAAAGTGAGGCCATCGGATTCGAGTTCCTGGTGAGCGGTCTGGCGGTAGGGTTCGATGCGTTCGTCGAGAAGACGCGAGATGGTGCTCTGCTGATCGTCATTGTTGAGGAGGGGGCGATCCCTGTTCTTCCCCGTGCGCTTGATGATTTCCTCGACGGAAACCACGAGCCAAACCACGAATCCGAGCTGGCGGAGGATCTCCCGGTTTTCGGGGCGAACGACCACCCCTCCGCCCGTTGCGATGATCCGTCGGGTTGGCTTGATGGCTTCCAGCTCGCGAAGAACCTCCGATTCGAGGTCGCGAAAGGCCTCCTCGCCATCCTCCTCGAAGATCCGGCGAATCGGCTTGCCCGCTCGTTTGACGATCAAGGCGTCGGTGTCGATGACCGGGTAGCCCAGCACTTGCTTGAGCTCGCGACCAATCGAGGACTTTCCAGAGCCCATGAAACCGATCAGAATGATGTTTTTTGGGGTGTTGGGGTCGATCGCCATGCCCAAAGAGCCTAAAGGCGAATTTGGAAATTCTAAACCCTAAGTATTTTTTGTTAGGAGAGGGAGTGCAGACACGTGTGGAAATTGCCGATTTTGAGAATTGGCGGAGAGCAGCCAAGGAGGCAGCGAAGGAATTGGATGCCGGCGGGATCGTGGCGGTTCCGACCGAAACGGTCTATGGTCTGGCGGCGGACGCCTTCAATGCGGAGGCAGTGGCGAAGGTTTTCGAGGCGAAGGAGCGCCCGACCTTTGACCCTCTGATCGTCCACCTCTCCAGGTTTGGAGAGCTTGACCGGGTGGCAGAGGTTCCCGAGGAGATTGCCGAGGTGGTTCGTGAGATTGCGACGAAGTTCTGGCCCGGTCCGCTCACCATGGTCCTGCCGAAGACCGCGGCGGTGCCCGACATTGTCACCAGCGGGCTGTCCACGGTGGCGGTTCGCATCAGCAAACACGAGGTCATACGGACGATTGCCAAGGAGCTGGGACGGCCCTTGGCGGCTCCGAGTGCGAATCGTTTCGGTCGGGTGAGTCCTACTTCCGCGAGCGCAGTGTTGAGCGAGTTGGAAGGGCGCATTCCTCTCATCATTGACGGGGGCGCCTGCTCCGCTGGCTTGGAGAGCACCATTATCACGATCGAACAGGGCGAGAAGCGTCCCCTCATCCGGATCCTGCGTCCGGGACCAGTCACGAAGGAAGAGCTGCGGGAGTTCGGTCGGGTGGTGAAGGCCAAGCGGGATCGCAGCCAGCCGGAGGCGCCAGGCACCCTCGACTCGCACTATGCTCCGAGCATTCCGCTGCTTCTTTTTGAAAAGCCAGAGGACTTCGTGCCTGAGGAGGGGAAGAAGTATGCCTTGCTCAGCTATCGGGGCGCCACCCGCGATGGCTATGTGGATCGTCATGAGTGGGCCAAGATCGAGATTCTTAGTCCGGGGAATGGCAAGCTGGCGGAAGCCGCCGTTCGCTTCTTTTATGCCTTGCGAGCGGTCGATATCGAGGAGATCGATGCGATTGTGGCGGAGCCCGTGAGCGACGTGGGAATTGGGACGGCGATTATGGATCGCCTGCGGCGGGCTTCCGCGGTTCGTTCGTAAACATTGATCATTGCCGATCCGTGAGGCATCATCCTCTTGGATGTTGCGGGCGATGATGACAGTGTCCGGACTCACCTTGGTGAGCCGGATTTTGGGGTTCCTGAGGGATGTCCTGATCGCACGGCTCTTGGGAACAGGGCCCGTTGCGGACGCCTTTGTGGCGGCCTTCCGCTTTCCGAACATGTTTCGCCGGATCTTTGGAGAGGGTGCCTACAATGCGGCCTTCGTTCCGATGTTTGGACGAAAGGTGGAGGAGGTGGGAACTGCGGAGGCGGTCAAGTTTGCTCGCAACACCTATTCGGCCCTATTGTGGGGGCTTGGGATTCTCACCCTGATTGCCATTCCCTGCATGCACTGGCTCATGATGGTGGCAGTGCCCGGATTTTTGCCCAAGCTCGACAAGGAGCTTGGGGTCATCGGGGCGGAGAGGGCCTTTTATGAAACGGTGGTCGACATCCGGGGGGCGAAAGAAGTCTTCATCCAGGTGACCGGCAAATCGGATCCCGCGGTGGGTCACTGGTCGGAGCGTATCCTCTTGGAGGAGATGCGCTTCATCGATCACGCGGGCGTGGAAGTGCCGATCCTGGTCTCCTTTGATTCGGAATTTCAGCCGGTGATGAGTTTGGGCACCGGGGAAGAGCTCAAGTCCACGGGCTTTATGCGAACTCGGATGTTCCTCAGTGGAGACAAGCAGAGTGGAGTGGCCCGGGACGTTGATCCGAGGGAGCGTTACCGTCTGAATGACGGGGAGGAGGTAGTGGCGGTGACTCATGGGATTACCAGTGGTGGATTGGCGCGCCTGGTCCTGCCCACGGACCATCGCCTGGACGAGTTTCGCGCGCGCTTTGTGATCAAACGGGCGGGAAAGGGAGCAGAGGTGCGTCGCGCCACCCTGCGAGTGTATCGGAACCATCCCGCGAGCTTCGACCTGACGGTCGTGCTTTCGCGGATCATGTTTTGCTACCTCTTTTTTATGGCCTTGGCGGCCCATCTGAGCGGAGTGCTGAACACCTTCAAGAAGTTTGCGATGCCGGCTGCGGCTCCCATCATTCTCAACATCGTCCTGGTGAGTGCGCTGGGATATGTCTGGGTCATGCGTTGGGACGGGGATTTGCAAATTGGCAAAACGCTGGCCTGGGGAGTGGCGGTGGCGGGATTTCTGCAATTTGTCGCGCTCTGGTTGGCTTGTGCGCATGCCAAGGCACCGATGATTGCGGGCAAGCCAAGCTGGAATCCCGAGTTGAAGAAACTGCTCTTCCTGATGGGCCCCGGAGTGATTGCGGCGGGGATTCAGCAGGTCAATCTGATCGTGGGAGGGATCATTGCCTCCTTTCAGCAGGGTGCAATCTCGACTCTCTACTACGCGGACCGGGTGAACCAACTGCCCTTGGGGATGATTGGAATTGCGCTTGGAGTAGTGCTCCTGCCCGAAGTGACACGTCGGATCCGAAGTGGCCGGGAGCGCGAAGCTGCCGACAGCATTCTCAAGGGGATTGAGCTCGCAATGTTGCTGACCTTGCCGGCGGCGGCGGCGATGATTGCCATTCATGAGCCCCTCATCTCGGGACTCTTCGAGGGAAATAAATTCGATGCCGAGGCGGTGAGAAAAACCGGTTGGGCGCTGGCTGGGTTTGCGCTCGGGTTACCCGGCTACGTCCTAATCAAGGTCCTACAGCCGGCCTATTTTGCGCGGGAGAACACCAAGGGTCCGATGAGGATGGCGGGAGTGGCGGTGGCGGTGAACATCTTGTGCAGCCTGCTGCTTTTCAACCTGATGAGGCCGAGCGGTTATGGACATGTTGGGATCGCCATTGCGACCGCGGTTTCGGCCTGGGTGAATGTCCTGCTCTTGTGGCGGGGATTGCACGGGTTTGTGAGGATTTCCAGCGAGGACTGGAAAAAGTTCACGCGGATGTTGCTGGCCAGCGCTGCGATGGGGGCCGTGGTGTGGGGTGCCAGCAAATTGCTCATTCCTTGGCTGGACGGCGAGATCTGGCAGAAGAACTCTGCCTTGGTTCTGATCGTGGGGACCGGGATAACCGTCTATGCGATCCTGGTCATCGTTTTGAGGGCAACTTCAGTGACTGAGATCAAGGCGAGCTTCGGGAAGAAGTGAAAAGAGCGGTTGCGGGAATTCTGCTGCTGCCTAGGGTAGTCCGTCCAGCAGATTGCCGAAGATGATTTGAGTGATGGAATGAAAAACTTGCCGCGGTGCGGGGTCGATTTGACTGGATACTCCGCAACTCATTGCCCGCTCTTTGCGGGACGGATTCCCCTAGGTTCAGCCTCGTCCCGATGAAGACTCGTGTATTGTTGCAAGGCCTCGCCATTTGTGTGGTGATTTGGACCGTGGTATTTGCCGCGCAGGCCTACTTCCGCAGCCTTCGACTTACTGCCGAGAGCCTGGAATCGGTGGTCAACGAAGGGGAGTTTGTGGACTGGTTGGAGCGGGAGGGGGAGCCCCAGCCAGCCGAGGCTCGTGAGCGGGAGAAGAGAATCGAGAGGGTGGTCGCCGGAATGAGCAAGCTGGAGTTTGCGGAAGGCGCGCGGGCCCGGGCGATGGATCTGAAGCACCAGCTTTTCTCAAAGCTCTCTCCCGGGGAGCAGGCTCTGTTTGTTGATCTGATCCTGAAGCAACTGGACCCCTACCTCACTGCGTTTGATGCCTTGCCCGAAGAGCGCCGGGAGAAGTTTCTGAACAAGGCCCTGAAGGAGGCCGAAGTTGAATTCACGCCCGAGCAGGGGACTCGCTTCAAGGAACTCTACGATGAAGGGACCCGGGAGAAGATTGCGGTCGCCGGGTGGCGCGAAGCGATGAAGGGCAAGAGTCCGGACCAGATCATGGAGCATCTCAAGTTGATTGAGATCGCAGGGGAGCTCCTGCAGCGGATTCGGATTCCGAAGTGGGAAGGGCGGGATCGAGATGAGTAATCCGAAGGCCGAGGAAGGGATGACGGCGGGCATTGATGAACCACCGCGAACATCCAAGGCGATGCTGGAGGTGTCCGGATTGACAAAGTCCTTTGGTGGGAAGCCCGCCCTTCGGGAGTTGAGCTTTTCGGTGAGAGAGGGAGAGGTCTTCGGGCTCCTGGGGCACAATGGGGCTGGGAAGAGCACAGCGCTGGGAATCATCCTTGGGATGGTCGAGCCCGATGAGGGCGCGGCGCGGATTGCGGGAGTCTCGGTGCAGAAAAATCGAGCCCTGGCTCTGCGGAACGCGGGTGCGATTTTTGAATCACCGGCCTTTTATGAATACATGAGTGGGTGGGAGAACCTGCGCGTTCTCATGAGTTACTCGGGAGGATTTGATGAGGGGGAAGCCCGCCGGGTGGTGGAGGAAGTGGCCCTCACGGATCGCATTCATTCCAAGGTTTCGGCCTACAGTCACGGGATGAGACAGCGGCTCGCGCTGGCGCAGGCTCTTCTTCCCGAGCCCAAGGTGCTTCTATTGGATGAGCCCACGGACGGTCTCGATCCCGAAGGAATCAAGTGGTTTCGGGACTTTATTCTGAAGTTGCGCCGGGACCGCGGGCTGACGGTGCTCTTCAATTCGCATTTGCTTTCGGAGGTGGAACAAATGTGTGATCGGGTCGCCATCATCCGTGAGGGGGAACTTGTCTACGAGGGCAGCCTGGCGGGGATTGCGGAGGAACGGGTGATGTTGGAGATCGAGGTAGAACCCTATGAGCGGGCCCGGGAGATGTTTCGGGCGCTGAAAGGAGTGGAAGAGGGGAACCGGGTCATCTTTCCGATGGGAACCGATCCCTCCCTGGTGGCGCGAAGGCTGGTGGAGGCCGGGATGGAGCTGCGTAAACTGAACCCGGTGCAGCGCTCGCTCGAAGACGTCTACCTTGAAGTCACTGGGTGGCAGGGAGCAGGAGGGAGCGGATCATGAGGCTCTTCCTTGTTCAACTGCGCGGGGAGCTCAAAAAGCTCTTTGCACGCCGGCGGACCTATATCGGCTACATTGCCTTCCTGATCTTGGAGCTGGTGTTGCTCTGGGTTTACCAGTTGGAGAAGGCAAAGGAGCAGTTTGCCAAGGTGCTCTCCCTGAATGGGCTTCCCTTCGACCAGTATTACTCCTCCCTCACCATCACCTACTGGGTGATGGGGCTGAGCATGTTGCTCCTGGGGGCGATTTACTTTGCCTTGATCTCCGGCGACATCGTGGCCAAGGAAAGTGAGGATGGGAATCTTCGTCTGGTCCTATCCCGGCCGATCACCCGGCTGCGCGTCCTCACCCTGAAATACCTTTCGGTCCTGGTCTATACCGTCACCTTTGTATGGTTCGTGGGGATTTCGGGCTACCTGATGGCTGGGATCACTCTTGGTTGGGATGGGGGGCTATTTGTCTGGAACTATGACATGCGCGTCTTCGCAGTCTTTCCCGATTGGCGGGAAGGAATGGGGCGCCTCGTCCTCGCGGCTCTCCTCTTGAGCGTGAGCATGTGCACCCTGTCCTCGATTGGGTTTGCCTTTTCCTGTTTCAAGATCAAACCCGCCGCCGCGACGATCATGGCGCTGAGCATCCTCTTTATGGACGTCGTGCTACAGAAGTTTCCCTTCATGAAACCATTTCAGGAGAACTTCCTGACCTTCCGGATGAGCAACTGGATCTACGTTCTGGAAACCCACGTGTCCTGGGCGAAGCTGGGCGAAAGTTACGCCTTTCTGGCGGGGGTGAATCTCACCCTCTTTGTGATTGGGTGGATGGCATTTCAATCCCGGGACTTTAAGACGTAATTGGTATTCGGGAAAGGACAGGAGTGAAGTCGAAATCATGATGGGGGACATCACGAAGTACGCGCACATCTGGAGATGAGCGACTTTCCCGAGAAGGTGATCTTCTTTTTACACACGTGGATACGTGTAGCTGGTCGTCGTCCTGGGTGACGACTCTCAACAAGTTTTTTAATTGAATTCGTAAAAACGAGCTATGCCATTGTCCCCCGTCCAGGTGGGGTTCTCGATCCCCACACCCTGCTCCTGCTCGCGGACATCGTGTCTAACAGACGGATCTGCCGACGGATGTTGCGTGGCTACACCACAAGCGGAGAAGGCGCGATCTGGAGTCGCCGCATGAACCGCGACTGGCTGGCGAAGCGTCGTGAGATCGTTTCCCGTGGCTGGTTGAAGGGGAACGGGATCTCCGTCGAAGCAGGATCATTTGGAGTGCTCACGATGTTCATCAAGCAACGCTTCGAGGAGGTTCTCAAGAGGGGGCCCTCGGTAAACAGCTGTCTTGCGATCGGGGGCTGCAATTCCCATTCAGCAGTGGCAAATGCGGTCGATGCCAAGAAGCAGGTGGTCATGGCCTACAACACCGGGGGAGAGTTCGTGGGGAGGCAGTTGATCGCGATTTAGGAGGAGAATCACCTGGTTTGCTTTGACCTCTATTTGCGGAAGGGTAACCAGAAGGGGCTGGAAAAGGCCTTTGCCGCCCTCGATTTTCATCTTGCTGATCTTCAGGGACTTGCGTTAGAGCGCAATGACGAAGGCTATGCCGTCAGCTCGTTGGTGTGTCAGGATTGGTACGATGATTGCGTTTGGAACCCCCTCGAGATCGGTGTTCCAGCCCGGATTCTCCGGGTGGAACCGGCCTGTTCCTCGCTCCAGCTCAGTTTCTGAAGTTGTCGCCGGGCCGGGATGTGTTTGAGTCTTTGCAGTGACGAAAAAAGAGAAAGAATTCTTGTTTGAACTCCTCGAGACGCCGAGCCCGGTGGGATTCGAGATGGCGGGTCAACGGGTGTGGGCGAATCATTTGAAGAGGACTGCCGACGAGGTGGCCTGCGATGCCTATGGATCGACCTGGGCGATTTTTGGGCAGGGCAGGAAGAGCGTGATGCTGGAGGCCCATGCCGATGAGATCGGCTACATGGTGAAGCAGGTCACTTCGGAAGGATTTTTGAGAATCGACCGGCTGGGGGGCAGCGACAGTGCCACCGGGCGCGGGCGACGGCTGCAGATTCTCGGAGACAAGGGCGCGGTGACCGGGATCATCGGGAACACCGCGATTCATTTGCGGGAGAACCTGGCCAACGAGAAGTCGCCGAAACCCTCCGAGCTCTGGGTCGATGTTGGAGCCTCCTCCGCCGATGATGTGGACGCCCTCGGAATTCGGGTCGGTCATCCCGCCGTCTATACCGACGGGCCGATGGAGTTGAACAAGGAACGCATCGTGAGTCGGGCTCTCGACAACCGGATTGGCGGGTTCATCATCGCACAGGTCATGAAAAAAATTGCCGCGGCGAAGACAAAATCAGCCTTCAAGCTCATTTGTCTCAATGCGGTGCAGGAGGAAATAGGAGGCAATGGAGCCGTGATGGCGACCCACCGGTTGATGCCGGAAGTCAGTCTGTGTCTCGACGTTACCCATGCCACGGACACACCGGGCATTAATGCGGCGCAACATGGCGTGGTCAAACTGGGTGGAGGGCCCAGCTTGACGCACGGCGGAGCGAATCATCCCCTGGTGGTCGAGCGATTGCAGAAGGTGGCCAAGGTCAAACGCATTCCGATTCAGCACGAGGCCGCGGGTCGATTTACGGGTACCGATACCGACAAGATATTCACGGTGCGCGAAGGGGTGCCCAGTGCCTTGGTTTCCCTCCCATTGCGGTGTATGCATTCCGTGGTGGAAACAGCGGATCTGGGTGATGTTCAACACACCATCAACCTCATGGCGGGCTTTGTCCTTTCGCTCCGCGCCAAGGACGGCTTTCATCAATCGTTGTGAGAAAGGGCATCAAAAGAGCGACCCTCCTCTTGAGCGCGCTTGCTTCGTCGGCGTTGGCGCTGGAGCCGGATGATGTTGCGCTCGACTTCTTGCGCCGTCTGCAGGAGGACGAGAATCCGGTTTCGGAGCTCTTTGAGGAGACCGTTATCTCTCCTCAGACCGGGACGATTCGGCGGGTTGTGATTGCCAAACGGCTTGAGCGGGTGGGCCGCTATCTGCGTGAGAATCAATACGAGTTTGAGATTCTTGATGAGAAGCGGGATGGTGAATTTGCGGCCGTGATTCTCTCCGCGATCAGTCAACACGATCCCCTCGATGTGGAGGTTTTCGCCCTGGGATTGCGTCGCGACAAGGAAGACTCCTGGGCGGTCGCACCCGTGCCGGGATGTTTTGACAACGTTCATCTGGGTTATGACGAGGAGTTGGAGCAGCGCGTAGACGCCCTTGAGGGGTGGATGGGATCAGCGAGGTTGAGCAAACTGCGGGATTTGCACCGGTCGGCCTTGCAAAGATTTCGGGAGCGCATGAACAAGGCAGTGCCGCGAGCGCTGCTGGAGGAATCCAATCCCGCGAAGCTCGTGAGTGAATTCGTGGCGGCCTGCGGGGAGGGAAATCTTGCTGCCGCGATGGTCCTGCTGGGCCAGTTTGAGGGAGAAATGGTCGAAGAGGATCGGGACCTGCAGCGAGTCATGTCGAGGGGATTGCAGGGTCTCGATCATCGAAAGCACTGGCGCCTGCTCACAAGTCCGAATGTGGTGCGTCTGGTGGTGCAGGATGATCCTGGTGACGATGTGGATGCCGAGGTGTCCCTTCTGATCTTTGATCCCTCCGAAAGAGAAACGGTGAATCTCGTTCGCTTTGTCCTCTTGCGCTTAGGGAAACGGTGGATCATTGAATTGCCCTTGAGTCTGCGCCTCGCAGATCAAGACCGGCTCACCTTCCAGCGCGCTCTCTGGCGGGAGCGCGACGAAGACGACGAAGCGCTCCGCAATCAATTTGAGAGCTACTTTGAAAAGCGCAACGAGGGCCGCCGGGCCCAGAGCTTGCAGGATGCCGGGACGCAAATTGAGAGGGTTTTGCGGGAGGGAACGCTCGCCGAGTTTTTCCGATTCGTGCACCGCAGCGAGAAGCTCAGCGAGTCGGAGCGGCGGAGAGCGTATCGTTATCTCGGGGAGTTTTGGTCCAAGATTCACCAAGACAGCAAGGCAGCCTCGGACGGTGAACTGATCGAAGTGATCGAGCACGAAGATGCCGGCGTGCTCGTCTTCCACTTGATTTCGACCGCTAATTTTGAGCGCTTGAATCTTGTTTCACTTGTCTTGATGAAGGATGAGTCAGGCTGGGCGATCGTGCCTGGAGTGACCACTGCGGCCAACTACGAAGAATTGCCCAAGGAGCAGCGAGCTCATCAGGACGAGGTGGTGGCCATGTTCAACGGACAGAAAAAGGAGCTCACCAAGAAGGCTGGCGCAGAGTTGATGAAACGGTTTGTGAGCGCGATTCCGGCGGAGGGAGTTGTGGTCAGCCGGAAGGAAGCGGCTGCAGTGGTGAAGAAATTTCGAGGTCTCTTGCGGGAGGGGCGACTTCTCGCCTGTTTTGAGTGTTGCGCCCTTCTCGATCTGGAGGAAGGAGCGTGGGAGGCTCTCAAGTCCCTCAGCTATGAATACAAAGGTGCGCTGCAGGCGAAAGCTCCCGATCGTGAAGTCAATGTGCATGGAGACACCCCCTGGGCTGCGGTCACCCTTCGGGTTGACTCCGGCACGGGCCGCGAGCCCGACTTTCCGATGTATCTTGTCCTTGCCACCAAGGAGGGTCCCCGAATTGTGGTAGATGTCGGCTTGCGCTTGGCGACCAACAAAGGCCGCGAAGTGCTAAACAGGCGAGTTTGGAAGCGAATCGACGAACAGCTCGAAGAAAAAGAGAGTGCCCTTGTGCGATCCTTGTTTGAGGGACATGTTGAACATAGTAAGAATGATCTCGCCGAATGGGAGAAAAGCAACAAATCGTCCCCTTGACCCGTCCCGCCTTTGAAGAGGCGGTGCAGACAGCCCGTCGACTTGAGGAATCGGTTTGCAGCATTCTGTTAGGCCAGGAGAACGTTGTTCGTCGCGCGCTCTCCTGCTTGGTGTCGGGCGGCCATCTTCTCCTGGAAGACTATCCGGGCACCGGGAAGACTACCCTGGCCAAGGCCATTGCGGGTTCTGTGAAGGACGTAGGATTTTCGCGCCTGCAGTTCACCCCGGACCTGATGCCTTCTGATGTGTTGGGAGTGTCGATTTACGACCAGAAAGCGCAGGAGTTTCGCTTCATGCCAGGCCCTGTCTTTACCGATATTCTCCTGGCGGATGAGATCAACCGAGCCTCTCCTCGCACTCAGAGTGCGCTCCTCGAATCGATGGCGGAGCGCCAAGCCACGGTGGATGGGCAGCGGTATGATCTCGATGGTCTCTTCTTTGTGGTGGCTACCCAGAACCCGGTTGAATTTCGGGGCACCTATCCGCTCCCCGAAGCACAGATGGATCGCTTCGCGATGCAGTGTGCCCTTGGCTACGTGTCCTCCGAAGACGAAGTTGCCATTCTCTCGGACCAGGTTCGCGATCATCCGCTCGATCGGCACGAGCCGGTGGCAACCCGCGATGACTTGATGGATCTCATCTCCGCGGCGCGGGATGTGCGTCTGACCGAGGACTTGAAGGAGTACATCGTGGCCTTGGTGGCGGCCACCCGAGGGGCCAAGGACGTGCAGCTTGCGGCCAGTCCACGTGCCTCCCTGGCCCTCATGAGAGGGGCGCAATCCCTTTCGCTTTTTGAGGGGCGCGACTTTGTGGTGCCGGAGACGATTCAAGATCTGGCGGTGGACGTCATCGCCCACCGCCTGGTGGTGGAGCCGGAGGCCAAGTATTCCGGGAGAACGGGCCGTCAAATTGTAGAAGATATTTTGCAGGTAGTTCCGGTTCCCGTCTGAGACGGATCAAGGGGCTCCCTCGGTAGTTGGAAAACTCATGATGAACGAGAACGGGACCGCGAAGCGAGCGGTCCCTTTTTTCTTTCGCTTCCTCCACTGGAGCTACGCCCAGGGGGCCTTTCTCTCCTACTTCCTGAACCGTCGGATCACGCCCGCCGGATGGGTCGTGCTTGGGTTGTTGCTCCTCTCCGCAATCCTGGGGGTCGACATTTCAAAGTCCTCGCTTTACCAGCTCTTTGCGTTGTCCCTTGCGATGGTGGCGGTGGCATTCTTCTGGGCTTGGGCGCGGCGGGCGCGCTTTTCGGCGCGGCGGGAGATGCCCCGGCATGCCACGGTAGGGCAGAGCTGTCCCTATATCGTCGACGTGGTCAATGAAGGGCGTCTGGCGGTGCGGGGATTTGTCCTCGCGGACCGTCCATCCGATCCCCGCCCGTCCCTGCGAAGGTTTGCCTTTACTGAAGAACCCGGAGAGAAGGAACGCAACCTGTTCGATCGCACCTTCGTTTACTACCGGTGGCGCTGGTTGTTGGAGAGACGATTGTTTTTCAGGGACGGCGTTGCCAGGGAGCCAGGCGTTTTGCTCCGGGGGAAACGGTTGCGAGTGCGCATGAGTCTTGTGCCGCAACGTCGCGGAGTTATCCGATTGGCAGACCTGCGGGTTCGTCTGCCTGATCCTTTCGGACTCTTTCAACGTTGCCGGCGGGTCACCACAGGGGGAGATTCCCTAGTTGTGCTGCCCAAGAGATATCGGTTGCCGACTATGAATCTCCCCGGAGAGGCCTGTTTTCAGCTCGGAGGAGAAGCAGTTTCCAACACCATCGGGCAGTCCGGAGAGTTTCTTGGACTGCGCGATTATCGCTCGGGTGATGCCCTGCGTCACATTCACTGGAAAGGCTGGGCCAAGACAGCCCGCCCGATCGTGAAGGAATTCGAGGACGTCTATTTTCCGCGTTACGGGCTCGTGCTCGACAACTTTGTGGAACATGGCGACGAGGACCTCTTTGAGGAATCCGTCTCGGTGGCGGCTTCCTTTGCGTCCGCGATCGACACCAAGCGCAGCCTGCTCGACCTCATGTTCATCAAGGACGAAGCGATCGTGGTGAAGGCCGGGCGTGGTGAAGCGAAGGCCGAAAAGTTGTTGGAAGTCCTCGCCGCCGTGGAGGCAGAACCTGATGAACACTTCGAAGCGCTGGAACGTTTGGTTCGGCGGCACCGCGATCAGCTCACAGCATGCATCTGCGTCTTTACCGGGTGGTCCGCCGACCGCGCGCGCTTCCTCCGTCACGTTGTGAGTGGGGGAATGGAGAGCCTGGCTCTCATCCTATGCCGAGACCTCGAGGCCACGGAGCGTCTTCTCAAGGCTGATCCTGTTTCGTGCCGCCACCTTCTCCTGGAACCTCCTCACGTACAGGAAGGACTGCTGAAGCTATGAGCTCCCGACCGCGATCACCGCATGCGCCCCCTCGGTTGCTGATCGGAGCGACGCTTCTCTTCTGGGGTGGCGTTACCGCTCATCCGGTGATCGGCTTGATCTGCGCCCTCCTAGTGGAAGCTCGCTCCTGGACCGATCTTCGGTGGCATTTTGGAGAGCGCGGCTTTGTTCGGGCGTGGGCACTTTCGGTCCTGCTCGCGATGCTCACCATGACGTGGTTCTGGCTTCAGGAAACCAGCGAGATCCTGCTCTTTGATTTTCTGGCCTGGATGCCGGTCTATCTCTCGCCTGTCATTCTCGCGCAGAACTATGCGCTGCAGCAGAGCATGCCGTTGAATACGTTTTCGTTCATCGCAAGGCGCAAAATGCTGATTGATCGCGCGGCGGGTCGCATCGTCCATCCGGTGCAGATTCATCTGGGCTATCCTTATCTCAGTCTGGTGTTGGTCGCGGCGGCTCTGAGCCATATCAACCAGCTTGTCTTCTTTGCTGCCCTCATCTTAATCGTGGCTTCAGCACTGGTGTTTTCCAGCCCGATCAGCGGCCAGCGGCCGGTGGGAATGGCGATGGCATTGACCTTGGTGGTGGTCCTTGGGGGGGTGGGTTCGATGGGGTTGTTTACCATTTGGGAATCGCTGAAGGGAGGGCTCCAACTTCCATATACAGTCAGCACTTCAGGAGATCGTTCCAAGACGGCGATCGGCAGCATCGGAGAGATCAAGCTCTCAAAGCGTCTGATATGGCGAATTCGCGACCTCAATCCAGGGGGACCCAAACTCTTCCGGGAAGCGGTCTACAATCACTATGCGCCCGGACAGTGGTGGCACAAACCGGTGGCTGATCTCGAACCCAAGGACGACGGAGACAAGCCCTCGGAATTGCTCAAGCGGGAGGATGATTACGAGGACCTGTGGTTTCGCGATTTGCCCGATGGGGCGCGGCAGCATGCCTTCGAAACGGATGAGTTCGATCGTGATCCGAAGTTGCGAAAAAGGCTGCAAATCATTGGGAAGGTGCAGACCAAGACTCCGCTGCCACTGCCCGATTCAACCCAGCGCCTCTCCGGATTACGGACCACAAAAGGGGGAGTCACTTCCAACTCACTGGGCACGGTGCGATTGGAAAATCCGGATCACGGGGTCGTTTCCTTCGAGGTCTTCTATGAGGGGGAAGCGCTCTATGAGAATCCTCCGCATGAAATTCTGGATGTGCAAGTTCCCGACCACGAAAAGGTCCCCGGAAGGCGAGACCGGGATGGCACTCTTGTTGAGCGGGCGGATTTCGAAGGAGTGACCGCGGTTTGCAGCGAATTGGGACTGAAGGAACTTTCCACCCGAGAAGCGATGCAGGTGCTCAAAGCCTGGTTCATCAGCAAATTCACCTACTCCTTGAGCAAGCCTGGTCACAGGACCGGAAACAAGTCGGCGGCGGCCAAATTTCTGGTCAATGATCGAACAGGTCACTGCGAGTACTTTGCCACCGCAGCAGTGCTGCTTTTGCGGGAGGCGGGCATTCCGACGCGCTATTGCGTCGGCTTTTCTGTCCAGGAAAAGCGTGGATCCGACGAATGGCTCTTGCGCGGAAGTGATGCCCATGCCTGGTGCCGCGTTTGGGTTGGAAATCGTTGGATTGATTTTGATCCCACCCCACCCGCTGAGATTTTCCACGAGGGCTCCGACATTCCGTGGAGCCGGAAGGTCCTGGACTTTTGGCAACTCAAGCGGGAGGACTTTCTCATTTGGAGAACGTCCCCGGGCAATACCAGTCTGGTGAACTGGATGATGACTGGAGTGATGCTCCTCTTGTTTGGCTACGTCTCGGTGCGCTTGTGGTTAAGCCGGACCAGGCAAGGTCCAGCGGGCAACAAGTTGGGACCCTTGGGACGGGAGGCGATCGTTACGCCACTCCATGCGCTGAGGAAGCCGGCCGAGCGGTGGTTGGGATCACGAAATGAAAGTGAGTCCTTCACGAAGTGGATCCTCGGCCTCGTTCATCAAATTCCAACGGCAGAGTTGGCCCTGCGGCGCGCAGTAAGCTACCATTGGAAAGCCCGCTTTGATCCAATTGGGCTCGAACCGGCAGAGGAAGGCGAGTTTGAAAAGCTCTGTGGGGAGCTCAAGGCTCACCTGAGGGAGCGGCAGCGAGATCCCGCGGGGCAATAAGGGCGTGATGCACCGCCTCAACAAGATGGCCGCCCTGAATGGAATTTTTGGGCGAGGCGGAACGGATTCTGTCCATGTCCTTCCTCTTCCCGCCGATCGAATCAATCCACGGTCCCTGCAGAAATCCTTGAGAAGTTCCTCCTATCCGGCCGGATGAAGATTGTTGCTGAGCGCCCCTGTATTTCGGCTTGCCCCCGGGCGGATTATGCGCATTCTTCCCGCCCATCAGTCGGGGCGTAGCGCAGTTTGGTAGCGCGCTTCGTTCGGGACGAAGAGGTCGCAGGTTCGAATCCTGTCGCCCCGACCATATAAAACCACCGAAAGGCGGATCTTGGTTTGCTCCGAGGACGTCTCGCAAAGGCCGCCGCAACTCGGCGAGATGGGCCTGATCGGGCCCCCCTTAAACTGGTCGAGGTTACGAGAACTGATCCATTGAGAAAGTTAGTTTGGGCCTGATAAAGAACCCAGAAAATGAAAGGTAAAAGATACCCGACCGAAGCGAAGATCCGCATCCTTCGGGAAGCGGATATTGCAGGTAGAAAGATCCAGGATGTCTGCCGGGAGCGACAGACCAGCGAGTAGACCTTGCATCGATGGAAGCGTGAATTCGGGATTCTGGAAGTTGATCAGGCCCAACCCCTGGTTGTCCCTGCGAGAAAGCTCAAACGTCGTCGGCAGGGCGCCTCAACAAGACTGCCTACCAAGGCTACGCACGGACATCATGTGTGGTTCTGGAAGACTGGCGCTGGAAGTATAACCATCTCCGATCTCATCGCTCTCTGGGCTTCATCACACCATTGAAGTTCGCCCAGAATGAACTCGAAGAAGGTCATCCCGCTCAATGCGGGGACTCCAGTCGACCTCCGGTCTCCCTGCTTCCTTACTCTACAAATTGAAACATCCCATCAACACGCCCAGACTAACGATCCCTCTGGCTCAGTTCGGGTAACTCGATCAAGAAGAGGAAGTTTTCCAGGACACCAATCCGATCGATCCTGCCAGTAATCCAGCCAATTTCTTTCGATCGTCGCCGTAACATGACGCTCAATCAGGGGTTAAGGCGGCGGGACGTTCCTGCCCCCCAGGGGGACGACGCCTCCGCCTCAGTCAGGAGTGTCCGTTAATGCGATGCAGGCAGAGCGGCTTGATCTCAATTGATTGGAGATACTCGTCGAAGGGGCCTCAACCTGTCGGGAGTCGCGAAAATTCCACGTTGCGACATCATGGACGTCATGCTCCGCGATTGCCTACTCTGAATCCATCCCCATGCGATTTTTGAAAATGGGTAAACGGGCAGCATGACGGTCATTCGGAAATTGACATGGTCCATCCAGAGATCTGAATCGGAGAATGAAGGATGCGATGAAGGCGGGCAGAAGCGCGGTGGGTGGACCTGCAGAGAGGGAGGCAAAAAAACGGAGGCCCGACAGGGCCTCCGTTTGCACACTAAGAGAATAGTGGAGTCTTACTTGCCGGAGCAGGTGCAGACCGCGTTGCCACACTTGGCGCACGTGGTGGCTGCAGGTCCGCAGCAAGAGGCCAGAGCAAGGGCTCCGACGGAAGCGAGGGTCAGTAGTAGTTTTGTCATAGTGGTTGGCCAATGGCCTTTGGGATGGATCTGAGATCCAAGGTAGTACACGCAAGAAAATTGCCAAGGGATTCGCCGGGTCATCGACGATGGTCGAGCATATCTCATGATGCCCCCCTGTGGGGCCATCAAAATACGGCGATTTGCCTCGGAATCTTTCAGGTTAGTAGCGAAAGAGCAGGACTCCTTTTTCATTCGGCAAATCACCGGGTTTGGCAAGCTAGCCACCTGTGG
>JAPKFB010000068.1 GCA_028821775.1 Roseibacillus sp.
CCTCCGGACCCCGATCCTGCGACCTAACCCGCCATGTCTGATCAGGATCAACCCTCGCCCGAAACTCCGCCGGTTCAGAAACCGGGGTGGATCGCTCGTTGGCTCCTGCCCCTCTTTGCCCTGGCGATCATGGCCGGACTCGGCTTCGTGATCTACAGCAAGCTGCGCAACGAAGTGTGGTCCTACTTCACCCACGACGAGGAAACCCGGGTCGAAGTCGAGGAAGAGAAAACTCGCTACGTCCTCTGGCAGGATCCGAAACAGAACCTCTTCACGGAGACCGCAGACGCCGAAACACCCGCCGATACCGTCAATCAGCCCACCGGGCGGTTGGAGGCTGCTTTCTCAGCCGACGAAACTCACATGGTCCTCGTTCGCTGGGATGAGGAGCAGAAGAATGCGGACCTCTGTTCATCGAGTTGGAACGGGCGCATGTGGTCTCGCCCGGTAGCTCTGGCTGCTCTCAACACCGAAGCCAATGAGCGCGGACCTGCGCTCTCGCAGGATGGTCGCTATCTTTATTTCAGCTCCGACCGAAAAGGCGGCGAAGGCGGCTACGACCTTTACGTTGCGCTATGGGACGGCAAAGCATGGAGCGAAGCGACGGCGTTGCGCACGACGATCAATTCACCCGCCAACGAAGCTGGTCCTGCCCTCGCGATGGACGATTCACAGATCTATTTTTCCTCGAACAGGGAGGGCGGAGCTGCCGACATTTTCGTCGCGGAGCGCATCGCGGAGGTAGTCGCCGCACCAGAGGAAGAACCTGCTGAAGCGGATCCCGCCAAGCCGAAGAAGAAGAAAAAGAAGGCGGACGCTGTGATTGCAGAAGTTGTGCCGGGGCTTCCTCCAATCCCGACCTATGGGCAGGCCAAGTCAGTAAGCCGCCTCAATTCAGAGGCCGAAGACGTCCAAGCTGCTCTGACAAAACGCGGCGATCACGTGTTCCTGGCATCTGACCGGGACAAGAACAATCAACTCGGATTCGGAGTGTATTTCAGCCGAATGATCAAGGGCAAGGCACTCCCTCCCGAGCGTGTTGACCTCTACATCAAAGAGGGCGATGTCACCGATCCAGCAGTGCGCATGGCGGGATTCGATTTGCTCTTCAGCAGTGGCGCGCCGGGAGCAGACGATGGCTACAAGCTCTACCGATCGACAACCCGCGAGGTCATCGGCTACACCGATCTCACACAGTGGGAGCAATTCAAGGAGCTCATGGGCAATATCGGCAAGTGGATCCTGCTCGCTCTCATTGCCCTGATCGCCCTGCTCTATCTTCTCGAAGCCTGGCAGGACATTTCCAGCCTCTTCCACAAGTGCCTGGCAGGATCGGCCGCAGTCCACCTCATCATTTTGTTCCTCCTGGCCCTCTGGTTGATCGTCAAGCAGGTCGAAGGAGGAGAACCCCAGGCCCCGCAGATCGCAATCAGTATCGAAGCGCTGGCCCAGGAAGACCTTGCGCTCGAGAGCGAACCGGAACACGCCGAGATCGCGGAATCGAAGAACCTTGTGATGACAGAGAAGTTCGACAGCGACTTCAGGATTCCGGTCTTCAAACCCACGGTTAACACCCAAGTCACTCCCATCGTGACGAAGACCTCCAAGACTTCCCTGGTTCCCGATGTGCGCCCTTCCAAGGCCAATGAAGCGGAGTCCGATCAGGCGGAAAATCTGCCCACTCAGGAATTGGCGGTCCTCACTTCTCTCCCTGAATCATTTCTCCCCGAGCCAGACAATCCGGAACTCGAGGAACAGGAGGTGACGGACCAGCAGAAAACCGAGAAACCTGCTGACCCCACCGATGATCTCTTCAAACCAACGGAGGCCCTGGAACAGGTCGAAAACGAGCGGGCCCCCGAACGGCAGCTCGTCGATACCGCCGTGGAGAACGACAGTGAAGCCAAGGATGTCGCGCAGACCGACGCCGCACCACAGGCTACCGATACCGGCGGCGAGATGATCAATGCCCATCGCGGTTTGGAGGCGCTCGGGGCTCCTCCTGAATTGGATGGCGCAGGAGACACCATTACGAACTTGTTGAACCTCCCCGGAGACGCAACCCAATCGGATCCTCTTCTGCCCGGTGAGTTGGAGACGCCCAACCATGAGCTCGATCCCAAATCGCTCACGAAGCTCATCCAGAAACAGCGTGGCAAGCCGTCACTCGAGACGATCAAGGAGCTCGGCGGTACGGACGCGACCGAGAAGGCGATCGGGGCTGCCCTGGAGTGGCTGGCCCGCAACCAGGAATCCGACGGCCGCTGGGATGTGAAGAAGCACGGAGGGCGTGGCAACTATGACACCGCCGGTGTGGGAAGTGCACTCTTGTGCTTCTACGGCTGGGGCATGCGGCACGACCAGGGGGGAAGATACCAGGACAACGTGAAGCGCGCCCTCGAATGGCTCCTGAAGCAACAGAAGGAGAACGGCGATCTGCGCGGCGGGGGCCGGATGTACTGCCACGGAATCGCGAGCATCGCCCTCTGCGAGGCCTACGGCGTGACGAAAGATCCCAAGCTCAAGGAGCCGGCCGAGCGAGCCATCAAGTTGATCCTCGCTTCGCAAAGTCTCTCCAAGGGCGGCTGGCGTTACGACCCCGCCGGGAAGAATGGACCGAGTCAGGACTCCGACCTCTCGGTGACCGGTTGGCAATACATGGCCCTCCACAGCGCCCGGCTGGCGGGACTCGAAGTTCCGGAGGACAGCTTCGTCCGCGCCCGCCGATACCTCACGGCGGTGAGCAGCGGAAAACAGGGCGGGCTCTATGGCTACCAGGCTGGGTCGGTCAACCCCACCATGGTGGCGACCGGTATGTTCTGCCGCCAGCTTGATCTCGTGCCTCCCACTGATCCCCGCATGCCGGAAGGGGCGGATTACATCGGCCAACGTCAAATGAAGGTCCAGAACCCGGACTTCTACTACGTCTACTATGCCACCCTGGCACTCTACCAACACCAGGGACCGGCTTGGAAGAAGTGGAACGATCGCCTCAAGGAAACCCTGCCCCTCATCCAGAAGAAGAATGGAGCGGAGCGTGGCAGTTGGGATCCCGGAGGCGGGCACGGCGGGACCGGCGGGCGTGTGATCGCCACCACCCTGAGCGTGCTCAGCCTCGAGGTCTACTATCGCCTTCTTCCGATGTACGGCTTCCGCGGGAACGAAGCGCTCCCTGCTCCGAAGGCGAAGGCGAATTGACTCTCACGGACGGATTGCGCCTGCACAGTCAGCGGAGCCTTCCCCGGCAAGAGCATCCGGCCTTGCCCAGGGATCCCGACTCCTTGATCAAACCGCGCTCTGGACCGCGTAGTAGCTCTCGACATGAACACTCGCCGCACCTTTCTGGGAGGACTTTCCACCGCCTCCGCCGCCAGCTTACTTCCGAGCGGACTCTGGGCTGCCGACGCCAGGAAGTCTCCCAACGAAACTCCGAACATCGCCTCCGTGGGAGTGGGTGGCAAGGGATGGGTGGATTCCAATGGAGCCGCCGCATTCGGAAACATCGTGGCATTCTGTGATGTCGAAGCCGACAAGGGCGGCAAGCGAGGAGGCTTTGGCATGGCAACTAAAAATTGGCCCAAGGCACGACGCTACACCGACTGGCGGGTGATGCTGGAAAAGGAGAAGAGTCTCGACGGGATCACGGTCTCCACCCCGGATCACATGCACGCCCCAGTGACCATGACCGCGCTGCAGCAGGGCATCGCATGCTACACCCAGAAACCGCTGACCCGAACGATCCACGAATCGCGTCAAGTCACTCTTGCGGCGCGCAAAGCCGGCGTGGCGACCCAGATGGGCAACCAGAATCACAGCGGGCGCACCTACCAGACGTTGGTGAAGCTCGTGCAGGCAGGGACCATTGGAAAAATCAAGCGCGCGCACGCCTGGTCCAATCGTCCGATCTGGCCGCAGGGAATCGAACGACCCAGCGTCCACGCAGAAGCGCCCGCCAGTCTCTCCTGGGACCTATGGCTCGGCGTTGCTCCCAATCGCCCCTTCGCCCCGGGGGTGTACCATCCTTTCAAGTGGCGCGGTTGGTATGACTTTGGCAGCGGTGCGTTGGGCGACATGGGTTGCCACATCATCGATCCGGTTTATTGGGCACTGGGCCTTGAGGCCCCGACCGCAGTCTCCTACGAAGGACCTGCTCCGACCAAGGAGACTTTCCCAAAGTGGGAGCGCATTCACTACGAATTCCCCGGAACAAACTACACCACCGGAAAGACCATCGAGGTGACTTGGCATGACGGGAGCAAGAAACCGAATCCCGCTCACTGCGATCTTCCCGGTGACACCAAGATCCCTGACAACGGGATCATCTTTGTGGGCGAGAACGGTGTGCTCGTCACCCAACATGGCAGCGGGGGACTGCCCAAACTCTATCCCGAAAAGGACTTCAAGGACTACGAGATGAAGATCATTCCCGCGAGCAATCACTATGAGCAGTGGGTCAATGCCATTTCCGGGAAGGGCACTCCGAGCTCGAACTTCGCCTACGCAGGTCCGCTCTGTGAAACAGTCCTCCTTGGCTGCGTCGCTTCCCAGGTCCCCGGCCTGAAACTTGAATGGGACGCCAAGGCGCTCAGGTTCAAGAACAGCAGCGCCGCCGATGCGCTGCTCCGCCAGAAATATCGCAAGGGCTGGGAAGTCGCGGGACTCTAACAGGAATTTCGCTGCGTTCTCAGACCCAGCTGCGCAGTCCGATGAGACCCCAGTAGGCAAGGTAGAATGACAGCATGGTCTGTGCGCTCGCGACCAGGAGCGAGTGCCAGCGGACGCCTCGTCGAATCGAGCTGCGCTTCGCACTGAAGGTCACTCCCAAGCCGGCCGCCGCCGAGATTGCAAAGAAAAGGGTACTCACGAAGAACCCGAGGGACCAGAGACTCATGCGCCCGAAATTGCCTTCATCGCTCTGTCCCTCGGAGAGAATCACCAGGCAGGCCACCAAGCTCAGGGTGCAGATCAAGGGCAGGACGCGCACACTCAGAAACGGTTCCTCGCGAAGTCGACGGCCAAAAACAAGACGCGGAACCCAGATCACCGCGAAAGGGATCGTGGTGGCCATGAGAATCAGGGCTGTTCCGGCCAGGATCCAACGGGTCCAAACAAGCACCTTGGGGACACGCTCGTATTCACTACTGATCGAAAAACTGGCGCGACCCTCGTCCTCACCATCGAAGAAAACCGCCGATGCCAAGTGGTCCTTGGGCCTTCGAAAAACCCGATCGGACAGCGGGAGGAGTTTCCCCGCTTCGCGTTTCCACCCGTTCAGAGCAGTGAGTTTCAAGCCGTCGGTGACGGCCTCTACCTGCACCATTCCCCAGAAGGGCGCGAGGAACCGCCTTCGCTCCCGGCGCGGCGTGACCTCCTGATAGTACCCGGCGTAGGAAGCCAGCACCTCAACCTCGATTTCAGGCACGGAGGGCAGTTTCCGGGGATCCTGCCCCTTCGACAGAAACCGGCGAAACTCCTTCCGCAATTTGGAGAAGCCTCCCCCGGTGGAGGTATTGATCATGAACGCGTAGCCCACATCGAGCTCTGGACACCATGCCATGTCCGCGAGGTAACCATCAAGACGGCCGCTGTGTCCGTACCAAACCTGCCCTCCGCTGCAATAGCGCACCAGGTGAAGACCGTACCATTGCTCGGCGCCACTGCGCACCGCGCGGGGAGAGCGCGCTTCCATCATGCGATCAATGGATTCCGGTTTCACGAGACGCACGCCATCCAGTTCGCCCTCACGGAGAAACAGGCGAAGGTAGTTCGCGAACTCCTTGGGCGTGGTGTTGATCGAGCCACTCGGCCGTTGAAGCAGGTTCCAATAGTCGACCGGCTCTCCCTCCTTGTATCCCCTCGCCAGCCGCTCCTTCACCTCGCCCTCGGCCCGAAAACTGGTGTGCGGCATCTTGAGCGGATCAAAGATGCGCTCGCGGACAAACTCCTCGTAGTCCTGTCCGGCCAGCTTGCCAATTACATAAGCCGCCACCGCCGGTCCCGAGTTGCAGTAGGACATACTCTGTCCGGGCGGCCAGCGGGAAGTGCGCGAGCGAGGGTCGAAGACAAGGCCCTCCCGCAGGGAGATGGGGGGCTCAACATTGTGGGCGTACTCCCGGAGCGCCCAATCATCCCAGCCCGTGGTGTGCTCCATGAGATGGAGCATGCGCACGGGATGTTCCTCGGCCCACCGGTTCTGGAATCGAATCTCGGGCGCCAGCTCACGAAGCGGTAACTGCAAGTCGAGCTTGGCCTCCTCCACCAGGATCATGGCGGAAAGGGCGACCAGACTCTTCGAGATCGCCCCGATCCGAAAAACGGTTCCCTCGGTGACCCTTTGTCCGCTCTCTTTGTTTGCCACCCCGAGACCACCTGCCCAGATCACGCGCTCGCTCGTTGCGAGGACCAACCCCATACCGGGGACCTCGTGGAGCTCCATCAGGCTGGAAAGCTCGCTCTGAAACTCCTCCAGGGTCTCCAGAGCCATCTCGCTTTGCCCCCGCCCTGCACCAATAGACAGCCCTCCGAGGAGAACCAGCAGGGAAGAACGAAGGGGCGGCATGCGGTGAAGGCTACGGCTCCTTCCGTTCGGGTCAAGGCGAGCCCGGTGACACTTCCATCCGTCCGGCGCATTGACGAAGGGCCCTTCCATGTCGAACCTAGGGGACACCCGATGCGCTGCGCTCTTCCATGGCTTCTCGCCCTGTCCCTCCTGTCGACGACCGCACATGCCGACTATCAGAATGAGATTCTCCCCATCCTTGAGGAGTATTGCTTCGACTGTCACGGCGACGGATCGAAGAAGGGCGACTTCTCGATGGACAAGTTTTCAAGTCTCGCCGCCCACGTGCAGGATCAGGAACATTGGCTCTCGATTTGGCGGAATGTGCGCAGTCAGATCATGCCTCCGTCGGAGAAGACGCAGCTTCCTTATTCGGACAAGATCAAGCTCCTGGCCTGGATCGAGCGGAAGGTCCTCAAGCTCGATTCTGACAACCCTGACCCAGGCCGGGTCACCATTCGCCGTCTCAATCGGGAGGAATACAAGAACGCGATCTTCGATCTCTTAGGGGTTGAATTCGACACCGCGGAGTCCTTCCCGCCCGACGATACCGGCTACGGGTTCGATAATATTGGAGACGTCCTGAGCATCTCCCCCATCCTGATGGAAAAGTATCTCACCGCGGCGGAAGAAATCGTCCACCAGGCCCTGCCCAAAGGCGCAGCAGCCCAGGTGCCACGCTTCGATCTCCCCGGCGAGAACCTGCAAGCCCCGGGTGATCCCAAGACCACCGGACGCTGGCTCCCCTTCGCGGAGCAGAATCAAATTCGTATCCAGCACGAGATTCAATGGGACGGCGACTACCGGGTCGAGCTGGAATTTTCCATTCAAGGCGCCATGGAGGCCACAGATCACGCCGCAGATCTCGAGTTCTTCGCGGGCGGCCAGAGCGTGAACAGCGAGCGCCTCGGTTGGGATCACCGGCGCGTGATCCGGCTTTCAGGTGAGGCCCACCTCATGAAGGGGCTACAGGTCTTCGAGGTGAAACTCTCTCCCAATCGTCGCCCGTCCGGGGAGGAAGAGGAACTCGCCCTCGTCCTGCGTCGCGTCATCGTGCGCGGCCCTCTCGACGGTAGCCAGACAGAGTATTCGAAAGGCTACCGCATGATCTTCGTCGACGGCCCCGCTCCCAAAGAACAGGAGGCTCGTTACCAGTATGCCCGACGCATCATGCGCAGCTTTGTGAGCCGCGCCTTCCGCAAACCACTCGACCGCAGCACCATCGACCGGCTGGTCAAAATTGTGAAGGAGATCGACAATCACCCAGGCAAGAGCTTCGAGGATGGCATCAAGCAGGCGATTGCGACTTGTCTCGCATCGCCCCGCTTTTTGTTTCGGATCGAGATCCAACCCGAGCCCAACAATCCGGGCAGGATCGTTCCTCTCGATGAGTACTCCCTCGCCGCACGATTGTCCTTCTTTCTCTGGGGCTCCGTTCCGGATGACGAACTCCTCAGCTTGGCCTACAAGATGAATCTGCGTAAGAACCTGCGGGAACAGGTTGAGCGCATGCTGGCTGATCCGCGCTCGGCGCGCCTGGTGCGAAACTTCATCGGTCAGTGGTTGCAGGCCCGCGACGTGGAGACCGCCGCGGTAGATCCCAAGTCCATCCTCGGAATCAGCACCAAGCGGGAGGCCGCCCGCCTCTTCGATCCACGGCTCCGCAAGGACATGCGAATCGAGACCGAGATGCTCTTCGACTTCATTTTGCGCAAGGGCCGTCCGGCGGAAGAACTGATCTCCGCGCGCTATACCTTTCTCAATGAGCGCCTCGCACACTTCTATGGCATCGAGGGGGTGACGGGTGAACAGTTCCAACCCGTCGACCTGACAGAACATCCGCAGCGCGGCGGAATCCTGACCCAGGGCACGTTCCTGATCGTGAGTTCCAATCCCACCCGCACCTCACCCGTGAAACGCGGGCTCTTCGTCCTGGAAAACCTGCTCGGAACGCCCGCTCCCCCCGCACCGGGCAATGTCCCTCCTCTCGAACAGGCAAAGGGGACAACCGCAAATCCCACCATGCGCGAGATGATGGAGATCCACCGCGTGAAACCGGTTTGCAAGGGGTGCCACGCGCGCATGGATCCCATCGGCTTGGGACTGGAACACTTCAACGCCCTCGGACAGTTTCGCACGACCGAGAACGGCAAGCCCATCGAGAGTGGCGGCAAGCTCATCACGGGGGAACGATTTAGCGATGTTGCGAGCTTGAAACGGATCCTTGCAACAAACCGCAAAGAGGACTTTTACCGCTGCCTGTCCGAGAAGTTGCTCACCTTCGCGATCGGGCGGGGCGTGGAATACTACGATGCACCCACCATCGATTTTCTGGTGAAACGCCTGGAGTCCAAGCAGGGCAACCTGCGCGAATTGATCTACGGGATCATTGAAAGTGCACCCTTTCAGAAGCGCAGAGGCGCAGAATGACCTCTCTTTTTTGCATGCAATCAGAGCAATTCCCCGTAAACTTGCCCGAGATGAGCAAGCAATTCCCTGGCGTCAATCGGCGGAAATTCCTGCGTGGTTTCGGAACCGCGGTCGGTCTTCCCGCCCTCGAAGCATTTCGTCCGGCCCTCGCGGCAGGGGTTGGCAAGATTGCGGCCACCACGGCAAGCGGGGCTCCCTTGCGCATGGCGTATCTCTACATTCCGAACGGGGTGAACGTGTCGCAATGGCGACCGGAGGGAACCGGCGCCTCCTACCAGATGGGACCAACCTTCGCTCCGATGGAACCCCACCGGAAGGAGTTTCAGATCTTTAGCGGTTTCGAACATAAGAACGCCTCCGCAGGGGGCGATGGCGCGGGCGACCATGCGCGCAGCAATGCAACCTTCCTCACCGGTTGCCGCGCCAAAAAAACGGCGGGCTCCGACATCCAACTCGGCATCTCTGTTGATCAGGTCGCCGCCAATGCAGTGAGCAATCTGACGCGCCTCCCTTCACTCGAACTCTCCTCCGATGGCGTGCGCAAATCAGGATCCTGTGACTCGGGTTACTCCTGCGCCTATCAGTTCAATCTCTCGTGGCGGTCGAAGACTCAGCCTATGACGCCGGAAAATAATCCGCGAGCCGTCTTCGAACGACTCTTCGGAGCAGGCAGCGCCAAGGAACGCACGGAAAGCTTTGCCCGCCGCTTTGCTTCCAAGAAATCGATGCTCGATTTCATCCAGCACGATGCCAAGTCGCTGCATCGTCACCTCGGACGCAATGACCAGCAAAAGCTCGACGAGTACCTGACCGGCGTCCGCGAGATCGAATTGCAAATCGAGAAAGTCGAGGCCATGGGCCTTCCCCCCGATCCCGGGGTCCCCGCACCGAAGGGGATTCCGGGCGACTACGGAAAACACATGCGCCTCATGATGGACATGATGGTCCTCGCCTTCATGACGGACTCCACCCGCATCGCGAGTTACCTCCTCGCTCATGATGGCAGCAACCGCAACTTCACGGCCGCCGGCGTCTCCGAAGGGCACCACAGCATATCGCATCACCGCGGGAACAAGGACAACCTCGCAAAGATCGCCAAGATCGACAAATACTACATGGAGCAGTTCACTTACTTCGTCGACAAGCTGAAGACGACCGAAGATGTGGACGGAAAGTCGCTCCTCTACAATTCCATGATCGTTTATGGAGGCGCCATCTCAGATGGCAACAAGCACAGTCACAGTAATCTCCCCATCGTGGTGGCCGGCCAGGCCGGCGGGAAATTCAAGACCGGGCGCCACGTAAACCTCGGCGGCAACTTCCCGCTTTCCAATCTCTACGTCCGCATGCTCAACGAGTTTGGCACCAAGACAAAACGATTTGGCGACTCCACCGGAGCGCTTCAGATGGTCTAGCGGTGTCTAGCGCAAAGAGGTTTTACTCGCCCCTGCCTTGGGCGGATTGCTGAATCATGCTCTCCTCAAACTGAAGTCTCATGACCACCATCTGCCCTGCCTGGTTCTGATGGCCGTGGAATGCGCGGTCATGGCAGCACGTAGTTCCGGCATCTGTTCGTAGATGTCCTTGCGCTCTTCGAAGTGATCGTAGCGCGCATAGTCATCGTCGTTGTTGAGAAACTCCGCGGTCGCCTTCTGGTCCGCCTCCATATGATCTGATATCTCCCTTCGCTCTTCATTGCTCTTCGCGCCGAGGAGTTTCATGCCCACCGTATCATCCTCAGACATGCTCTCAACCTGATGCCAGGGATTTTCGAGACGCCCTAATCTTGTGCCCTTCCTGCTAGGCTCATGCCGCCTTGGGACTCGGATTCGGACTCGACCCCGAACTGGCACTGGGCCGCACCAGCGCAATCAGCAATCCGAGCATCGCACCCATCAGGAAGCCCATGACGTGAGCCAAGACGTCCACTTGTGGCCCCCCAGCCCCGAACCATCCCAGCAAAACCGCACCGGCCACGATGGGGATGCCCGCACCACCAATCTTGCGCAACGATCGCGACCTCCAGGCAAGGTAGACACTGCTGCCCACCAGCAATCCGAGAGCGCCAAAGGTCGCCGTCGAAGCGCCCAGGGACAGAAACTCTTCCGGATAATAGTAGTTGGCGGTGGCGATGTTCCCGAGCGTGCCGCTCACCAGAATGGCGAGCCACCCGACCAACGGGCCGATCGTATGTGCCACCATCACACAGAAAATGCCGCCGATCAATATGTTGCCCAGGAGATGGGGAAAATCTCCGTGAAGAAAGAGCGAAGTGAAGGGCCGCCACCACTCCCCCTGTTCAAAAAGAGGGATGCTTGAGTTGCAGTAGCGATCTTCGGTCAACTCCGTCTGGTTCATGAAGACGAACACCAAGGCGATGGCCCAAAGGAGGAAAAACTCCATTCCGGAGTGATAGAGCGGCACTTCTGGTTTCCGGTCCTTAGGAGTGCTCTGCTCTTCCGTGTACAGTTCAAACTCCTCCCGAATGGCCACCGCAAAGGCAGGCTCGGCATAAATCGCAAAGTGTTGCCCGCCAGCCTCCATGCGCATCCAGCAATCCAGATTCATCGCCAGGATCACCAAGGCATACTCGTTGGCTTCACGCATGGAGCCGAATTCACCCACCAGGGCCAACCCGCCTTCTTCCACCACTTGGTCGCTCTCGATCATCGATTTACCTTGGTGGGAGTATGGCGCACCTTCGAATTTCTGCAACTGGAGTGCTCACAATTGTCGTCGCATTGACCCGGTCAGAGTTCCTGCCCCGCGTCAGCGGCCGAGACAAATCAACTCCTTGAGCGTCCGGGCATACAGGCGCCCCTCCGCGAAGGAGAGACTCGAGAGCGACCAAGTTGCGCCTGCCGGACCGAGATCACTGACGGACAGGAGCGCCTTTTCATCAAGAACACCGGCATCCCACTTCAGAACATAGACCATGCCGATCATGGTTGGCAGGTAGAGTCGATCACCCACCGCGATGGGGCTCGCCGCCGAGACATGACCCCATCCATTGCCGGCATTGCGCTTGTCCTGGGTGGCGCGGAATCCCTGCGCGGTCTTCAGGTCGTTGCCCAGGGCCTTCTTCCAGAGCCTCTTCTCCCCCGCACCCGGCTTGCGCACCACCTGGACCGGCACTTCAAGGTAAGCCACTGCTCCGGTGCGAACATTGACCCGGCCAATCAAGAACGCCTCGTGCGTCCGAAAGTAGTGGTAGTCGCCCACCAGGCAATTCGACTGGTTGGTGAGATCCCCCTTATGGCGGCCGGGAAGCGCCCGATTCCTTTCGAGGATGTCCTTTCCATCCCGACGAGAGCACAGCGAGACCTCGTCGGTGAGCGACACCCGCTTGACGATCATCCCGCTTTCGATGTCGATGGTGAGATGGTGGCCCTTCGCAAAGGCATAGCCAAAGCGCCCCCGCCAAACGACATTCTGCGCCGCCCGGTATCCGGGAATGGGAAGACTCCATCTTGTCGATCCGTCCTCCGCCGAGACGAGCGAGAGGCCGTAGGGCGCCTCGGGAGGTTGATGCCCCCCGCCCCGACCGGTCAGGATCGCAACCTCACCACTGGGCGTTGTCCCAAGCAGCGAGGCGGCGTGGACACTCGTTCCAGCCTCCGCGACCCACACCTTTTTCCCAGTGCCCAGATCGAAGGCCATGAGGTGGGTCCAATACTCGGGGCCCCGCCCCAGCGGATGCGCTCCCGCTTTGGTGGTGTGCCTGACCTGCAGATCCTCGCTCCTTGTCTTCAGAACGATGACACGATCGCGGCGGAGGATGGGCTCATGTTGGCGGGCATGATGCCGTCCAAAGGGAACCCACCGATGCGTCCATTTTTTGTTCCCATCGTGATCAAAACACATCATCGCGCCACCGACGTTGGTGAAGACAACCCGATCCATCGTGGCGACCGGCGAGGCGGCGGTGTTGTCGCTGAACAAGCTGGAGAGATCCGTAACGCGCACCCCCGGGATCGTCCGGCGCCAGAGTTCCACTCCCGTCTCCGCATCGAAGCAGAGCCCGAGGATGTCTCTTCCGGTTTCGGTATCGCGATCGATCTGCTCGTGACTGGTTACGAAGACCTTGCCACCAAACACGATCGGCGTCCCTTGTCCGGTGTTCGGAAGCGGCGTCCGCCACCGGACGTTATTGCCCAGCGCGACGCTGAACTCGGCCGGAGCAGCACCCTCCGTGACGAAGTTTCCGTGCGGCCCGGCCGCTTGGGCCCACGGCGCCGCACGAGCGGAACTCGCGGCCGCAAGGAGAAACCCGATGAGGAGCACAGGTCGCACCCTTCCCTTGGAATCAAGGATGGATGGCAGGACCCGTAACACAGCCGATCAACTGATTTCGCTCACCACCGTCTTCCCGACGCCATTGAAGTCGTCGCTCTCAATTCCAAATTTCTGGGCGATGGTGAGGTGGAGGTTGGCGAGCGGCTGGCTCTTGAGTTCGAGATGCCCGCGGGGCACGATCTTCCCTCCTCCGCGACCAGCCATCAGGATCGGCAGGTTTTCGCGTTTGTGACCATTGCCATCTTTCATGCCCGATCCATAGAGGACCACTGAGTTGTCAAGGAGGGTGCCATGCCCTTCATCAATGGAGCGCATCCTTTCGAGGAGATAAGCAAACTGACTGATGTACCAATGGCTCACCTTGGTATACTCTTCCACCGCTCCCTTCTGCTCCTTGTGGTGCGACATTCCGTGGTGATCATTGGTCACCCCTTCAAGGAAGGAAAAATTTTGTCGGCTGAATCCGTGTGCCGTCATCAAGGTCCCCACCCGAGTAGAGTCGGTCCAAAGAGAGAGCACGAGGATGTCCATCATCATGCGTAGATGTTCGTCACGGCTGCGTGGGATCCCTTCGGGGGGTCGCACCATGTCCTTCGCCCCGGGCCTCGTCGGCGGAGTCCAATCCCGCTCGGGGGGATCAAGGGCCTTGTCGATCTGCTTCTCCAAGGCCCGCACACTGTCGAGGTAGTCGTCGATCTTGTGCTGATCGGCCAAGCTCGCCTTGCGGCGCAATCCTTTGGCGTCGTCGAGAACGAGGTCGACCACGCTCTTGCGAAGCTCGGCATTTTTCCGTGCTTCAGGCCCATCAGTCGTCCGGAAGAGTCGATCAAAGGCAACCCGCGGATTGATCTCTGGTGAGATGCGGGTCCCGGGCGAACTCCACGAAACCGTATTCGCAAACGCGATCGCATTGCCGCCAGCTCCGCCCTGACGTGGAGGCTCGGTTCCGAGCACAAGCGATTGGAAGGCCGTGTTCTGGCCAATCTTCTGCGCGACCATCTGGTCGAGTGATGTCGCGCCCTTTCCTTTGCCAATTCCACGCCCGCTGAGGAATCCCCCCGTCATGTTGACGTGTCCGCCCCCTGCACTGTTATCAAGCCCGGAGAGAATGGAAATCTCCTCGCGCAGGCCACTCAGCGGTTCCAAGATGGGCGAGATCCCGTAATCCATACCCGTGCCCTTCACATCCCAGGCCTTGGGATAGACTCCGTTCGGCTGGAAGAGGCATAGTAAGCGGGTCGGAACGGCAGCCCCCTGACCGGCAACTTCGGCCGCAGTCGCGACTCCACCCTTGCTCATGATCTCAAGATACGGAATCGCCAGGGTCGCGCCGAGTCCGCGCAGGAAGGTCCGGCGTTGGAGAGGCTGATGGATTTTATTCACGGTTTGCTGGAAGTGCCGCTGTTCTCGGCGGAGGTGGGGTTCTGATACTGGAAAGGATACGACAAGACGATCTCTTCGATCAAGCGACCAGCTCCCTGCCCCTCTTTTTCGAGGGCCGAAATGATCTCGCGAACCGGTCCTTCATCATAAAACTGCAAGACCCGACCCAGGGCGAAGGCCAGCATCTTCTCCGTTACGTTGCGCACGAACTCGTCCTTGCGCTCGGCGAGAAGATAGTCCTTGAGCTCTACAGGACCGCTGAAGATCTGGCCCTCAATGCTTCCGGAACTATCAATCTTCCGGCCGTTCTCGCTCGTGCGGTATCGTCCGATCGCGTCGAAGTTTTCCAGGCCAAAGCCGATGGGATCGATTCGGTTGTGACAAGAAGAACACTCAGGATTGGATCGATGTTGCTCTAGTTCCTGGCGCAAGGTCCGCCCCTTCACTTGTCCCGCATTAGGCTCCAACTCGCCGGCATCCGGTGGTGGATCAGGAATGCGATTCCCCAAAATGGTCTCAAGAACCCACTTTCCGCGGCTTACGGGCGCAGTGCGCGTCGAGCTCGAGGTTGCGGTCAGCACACTCGCCATGCCAAGAAGGCCCCCGCGATTGCGGTTCTGCAACTTGACAAGACGGAGAGCCTCGCCGCTCACATCCTTGATCCCGTAGTGACGTGCAAGGCGCTCGTTGAGAAAAGTCACTTTCGAATCAAGGAGTTCCAGCAGACTGCGATTCTCACGAATGAGACGACTGAACCCAAGCACTGTTTCCGCCTTCATCGCTTCCGCCAATTGCGCATCGAATTGTGGGAATCGCTTCTCATCCGGAATGACGCTCACTCCCACTGAGGCGAATCCCAACCACTGCCCGGAAAACGCTTCCGCAAAGGCCTTGGCCTTCGGGTCCTGCAACATGCGCTGCACCTGAGAGCGCAGGACTTCCGGGTCGCCGAGGGTTCCGGTCCGCGCAAGCCGAAAGAGCTCGTTGTCCGGCATTGAGGACCACAAAAAATAGGAAAGCCGCGACGCGAGTTGGAAATCGTTGAGCTTGTATTCGTCCCCTCCCGAAGTGGGCGCGAATTCATGCCGGAAGAGGAACTGCGGTGAGACCAGCACGCCGGTCAGGGCCAGCTTCATCGACTCGGAGAAGGACAAACCACACATTGCCCCCTTCTTGTAAAGAGCGAGATACTTCGACTGCTCTTCAGGACTCACCTCCCGGCGAAAGGCACGCGGGAGAAAGAAAGCGAGGTTTCTTCTTGCCGCTTCCTCCGCACTGCCCCCCCCGCCGGGAAGAGCGGCGATGACCTGTGACTTCTCAGGCGCATCTTCAGGTCGGAGTGGTCCGGTCACTTCAACCCAATCGATCGAGATTGGTCCCGCCTTGGACTTCCTCGTCTTCCCATTCTGCGCCTTGACGATCTTGTCGCTCTCATCAAGCAGCTTCTTGTTGGCAGCGAGTCGTTTCCCGTGCTCTTTGCGAAACTCCTCTCCGAATTTCTTGGGGTTCTCCTTCAGCGCCTTGGCCAGGGTGTTGAGATACCTGCTTAGCATCTTCTCAACCTTGGAAACTTCCTGGCGCCGCTTGCCAATCTCGGTCGGGTGACCGTCGGGCAGCAACATGGCAAGCATCTCATAGTTCTTCTGAGCGTTCACCATCCCCGCATTGAACTCCGCGATCGCCTTGGCCAGAGGGTTCTCAGGCTTCTGTTTGGGCGCCCACCGCGGGGCATTCTCTTTCGCACGTTGTGCGGCCAATTCCTGCGCGTTGGCGGGCAGGGCCCGATAGCTCTGCTTCTCTTTTGGCTCCGGTTCCGCCGGTGCCGGCGGCGGGGCCTGAATGTTCCAGGCCATCTGGCGGACGCCCTTCGACAGATATGCCCGGAACGATTGCACCACGGGCTCCTTCGAGTTCAACACCAAGTCCCCCGTGGGCACGTCGTCGATGCGCAAACGCCCCCCCGCTCGACCGTTGTCGGCCCGGGCACACACTTTAAACTCGTAGACACCGTTGTATGGGATGCTCAGCGAATCATAGAGGGTCATCTGTCCGCGATTCAAGGAGTAGCCCTTGAAGTTCTCCCCGTAGGTCTTCGGCATCTCGCGGGTTTCCGTCATGAACATGTCCTCCGCCTCGAGATGGACCCGTATCGGGTTCCCCTCAATCGCGATCACTGACTCAAGTGCAACCTCGGCAGCATCGAAATACTTTTCCATCGCAGAGGGAGTGATGAAGAGCGCATCGCGATCCGTGGTGAAGCCACTGCGCCCCTCTCCATCCTCTGTAAAGTTCGCGGACGGATTGAGATCCATGCCCAACAAATCCCGCATCGTGTTGCGATACTCGACCTTGGTAAGGCGCGGAATGGTGACATGGCCCGCATTGCGAACCTTGGACCAATCGATGTTGTTCACCTCCCCATCAATCCACTTGATGAGAAGCTGGCGTTCCTTGCGACTGGGCAGGGGCTCCTTGGTGGGCATTTCCTCCTCTCTCAGCTGGTGAAGCACTTCGAGCCAGATCTCGCGATGGGCGAGGACCTGCGACTTGTCCCGGAAAATCGAAAGCTTGAGATCACCCTTCTGTTTTTCCTCCCCGTGACAGCGATAACAATAGTGCGAAAGGAGCGGTTTAATATCCTTTTCAAAGGTCACCTCTTCGAGCCCAGCTGCCTGCAGGGGAGCGAGAAACGCGGGGATGACGAGAAGGGCGCGACGCATGGGGTCAGCTCACTACGTAGGGACTCCCGCAATATATCGCCCCAAAATCGGCCAAGGGCACGGAGACCTTCTCCCTGTCAGCCTCCCAGGTGCTCTGCTGCTGGCAGCGGCAACGATTCTTCGATCCGCTGGTTCCCTCTTCCGGCCCGCGAGCCCTGGGATCGGGTCCGCTCCGCCCGACACGCAAAAAGCCAAAAAAAAACATGGGCAATTTCGTCTTCCCCGGGAGTAATTGGGTGAATGGGAGCCTCTGAGGACCAGAGCTACGAGGATTTCGTCCGCATCTTCATGCGGCACGAGCCGCAGTTGCGTGCCTTTGTTCGTTCTTTGTTGCCGACATGGGACGACGTCGACGAAGTGATGCAGGAGAGCAGCCTGGTCCTTTGGCGCAAGTGGTCCGATTTCGATCCCGAAAGCAACTTTATGAAATGGGGATGCGTGATCGCGCGCTTCGAAGTCCTCAAACATCGCCGCCGCATGGCGCGTGACCGACACGTCTTGGCCTCGGATCTGATCGAACTCCTCGCGGAGGAAGGGACCGAAGAAATCGAGAGTCTCCACGCCCAGCGCAAGGCGCTCGAGAATTGCCTCCGGGAATTGCCCGAGAACCAGCACCGCATTGTGATGACTGCCTATGCGCCCGGGCGCACCATCAAGGAAGTCGCCTCGGAAGCGGGCAAGTCCGCAACCGCACTCTACAAGACCCTCAATCGCATTCGCACCGCCCTGCTGGAATGCGTCAATACCACCATCAAACGGGAGGGTCTCGCACCATGACTGAGCCCGAAATGAAGACGCTCATCGCGGACTACTGCAATGGCACCCTCAACGATGTGGATTTTGCACCCTTGCAGCACGCTCTGCGCGAAAGTCCCGAGGGGCGCGCCTATTTCCGAGGTTACCTGAATCTCGATGCGGCCCTCACGGAAGCCGCATCGGTGGAGGCCGTCGAGCGCAACACCTGGACCGCACCTGCCAAAGCCCGGGCCTTCACTTCGCGCACCTCCCCACTCGTTTGGGCACCTGCCGCGACAGCAGCCATCCTGGCTCTTGTCGGTTTTTTCCTTTGGAAGAGCGCCAATCGCACGGGTCCAGGTTCTGTTGTCGCTTCGGAAGAAGAGGTCGCCACCGGATTTGCAATCCTGTCCCGGCTCATCGAGGCGGAATGGCAGGATGGAAGCGAACCACGAAGTGCAGGCGACTCTCTCTCGGCCGGGCATCTCCGCCTCAAGAGCGGGGTTGCGCAAATCGAGTTCTTCAGCGGAGCAACTGTCCTGTTAGAGGGCGAGGCCCACTTGGAGATCATCTCCGCGCAGCGAGCCCGTTGTCATTACGGTCGCCTCCGCGCCAAGGTGCCTCCCGCCGCACGCGGCTTTACGATCGCGACTCCTGAAACCGAGGTGGTCGATCTTGGAACCGAGATTGGCATCGCGGTCGCGCGGAGTGGCTCGAGCGAAATTCACGTCATCGCCGGGAAAGTGGAATTACACATCGACCAGGAGCCCGTGACCTCCCTCAGGACCGGCGAGGCACTCCTTCTTGAGAAGGGAGAACCAAGCAATCGGATGGCCGCTGACAGCGAGGCCTTTGCCATCCTGGAAGCTTTCGAACCGCAATCGCGGGCTGAACACCGCGCCCGCTTTGAACGCTGGCAGAACCATAGCCAGCAGCTGCGCCAGGACCCCCGCCTGATCGTCTACTATTCGTGCGACCAACCGCAGTCCTGGCAACGTCGTCTCATCAACGAAGCGGGAGACCCTGAACGGCGCGGCGCCATGGTGGGCGTGAATCGTACTCCGGGACGTTGGCCGTGGAAGAGTGCCGTGGAGTTTCGTCGTCCCGGCGACCGTGTGCGCGTCTTCATCCCCGGCGAATACACCTCTCTTACCCTCGCTTGCTGGGTCCGACTCGACAGCGTGGCGCGCATGTGGAACTCACTCTATCTCACCGATGGCTACGAGAAGGGCGAGGTGCACTGGCAGATCACGGAGGAAGGCAGACTGGCCTACTCAATGCGCATTCGCGAAACAGGCAGGCACCGTCAGCATCTCTACCTCTCGCCCTCGTTTTGGAAACCGGAGCTGAGCGGACGATGGATTCATCTCGCAACCACCTTTGATGCCGACAAGGCCGAGGTCACCCATTATCTCGATGGCAGAGAGATTCACCGTGAACAGTCCACCTCGGAACATCTCGTCCAGACCACCCGCTTCGGCGCCGGCGAAATTGGAAACTGGGGGCAGTCCTTGAGACGAACCGATCCCGAGTTTGTCATCCGTAGTCTCAATGGCCTCCTGGACGAGTTTGCCATTTTCAATGGAGCGCTCTCCGGCTCCGAGATCAATGCCATGTTCCATGCCGGAAATCCGGTCGGGCCATGAAGCCGCTTCCCTCTCAAGCCATGAACTCAAATCTCGCGATAGTCCTTGGCCTTTTGGTGAGCCCAAGTGTCTTTGCGCAGCCGGAAGCGACCGACGCTGATCGTCTCTTCGCCCTGAAGATCAAACCGCTCTTGAGCGAAAAGTGCTTCGGCTGCCACGGCCTCGATCCCAAGACCGGGAAAGAGAAGTTCAAGGGCGGGCTCGATCTGCGCAGTCGGGACACGATGCTGAAGGGCGGCGAGTCGATCGACGATCTGCTCGTGCCCGGAGACTCGGCCGGGAGTTTCCTCATGGTCGCGATCAAGTGGGAGGATGAAGACTATGAGATGCCGCCCAAGGAGAACGACAGGCTCACCAGGGAGCAGATCGCACTCATGGCAACGTGGATCGAGGAGGGCGCTCCGTGGCCGGATCAAGAGAAGCAGAAGGAAATTATCGCGGCGGATCGGAGGCGCGTGGTCACGGAGGATGGCGTCTTGGTGAAGACCGCGGGAGGGCTCGCCGACGAATGGACCTACCGCCGCTACCAACCGGAGGACATCTGGGCGTTCCAGCCCGTGAAGAAGCCGCAGTTGAAGGGGCAAAATGCGATCGATGTCCTGGTTGCCGAAAAACTGGAGAAGGCCGGATTTGAGCCTGCTCCCAGGGCCGACTTCCGGACCCTGATTCGCCGGGCCAGTTACGACCTCACCGGACTGCCTCCTACTCCAAACGAGGTCCGGCAATTCCGCCTCGCCTCCGCGAAAGACCCGGACCAAGCCTGGCGCGAGTTGATCGAGCGCTTGCTTTCGAGCAAGCACTACGGCGAGCGCTGGGCGCAACATTGGCTCGATGTCGCCCGCTATGCCGACACCGGGGGCTACTCCAATGACTACGAACGCTCCAATGCCTGGCGCTATCGCGATTACGTCATCCGCGCGTTCAACGAGGACAAACCCTACAACGAATTCGTGCTCGAACAGATCGCGGGCGACGAATTGGCCGACCGGTCCCTACGCCATCGGATCAACGATGAAAA
Source organism: Roseibacillus sp. (assembly GCA_028821775.1). Lineage (GTDB taxonomy): Bacteria > Verrucomicrobiota > Verrucomicrobiia > Verrucomicrobiales > Akkermansiaceae > Roseibacillus_B. The sequence continues at coordinate 20,788 of JAPKFB010000068.1, forward strand.
TAAGTTCCAGAACGCTCGGAAATTGGGTCGCTACAACGAGAACGAGAGCGCGATGCTGGTGGCCAGTTCCTTCCTGCGGATGGGTCCGTGGGACCCGGCGATGGTCAAGGCACCCGAGGCCCGCCAACTCTATCTGGATGACGTGATCAATGCCGTCGGTCAGACCTTCCTCTCGACCACGACGCGTTGCTTCAAGTGCCACGACCACAAGTTCGATCCGCTTCCGACCCGGGATTACTACCGATTCTACGCCGCATTCGCCGGCACGCAGTTGGCCGAGCGACCGGTGCCCTTCCTCGCCGGAGAAGTGAGAACCGGATTCGAGCAAGGCAGGAAAACGATCAAGGGGCTCCACCAATTCGCCCTCGAGAAGCGGAATGCACTCCATCAGAAACGCGAGGCCGCAGCCCGCAAGTGGTACGATGAAAACAACCGCGAGTATGTTTCGCATGCCAAGCGCAAGAATCTGCCCGACGATGTAAAGCCTCCGCGCCATGTCGGATTGACTCCCGAGGAACAGGGCCGGCTCAAGGTTCGCGAGCAGGACGAATGGATCTGGAACCGCCGCCTCGAACGCTACCAACCGATGGTGCAGACGGTCTACAATGGGCCCGACCCCAAGTTCCTCAACGCCCGCAAGCTGCGCATGAGTGCCCGGGCCAATAAGAAGTGGCGTCCCGACAGCCATATTTTATCCGGCGGTTCGCTGGAGGCCTTGGGGGAAAAGGTCTCCCCCGGAGTTTTGAGTGCGATCGGAGTGCCGCTCGGGAAAGCGAACCGCGATCCCTACCTCGTCCCCGAGGAATTGGAGGGCCGGCGCCTCGCGGTTGCAAAGTGGATCGCCGACTCCCGCAACCCGCTCACTGCCCGCTCGATCGTCAATCGCATCTGGCAATACCACTTCGGAAAAGCAATCGCCGGCAACCCCAACAACTTCGGGGCCAAGGGGGCCAAGCCGACCCACCCGGCCCTGCTCGATTGGCTTGCCGCCGACTTCCTCGAGAATGGCTGGAAGATCAAGCGCCTCCACCGCCTGATCATGACCTCCAGGACCTATCAGCAATCGGGTCAGCATCCGGAGTTGGAGCGGCTAATCACAAAGGATCCTCACAATGACCGCTTTGCTTATTTCCCCACCCGCCGCCTGACAGCCGAGGAGATTCGCGACGGGATGTTGCAGATCACCGGCGAATTGAACACGACGGTGGGAGGCCTTCCGATCAGGCCGGAAATGAACATGGAAGTCGCCCTCCAGCCGCGCATGATCCAGTTCTCCCTCGCCCCCGCCTATCAACCATCGCGCACCCCGGAGGAACGCAATCGCCGCAGCATTTACGCCTATCGCGTGCGCGGTTTGGCCAATCCCTTTCTTGAGACCTTCAACCAGCCGAACCCGAATGGATCCTGCGAAGACCGCGATTCCGCATCCGTCTCACCCCAGGCCTTCACCCTGCTGAACAGCGACGTCGTTACCGCCCGCTCGATCGCATTTGCGCTCCGGGTCGAACAGGAATCCCAGTCCCTGCCCGAGCAGGTAACCCGCGCCCTCCAACTCGCCTTCGGCCGCGGGCCGTCTTCAACCGAGATAAAAAGGCTGACCGCCTACCTCAAGGAGATGCGCGCCTATCACCGAGCGGTGGTTCCCGAGCGAAAGGAGTATCCCACCAGCATCACCCGCTCGCTCGTCGAAGAGTTGACCGGCGAACCCTTCGAATACGAAGAGATTCTTCCGGTTTTTGAATCCTACCTCCCCGACAAGCACGCGGCCGATGTTTCTCCTGAGACCAGGGCGCTCGCGGACCTTGGCCTGCTTTTGTTCAACAGTAATGAGTTCGTCTATCTCTACTGAAGGCCAGCCACCAAAAACGCGCTTCCAACCATGCAAGAGAACACCTGCTCCCGCCCCCTTTCGATCCCAGCCACCCGGCGCGAATTTCTCTATGGCCTGGGCTCCTCACTGGGCTCCGTCGCCATGACGGGCCTCATGGCACAGGAAACCCTGAAAAAGGCGGGGCCGCTCGCTCCCCGCAAGGCCATGCTCCCCGCCAGGGCCAAGAACGTCATCATGCTTTTCATGGAGGGCGGTCCCGCCCACATGGACACCTTCGACCCCAAGCCGAAACTCACCGAGGTGCACAAGACCGAGTCGAAGAGCACCCGAAGCCTCGCCAATGGCTACAAGTTTTTCGTCGGCAGCCCCTTCGGATTCAGGAAGGTGGGCCAATCCGGAATCGAGATGTGCGACCAATGGAAGTATCTCGCCGACCCGGAAGTGGCGGACGAATTGTGCAACTATCGTGGTTGCCAGGCCGAGTCCCTGAACCACCCCGAAGCCCTCTTCCACATGAACACCGGCAGCCGGCTTGGAGCAGACCCCGCCCTCGGCGCCTGGGCCACCTACGGCCTCGGCAGTGTGAACCAGAACCTGCCAGGTTACGTCGTCATGACCGAACTCGCCCTCCCGCAAGGCGGTTCGCGTAACTGGTCCCACGGGTTCCTCCCGGCCAACTATCAGGGCACTCGTTTACGTCCCAGCGGGTCCCCGATTCTCGATCTCAAGTCGCAGCCCTATAAATCCCGCCACCACCAGCTCAAAACCCTCGACGCGCTGGCTTTCATGAACGATCAGCACGCCGTCCACCATCCGGAGCACAAGGATCTCGCGGCGCGCATGGAGTCCTACGAACTGGCCTATCGCATGCAGATGGAAGTGCCCGAGGTCCTCGAGCTGCAGGGCGAACCCGAATACATCCGGGAAATGTACGGCATGAACGAAGAGAAGACCTCCGACTTCGGCAGACAGTGCCTCATGGCGCGCCGCATGGTTGAAAAGGGGGTCCGCTTCGTGCAAATCTTCTCCGGGGGCTGGGACAGCCACGACTACCTTGAGCGTGGTCACGCTGCCCGCATCCGAAGCGTGGACAAACCGATGGCCGCCCTCATCAAGGATCTCAAACAGCGCGGCATGCTCGACGACACGCTCGTCATCTGGACTGGAGAATTCGGCCGCACTCCTGACAACAACAAGCGTGGTGGCGTCTATTCACTCGGTCGCGGTCACAACGCCGATGCCATGACCATGCTCCTCGCCGGAGGAGGCGTGAAACGCGGCGCAATCGTCGGTGCCACCGACGAACTCGGATCCGAAGCGGTCGCCGTGAAGCACCCGATCCGCGATTTCCATGTGACCCTCCTGCACCTGCTCGGCCTGGACGACAACAAGCTCACCTACTTCCACGCCGGTCGCTACAAGCAGCTCTCGCAGTTTGGTGGACAGGTCATTCCTGAGCTCCTGGCCTGAGATCTTTGTTAGCCTGCATTGGACTCCTCACCCGGTTCGGATCGCCCTCTCCCACCCCCGGCATCCCAATCCTGAGAGAGGCACTTTTGCGCCTTTCTCCACGGACGATCCCGACTCCCAACATGCTCCGCGCGCTGCGCGGAAAATCCCGCGACACTCCAATCCGTGAAGCGATCGTGCCTTAAGCCAAAGAGTTCTCCCTCCGGAAGGACCATTACAAAATCGACTTTCCCAGGAGCAACGACCGCGGGCGGCCAGGTCAGGGGAGAGGAATGCTCTACGGTCTCAAGTCCGATCCTTCCGAAGCGACTGCCGTCTGGGACAGCCATCCAGCCGTTATCAGGGAGCTCACTCGGCTCATGGAGAAGTGCCATGATGATGACAGAAGCGTCCCACTCCGCTGAGGGAGCATCCTGAGACGACTTTGCTTGTTCAGATCTCTATTCCCGAGATGATCGTGCATGTCCCTTCGCCCAAAACGGATCGCGCTCCTTGGTTTTCTGCTCTCCTCGTTCTTCGCAACGGGCGCCCCACCCAACATCGTCTTCATTCTCGCGGATGACCTCGGCTACGGCGACATCGCTTGCTACAACCCGACTTCGAAAATTCCCACTGCGAACATCGACCGGTTGGCGGCGGAGGGGATGCGCTTCACCGATGCCCACAGTCCATCGACCGTTTGCACCCCGACGCGCTACAGCTTGATGACTGGGCGCATGGCCTTTCGCACCGGGTTCCGCGGCGTCTTCACGGGGGTAGGCGGACCCTGCATGATCGAGGAGAAGCGACTCACCCTGCCAGGCATGCTGCAGAAGCAAGGATACGCAACGGCGATGTTTGGCAAGTGGCATATCGGGATGTCCTTCTTCGACAAGGAGGGCCAACGCATCACCAATGGCGGAGTCAAGGGAGTGAAGGCGGTCGACTACTCGCGCCCCATTCCCGACAGTCCAATTCATCGCGGGTTCGATCACTTTTATGGCACCGTGTGTTGCCCGACCACTGATTGGCTCTACGCCTACGTCGATGGCGACCGCATCCCTGTCCCTCCGACCAGGATCGTCGACAAGAAGTCGCTCCCCAAGCATCCCTACTCAAACGACAACCGAGCCGGAATGATTGCCTCCAACTACGACTTGGAAGAGGTCGACCTCGTCTTTCTCAAGAAGAGTCAGCAGTTCCTCAAGACTCACGTGATGGAGAAGCCTAACCAGCCCTTCTTTCTCTTTCACTCCATGCAGGCCGTGCACCTGCCCTCATTTCCTGCCGACCAATTCAAGGGGAAAACCAAGTCCGGCCCTCACGGAGACTTCATTTTCGAGATGGATTGGATCGTGGGCGAATTGATGAAGACGCTGCAAAGCCTCGGCGTAGCCGACAACACGATCGTCATGTTCGGATCCGACAACGGCCCGGAAGTCCCAACCGTCATTGCGATGCGTCGCGACCACCACCACGACGGAGCTCGTCCCTGGCGCGGCGTGAAACGCGACCAGTGGGAGGGCGGACATCGCACTCCCTTCGTGGTCCGATGGCCCGGGAAGATCAAAGCGGGATCGACGAGCGATCAGATTACCAGTCTCACTGATATCTTCGCCACCTGCGCCGCCATTGCGGGGGCCGAGCTTCCCAATGATGCAGCAGAGGATAGCTATGACCTCTTACCGGTCCTCGAGGGGACGCAAGGGGACCGGCAGGTCCGCCCCTACCTCCTGCAACAGACGATGTCGCTGGCGATGTCCGTGCGGCGCGGCAAATGGAAGTATCTCGACCACAAGGGATCTGGTGGGAGCAACTACTCTCGTGATGGCGAGTGGGGGATGAAACAGTATGCCATCCCCGACAATGCCCCGGATGCACCAGGACAGCTCTACAATCTCGCCCAAGATCCCGGCGAGACAACCAATCTCTCCGCCGTGCACCCCCGGGTTGTCGCCAGGTTGAAGGCCCTCCTGGAGGAGTCCAAAAAGGCGGGCCGCAGCGCCCCAACGCGCTGAAGGCTGTCCCGACCCGACGATGCCAGTCGCCGGAAGGTTCTCGCTTGGATTGCGGACGAGTTGCGCATG
>JAPKFB010000137.1 GCA_028821775.1 Roseibacillus sp.
TTGAAGAGTTTTCTTGGGCGAAACTTGCCGATGAGATTTCCAAGAAGTATCGAGAAATTCTCCCTGACTCCCTTGAGGGGGGAGAGGAGGCCACCGGAGAGACTTCCTGATGAGCCCAATGAAATTGCTCGAAGTAATTTCACCCTAGACGACCATGATCATCCAACTAATCGCAGGAGTTCGGCCAAACCTCAGTCGGCCGCGTGACATGATCCGGCGCAGGAATTGGGATGTGGAGGTGAACGAAGGACACCTGCAGTCGTGGGATCATAGTCATTGGAAGAACCTGGCAGAGAACCACGCCGGACTTGAGATCTTGGAGTGGGGGTTTGATGCGACCGTGGTGCAACCATTCAGCAACATTCTGTTGCGGTTGTTTGGTCAGCGGGCGGCGATCAAGTTTGAGACGGGCATCTTCAGGAAGTTCTGGCCCTTCGGGTCGATTTCGGTGATCTCGCTGATGCGGGAGAAGAAGGATTCCTCGGAAGAGTGATTTGTTGGCGTTGCATTTCGTATGAGTAAAGACTCCAAGCCAATTGTCGTCGCTATTTTTGCGGCCTTTCCCGTGGCCTGCTTTGAAAGCGGTGGGCAGGGCAGGGGCGGTGCGCAGGCGGCTACGTGGCTGCCTCAACTCGCAAAGGCCTGGGAGGCCGCCGAAGGGGTTGAGATTCACTGGTGCATCCTTGATCGGACCATCAGCAAGCGGGTCACCGTTCAGCATTGGAACCAGACCTTTCATCGCGTTCCAGATCGGGGGGTCACCATTGGACTCCTCGCGGCTCGCTGGCCCCAGAGGCTGGGGTATCGGGAAGTGGTTCGAGAGATTCAACCTGACCTGATTCACTGCTGGGGAACCGAAACGCTTCACGGTGCCTCGCTTTGGGAATTCGACGGTCCCTCGATCCTTTCGATGCAGGGGGTGATCACGACCTATTACAAGACCGGTGATCTCAAGGACTGGCGATGGAAGTTTTTCAAGTATTGGGAGCCGAAGACGATTGAGAGAGCGACGGTGGTCACCAGCGAGTCACAGTGGGGCTTGGACCAGGTGGAGAAAATTGTTTCGGGAAAGACGACGCGGATGGTCGAGTATGGGGTGTTTCCGAGCTACTACGATGTGGAGTGGAAGCCTGCCCCCGAGCAAGCGAGGGTTGTGTTCGTGGGGAGTCTCAACCGGTTGAAGGGGATTGATATTCTCATCGAGATGCTCCGACGACATCAGGATCGCGATTGGACAGTGGTTTTCATCGGTGACGGTTATCTTGCCGACGAGCTGCGGGCCTTGAACGATCCTCGTGTCGAGGTTCTGGGTGTTTTGAAGACTGCAGAGGTGCAGGAGCAGTTGGCGAGGGCGTGGGGTTTTGTTTTGCCGTCCCGGGCGGATACCAGTCCGAATGTTATCAAGGAAGCCCGGGTGATCGGTTTACCCATCGTCGTTTCACCCCACGGGGGGCATGCCGAGTACTTGGAGTCAGGAGTGGATGGCACTCTCGTGGAGACGGAGGATCCGGAGGACTGGTTTGCTGCGCTCGATGATCTTTGTTCAGATTTCGAGCGTTGTCGGAAGATGGGGGGAGCACGGCAAGCTGAGTTCCGGGAGCACTTCCGACCCAAGAATACGGCGGATGGATTTCTGGAACTCTATGAGGACTTGATGAAAAAAAGTGAGGAATGATCGAGGGTGGCATCTCGTGGTTGACACGATTGTTGGGGTGTTCGATAATTTTATTATGAGTAATAACTCGTCTTTGGACCGAAAACAGGGGCTGAAGAGCATCTGATTTCATGTTAAATTTACCTATTTTATGGATTGGCGTTCTGTCCTAGGTGGCTGCGGCCTCTCTTGGCGCGATGCCAATGTTCGATGGAAACAGCAATGGCGTGAGTGATATTTGGGAAGCTCGTTACGGTTTGAGCAATCCTTCATCAATGGTGGATGGGGATGCCGACGGGCAGAGTGATTGGGAGGAGTGGCTGGCGGGAACGTCATTGATCGACCCGTTGAAAAATTTTGGAATCGAGTCCGTGGATTGTCAGGATGCGGTGACGTTTTCGTGGCCGACGGTTGCGGGGATGCTTTATCGGATTCAGATGTGGGAGGTCGACGTCCGGGTAGATTTGGTGGTATCTATTCGTTTGTCCGTGGGGGAGCGAGGAGTATGAGAGCTTCTATCCGGCAAGGCATTTCCGTTTCTTATTCTTTCCGATATTCCGATGTCCTTTTTAGGTAATTGCAAAGCGCTTGCGCTCACTGGTTTTTCGCCGATTTGGCGATTCATGCTGACCTGTTATGGAGTTCGCTATGGGCGGAATCTGACTGTGATCGGGCGTCCCGGAGTCAACCGAATGAAAGGATCGTTGATCCGTCTGGGTGACGATGTCACTCTCTGCAGTTCTGCGATTGCGAATCCGGTGGTTGAAGGCCGGCGCTGTCGTTTGGCGACTCTGTCGCGGCAAGCGAAATTGTACTTGCATGATGGGGTAGGGGTCAGTGCGGTGGTGATTTGTTGTGCGAATCGTGTGGAGATCGGAGCCGGAACACAGATTGGAGGCGGAGCGATGATTATGGATACTGACTTTCATCCTCGTGGGGAAAACGGAGACTGGTTGATGGATCCCCTCGCGGTATCCAAACCGGTTGTGGTGGGGAAGAAGTGTTTCATTGGAGCCCGGGCGATCGTCCTCAAGGGTGTGACGATTGGTGATGGGGCGGTTGTCGGGGCCGGTGCGGTGGTCAGGCGCGATGTTCCTGCCAATGCAGTCGTCGTCGGGAACCCCGCGCGGGTTGTCAACCGTGGCTCCTCTTCTTCATCTGAGGATCCGGCCCCCAGAGAGTCCAACTAATTGCATCACTCATGGTCGATTTCACGATCGTTACGCCGAGCTACAATTACGGGCACTACATCTCCGAGTGTCTGGAGAGCGTGGCTGGTCAGGAAGGGGTGACAGTGGAGCACCTGGTGATGGATGCCGACTCCACCGACGATACTGCAGAAGTGGTGGGCAGGTTTCCCCATGCTTCATTTTTTCGGGAACCCGATAAGGGAATGAGTGATGGGATCAACAAGGGATTCCGGAAGGCTCAAGGGAATTGGGTGATGTGGCTGAATGCAGATGATCGATTGCGGCCGGGAGCATTGCGAGAAGTGAAGGAATTCGTAGAAGATCATCCGGAGGCGGATGTGGTGTTCGGGTGTTGGAATTTTGTGGACGCGGAAGGAGACTTCCTGAGAAGGATGACCTTGTTTCCCTTTCGGAAGGCGATGCTGGAGAATCACCTCTGTTACATTGCTTCGACGAGTACGTTTTTTCGAAGGGCGACGACTGTTGGAGAGGGGTACTTGCTCAATGAGAGATTTAAGTGTGTGATGGACGGTGAATATCTGTGCCGACTTGCGGCAGAGGGCAAGCGCTTCGATTATTTGCCACGGGTGTTGGCCGATTTTAGGATGCACGGACAGAACACCAGCCAGAAACATCTCGCCAAGACCGATGTGGATGGGATTTTGGCGCTGCAGTTGCAACTCGCGGAGCGTAAGGCAATCCATCGCATGTACGGAATTCGACTTTTCAACGACGAGATGCTGAACAGCGTCGTGGAGGGCTTCCTCCATCATGTGTTTCGGATCCAGAAGGGACTGCTGCGATGGATTCATCGAAATTCCTGCCGGGAGGTAGTGCCCGTGGCCGAGCCCAAGGGCGCCGATTGAGTTCGGAAGAGATACATTTATAGATTACGGTATGATCGATTTTACTATTGTTACTCCGAGTTACAACTATGGTCATTATATTGGAGAGTGTTTGAAAAGCGTGGCTGCTCAGGAAGGGGTGACGCTGGAGCACTTGGTGATGGATGCGGGATCCAGTGATGATACTGCAGAGGTGGTTGCCCGTTTCCCGCATGCCTCATGGAGCCAGGAGCCTGACAAGGGAATGAGTGACGGGATCAACAAGGGGTTTCGTAAAGCCAAGGGGAAGTGGGTGATGTGGCTGAACTCGGATGATCGTTTGAAATTGGGAGCGTTGGCAGAAGTGAAGCGCTTTTTGGAGAAGGAGTCCGAGGCGGATGTGGTGTTTGGATGTTGGGACTTCATCGACGAAAAAGGGAAGTTTGTCCGGCGGATGACCTTGTTTCCCTTTCGGTTTGGGATGCTGGCCAACCATGGGTGCTATATTGGTTCGACGAGCACATTTTATCGTCGCGAATCGACGATTGGAGAAGGACAGTTGTTAAACGTGAATTTCGGCGCGGTGATGGACGGGGAGTACTATTGCCGGCTAGCCGCGGCAGGAAAGCGGTTTTTCTATTTGCCCGTTGTTCTTGCGGATTTTCGACTGCACGATGAAAGCATCAGTAGAAAAAACATGGGAAAGGCCGATATTGACGGGATTCTGGCACGGCAGAAACAGCTTGCAGAATCCAGCGCAATTCGACGGGTGTATGGCTGCAGGCTCTTTGAGGATGAGATGTTGAACATAATCGTGGAAGGGGTGATGTATCACGTTTTTCGTGTCCAAAAGGGCTGGCTCAAGTTGTGGCACAAGAGCTCTTGTCGGGAACCGGAGGGTTGAGACGGTGTAGGAAGGTGTCGTGTCGGAGGCGTTCAGAGATTCGAAGTTAAAGCGCGGTGAGGATTCTTCAAATATTCAACAACTACGTTGAGAAGGGTGGCGAGGAAGTCATCGTGGCGAGGCTTGGGGAGGGCTTGGGTGAGGGCGTTGAGGTGGAGACACTTTATCTCACCGAGGACCAGGTTGAGTCCCATGAATTGTTGAAATTGATGGGACTTTTTTTTCGGATGTTCCGGAATCGGAAGTCGCTGGATCTCGTCACCGGGCGCATTGAGGAGTTTAAGCCCGACGTGGCTGTCCTGCACAACTTCATGCCCTTGGGTTCTCTGGCCTTGCTGGGGAATTTGAAGAAGCTCGGCCTGCCGGTAGTGTACTACGTTCACAATTATCGGCCCTATTCCGTGAACGGATACTTGTGGGGCAAGGGACGGGTGATGGATGACGGAATTCGGAAGAACTTCATTCCGGAGATTCTTTCGGCGGCCTGGCAGGGATCACGGATCAAGACCGGGGCCTACGCTGTCGTGCTTTGGTGGAGTCATCTGGCAGGTTGTTGGCGAAATGTGGATCGCTGGATAGTGATTTCAGAGTTTGTCCGCGATGTCTTTGTTCGCGCAGGAGTGGGGGAGGAGAAGATCCGGGTGTTGCCGCATTGTCACATCGGAGAAGTGGAGGCCTTGCCGTTTCCGAGGGAGGGGAAGCCGCGGTTTCTCTACTTGGGCCGCCTGACCGATGCGAAGGGCGTGCGGGTGTTGATCGAATCCTGGCGGGAGCTCAAAAAGGATGGATTCGAGGGGGTGCTTGAGATTGCCGGCGGCGGGGATTTGGAAGAGGAGGTAAGGGAGGCGGCAGAGAGTTTGGATGACTGCAATTTTCATGGGTACGTGCAGGGGGATGAGAAGAGAGAATTGCTGACGTCCTGCGTGGCCCTGTTGGTTCCGTCCATCTGGTGGGAAGCCTTTGGCTTGGTCACTCTGGATGCCTATGCGATAGGTCGTCCGGTAATTGCCTCGAAGTCCGGGGGGCTCCGGGAGACGGTGGTGGAAGGTGAGACCGGGTGGTTGCACGAATCCGGTGATGCGGAATCTCTTGCCTCGGCGATGCGCGAGGTGGCCGGGGATATTGAAGAGGCCAAGCGTCGAGGTCTCCGGGGAATGGAGTGGCTGGCGAAGAATGGAGAGGAAGCCCAATGGCGGGAGAGGTTACTCGGAATGCTGAATGAAGTTTTGGAGAACTCCGGAAAGTGATGGCGGACGGTTGGTCAGGAGATCTGGATGAGGCCCTTGAGCGGATAGCCGGGGTGGCGACGGGCCGTGGTGGCATCCATGTGTTGCGGGGAGGGCATCGTTTGGCGATGGGGCTGCCGGAGGATCCGAAGGCGGCGAGGGTGGTTCTGGATTTTTATCATCCTCAGCGGCTCAAGGGTCGACTTTTTCGGTTGGCGGGGTTGGCGATGGTGAATGTGGGGATCTATCGCCGGGTGTTGCCGTCGCATCGCGGATCAGGGGAGCCGGAAGTGGAGTGGT
>JAPKFB010000138.1 GCA_028821775.1 Roseibacillus sp.
CAGGAAGATGAAAGCATGAGTATCAGCATCACGGCCACCCTCAATCACAACGCGCTAGCCAATCAACTACTCGGCCTTAACGACGCCAAGGGGAACGCGTTTGGTGTGACTGCGATATCTCCCCCCGCAGCCCCCGCACACCCCACCGGTGGGGTCGGCACTTTTTGTGTGCGCTTGGGTATGTATGGATCACCCCGCGTGAAAATTCTTGGGGGGGTAGGGGATCAGGGCTTCTCGCTGATCAGCTTCACAGGTTTACCCTCAAAAGTATCACCCCATCCCTTCGTTTCAGATTTACGGTAGATGGTGGGGGTTGCGTTTAAGAAAACCTTGTCACCCGCTTTAGGAGCATCCCCAAGGAACGTGATGCTCGTGAGGCCGGTGCAGCTCTGGAAGGCTCCCCGCCCGATGCTGGTGACGCCATCAGGGATCGTGACGCTCCTCAGGCTGGTGCAGCCCACGAACGCCTGAAGCTCGCCCCTCCTTCATCGCCCCCCGGGGCACGCTACAGTCTGCAAAGGTGCAGGAAGCAGGGTGCGGGGCACCCCATGCCCTGTAAGGGTGCAGGGTGGGGGGATCAGGTCTTCTCGCTGATGAGCTTTACAGGTCGGCCACCCCAATTATCACCCCAACCCTTTGCTTCGGGTTTGCAGAGTGTGTGGCAGGAGGAGTAAGATGCCTGCGATAGGAGCAAAGAAGTGAACGAAGTCATTAACATCGAGGAGAAGTTCGGTCTCTTTTCGGATTACTTGTCCCCGAAAAGAATTGAGAAGCTGAATGGGCAACAAATCATTCTTGCTAAGCTAAAGGGAGAATTTGTTTTTCATAAACATGACCATGAAGATGAATGTTTCATGGTGATAAAGGGACAGTTGATACTTGAGTTGAGAGATAAAACCGTGGTCGTAAACCCCGGCGAGTTTTACACGGTCGAAAGAGGCGTTGAACACAAGCCTGCCGCGATAGAGGAAACTCATTTATTATTGTTTGAGCCTCTGGAGACAAAACACACGGGCGATGTGATGGCAGACATCACGGTGGAGGAATACGAGGAAATTTGAAGACAGCAAATCCACCCCGTAGTGTCCAGAAATACGATTACAACAGAATGCGCTGATCCCCAGGCTGTTGAAGATCCTGTTCGGGGCTGATTTCTGATCGTGCTCCGGGTTTTTGGACGGTCAGAAACGACCACTGGGCGTGATGAAGCTGGTGGCGTTGGCGGGCTGGCTCGATCAGCAGCAGGAGGATGAGATCGAGTAATCCCAGGCAACAGTCCGCTTTCGTCGATAGCGGACGTCTATGGTCCCGAGGTCTCTACGGTGGGAAGAGGAAGGGACTCGGCGTAAACGGAACCACCAGGGATTGGAGAACAGAATCATTGTGCCGGAGCTTGGAACGGGAAGTGGTGGGGAGAGTGAACTGTCGGGAGCAGCTTGGTGGATTGCTTCGCTACTACTACCGGGATGCCGCATGAAACCAACGATTCGAGTTTTTCTGGACACTACGGGGGTGAACTGCCGGGAGCGGCTTGGTGGATTGCGCGGATTCCCCAGTTCACAAGCGTGTTCATTTCATGGATCCGTTCTGGAATTCGCCACTCTCGCCGCAGCGAACAGGTTGTCGCTGTGGACTTGAAGACCCGCCTGGCATCCTCCCAATTGACAGCCATCGCGCTCCGGGGCTATTGGTGGGAGCACAGAATACCGCCCCTGGCCGCCATGAGTGCTTTTCGCTTCACGCTCCTCCTAATCATCGCCTCCCTCGCACCCCTGTTGGCGCAGAACCCCGCGCCGCGAATCGCCTTCAGCCACACTGCCGAGGGCGTGGTAATCAAGCTCCTCGATTCCGGCCGCGCCAAGAGCTGGTGCGTCGAGGCTTCAAGCGATCTCACTCACTGGGTTGGTCTCGGCGAGATGATGGAGATTAACGGTGCCGGCGACTTCCTCGATCCTTTCGTTCCCCTCTACAAGAAACGCTTTTACCGCGCCATCGATAAGGGAACAGACCTCCAGGCCGCCCTCGACCGCAACCGGACACGATGGGAAAAGAGCGACCTCAAGAACTACGACTTCACCTTCCGATGGATCTGCTTTTGCATTCCCGAGTTTGTCATCCCGGTCAACATCTCCGTACGCGACGGCGAAATCAATTCCATCAGCCGGGAAGGACGAGAGGTCCCCGCTTCTCAATTCGCGAACTATCGCACCATCGACGGACTGTTCGACCTCCTCCAAGGTGCACTTGACCAGAATCCCTACAGCATCACCGCAAGATTCGATCCCTGCAACGGCGCCCCCGGAAAGGCCCGGATCGACTACCTTCAATTCGCTATCGATGAAGAACAAGAGTTCGTTGTCGAGAGCCTGAGGATCGCCGCTGCCGCCCCCGTGCAAATCAGCGCCACTCCACCCGACGAAATACAACTCGACCCCTTTTCCCTCCTGGGCGCGACAGTTCGTGGAAACACCCTCACCATCGACCTTCAACACGGCGGCGGTTGTGCGGAACACGAGTACGAACTCATCATGAGTCCCGGAGCGTTCCTCGAGTCGTTCCCTGTGCAAGCCAGTCTCTACCTCCGTCACAATGCCAATGGCGACGTTTGCCGCGCCCTCATCCGCAAGCAACTGACCTTCGACCTCACACCCATCGGCGCCCTCCACGGCCACCCCGCCGACCCCATCATCTTCAACGTGCATGATTACTTTACCGAGGAACCCGGGGAGCATATCAGCGTCAGGTGGGAGCGTTCCGCGATCCAGATCACCAACACTGCCCCGGCCGAAATTCAGCTCGATCCTTTTTGGCTCCTCGGAGCGACCGTCGATGGCGATGCCCTGACTCTTTCGGTGGAAGCTTCCGGCGGTTGTCGTCCCCACACTTACGAACTCTTCATGAGCCCTGGCTCCCTCCTCAATTCGCACCCCCCTCAAGCCAACCTCTATATCCGACACGATGGCAATGACGATCCCTGTGATTCCATCGTCCGCGCCGACCTCAGCTTTGACCTGAGAGCGATTTCTGATCTCCACGGTTGCCCCGGTCCGATCGTCCTCAACATCTACGAATACTTCGCGGACACTCCCGGTGATCCCATTCGCGTGACCTACGAGTAGCGCCCAGCGAGGTGGCCCATGAGTATTGCGACGTCACCGAGGAGTTGGGAAATGCAATGAATACATCTGCTACCGTTCCTCTTTTTGATTGGGGCAACGGTGATTGCTCTACACCAAAGATTTCGCGTTTCGATCAGCGCGTTTAGCCAAGTGCACTGTCAGAGTCGGCGAGCCTGCGCCGGCGTGAAGTTGTTAGGCCTGCACGGCAACCATCGCGAGGCCGCATGAATAATCGGCCCATTTTTTGCACAATACGCCCTCATAGGAGGGCAAATAGAAGGACACATTGCGTTCGGATCTGTCACGCATTCTTTATTTCTAACACTATTCCGTGCCAGCGCTAGCATCTACTCACCCCGGGCGGCCCGAATCTTATCTATCTCCAGTAGGAAAATGCTAAGCCCGTGGGTAGCTGCGACCAGGGCACCATCGCGGCCGTGGACGGCGATGTCAACGACCGGGGCGGTTGGTAGCGTGTGGCAAAGTGAATCCCATTTTAGCTGTCTGTCACCATCGTCACCTTCCGCATCATCTTTCGCGTCCGCATCCGCACCATCGGGAGCTTTGGTCAGGGCGGAGTTTGTGCACACGTAGATTCCAAGATCGGTTCCGACAAAGAGAAGCTCCTTGGTCTCTGAATCCTCGGCCAGGGTGTTGACGGATTCATCTGGCAGGTTGCCGGCGATCGACTCCCATGTGGCCCCAAAGTCGTTTGTCACATACACGTACGAGGCGCTGTCGTTGTCACCCTTACCTGACAACACGACGTACACGCGGTCTTTATCATGGGCGGACGCGACCACCTCCCGAACCGTTTTTCCCGGCAATCCTCTGCCGGCCCGTTTCCATGATTTGCCGCCATCGGAAGTCAGGTGGACTTCGCCCCGCCCACCCGCGGCGACCAGCCGCTTCGGGTCCAGGGGAGATTCCGCAAGAGATTGCAGAGCATCGCGGCCAAGATCTGGGCTGATGGCCTGCCAGCTGTCGCCCCGGTTGTCGGATCGCATCACACGCTGCGCGGCACAGTACAAGACGGTGTTGCCCGGGTGCGATGAAGCGAAGAACGGCGTATCCCAGGCGAATCGCAATCCGCGGTCACGAGGTTTGATCCACTTCTCGGAGTTCAGTCGGCCATACCGGGAGCGTTGTAGACCGCCCATCTGCTGGGAGTAAAACGTGATCCTGGGGTCGTTAGGATCAGGGAAGGTAGAAAAGCCGTCGCCTCCCGCCCAGCGGTCGAGGAATACCTGTTGCCACCGGTCGTCAGCCCCAGTTTCGAATCGGGCGGTCGATGGCCCGACAAATGAGGCGTTATCCTGGGTCCCGCCCCAAATGCGAAATGGCTTCTCATCGTCGAGGTGAATCCTGTAAAACTCGGCGATCGGCAGGTTGTTCAGGTGCAACCATGTTTGCCCGCGATCTTGAGAAATGTAGAGCCCCCCATCGTTGCCGAGAAGGACCCTGTCAGGGTGTGCGGGGTCGATCCAGATATCATGCACGTCCAAATGCAGGCCTTTCCCTCGGTGGCTGTGCAGCCTGAACACCCTCTCGCCATTCTGCTCACTCGACCAGCCACCCTCGCGCTCGAATGTCTTTCCGCCGTCTTTGGAGAAGATCAATCGAAATCCGCCAACAAAGACGTGGTCGGCGTTGTCAGGAGCGACCCGGAGATCGCAAAAGTCCCAGCCGACGTAGGTCGGCACGTAGCGAGCATGGGCCCGGTCCCAGGTATCGCCGTAGTCATCCGAGCGGAACAATAAGGCGGCATGGCCACGCCTTCTCAGTTCGGGCGAGGAGCGGTCCGCCATCAATGCGTAAAGAACTCCCGGCTCTGAGGCGGACACGGCGATCGCGACCCGGTCAATCTGCTTATCCGGCAGGCCACCCTCCAGTCGTTTCCAACGTTCTCCCTGATCGTCACTGCGATAGACACCGCTCCCATTCCCACCGGAGCGATCCCAGGCCGAAGCAAACAGCCGCTTGCGGTCATTGGGGTCGATGACCAGATCGACAAACGCGGTACGCTCACCCGCGAACAGCACACGCTTGAACGTCCCTCCGCCATCCGTTGTTTTGTAGATGCCCCGTTGCCCACCGGCGCCCCGGTATCCCATCGCAGCAACATAGACGATGTCAGGGTTGGTCGGGTCTATGGTGACCGTTCCGATGTGTGCGCTGTCATGGAGCCCCATGTTAGTCCATGTCTCGCCTGCATCAGAGGATCTGAACACGCCTGTGCCAGAGTAAGAATTGCCCAGGTGACACTCTCCTGTGCCGACCCAGATGATGTTGGGGTCACTGGGTGCCACTGCCAAATCCCCGATCGCAAAGGTCGATTCGCGGTCGAAGATCGGTTTCCATGTGAGGCCACCGTCGACGGTCTTCCAGATGCCTCCAGCACCAACACCAGCATAGATGGTTTTCAGATCGTTGGCTGGCGCATCGATCGATTCGATTCGACCGCCCGCAAACTTGGGCCCCAAAGTTTGCCACTGGAGATCCTTGAACGGGGAGTTGTCGGCCATTTCACGGTGTCGCTTCCATGCTTCCAACCGTGCCTCGCCACCCACGCGGGGCTCCTGTGCGTAGGCCGTGACGAACATCAATGACCAGATGAGCCAAGATTGGAATGTGAGTTTTGATCGTTTCGAATTCATAGTTGATAGTCCCCCGTTACTCAGGTGCATTCCAGCGATCAAGATCAATGGAAATATATATTTTCGCCTTTTCCTTCGAGGCGGAGATGGTGGTATGGCAGGAATCGGCGGAGAAGGCGAAGGCGGAAGGCGCTCCGGAACCCGGGCGTCCGCGAGGTCTTCCCTGGATCGGTCGCCGGTCGTTGCTTTCTGATCTGGTCCCCTTCAACTGGGCCATTGTGAAGGTTAGGTTCTGGGGGTAACCCAGAACCAGAAATGAAGAAAAAGAGACACAC
>JAPKFB010000069.1 GCA_028821775.1 Roseibacillus sp.
GCCCTTCCCAATTCGGCGGCCCGGTCATCCGCCGCCCGCCTCCGGCATCGCGGATGCCTGAAGGCGTCACTCCAACATTCCCTGCTCTCAACCGAAGATTCAGTTTCTAAACCCCTTCCTCCTCGACACCCTCGCCCACCGCCTGATTGCATGCGGCATGAAGATCCTCCGGTGTTTTGCAGCCCTCTTGCCGATGGCCGCACTGGCAGAGGGCCCACGCGATGAAGACAACTGGGCCCAGTGGCGCGGTCCCCTCGACACCGGGGCGGCCCCGAAGGCCGATCCACCCCTCGAGTGGAGCGAGACCAAAAACATCAAGTGGAAGGTTCCCGTGACCGGAAAGGGACACTCCTCACCAATCGTGTGGGGCGATCGCATCTACCTCACCGCCGCCATTCCCCACGGAGATCCGGTCGATCCTCCAGTGGGAGTGCGCCCAGGGGCTCACAACAATACCCTCAAGGTTCACCAGACCGCGTTCGTCGTGCTTGCGATCGATCGCGAAAATGGAGAAACGGTTTGGCAAACAACGGTGCGGGACAGCGTACCTCATGAGAGCAGGCACGACACCGGCAGCTTCGCCTCCGCTTCGCCAATCACCGATGGCGAACGTATTTACGCCTTCTTTGGATCGAATGGACTCTTCGCCCTCGACCGCAAGGGCAAGGTAGTCTGGGAGGATGATCTCGGCGACATGCACACAAAACATGGTCACGGCGAAGGGGCCTCGCCTGCCCTCTATGGCGATACCCTGGTGGTAAACTGGGATCATGAAGGGCCGTCCTTCGTGGTCGCCTTCGATAAGAAGACCGGAGACCGGCGCTGGAAGAGCGATCGCGATGAACCCACTTCCTGGTCCTCACCCCACATCGTCGTGCACGATGGCAAGCCGCAGGTCGTGATCTCCGCCGCCAATCGCATCCGCAGTTATGATCTGGCCACCGGCAAACTGATTTGGGAGTGCGGGGGCCTGTCCCACAACGTGGTAGCGGGCCCGGTTTCGCAGGAGGGACTCGTCATTTGCGGATCGAGCTACGAAAAGCAGGCCATCATGGGCATCATTCTGAAAGGCGCGAAGGGCGACCTCACCGGCGGCGATCACGTGGCCTGGATCAAACGCCGCGACACGCCCTACGTCCCATCCCTTCTCCTCTATCGAGGCCTCGTCTACTTTCATCGGCACTACCAGGGAGTGCTGACTTGCCTCGACGCAAAAACCGGCCGGGAAGTCTACGCCCGCGCGCGACTGACCGGCATTCGCAATGTCTACGCCTCGCCAGTGGCAGCTCAAGGACGCCTCTACATCACCTCCCTCGAGGGCGAGACGCTGGTCTTTTCCGCGGGTCCGAATCCCGAAGCGCTCTCGCAGAACACCCTTGACGACAGCTTCAGCGCTTCTGCAGCCCTGGTGGGCAAGGAACTCATCTTGCGCGGCGACAAATCGCTCTATTGCATCGCGGAAGCAGCCGGAAAATGAGTCGACTTCTCATTCTAACCTTCGCGGTCCTCGCTTCGTCGTGCGGCACCCCCCGCGACACCCAGGTCAATGGTCCGCTTACGAGCACGGTGCAGTTGTCCGGGATGGTCCTGCGGGCCGGGGCCCTCGCCAATCTGCGAAGCCCGCTCACCTCTACCCGCTTGGGCTTGCTCATGCTCGTGCAGCGCACGGAAGAACTGGTCCGTGGTAACATTCCCTTTCTGCTCGATCCGCCGCCCCGCACGAGAGGGTTCCCGGGAAGCCGCGAATTCTCCGCAAGCCTCACTCAACTTGGCCTCCCCGCACCCACCCTCGGCACCTTGGAACTTCTCATCGATGGCGATGAATTCTTTCCCGCCTTCGATGAAGAGCTTCGCAGGGCGCGCGAGTCTATCGACCTTCAAGTCTACATCTGGGACAACGACGACCTCAGCGTGCGCTACGCGGATCTCGTCAAGGACCATGCCCACAGTGTTCCGGTGCGCGTCCTGCTGGACGACATCGGCTCCACGGTTTCCGCCAGCATGAAACCACACACCCCGCCTCCCCCTGGCTTTCGCGCGGTTCCTGACATCGTCCGCTATCTCCGTGGTGGCTCCTCTCCGATCCAGGTGCGACGCATTCTCAATCCCTGGATCATCCTCGATCACTGCAAGCTCCTCCTCTTTGACGGGAAGACCGCGATCTTGGGCGGGATCAACATCGGCCTCGAATACGATGGTGAATGGCACGATCTCATGGTTCGCCTGCGCGGTCCCGTTGTCGATCAACTCCAACCAGAGTTCGACAAGAAGTGGCGCCTCGCCCACCCATGGGGCGACCTCTCCCTGCTCGGCGGAAAGAAACCCACCGAAAAGCGCGCACAGGCCGCTCTCCCGGGATCCTTTCCCATTCGGGTCCTGAGCACAAACTTGCTCGAAGGTCGGCGGGAACCCCTCCTCGCCATGCTGGAAGCAATCCGCGCAAGCCGGACCCGCGTCTGGATCGAGAACGAGTATCTCACCAGCGATCGCCTTCTCGATGCCTTGCTCGCCGCCCAGCGACGGGGCGTTGATGTGCGGGTCATCATTCCCGATATGCCCTTTGAGAAAACCATGAACCTGGGCAATCACGAAGCAGTGGGCCACCTCATCAAGGAGGGCACCAAGGTTTACCGCTACCGTGGGATGACTCACATGAAGGCCATGATCTGCGATGGCTGGGCTACGGTGGGGGCCACCAATCTCGATACCCACAGCCTGCAGATCAGCTATGAACTCAACATTTCCTACTCCGACCCCACGGCGGTCGAAGATCTTGCGCAGCGCGTCTTTCGGAAAGACTTCGCCAATTCCGACCGGCTCACCCTCAAAGACACGCGGCATTTTCTCAATGCGCTGGTGGAGCCTTTGACCGATCAGCTTTGAGTGGCTTCTCCACGAGATCATGCACGCAGGATCAACTTGGCTTCCTGCACCAAAGCTCCACCGAGAACCCCGGGGATCACCAGGCCGACAAGCCCGTCCTGGACCTGTAGGGGTGAACATCCATCCTCTACCGGCCATGGATCCGACTGGGATCCGCGGTGGCCGATGAAGATCGACACGCTCACCCCCTAGCCGCGATCCTGAGCATGAACTTCGAATTGTTGGACAACCCCAAGACCATCGTCCAAGCGGACCGCCGTGCCCGTGACAGCGAACCGGAGAAGCGGGCGCCCATGTATTCGATGGTGATTCCCGGCCTTGTTGCGATGCAAACGGGCCGGCGGGGACGCCAACAGCTTGACCCTCCCCGGCGATCACCGCCTGGAAGGGGTCCACATGAATCTATGTCTCAAGAATGGAACCACGGAAAAGCTCCGCAACCTGCGAGTCCAGAACTGTGCCTCGAGCGAAACGAAACACCTGCGCGGCTGGCTTTCCTTTTACTTCACCGTGCAGGTCTTCACCCCGTGCTCGAGGGACTTGAAGGGATCGTCCCAGGTGGGAATGAACTCCTGGGCCACGAAGTCCGTGAAACCGGTCTTCACGATCGCCTTGATGATGGGCGGATAGTTGATCTCCTGGGTCTCGTCGAGCTCGCCTCGGCCAGGATTTCCGGCGGTGTGGTAGTGTCCGATGTAATCCTTGTACTCCCGGATCCGGCGGATCACATCTCCGTTCATGATCTCAACGTGATAGATGTCGAAGAGCAGTTTGAAATTGTTCGATCCCACCCGCTTGATGAGATCGACGCAGAAGTCCACATCATCACCAAAGTATCCCGGATGACCGGTCATCTTGCCTTCCGTGGCGCGGGAATTGAGATGCTCCAGACAAATCGTGATCCCCTTCTTCTCGGCAAGGGGCATCACCTTCTTCCAGGTCTCGACGCAACGGGTGGCGGCTTCGTCGTCCATCATTCCGTCGTAGCGCATGCCGGTAAAGGTAATCACCCGCTTGGACTTGATCTGCGAGGCCAGTTCGATGCCATCCTTCAACTTCTCCACCACCATCTCGGTGTGCTTCGGATCACAGGGACCCTGCGCAAACCCGTGACTACTCACGATCGCAATCTCAAGCCCAAGCTCCATGACTTCCTTGTAGGATTGGCGGGAGATTCCCTCCATCCCGTGCATTCCCAGCTTCACGCACCACTCCGCCAACTGCTTCGGCTTGACCCCACGCCCCCCGAAGCACCAACCCATCACGGAATGCTTGAACGGGGTATCGATCTTGGCGGGAGCGGCCATTGCTTTGCCAGGGCCCAAGGCGAGGCCACCAGCCGCCAGAGAAGCGGCACTGAGAAATTGTCGTCGTGTAGGGTTCATGCTTGGAAGAGGAATAACCGCTGGCCCGGACGAGGCACAGTGGATTCCCCAACAGTTTTACAGGCGAGGAGTTGATCAAGGGGCCTTCTCTTCCGTATGAAGGCCCCGGGTTCAGGCCCTCCTCCGCCATGATACGCACTCTCCACCATGCTCTTCCGCTTTTTCTGCTGAGTTCGCTCGCTCTCCTGCAAGCCCAGGATCGACCCAATATCGTCCTCATCCTCGCCGACGATCTGGCCTGGGATGACCTCGGGGCCTTTGGAAACAAGAAGGTCGGCACTCCCAACCTCGACCGCCTCGCGGTCGAAGGAATGTGTTTCGACCAGGCCTTCCTCACCATCAGTTCCTGTTCGCCCAGCCGGGCCAGCATCCTGACCGGGCGCTATCCCCATCAAACCAATGCCGAAGAGTTGCACTGGCCGATTCCAAAGTCGCAGATCCTCTTTCCGCAACGCCTGAAGGGAATTGGCGGTTACTGGGTCGGGGCCGCCGGCAAATGGCATCTCGGTGACGAGATGCGCGATCGCTTCTCGGAGATCCGCGAAGTCGACACCTCGGGCTTTCAGCTTCCCGCCAATGCCGGGGCCAACGCAGGGGACCAATTTGTGGAGACCACCAGTGGTGATACCAAGAGCGGGTGCACCGAGTGGGTTCCTCTCCTCCGAAATCGCGAAAGGGACAAGCCCTTCTTTCTCTGGCTCGCGGCGGTCGACCCTCATCGTCCCTATGATGACAACATCCTTGCCACCCCCCACTCGCCGGAGGAGGTCGTTCTTCCACCCTATCATCCCGACACCCCTCTCGTGCGCCAGGACTATGCGCGCTATTACGATGAAATCACACGCTTGGATCGCTTCGTCGGTGAAGTGCTCGCTGAACTCACGGCCCAGGAAGTGGTCGAAAACACCGCGGTGATTTTCCTCAGCGACAATGGGCGCCCCTTCCCCCGGGACAAGACAACGCTCTACGACAGCGGCATTCGCACTCCACTCATCGTTCGCTGGCCGGCGGTGGTGAAGGCCGGCACTCGCTGCAAACAGCTCGTAAGCTCGGTCGACCTGGCCACCACGATCTTGAGTGTCGCAGGCATCAGGGCCGACAAATCGTTCATGGGGAGAGACCTCACTCCCCTCCTGAAAGGAGAAGAGATCGAGATTCGCGACGCGATCTTTGCCGAAAAGAATTGGCACGACTACGAAGACCGCTCCCGAGCCGTTCGCGATATCCGCTACAAGTACATCATCAATCACTATTCCGACCTCCCGGGAACACCTCCAGCCGATGCGGCCCGCAGCGACACCTTCAAGGAGATGCAACGCTTGCGCGCTGAGAACCAACTGCCCGAAATTCAGGCTACCTGCTTCCTGGCACCGCGACCGGGAGAGGAACTCTACGATCTCAACCTCGATCCTTTCGAGCTCAAGAACCTCGTGCATGATCCCGCGCACAAGGATACCCTGGAGCGTCTCCGCATAGAGTACCGCGAATGGCAACGGCGAACAAAACACAAACTCCCCTCCCGCCGCACTCCCGACGAGTTTGATCGAGTCACCGGCAGACCGACTCCCGCTCGAATTCGCCCGCGCTGGTCAAAGGAGAAAATGATCAAGGAAGGCGTGCTCGCGCCATAGTGCCAGAGGGATCGCTTCTACGGGGCGAAAATTTGTTTCATTTCGCCGCCGCGAAGACTATTCTTCGGTGTTTCCGTCTATCACCAGCGATGAGGACCCGTCATCTCGTTCCCGCTCTCAACGCTGCGATGCTCGCGCTTTTGGGAATCGCACGAGCAGACCACGATCCGATTGAAGAGCGCATCGCCGCCAACCAACCCGTTCACCATTGGCAATTCCCTGCTCGCGAACTCGTGACCGCGGGCGCCGTAGACAAGATTCCCGGCCCGGATTCCAGGCTCTATCCCACCTTCTCCGCCGAGACCCGTGCCATGCGTTTCTCGCCCGGAAGCTACCTCCGTCACCCAGCCGCCAGTGAGGACCCCGCCTATTGCTTTGCCAATGGCGACGCCATCACGATCGAAGCATGGGTCAAGTGCGACCAGATCGGAAGCGGCGACAATCAGTATATCATCGGCAAGGGCCGCACCCACCAGGACGGACTTCCCAAGGACAATCAAAATTGGGCCCTGCGACTGCGCGGAAAGGAGGACCGGGCCAGGCTCAGCTTTCTCTTTCGCAGCGAAGACGAGGAAGGCAACAGCGGTGCGTATCACCGCTGGACCTCCCAACGTGGATTTAGACCGGGAAACCGATGGCACCATCTCGCCGTGACTTACCTATTCGGAAACCCCTCAAGCATCCGGGCCTGGGTCGATGGCAAAATCTCGGAAGGAAATTGGGACCTCGGCGGTGCAACGGATCGCCCTCCAGTGGTGGACCGATCCGAAGTGTGGATCGGGTCAGCCCTGGGCGGATCACACGCCAACACCTTGCATGGGGCGGTCGCTTCCATCGCGCTCTATCGACATCCGGTGGAGGGCTTCGAGAAGGCATTTGCAGCAATCTCGAACGCCCCTCGTCGAAAAATTGCCCCCGCTCCTCCCGGCCGCGTCTCGGTTGAGATCTTCCAAGCCGATTCCGGACGCAAGGATTGGCCCGAAATTCTTGGCCCTCCCTTGCGCACCCTGGACGCGGAGTGCCTGGCTCTCTTCCGCCTCCCCCCGACGTATGGCGAGACCGGGGAGCGGCGCGAACAAAGCGGTGTCTACTTCATCCGGCTTGCCGCCAACTTGCAGTTGCCAGCGGGAGAGCACACTCTCCTCCTTCGCGCTCCGGGCATGGCCCGACTCACAATCGGCGAGGTAGAAGTCGCTCTGCTCGGCCCGGCCCACATTGTCCGCGACGCGCACGGGACCCTCCGGGAGCGTCCGGAACGACCCTACCTGCGCCCTCGCATGGGAACCTCCGAGCGCGAGATCTCCTACCATTCGGATGGCAGGGACAAGACCGTTCTGCTCGAGGCCCTGGTAGGAGATTCCGGCGGCAAGATCCAGGTCGGAGAGTTACTCCTGGCCGCCAAACTCGGGGGTGCTTCTCAGTGGGTGCTCCCCTCCCCCGGCCCCGCCGAGATTCTCTTCACCCCTCTGGCGGCAGAAACCTACAAGCAGCGGGAGCGAACGCACCAGGATGAGCTCAACACCTCGTTACGACGTGAGCTCGCATCCCGCACCGCCCAAGATTGGAAACAACGTCACGACCTGGCCAGAGCCTTCATCAAGACGCTCCCCCCACTCCGTGAGCCCCAGGTCGAGTCCCGGAGCGAGAGCGGATCAGACAACGCAATCGATCGCTTTTTGCACGCCAAAATCAACTCATCCTCAACCCGAAATACTCAACCCAAGACCCATTTTCAAAGCCGAGTTTACCCTCTCCTGGAAGAACACTGCTTTCGCTGCCACGGAAGGAAGAAGAAGGGCGGCCTACGCCTCGATTCCCGCCCCGCAGTCCTCGCCGGAGGCGACTCCGGCCCCGCCCTCGTTCCCCACCAGCCCAGTGAAAGCGATCTCCTCACTCGGGTGTCCTCCCGCGACCAGGATCTCCGCATGCCTCCCAGAGGCGAACGCCTGACCAGGGAACAACAAGCTTCCTTGAAACAGTGGATCGAGGAAGGTGCCCCTTGGGAGGATCCCGCAGTCGAAGTTCAAATGCCCGAGGAGCTCGATGAACTGGCCTTCCTTCGTCGCCTTTACCTCGATACGGTGGGAGTCTTTCCTTCGCCTGATGAAGTCCGCGATTACCTCTCGCAGAGTTCCCCTCAAAAAAGAGCTCAGCTCATTGATCGTCTTCTCACGGACCCGCGCCACGCCGACCACTGGGTGAGCTACTGGCAGGACGTCCTGGCGGAGAATCCCCGCCTAGTCAAACCGACCCTCAACAACACCGGCCCCTTTCGCTACTGGATTCACGAAGCGCTCAGCGACAACAAACCATTCGATCGCTTCGTCACCGAATTGGTGACCTTTGCAGGCGGATCCTACAGCGGTGGCGCGGGAGGATTTCGCCTCGCGACTCAGAACGATGTTCCCATGGCGGCCAAGGCCCACGTCATCGGCACCGCTTTTCTCGGCTTGGAAATGAAGTGCGCGCGGTGCCACGACGCCCCCTTTCATTCTCTCGAACAGAGGGATCTCTTTTCAATCGCGGCCATGCTGAAGGGCTCTGCGCTCAAGGTTCCCAAGACCTCCACCGTGCCCAAGGAGTTCTTCGCAAGACTCCATTCCCGCGAATCGCGAATCAAGGTAACCCTCGATCCAAATTCCCCGGTGATACCCGCGTGGCCCTTTCCCAATCTCGCCCCCACCCTCGAGGCTGATCCTTCCTTCTCCTCGTCCGCAGAACGCCTCGCCTACCAGTTGACCCGCCCCGAGAACCGACGTTTTGCCCGCGTCATCGTGAATCGTATTTGGAAGCGCTACTTCGGACAGGGCTTCGTGGAACCGGCGGACGACTGGGACAATAATGAGCCCAGCCACCCTGATCTCCTCGAATACCTGGCGCGCGATTTTGTGGTCAACAACTACGACCTGCATCGCCTCTCCCGCCTCATTCTCAACTCCGCAAGTTATCGTCGCATCTCGATCAGCAATCCCGCGAAGGCGGCCTCCTCGCGATTTTTCGCAGCCCCCCTGCGACGCCGCCTCAGCGCAGAACAACTGGTCGATTCCCTCTTCGCAGCCACTGCCACGCCCCTCTTCGCAGAAGAACTCACCCTCGATGTGGATGGCATCTATCCCAACAAGAATTTTCTCAACATGGGACACCCCCGCCGCGCCTGGGAATTCATCTCCCTGTCCACCGAGCGGGACCGACCAAGTCTCACCCTCCCGCTCGCCCAATCCATCGTCTCCTTCATGGAAGCCTACGGCTGGCGCTCCAACCGCGCGGAACCACTGACCGATCGCACCACTGAGCCCAATGTTCTCCAAGCCGGAATGATTGCCAACAGCCTGCTGGCAACCTGGTGGACCCGCCTGAGTGATCACAGTGAACTCACCCGCCTGGCAATCGACACGCAGTCTCCCACTGAGCTGGTGGACCATCTCTACCTGCGTCTCCTCACCCGCAAACCATCCAAGATCGAACGCAAGGCCCTCCTTGCCCTGCTGGAGCCCGGTTTCCAGTCTCGCCTTACCAAAACGACCGCACAGTTTGAGAAAGCCCTCTTCGTCCCCGAGGTGCGCGACATTTCCTGGCGGAATCATCTAAATCCGGAAGCCAATCAACTCGCTGCCGAAAATGAGGCCAAGGCCCTTCACGGTCCTCCACCCACCGAGTTCCTGACCCCAACTTGGCGCCATCTCCTTGAGGACGCCGTCTGGGCCATCCTGAACTCCCCGGAAATGCAATTCATTCCCTGATCAGCTCCAGATCCACGATCGGAGTCTGCCATCGACACCACTCTCTCCTTTCCATGAACCGCCGTAACTTCCTGCACGCATCCGGAGCAACCGCCGTCGGCTTGTCTTCGCCCACCTTCGCAGCCTCTGGGCAATCTCCGCGCGGAAAGGCGAAGCAGTGCATCTTTCTCTGGCTCGGTGGCGGTGCCGCCCAAGTGGACACCTTCGACCCGAAACGACTCGGCGACCCCGCCCGACAAGTGGCCGGCTCGGCCTACCGGGCCATCGACACCACCGTGCCGGGAGTGCAGGTCTGCGAACATCTCTCCCAGTTCGCACAGCGCCTTGACCGCGCAACCATCCTGCGCACGGTCTACCACAATGTCATCGATGAACACTCCGCCGCCGTGAATCAGATGCACACCGGACGCCCGGTCAGTGGCACCGTGGTTTATCCCTCCATCGGTTCGATCATCACTCACGAACTCCCCTCTCCCAAGGGCACGCCGGGATACGTCCTGCTTGGTTATCCCACCAACGCTCGCGGACCCGGATTTCTCGGTGCACGCCACAGCTATCTCTACCTCACCGACACCACCAAAGGCCCCGCCGGACTGGCACGCCCCGCCGAGATCACCGATCCCCGTCAACAACGACGCCTCAAAATCCTGCAGACTCTGCGTGAGGCCTCCCTGAGCAAGGTCGCCCCCAACGACCCCAGTCGCCACTACGACGCGCTGATCGACGAAAGCCTCGAGCTGTCAGGAGGAGAATTCAGCAAGGTCTTTCGACTGGACGGCGAACCCGGAGAGCTGCGAGGGCGCTACGACAGCGAGTTCGGACAACGCTGCCTTCTCGCCCGCCGACTCGTTGAGCGCGGCGTGCGCTTTGTGGAGGTGCTCCACAATCTCAACTTCAAAAACGGAACGGGCTGGGACACGCACAACGAAGGGCAACTCAATCAGCACTTCCTGATTCAGGAAGTTGACGCCGCCCTCGCCACCCTGATCGATGACCTGGAGGAAAAGAAGATTCTCGATCAGACTCTCATCGTGGTGGCCACCGAATTCGGGCGCCCGATCAAGTTCGACGGCCGGGGCGGACGTGGTCACCAATCGCAGGCCTTCAGCGTGGTGCTCGCGGGGGGCGGATTGAATCACTGCGGCGCCTGGGGGGAGACGGACGATGATTGCACCAAAGCGATTTCAAACCGCGTCTCCGCCCCTGACCTGCACGCCACCATTCACGCGGCGTTGGGAATCGACCCACACAAGGAACTCTTCGATGGGGACCGGCCAGTTCCGATCACTAATCGCGGAGTGCCGATCGCAAAGCTCTTTACCTAGGGCGTATTCGAAAACCCGGGTGAGGGGCGGCGTGAGCCCTCTCGCCTCCCGGAGCCTCTGATGGGGAAGACGCCCTCACGGTCCAACTGCTCAGCCCGAGGATGCGATGCGCTGCAAATCTGCGCGGGTTTCGGCATAGCTGCGGTCGTACGCGAGCACCTTGGGATCGGGTTCCTCACCTCGCTGGGCACAAATTTCGCGGTAGAGGTCGGGCCACCAATTGCGGTGTTCGGTCAGTCCATCCTTTTTCCACAATTCCCAATCCGACACCACCTTGTCCCAACACGCGCTCCCATACTCAGCCGCAGCAGCGACCGTCTCGAAATCCTTGACGTACCAGTCGCGACCAATCCGGGCGTGCAGCACTTCATCCGCCCAGTCAAAATCCTGGATGAGTTTCGAATACTCATCTCCCGATTCAGAACCCACTTCCCACTCGTAGCGCTTGCCGGTCTTGGACATGAGTCCCTGCTCGATGTACCACAAGACGGCATGCCGTTCCTTGGGCGTGAGTTGCTCGTTGAGCCCTTTTGACCACGTAAAGTTGACCATCACCTTGCTCGGCCAATCGATCCCGCTTCTGGCAAAACCGACTTCGCCCATCATGGCATGACGCGCTTCATCCCAAAGCTGGCGGGTCATGTCGCGATAGAATCCCCACGGCCTACCCCCCGCCTCCTCGTCGCCGGTCGCATTGACCATCAGGTAGAGGATAGAGGCCATCATCTCGGGAACATCGATCTCCCGGAGGCGTTTGTAGAACATCATAAAGACCTTGTCCCGGCTCTCCAGTGACTCGTCGTAGAGAAACTCCTCCGCGTGCACACCCATGTTGTATGGATCGGGAAACCGTTCATCGCGTTGCGGAGTACTCTCGTAGCGAAACTTCGTGGCGGAATACCGGGGAACCGGGGCAGGCCCCTCTTCGGAAGTGCCCGCGAGTCCACCCGCGGCTGCAAGCCAGGCTCGCAATTCCTCCTGCCAGGCATCCAATTCATCACTCTCCTCGCCGGCGGTTTCATCCAGCGCCACACAGACCCTCTCACCCCAATTCAGCATCTCCTCCACTTCGGGCAGGATCGTCCGAAAGATGCGCAAGCTTGGTGCATCGGTCAGCGGATTGGTCTCACGCTGATACTCCTGCAGGCCGTCACGCATTGCAGGCAAGGCGACCCGATAGATCCCGGCAAGGAGCGATTTGGCATCCGGTGCGTTCAAGATCTCGTCGAAGAACACTTCGAGGTTCGTATGCGGTATCTTGTTCAACCCCAGTGGAGGGTGGCGCATCTCGGCAACACGGTCCCGAAGAAGGCTCACATGTTCCGCCGCGAGATAGGCATGATGGCTGAAGCCCATCTTCAATTCGTAGATCGGCTCAGCGGTGAGTCGCGCCAGGAACGTTTGCCACAAACGGTGCGCCGCGTAGTGAAACCCCTTCAGCCGATCAACACAGGCCTGCACCCCCAAGCCGGGACCCGCCGCCCCCTCAAAGTCCGCCACTCCAGCCAGGGGAGGGAGGTTGTGGAGGGATCGGTAATTTCCGGTCAGAGGCTCATCCATACGAAACTCCTACAACCTGATGGCCCATCATTCCACGCAATTATGCGCTCTGCGGTGACCCCCCTGAGAACCTTCATGACTGGCTAAGATAAGATAGGTCCCTGCCCCCGGAAGGGTCACAGCACGTAGCGCGGGGTTGAGCAACGAAAGCCGACCAATTCGAACATAAAAAAGAGGAAGAGCGCAAACGCCCTCCCTCTTCCAAAGTGGTTCCCTTTGACTACTTGATTTCGCGAATCTTGAGATTGCGCCAAGCCACATCAAATGGTCCGCCATTACCGACCCCATGCACTTGGAGACCAATGAAGCCTTTGGGATGCGACTTGAGTTTCCCCTCGTCGGTGAGATCGGAGATCTGCACCTCATTGATCCATACTTGAATGCGAGCGCCTTCTGCCAGAATGCGATACTTGTTCCACTCTCCATCCTTGAAGTTCTTGTGGGGTTTGAGCTTATCCTTCGGGGTCATCCATCCACCGGCCGCTTCGCCATAAACGTATCCGGCCTCCGCGCCGTTCTTGCCGCTCGCTTCGATCTCGACCTGCGGCCCATTGACGCGGCCATCCGGCTTGCCATCTTTTTGATTGGAACGAATCTGCACCCCGGAATTGAGTTTATTGTGGCACTTCACTTCGAAGGTCAGCTCGAAGTTGTCGTAAAGTTTGTCGGTGCAGAGAAACGAATTGGGACTCCCCTTGGTGGTGGTGCCCAGGATCGCACCCTCCTTGACCACGTAGGTCGCGGTGCCGTTTTTCTGGGTGAACCCTTTCAGGTCCTTGCCGTTGAAGAGATCAGTCCATTCGCCCTTCTTGTGATGATCGGCCACGGAGGGCAATGCCAGAAGGGTTGAGGCAAGAAGAGTGGTAAGGAATGTTTGTTTCATAGTGTGATATGCAGATTGGTCTACGTGAGTCCGGGGCACTATTTATCCGAGATTCCGCCCGATTGAAACACTCAAAAGAAGAAGCTCCGCCCATCTTGCGATCTGTTCCGTGCAGAGAGAGACCGCGGAGAGGCCCCATCGCTTGCGTCCAATCGTTGGCTGCCGCCATTTCCAAACCTAGAAGCGTCACCATGAGGGCGAGCGGTGCCCACAGATTTTTCATCACCCAGAGACTGGGCAACAAGATTGCGCGAAAATCAATGCGGCCCGAGCAAATTCCCCGCCACCGACCGGGATCATGGCGGCCTGAAGTAATCTATCCCGCTCTTCCCGGACACGTTTCTCCCAGAGTGCGGCGGCAAAGACAGCCACCTCCTCCTCCGCTCACGCCCGACGCCCACGCAGGAGTTGGAATGACCGATTCATCCGTTCCATGAGGACTTCAAGGCCGACGGTGCAGAGCGCCCAACTCCGGACTCGCAAAGAGCTAAAGCCCTCACTCCACCCTAGACTGACCCGGTGAATTTGCACACAGTCACCTCGTCATGACGCTGCGCGCCCTCACCATTCTCGCTCTCCTTTCTACTACCTTCACCGTAGAAGCTGCCCGACCCAACATCATTCTCTGCATGGCGGACGACCTCGGGTGGGGCGATGTCGGATTCAATGGGCATCCCCACATTGTGACCCCGCATCTCAATGAGATGGCGAACGCGGGAGTGAAATTGAACCGTTACTACGCTGCCGCCCCGGTTTGTTCCCCCACCCGGGGCAGTTGTCTGACCGGACGCAATCCGTTTCGCTATGGCATTCCCACCGCCAACAAGGGGCACCTCAAGAAAGAGGAGATCACCCTCGCGGAGTTGCTCCAGGAGCAAGGCTACACCAGTGGCCATTTCGGCAAGTGGCATCTGGGCACCCTCAGTCCCGCCTTCAGCGGCAAGGGCAAAGGGCGCGATGCGGACAAGAACCACATGACCCCGGGGATGGCGGGCTTCGATCAGTGGTTCACCTCGGAATTCTCACTCGCGACCTACAACCCCTATGACCCCGCCAATGCCCACTGTGCGGCGGCCCGCAAGGGAGACATGCGCGCCCTCTTCTGGCACAACGGAAAGCCCCTCGCAAAGCCCCTTTCGGGGTGCACTGCCGAGATGGTGATGGACAAGGCCATCCCCTTTCTCACCAAGGCCGCCGAAAACAAGAAGCCCTTCTTCGCGGTGATCTGGTTTCACGCTCCTCACAAGCCGGTGGTGGGACACCCGAAGTACATGAAGGCTCACTACGCCGAGCGCCCCGAGACAGAGCAACACTACTTCAGCTGCATCACCGCGGTGGATGCCCAGATGGGACGCCTCCGCGCAACCCTCCGCAATCTTGATGTGGCCGAGAACACCCTTCTTTGCTTTGCCAGCGACAATGGCCCCGAGGGCAACCCCGGACCAAGCGGCAACTCCCGTGGCACCGCCGGAAAGTTCCGCGGCCGCAAACGCAGTCTCTATGAAGGCGGGCTTCGCGTTCCCGCGATCGTCGAATGGCCGGGCACCCTCGCACCGCGAGTGGTGGAAACTCCCTGCGTGAGCAGCGACTACTTTCCCACCATCTCCTCGCTGGTGGGCGTCCCTCTCGCACCGCGGCCCTATGATGGCATCGACATCCTCCCCATCTTGAAGGGTACGCAGCAGAAGCGTGAGCGCAAGATCGGCTTCCGCTTCGGCTCCGATCGCACCCTGATGAGCGATCAATTCAAACTCGTGCACAACGTGGGCAATCTCAAGAGGCGGCGTTCGGACAATGGCAAAGTGCCAGTGGCCGTATTCGAACTCTACGATCTCAAGACCGATCCTTCGGAGAAGAAGAACTTGATCGACTTCCATCCCAGAGTCGCGGCCGCCATGAGGGATGAGCTCGCGAAGTTCGTGAACTCCTGCGAGGCGAGCGCTGCCGGGGAGGACTACAAGGAACCGGGGGGGCAATGATTGGAGTTCTTCGCGGCGAGCTCTCGCCATGACTTGCGGAGCCTGAGTCGACTTTGGGAGACCGCAGGCCCAGGAGCTTCGATCATCCAAGCGGAGATCCCGCAATTCACTTCGGGAGCACCTTCAAGGACCGATCTGCCAACGCTCCCACGCTCCTCGCCAAGGAGTCTTGAGCCGGTCGGAAATGGTCCGAAAACCAGCCTCCCGTGTCGATCATCCTCGTTTTTAACCATCCCAGCGGGTTGAACCCCCTGCCCAAGAGGAGATCGCCGGCCCGAAATTGCCCCGCCGGGCGGAAGCAGAATTCCCTCCCCACCCTCCTCCGTAGTTGGAGAAAAACACCCCTGCGAGGGAAGAATGGGCTCCGGAGAGCATTCGTCCTTCGCCGCGGGGCAGGCTCCGAAACTCGACGGAGTCAGCATTACCCGAAGATTCTTCGTGCCCTCGCAGCTCTGCCCGGTTAAACCGCCCGCGCCTCGGAATTCGATCCCAGACGCAGATCTACCCCTCCAAGACCAATGGCAATCGTCGCGACCAAACTCAATAAAGGCCAGTGTATCCGCTACGAAGGAGACATGGGCGTGGTCCTCGGTATCGAGCACCGCACTCCCGGTAAGGGCAATGCCCTCATCGCCGCCACCATCCGTTCCTTCAACTCAGGCAACAAAAAGACGATTCGATTCTCCTCCTCCGAGAAGGTCGACGTCGTGGAAACGACTCGCCAGAAGTTGGAATTCTCCTACGCCGATCCCTCCGGAGCCCATTTCATGGATCTCTCCACTTACGAGACCATCACGCTCAATGAGGAACTCATCGCAGACGTGAAGGGCTTTCTGAAAGACGGACAAGAAGTTGAGATTCTCTTTATTGAAAGCAACGCCGTCACAGTCAGTCTTCCCTCGGTGGTCGAATTGAAAGTCATCGAGTCTTCGGAAGGCATCAAGGGCGACACCGCCAACAATCCGACCAAGCCCGCAGTCTTGGAGACCGGCGCGACGGTTCAGGTTCCCCTCTTCGTGAAGCCCGGAGATGTGTTGAAGGTCAACACCGAAGAAGGCAGCTACGTGGGACGAGCATAGCGCCCCGCTTACAGTGCGAATGCCCTTGGGCTCATCGCTCCCGGGCGAGCCCGGCTAGATCTCCCAAGTGGAGTTCACCGAGAACCTTTCCACCTGGTTCGCCACTCTTCCCGGCTCCACCTTTTCTAGAATCGAAAAGAAGACTCAGGTGCAATTCATTGATTCCAGCAACCACATTGGAAAAAACCGCTGCTCCCGCGTGGTCCGCAACGGCACTCCTTGAGCGCAGGATCCAGCCCCTGGGGAGATTCATTGCAATCAGGAAATTTCCTTCCATGCTAACGGGATGAGTTCCGAGCACTCCCTGCCCCGCCGCCACTTTCTCCGCACTGCCGGAACCGCCACCCTGGGAGCGCTCGGGGCCGGAACTCCCCTTCTTCATGCCGCCAAAAAGGCGAAGCCCCCGCAAGCAGAGTCCCTCGTGAAACTGCTCTATCAGTCCCTCACCGAGAAGCAACGCAAGGCCATGTGCTTTGCCTGGGATCACCTTGACAAAACCCACGGCCTCCTGCGCACCCGCACCGCCAACAACTGGCGCATCACCAAACCCATCATCGCCAGCAGCTTTTACACCAAGGACCAGCAAGCTCTCATTCGGGGCATCTTCGAAGGAATGACCAATCCCGAGTGGCATGCCCGCTTTGATCAGCAACTCAAGGACGACGTCGGCGGATTCGGCAAAAAGCAGGCCATCGCAATTTTCGGAGAACCCGATTCCGGCAAATTCGAGTTTGTCCTCACCAGCCGACACATGACCCTGCGATGCGATGGCGACAGCGCCGATCACGTGGCCTTCGGCGGCCCAGTCCTCTACGCCCACGAAGGAGAGCGCCTCTACGAAAAGCCGGATCATCCCAACAATGTCTTCTGGCACCAGGCCTTGGAGGCCAACAAACTCTATGGGACCCTCGATGCAGCCCATCAAAAGCTTGCCCTCGTGAAGAGCGGGATGCCCTCCGAAGAATTGATCGGCTTCAAGGGCCGTGAGGGCAAATTTCAAGGCTGTCCGGTCACCGAATTCGCGGGCGACCAGAAAGCGGAGCTTCAGCGAATCCTCAGACTCCTCCTCGAACCCTATCGCCAGTCCGATCGCAACGAAGCGATGAACTGCCTCAAAGCCCAGGGCGGACTCGATCGCTGCTCCCTCGCCTTCTATGAGGAGGGCGACCTCGGCAAGGACAAGGTCTACGACAACTGGCGCATCGAAGGCCCCTCCTTCGTTTGGTACTTCCGCGGAAACCCGCATGTGCACGTTTGGGTCAATGTTGCTGACGACCCCTCCGTGAAGATCAATTCCTACCAGGATTCGGTGGGAGTCTAGGAGCTGCTGGAGTTCTGCAAGAGAACTCCAGCTCAGGAGGAGCACTCCGGAAATTCGAAATCCGCCTGAGAGTTTTCGATCCTCCGATCTGCAAACCCTCCCGCTATGCAGTCCAAGGCCTTCTCGTTGGGCATACTTCCGAAATTCTCTCTCGCGATCCCCTCCTTCCAGACCCACCGAGGCCCATGCAAAAGCTCTCCATCCATCCACCAGACCGCAACCCCTTGGGCTAGGGTCCCTCCCTCATCGCCATATCTGGGACTCCTCTTTGGATCCCCCCATTCAAGGCGATCACCGGGCCCAATAATCTTTAATGTTGCCGAAATGTTCTGTATTCCCCTCTCAGCGTGGCAAGGGGCCGAAAGAAACTTCATCTTCGACGGACAGGGCCGGCAGCGACCCGTCGCGCCAAGCGTCCCACCTTTGGCGAAGCCCTCCGGGAGGCGGATCGGCGGGCCCGGCAACGCGCCAATCAACGCAGTTGGCGCCGTAGTGGACTCACTTCCGTGCAATCCGCGATCGCTGACTCACACTACGCGCAGGATGAACTGAGCTGGTTTGCGAGAATGCTCCGCATTCTTGGGGGCTTGGCCCTCCTTCCTCTCGGTGCCATCACAACGGTGACCTTGTTTGATCCGCAACTCCACTCCCTCGCAACGGAATCCGAGGCCGTCTCATTTTGGCAACAGTTCTGGCGCACTCAGGCCTTTCTCTATTTTACCATTGGCTTCGTTCTGAATGCGGGCTGGTTCTTCACGCGGCTCGTGCAACCCCTCTTTCTCTATCTCTACGTGCTTGGGCACGAACTCACTCACGCCGTCTTTGTCTACCTCTGTCTCGGCAGAGTCAGCGGCTTCCGGGTGGGGCTCGATGGAGGTCACATCGTGACCAACAAGTCGAACATCCTCATCGCTTTGTCGCCCTACTTCGTCCCCTTTTGGTCGGTCATCATTCTGGCCCTCATGGCCTTCCTTGGCCTGCTCGCGCCCCTGCCCCATCACGAGAAATTTCTCTTCTTCTTCATGGGCGCGACCTGGAGTTTTCACCTTCTCTGGACGCTCTGGATCATTCGCAGGGACCAGCCGGACCTTCAGGAAAATGGAACCTTCTTCTCGCTGGCCATCATCTATCTCGCCAATGTCCTCCTGCTCTCCTCCTTGGTCTGCCTGGCCTCACCGGAGCTCACTTGGCGCCACTTCGTTTACAATTGGGCCAACAATTTCATGGATGTCGCGGTCTCTGCAACTCGCATGCTTGATTGATGGGCGGAGCGAGTCGATACTGCCCTTCCCTTGACTCGCCGCTCTCTCCTCATTCTAGCCTTGATCATGGTCGCGGCTGCGACCCCCCTCCTCTCTGCGGGACAACTGCGCCTCTGGCAATACACCGATGGCCGTAAATTTACGGCCGAATTACAGTGGGCGAGCAAGGAAACGCTCTACCTCAAGGACAAGAAGGGCAAGGAATTCGAAGTTCAAATCGGCGCTCTCTCCAACCAGGATCTCGAGTACGTGCGCGGACTGCGCAACAGGCTCCTCGCCAAGGGCATCACCTATACCGTCCCTCTCACCTGGGAAGAGTACCGCTCCCGAAACTTTACCGCCTCGGAGGCTCAAAAAGCAGGCTTCTTCCCTCTCGACTCCCGCTCAACTGGCGGCGGCACCCTGCGCCTGGAGTTTCGCCGCTTTGGCCCTCCGCCCAAACTTTCTCCGAATCAGAAGGTGGTCCTCCGCATGAAGACGAGCTCCAGTTCCCACAGCGGAACCCGCAGCACCCTCTCGGTCACCTTCGGAGGCAGGGTCATTGGAGCGGTTGCCAATGTGCCTTCCAATAGCACCTTTGATGTTCCGCTCTCACCACTCGTCCTGCAAGGCCGGGAAAAGATCAATATTGACCTGCGTTGTGGCGCCGACACCGTCTTCGTTCACACCAGAAAATCGGGGGCCGGGCCGCGCCTTCTGATCATCGAACAGAATCCCGGATGACGTGACCCCCACTACCACGTGGTCTACTCTTCGGAAGCGTGTCCATTAGTCGCTTCCAATGAGTATGTGGCGCAAAGAGTTTCAGGCTTGGCCACGGAGTCGCCTCCAACGACGCAGGCTCCCGGCCCGCAGCCCACCGGGACCGGGGAAGTGAGTTCTTCCCCTCTGCTCCATTCCCCCGCCATGGACAGGGGAGCGGTGTCGTCAGTAGGACGCAAGTTGCTGGTGGTTGCAGTGCCCCGGTCCGCCAACTGCATGTGCCGAATGTTCAGAACCCCGTCCGCTCGATCAGAACCGCGCTTCCAAACGCTGACACCATGCCCAAGCATCCCCAAATAAGAGAGCGCAACCAGGATGACGATTGAGAGCTCGATGGCGGAAAGGCCGGAACGGAGACGGGGGTGACGGGCAGGTAGTTAGTTTTTCATCGGGTGAGACCAATTTTAGGTTCCCCCAGTAGCCGCATCCTTTGAAATTGTTAAAGTGGTTGAATTTAAGGTGTTTATTAAAAAATCACCCTAAGCGTGCTTACCCCGTGAATCTGAGCACATTTTCAACCAAGGGCCCTGTAAATCTTATCATGGTAGGGGTAACAGGGGTTTTCCTGCTTCCTGGGACCACGCTCCCGACTCCAGGATCAACCATGCCCGTGCTCCTGCTCAATTCCTTGACAGCTGGGCGAAATCACGCATTCTCCCCGCCCGCACGAAAATACGTGTTCCCATGAAACAGGATCTCCACCCCGAATACAATCCGGTCATCTTCCAGGACATGAGTACCGGGAAGCAATTCATCACTCGCTCCACCGCCAAGTCCGGAAAGACCGAGAGCGTGGATGGCGTCGACCACTTCGTGATTTCGATTGGTGTCACCGCAGATTCTCATCCGTTCTTCACGGGCCAGAAGCAGTTCGTCGACACCGAGGGACGCATCGACAAGTTTCAAAAGCGCTTCGGTGCTGTCCGTCGTGCGAAGAAGCCGGTTCGCAGCGAAGAGAAGCCGGAGAGCTAAGCTACCGCAGCACTCCCCGGTTCTCTCCCCTCCCAGGGCGCGCAATAACAGCGCGCCCTTATTCGTGTTCCGGGGAGGAAGATCTTCGAGGAGCCCCTCGCCCCTTCCCTGGGCAACCCCAGCAGGGTCTTGAAATTATCAAGAATGCCACGCGGAACCCGTTGGATGGGTTGGCGCGGTGTGAGGCGGAATCGAATCGAGATTCATGACCAACGGGCAACAAAGCCAACGGATTTCGCCCCGCGGGGCGACCTTTCGCCTCGTTGGCGAAGCGACTTTTCTAACAACAAAACTCTCCCTCGGCTCGGCGTTGTGGAGAAATTCAACAACCTGCTAGATCGATGGCACAAGGTTCAAATCCTGTCCCCGTAACTAATGAGGATCAGTGGGTTAACCCTACTGAGCCTCTCCATTTCCAGGGTGGCCGAATGTCGCTGAAATGCAGGAGACCGCTTAGGCTTCACCCAGTCCCGCGAGCAGCCAGCTCCTGGAACACCCCCCAGTGCATCAACTGAGCCCGTGGAGAGGAGAGGAGCCCAGAAGGCAAATATCGTTGCCTGCCCACGTTACCCCATCCCGTGGGCTACCAGGAAGCCCGACCTGAAAAAGGAAAGTCTTAGAAGTTCCTCCGGGGGCATAGGGCGGGCCTTTCCTTCGCGGTGCTTTCTTGGCTTCGGTTACTTCCCGGCTGGTCCGATCCGGCGACTGCGGATTTTCGGGCAAATCTCCTTGCCGTCGGTCAGGTCGGGTTTCGCCGCGATTCCAAGCTCCGAGGGGGATTTCCCGACCCAACGGCTTTCACGGCCCTTGACGTCGATGCGCCCACTTGCAGGGTCGATGGTGAGGGTGGTGAAGAGGCTGTCGCGGTAGGGACAGGTGTACTCGATCCAGCGGAACTTGGAGTGGATCTCGGCCGGGTAGCTCTTGTTGCGGTAGGAGCCGCCGACCCATTTATAGGAGGCCGAGTTTACGTGCAGGCAGGAGATCTCACCTGCGCGTGCCACGTGGTCAATATGGGTGTGGCCGTTGACAGCCAGCAGGACCTTGTCGGAAGCTGAGTTCAGCAGTGCCTGAACCTCCCCGGCGTTGTCGATGCTCGATGGCCCCGCCAGGGGTTGATGGCAGATGACGAGAATCGGACCCTTCAGTGTTTTCAGGTGTTTCGCAAGCCACTCGAGCTGTTTCTCCCCGATGTGCGCGGGATAACCGCCCTTGTGGTTTTTCGGTTTCTCGTTTCCATCGAGGACAATCAGGTCAAGGCCGTTAACGTTCTCGGTGTAGTAGCGCCCCTTCATCCCCCAGAGCTTCGCGACCTCATCAAAGGAGTGCCCACCATCGATCTCGTGGTTACCGAGAACGTGCAGAGTCCTGGGGTGGGCCTTTTCAAAGGCCTTGGTTACTATCTCGTTTTTCTTTGTCGGATAGGCGAAGTCGCCGAGCTGGATCAGCGCATCGGGCTTTTCTTTTTTCATGGCATCGAGGAAGACCTTCAGTCTTGCCGGGCCATCGTGCATGACATCCTGGTGCAGGTCGGCGATCATGCCGAGCTTGACGGGCTTTTTGATTTTCTCCAGACGAGCCATGACCTGCCGGGGCAAAATGATTGAGGTCGCCACCACGCCGGTGGCGCAGAAGAAATCACGTCTTGATGAGATGAATTTTTTCTTCATCAACTTCCTTGGAATGTGTTTTACCTTACACGAATCATTTGAGAACGCACTCCGGATTAGGCAACTTCGAAACCGGGGCCTTGCACCCCCACCAACCCCGCGCCTCCCGGACCGCCACCCAGGACGTCCCCAAATAGGAAATTCCTGGCAGTCATGGACCTCGTCCCGCTCCCGGCACGCCCGTTTCGGCGAATCCAAGGGGCATTCGTGCCGGTTTTCAGGGTGGCGTTGGACGGGAATCTCGGGGGAAGGAACGTAAGGCAGAGGAGCGAGCCGTCCATCGCGGCCCGCCAGATTGGCATCCCCTTCGCACAAACAAAAACGCTCCGGGTTTGACCCCGGAGCGTGAAATGATTTTGAGAGGGTTCGAGTTGCTTACTCTTCGCTCTTCTCCGCGCTCTTCTCCTCTTCTTCCGCAGGGGCCTCTTTGGGCTCGGTGTCGCCACTCGGGCTCCACACTTCCTCTTCGGTCGTGGCCGCAGCAGCGAGGCTGAAGGCATGCTCCAGTCCCACCAGATCGCTCGACGGACGCAAGGTCTCGAAGCTCTTCGACTCCTTCTGGAGTTGCTCTTCGCTGTACTCGACGGCCTTGATGGAAAGTCCAATACGACGCTCGATCTTATCGACCTTGATCACGCGGGCTTCCACTTCGTCGGTCACCTTGAGGATGTCCTTCACACGCTCAACGTGCTCCTCGCTCAGTTGCGAGATATGGATCAATCCGTCAATGTCACCATCGAGGCTCACAAAGGCCCCGAAGCTCGCAATCTTGGCCACTGAGCCCTTGACGATGTCACCAACCTTGAACTTGGTGTCGATGCCGGACCAGGGATCGTTATCGAGTTGCTTGATGCCCAGCGAAACACGCTGGTTTTCCTTGTCGATGCTGAGAACGACCGCTTCGACGTCCTCCGCTTTCTTGAGGATCTCGCTCGGATGGTTGATCTTGCGCGTCCAGGAGAGATCGGACACGTGAATCATTCCATCGATGCCTTCCTCGAGCCCTACGAACGCGCCGTAGGCAGTGAGGTTGCGCACCTGGCCGGAAACCTTGGTTCCCACCGGGTAGCGAGCTTCGATCTCGTCCCACGGGTTGGGCTCGAGTTGGCGAACTCCGAGGGAAATCTTCTGCTCTTCGATGCTGATTCCCAGCACCGACGCTTCGATGACCTGATCGAGTTCTAGCACGTCGCTGGGACGCGTGATGCGCTTGACCCAGGAAAGTTCGGAAACGTGCACGAGTCCTTCCACACCGCGCTCGAGTTCCACAAACGCACCGTAGGGCAGAAGCTTGGTGACCTTGCCTTTGACCTTGGAACCCATCGGGTACTTCGCCTCGATGTCCTCCCAGGGATTGTCGGTCATCTGCTTGAGACCAAGGGATAC
Organism: Roseibacillus sp.; assembly: GCA_028821775.1. Classification (GTDB taxonomy): domain Bacteria; phylum Verrucomicrobiota; class Verrucomicrobiia; order Verrucomicrobiales; family Akkermansiaceae; genus Roseibacillus_B. The sequence continues at coordinate 23,839 of JAPKFB010000069.1, forward strand.
CCGCTCCTTCTCGCGGTCCACGTCGAGGATCTGCACCTCGACCTCTTGGGCGATGCGAAGCATCTCGCTCGGATGATTGATCCGGCCCCAGCTCATGTCGGTGATGTGCAGGAGTCCGTCCATGCCCTCCAGATCGACGAAGGCGCCGAAATCGGTGAGGTTCTTGACTTGGCCCGTGACCATGTCGCCGACCTTCACGGTCTGCAGGAAGCGCTGACGGCGCTCGGCCCGCTCCGCTTCGATCACTTCGCGACGGCTCAGAACGATGTTCTTCCGCTCGTCGTTGACCTTGACGATCTTGAATTCGTAGACATTGCCCACGTACTCGTTGAGATCCTTCGGGGGAATGATGTCGACTTGCGAGCCAGGGAGGAAGGCTTCCACGCCCACGTTGACCATGAGACCACCCTTCACCACGCTCTTGACCTTGCCCTTCACCAGGCCGCCGTCTTCGAACACCTTGACGATCTTCTCCCAGTTCTGCTTGTGGGCTGCTTTTTCCTTCGAGAGGACCACCATGCCCTCATCGTTTTCCAGACGCTCCAGGAGGACTTCCACTTCGTCACCCTCCTCGATCTCGTCGTCCTCAAATTCAGCGGTCGCGATCACACCCTCCGATTTATATCCAATATCGACGATCACGACCTGGGGACGGATATCGAGGATCGTTCCGTTCACAATGGAACCCTCTTTATAGAGGCGGAATTTCGAATCGATCAGGGCACTCAGCTCTTCATTGATCGTCGCTCCCGCAACGGCTTCTGCACTCATAATAATGTAGTTAAGGTTGGTTGTTGGTTGATTTGCCTTCCGACAATTGCCCCGTACAACAACGACCTTGGGGCTCCAACAGTCGTCGCCGCCGCTCCGCCACCTGGCGAAACGGGCCGCGAACCTAGGCCTAGAACCCTGAAAATCAAGGGAAATATGGCGCAAATCACACCCTGAGAAAGACTCTCGCTCCGGCCCCTCCTGCCCTCCCTCGAAACCTCCCGCCTCTTCGTCACCTTCCCCAGCCAACCCCCTTGACACCAGTGACGATTTCCCTACCTTCCGCCCTCGCCGTTCGCGGCCACGCGCCCGTAGCTCAATTGGATAGAGCGCCTGACTACGGATCAGGAGGTTGGGGATTCGACTTCTCCCGGGCGCGCCATTCTAAAGTCCTGATTTTCAGGCGCTTCGAGCCCTTGAAGAGATCTGCGCACCGCGCCTATCGAGCCTCCTAGTTGCAGGAAAATGCAGGTATTAGAAGGATCTGTTGCACGGCAGTTTTCGACCGTTTTCGACCGTTTTCGGACTTGGCGGGAGCAACCTTCGTCTTTCCATAGTAGCCGTCGCTCTTGGGCACGGCAACCGCACTGGGCAGGCCGATCACCAAGGTTGCGAGAAGTACCGTCATGCGTTTCATCATCTCTATGTCCTTTTCAGCAGATTGATCGGCAGAGAAAAACTATCCAATCCACTCTACTTGAACGTCAGGATGTAGGCCATCACGTCGGCCAACTCTTGCGGCTTCAACAGCACACCCATCGGCGGCATCGGCGACACCTTGCCCTCGAAACCCTCAGCGATCGTCGCCCCCGGATCGACCAGGCTTTGCAAGATATAGTCCTCTTGCTTGCGCGTTGCGATGGTATCCAAAGCCGGCCCGATTGGACCGCCAACGCCGTTCACGGCGTGGCAGCGGATGCAGGAGGCGATCGGATGCGTCATGAAAACCTTCTTGCCGCGTTCCACATCGCCTTTAGTGACCTCAGTCTCATCGCTCGCGATGATCTCATACTCGACCTTGCGCAGACTGACGTCGTCCCACCACGCCTTGCCGGTGGCGGTGCCCCAG
>JAPKFB010000139.1 GCA_028821775.1 Roseibacillus sp.
GGCAAGCTGATTCTGGAATGGTAACTCTTGAGCAATAGATGGGTTTCCATAGTTTAGGACTCCGAAACTATTAGGAGAGAGAACAAAGTGATCCGGATCGTCCCTGCCGGTCGAGAGAGAGTCACGACTCGGATCGACCCTCGCTGAAGCGGAAGGTGAATTGCCACCAAATTGATTGTCAGGAACTGAGATCGATGGTCACCGCGTAGTTCCTCCATACCTTCCGTGCCGTCGGAAAGTCCGTCGCCATCGGTGTCGGCCAGGTTGGGATCGGTGCCACTGAGGAACTCATCGAGGTTGCTCACCCCTTCGCCATCCAGATCTCCGGCTGCGTCATCGACGTTCTTGTCGAGCTCGGCGCTCTTCTTCGGCACCGGCCGGGCAAAGGTGAATTTGCTCATGGTGCGTTGGCCCGAAGGGAGCACCTCCAGTCACGAGATCGATCACCAGTAAAACCTCTTCACGCTTTCACAGCCCGAGGCTGCCACCGCCGGCGCTGCCCCAGGAGCCTCAAGCGCGCGATTGACTGCTGCCCCGGGTTGCAGGTGAGCTCCTCCGTGGCCCATGGAGGGATGCGATTGCGATTGTGCAGGACTGAATCCCTTCGCGATCTAACAGGTCAGGACCGGTCGCTTAATTCCGTGCGGCTTCCTGCTAGGAGTTCTTCATCATTGCTGCGTTGACGAACTGCTAGTTCTTCCCCTTCTCGAGCAGGGCGCGGATCGCGCTTACGGGGACGCAATTTTTCACCACCATTTGCAACGGGCCCTTGGGTTGGCCGTTGTTGGATTGGTAATAGATCGATTGGGTGCTGGAGACCATGCCCACGACTTGGCCTTTCCTGTTCATGACCGGACCGCCGGAGGAGCCTTTGGCGAAGTCGGCGGTGATGGACATCCATACCGAGTCGGGGCGTCCGTCGCGGCCGGGCTTGCGGTGGTAACGAGAGACGTCACCGAAGGTGTGCATGAAATATCGGCGGTTCGGATGACTGAGGACGTGGACCCTGCTGCCGACTTTGGCGGGCTTGCCCAGGGCGAGGGGTTGAAAGTCGTCTCCTTTTACCCGGAAGAGGACGACATCAGCTTCCTCGTTGGCGGCCAGCAATTCGACCACGGGGAATGTTTTTCCGTTGCGGTCGCAAATGCCCATTGCGCCACCTTTGGCTTTTTCGAAGACGTGGTGATTGGTGACCATGAGGCCGTCGCGGCTCAGGGCCCAAGCGGTGGCGACTCCGCCGGGATGCCAGCGCTCGCAGTTATCGCATTTGTAGACGCTGCCAATCAGGAAGACCGAATCCTCGACGTCGCCCGGGCTCTTGAGGCCGAGCTGTTCTGGTTTCTCAAGCATCCACGATTCAGGAAGGTTTTTGGCGGCTGCGGCCAGATCGACGGCGCTCGGGAGGCTTTCGTCCGCGGCGAATTTTCCGACTCCCACCTCGAAGGCTTTGTGCAGTTTGCTGTCCTCGATGATGCGGGGAGCCCCGGGGGCGAGGGAAAGGGTGGCGAGGAAGAGGAAGAGGAATCTCATGGCAGTGGGAGCGCGAGGGGCAGGGGTGGCTTCTCTCCGAATCGAAGCGCGTGAAGTAGCGGAAAAGACCTAGGGCACGGGAAGACGGAAGGGAATCGCGAATGACCGCGAATTCGACCTCAGAAGCTGAGGAAGGGTTCAAAATTCCTCATTCTCGCAAACAGGGCCGGGAAGTCCGACCCTGAGGATTTCTAAGGAGGGCGCTATTCTGCTGCAGGTGGGCACGCCCATCGTCGCCGGCCGACGCCTTGCCGCTCGGAGAATTGCACGCGCCGCCCCTCCCGGGTTTCGAACCCACCCGGCGACCGCAGCTGTCCGGGAGGCCCAGCTCTAGCCAAGATTCCTGATGCGGGGACGCACGTTTTCCGGGGTGGCGGCCCCTGAGGCGAGGGCGAGTTGCCATCGATTTGCGGTGGGATTCGATGAGCCCTTCGGGGACTCTGAAAGATAGCTGTAACGGTCGATGATTTTGGTGAGTTCGTCGATCATCGCGAGATAGGGCCGCTTTGGGAGGGCGAGCGGTTTCATGACTGCAAAGCAACTGTGCGGATTGCCCTCCTCCGGCCCGGCGTTGATCACCTCGTCGATGATCGACACCATGAACGCCAGCTGTGATTGACGAAGGCCCTCGGAGGGTGCTCAACGGTATCGGCCGTTTTTTCGCAGCCTACGGGGGAAGCAAGACGAAGGTGATCGCTCCAGCGGAGATGAAGAAATTGGTGCGGGAAGAAGTAGATCTGATTGTCGTCGCAGCGGTCCACCCCATCCCGGCGGGGTCAAAGACGATCACGCCCAAGTATTCGAACACAGATTCTCAAGGGAGAGACATCCAGATCTCGATGCATTACAAACACGCGCCGATCCGGCAGACGGGCTTTCTTATCCGTCGGCCGGCGGTTGCCAGGGTTGATTGTTCGCTGGTCGAACTTGATCCGTCGAAGCTCGTTCCGCTGGTCTATACCGCCGACGGCAAGCGGGTTGGTTGTCGGGCCTTTTGAATGCTCCGAGAGGGCTGCCTTTTTGAGGGGCGGGCCATTTCCGGGCCACTTTTATACTTCCGGACATGCCGAGGCCGCTTTTCGAGCTCCTTGGTCTCGCGGAGAAGAAGTGGCACGGGGAGTCTTGAGCTGCGCGCACGACTTTACGGTCTACTGCAACTCTAGTAATCTAATCGCTTTTTCAGGCCGGGCTTCCTGGAGGCCCGGGAGGCGGGGTAGGAGTGGGTGCAACATGCCCTTTTCACGTAAGGCATTGGCGACTTGGTTCATGCGGGGCGCCATTTGCCGGCCCCGTCGTGTGGCGCCGAGACACCAGTGCTCGCCACATGTCACAGACCAGAAGGGTCGCTTCGGACATTTTCCAACGTAGCGCCGACTTGTGGCTTTCCGCTCCACGACGGCGGCCCGCGCCTTCATTGATTGACTGCATGGGGCCAAGGCGTTCTAATTGGTGAGACAGGGATAGACCACATGATCACTTCATCAAATGTATTTTGGCGATGGACGTTTGCCGTGGGTGTGGTGATGCCGACTCAGCCGAAAACGAGGAAGATTCGAGGCAGGGTCACGAAACTTGGTCATCAGGTTGCTTTAGCAATAGCTCTGATCTTCCCGTCGACAGCCCAAGCTGAGAACCCTTCTACAAGTGCGGGCGATTTCAAGAAAGGTATTCAACCCATTCTTGAAAAGCATTGCTACGACTGTCATGGCCGAAAAAAGACCAAGGGTAAGGTCAATCTAACCGATTACGCATCATGGGCAGATCTTGAGAAGAATCCACAACTGATCGGAAAAATGATCGAGGCATTGGGTAAAAACGAAATGCCTCCTGAAGAGAAAAAGCAGCCCAGTGACAGCCAACGCGAATTCATGTTGTTGGAGCTGAATAAGGCATTCAAAAATGCCGTGGCGCACGGCCAGTCTGTGATCCCTTTAAGGCTGCGACGCATGAATCGCTTTGAATATGGCAACGCGGTCAGGGATCTGTTTGATCTCGAATCCTGGGTCTATTCCATCAACGATCGCATCATCAGGAATCACAACAATTATTTCAGGCCGGAATCAGGCCAGATGCCCAAGGTCGTCAGAGTCGGCAATCGAATCATGGGGCTGCAGCAATTGCTGGAAAATCGCTTGCTGGGTGTGGTGGCCTTTCCCAAGGATCCTCCGGCAGAAAATGGTTTTAACAATCGTGGCGATCATCTGAGTTTGACTCCAGTTCTCATGGAATCCTTTCTGGAACTCAGTCGGTCCATCGTGCATGCAGAAAACTTCGAAAAGAACTGTGGAGTTTGGGATGAGTTGTTTGAACATCCATCGAGCACAAAACGGAAGACCCGAAATGCTTCCATTGCCGTAGACAAATCCGTCGCGACGCGCAGCACCGGACTGACGATCAGTGCCTGGATCCGCCCATCCAAAACGACTGACGAATGGCAGACCATCGTTCGCCGAGAGGATTCATGGCGACGCCAACTATTGGCCATCGGCAGGACGGGCGACACGTGGGGGCTCTGGATGGGCGCCGGCATCGCAGGTCGTTACGAAGAATTCGGCGCCTCGGTGGAACCCAAAACGCTCGGCGACGGCAAATGGCATCACGTTGCCGGCACTTTCGACGGCAAACAAATAAATCTCTACGTGGACGGAAAGCAGGTCGGCAGGAAGGCGATTGTGGGCAAGCTCCATATGCAAAGCACACAGCCGATGGCGGTCGGCTCGTATGGCAGCGAGCCCTTTCACGGAGGCCTGAACGACATTCGTCTCTACCGATCCGGATTGAGCAAACTTCAAATCCAAAGCATTACGGCAGGGGATCAGGGCGTCGCCAAAGAGGAGATGGTGGGGAGTTGGAAAGAGCGCGATGAGATCGGGCCAAAACTCAAGCAACCGATTGAAAAAATTGCGTATCAGCGAATCCAGAAATTTCTTCTGAAAGCGTTCAAATCTCCCGCCGATGAAAAAACCCTGAAGCTGTACACAGGGTATTTTGACAAACAGTTCGAGAAGAGCAGTGATTTCACCCGAAGCATGAAAGGTGTCGTGTCGGCGGCGTTGGCCTCTCCGAGATTTATTTTAGTTCACAACGAAATAGATAAGACGTCGCCCAATCAGGCCTCATTCAATCTGGCCACGCGTCTATCTCTGTTTCTATGGAGCTCTATTCCCGACCTTGAACTCCTGGAATTGGCAGGGAAAGGGGGGCTTCAAGACCTCGATGTGTTGAACGAGCAAGTGGATCGCATGCTCAATCATCGTCGCGTGAAAAACTTCTGCGACAGCTTTGCGCCTCAGTGGTTGAAGATAAACAATGTGGTGTCTGCATCACCTGATTTCAAAATGCACAGAGCATACTACTTTGGGGGCGACGACAAAATCTCATACAAAAGAGGTATGCATATGATGTTGGAGCCGCTCTTGAATTTTGAAACTGTCTTCATTGAGAACAGGCCGATTTTGGAACTGGTGGATTCCGACTTCACATACCGCAGCCACTTGTTGGCCGAATGGTATCAAGGCAGGGCGGCGACCTATGGGATCAATGTGAACCTGCGCGACATTGATTTCACGCGGACGCCGCTCAACGACAGAAAATATGGCGGCGTGATCACGACAGGGGCTGTGATGGTGATGACCTCAAGTCCGTTTCGATCACTGCCAATCACGCGAGGCGCTTGGGTCTCTTCGGTCATCTTCAACGATCCTCCTGAGCCTCCGCCAGACGATGTGCCTGACTTGAGGGCGGATGACAAAACGCTTCAAAAAGAAGGTTTGACGGTCCGGCAAAAACTAAAACAGCACAGCAGTGACGCTCAATGTACGGGCTGCCATAAAAAGATCGATCCCCTTGGGTTTGTCCTGGAAAATTACGATTTGCTGGGTCGGTGGAGAGATCATTACCGAACCGGCTTGAAGGTGGATGCGAGCGGAAAATTGTTTGGCAAACACGAGTTCAAGGATGTCGTTGGATTCAAGGACGCCATCCTCGCTGAAGAAGAAATATTTGCGAAGGCCTTCGTCGGGCACCTGGTATCTTATGCCTTGGGGCGGGAACTGACTTTGGCAGATCGAATTGCCATAGGTGAAATCGCAGAGGCGAGCAAAAAAGATCACTACAGAATGAGAACCGTCATCAAAAATATTGCGGTTCACCCAATATTTACCCAGACTGCAAAGCAATGAAATCTATCGGCCGGCGAAAGTTTCTAGTTGGGGCCAGTGGCGTGATGGCTCTCCCTTGGTTGGAGATGTATGCAGCGGATCCGAAAACAAAGAAGGCGAAAGAGCCGTCATTGCGTTTCGCATCATTTTATTCGCCGATGGGCTTTGTGAGAGATCACTTCTTTCCGGAAAAGGACAACCCCGACTTTCTGTCGATGCCCACCCTGAGTCCACTCAAGAAAGTGGGCAGCAAAGTTACCCTGATCACCGGGTTGTCCAGGGTCAATGTAAGAGGGGTCGATGTTCACAATCAATGCAGTTCCT
>JAPKFB010000070.1 GCA_028821775.1 Roseibacillus sp.
CGCTCCCCCAGAGGGTCCACTGAATCGCGGACCCCATCACCTGCCAACTGGAGGTCCAGACCTGGTTGTAGTGACGAATCACCTGGCCGGACTGATATCCCGGCAGGGCCGCGTGAGCGGCGTCGGTCACAATGAGAGCATCCTCATCTAACAGATCGTTGAGAACCCCCGCCACTTGGGGACATCACTGCTGTTCAATGACCAGGCGAAGGAACTGTTGGAGATTGGGCGTCATACCCACGGCGGCCTTCCGCACTTCCACAGATCCGCTCAAGCTCTCGATCTGGTCGGGAACCGGAGTCCAATTCACGAGATCGAGAGATCGTTCCACCTGATAGATGATCCCACCAAGCGATGTGTCCTTGGCATAAGTGAGACTCAACTCAACTCCCTCAATCTTGAGCACGGTGAGTGGGCCTCCATCGGCGAGGAGCGGATTCAATCCGAGCGCAAACTCTAACAGATTGACGATTCCATCGCGATCGAAGTCGTCGAGCGACCCACTCCCGGCAGGAGCACCGAGACCGAAGAAGGCGTCGCGCCAGCTGGCGTAGTCGCCCGCCTTTCCTCCAGGACTTGCGGTGGCTGCAGTCCAGCTGGAGGGGAAATTGCCAAAGCCTGACAACAGGCTCCGTTGCAGCGAATCTCCGCCCCCGGCGGCGGCGCTTGGCCACGGAGCGCTCGCCAGATAGTGCACGCCATCTTCCGTCACCGAGGGGTAGAATCCAAGTTCGCCTACCGGAGGCTGATCCGGGCGTTGAAGGCGAATCGATCCCTCATCATTGCGGAGAGGGCCATCGAGGAAGGGGCCGACCAGGGTAACGCCGGAGTCAATTCCATAGCGCGTTCGAAAGGAAGCGGCCGCGGCGACATCGATCAGGGGATCGAAGGACACCACCACGAGCACTCCGCCCGGAGCAAGCTCGTGGGTGTCGGTGAAATCAAAGTCCGCGCCGCCCCGCAGACGCCAGTGATCCAGGTTCTCGGTCGTTGCACCCGTGTTGCAGATCTCGACAAACTCGAGCTCTTCCTCCAACGCACCGAGCGGATGGTACATGAGCTCCGAGATCACGACGGGGCCTACTTGTGCGCCCTCATTCTCACCACCCAGGGTGGATGAAGTCATCGTCACCAAGGTATTGCGGCCGGCTCCATTAGGCCATCGTCCCAGCGTCTCGCCTTCGAAGGAAGCATCGAAGCTCACCATGTCGACAAACCTGATTGGATTGCCGCCCGCATCGGTCTCCAGAAGCCACCCTTCATCTCCGTGCGCGCTGTTGAGCGCGAATGTTCTCCCGCTGGCCCACGACCCTTTGGCGGCATGATCGTCGAGGAAGGCGGTCTCGATCGTGAAGGTGTCGCCAGTAAGGACCGTCACATCAAAGCTCTCGTTGTAATCCCCGATTCCTCCGTAACCCGAAATGGTGATGAAATCACCGGTCGACAACCCGTGCGGCGCAGCGGTCGTCACCGTCGTTGGAGCGGCCGCAACCGTTCCCGCATAAGTCGAAATGGATTGGAGCTGCGGATTGTTGAAATCGTTCTCATCGAGAAGAAGATAGCCTCCGCCATCGATGGTTGCGGGACCGGCGATCGCAAAGGAACGAAACTGCCGCGAAGAATCACAGAGCAGCCATCCGGCCACCTCAATTTCATTCCCGGTTGTGTTGTGCAGTTCAATTCCATCCACCACCGGCAGGACGGAATGACTCAACACTTCATTGATCACCACTCGTCCGTCGGGCCCGCTCCCGGCAGCACCGGGAGTGCCATGGTACTCACTGCTGGCCCTCCAGGTAAGCCCCTCATTATAGTCGCCGACGGGGTTCCTGACTTCCAGGGAGGACCCCACTCCGTCGGATCGCGATGGCCAGTCGCTGACATCGTTGTAGGTGAAATCATGAACGAGGTCTCCGCCCTGGACTTCAAGGACAATCCTCTCGCCATCGTTGTTCAAACTGCCGGTGAAGGCTCCCGAGACGGGCACGCCGGGATAGCGAATCGCAAAGGCTTCCTCGTCCTTCACCACCAGCGCGTACTCTCCGGAGGCGAGGACCACATTGGGGAAGGTGTAGGCCACCCCATTGGCGAAGGTGACTCCCTCCAGGTTGACCGCATTCGCGGACACATTGCGGATCTCCACAAACTCGAAGAGATCGGCATTGCTCACATCCTTGGGAACCGGCAAGGACGCGGCCGCCACCCTTTCGGAGGCGGTGGCCGGGACAGGATGATAGTTCACTTCTTCGATCTGCAGGTCGGCCGGCGTTGCGAGCGGCTCAAGATAAAAGGGCGCTTCCTCCAGGGCGGACCACACCGCGCCACTCCGGGCCCGGACCCGCACGAGACCACTCGTCCTGAGATTGACCGCTTCCCCGGAACTGATCGCGATGGCACTAGGATTGATCGCCCCCCCCTCGACCCGTGGGTCGCTTCCATCCAAGGTGTAAAAAATTGTCCCCGTGCCAAGGACGGTGAGAAGCCCCCCACTTTCAATCTCCCCACCATGTTGGGAACGATTGCCGATTCGAAAGATCGGGGCGTCGAGGGAAGGGTAGAATCCCTGGCTTTCGTAGCGCGCGATAACGTTGGCGCTGCGCACCGGGAAGTAGGTGTTGCTCAGGCGACGCTGCTCGGTCAGCCATTCACCATTGCGGCTATATTCCGCATTGCGACGATGATCTCCCCAGCGGGCCGACTCCGCAATGATGGCCCGGTCGAGCGGGGTCGCAAACCTCATCCAGCGCGCCTGGCAGGCGTCCGGAGTGAGGGCCCCCTCATGGAAGAAATGCTTCTGCAGGCGATCCGCAAAGCGCAGCTTATACTCCGACATACTATCCAAAGTCCCCCGAATTCCCATCGGATCGAGCGGCTGCGTCGTCGAAGTCTGACTCTCCAGGATACGTTCCCCATCCCACGAATAGAGTCGCCAAGCCATCCGAGCGGGTCCCCCCCCGGCCGCTCGCCAGTTCCCGCTGGTCTTGAGATCCGCGTTGCCGCCATAGCGATTCACGATCTGGTAGTCGATGTAGGTATCGATATCGAGCACCTGTTGGATGCGCCGCCAGCTCCTCGAGGAAACCACGCTCTTCATCTGGTTCCAGGACGCCGAGTTACCGTCGATGAAGTCGCTCCCGTTGCGGGCATCCAGAGTATCTTCATCCCCGCCATTGTAGGCGGCATAGTGCGAGGCGTCCTGGCGTTCGCAGAGATTGTGCACGCCCCAGTAGAGACCGTTCACAAAGAGGTGCACCATGAACCCTCGTCCGGCATCGACATGACCCATGTCATACATCGCCTCCCGCGCCCACTGGTCACGAATCATCGACCCGCGGGTGCGCTGATCTGAACTGCTGTGGATCCAAGAGTTATTGTAGCCCGCCCGCAGCGCAATCACATTGAATACCCCCACTGGACTGTCCGGAAAGAGCTCTGCGCGCAACTTGCCCGCGCCGTATTCGGCCCGGAAACGAAAACTCAGGGAATGCTTCGGACTCTTGCCCGTATTTCGACTCGCGCCTCCCTGCACCCGCAATCCGCAATTCTCTCCCCAGTCTTTTCGCCAGTCCTCTGCTGCGGGAATGAACTCCGCCGAACACTCCCGCTCCCAGGCAGAGCCGCGGCTTCCAGGATTGGAATAAATTCCATTCCCACCCGCGAAATCGTCGCGATCCATCGCGATCGAGATCGTTGGGATATCGCGCATTCCCTTCAACATCGCCTGCGCCACACTCAGCCCCCCATGTGCGGTCGAGGTTTGAGTCGATCGGCTCACCGCGGTATCCATGTTGTAGTCGCCCGAGGCGAGACTCCCCCAACCGGATGGCGTCCTTTGCGACAGGAAGCGGGCATTCAATCCGGCGGGATCCAAACCATTCGTCCCGGCATCGTCGGTATCGAGCAGGAAGTAGGTGTGGGTGTCCACGTTGCTGGATTGCAAGCCGGGCAGAATCGCTGCCGCACGAATCGGAGTGGTGCGGGTGAGATCGATCGGATTGCGATAGGTCTGCGAACCGGCCGCGGGGGTGCCATTCGAGTTCAAGGGAGAACTCCCATCGGTGGTGTAGTAGATACGCGCCCCAGGAGTGGCCGACGAGATGGTGACCGCAATCGCAGTCTGGTAGTAGCCGCGATCCGGATCGAATTTGGTGTCTGCGACGCGGGCAATCCCCGCCGGGTGATTGGATGCACCCGGGGTGGGTGAAGAAAAATAGACCCCCGCATCGGAGGTCGGATGGAGTCCGTAGGAGACATCATTGTCCTGATCTGAATAGTCGGAGCCTCCCGGTCCAAATTCGCTCGCCACCGTCCCGTTGGGACGAACCAGGGCGAGATACTCGCCGTTCGCGCTCAGGGAAAAACTGGTGTGCAGGTTTCCGTTGGCATCCGGCGCATTGTTGCCCGAGGCATACACCACGAGAAACTGTCCCGCCGCGAGCGAGGTGCTCGCAGGAAAGGTCCACTGCCCGGGGTCGGCGGGATTGTCGGTCAAATGCCATCCTCCCAGACTCAACCCGGCGGTTCCCGTATTGTGGATCTCGATCCAATCGTCCGTTGTGCCCGCCACCTGATTTGCAATCGGCCACCACGAATTGGGATTATTGGAGGCGCCCCCATCGTTGGCAGCCATGAATTCGCTGATGACGAAATGACTGGCAGTGGAGGTCACAAACTGCAGGGTCGAATCTCCCCAGGCCGAGCCGCCCCCATTCTCCGCGAAAGCGCGCACGTAGTAGGTCGTCGCGGGCGCCAGTCCTGAGACCGAGGTTGAAAAACTCGCACTCTGCGGACCGATCTCCTCCTCGGCATCCCAGGCCGCGGGATTCGTCCCTCCATCGTTGTCCCCCCAGAAAACGGACACCACCGGAGCATCTCCCCCAATGGAAGTCACCGTTCCGCCCAACTGCACCGCGGTGGCCGTGATGTTACTCGCTGCCGCCGTGCTCACGGTGGGTGAGCTGTAGGCGACGGTCAAAAAGCTGGCACTCGTCGGAGCCCACGCCGAGCCGCCCGAGTTTTCAGCAAAGGCCCTGAAATAATAGGGGGTCCCGGCCGTCAACAGGAAGAGGCTGTTCGAAAAGTTTCCGCTCTGCGCCCCCACCGAGACGGCATCATCCCAATTTCCGGGCACCGTCCCACCGTCGTTGTCACCAAAGTAGATCGTGACATTCGGAATCTCTCCCCCGGTCGCAACCACGGCCCCGTTGAGGTCGGCCTCATTGAAAGTGACTGCGGTGGCCACCGTGTTGATCACGCCGGGTGCATTCGGAAGCGCCCCCGTTACAAAGCTAGCGGTGGTACTGGCCCAGGCATCTCCTCCTCCATGGCTCGCAAAACTACGAAAGTAGTAAGTCGTTCCAGGGGCCAAGCTCGAGATTCCCGTCGTGAAGGAGCCTCCTTGCGTGCCGATATCGATCGACCCCTCCCACGCACCGGGAGTGGTTCCGCCATCGTTGTCACCCCAGTAGAGCGTCACCGCCGGCATCACTCCACCGGTCTCAGTGACCTCGCCACCAATCGTCGCTACCGTGACTCCAACGTTGGATGCTGGATGGTTGATCACGCTGGGCATCACCGGATTCACGGAGCCGGCCGCTGCCCAATCAACCGCTTGCCCGAAGAGCCTCTCCCCATCCCCCGTGAGATTGCCAAAGGTATCAGACTTCAACCCGAACATGACCCGCCGGGCCGGCGCCACTCCCCCGCCCATGAGGAGACCACCCTGCTCCACAATGCTGAGAAAATTGTTTGTGGCATTGTCATCATCCTCCGCGAGATGAATCACGCCCGGCGCTTCAGGAGCGACAGACCAAAACACGCTCTCCGAGCCACTGACCAACTGCACGATCTGGCCAACCGTGAAGCCCGCCGTGATTTCATGGGCGCGCGAAATGCGCATGCGATGATCCGTTTCACTCTCGTTCAGTCTGGTGGTAACTTGAAATTCTCCGACCTGATCGTTATCAGTCAGGACGCTCTCCCAATTGAGCACCGGCACCGCTGAGTCATGAAATTTTCCCCGCACCGCGGAAGAACTCACGGTGGCAGAAATAATGAGCACATCGAAGGCCGTCTCATCACCTGCCATGGAGTCGTTGTCCTCGAGATAGCTGACGTTGGCCGCCCCATAGCGGGTCTCGAGGTAGGACATCACGGATCCGTCGGCGCCAGAAGTCGCGGCCGCTCCCCCTCCGATAAAAAGGACCGTCTGCCCCTGCGCGGGAGTGCAAAAGGTGAGAAAAAGCAGCAAGAGTAATCCAGCTGGGCGTCTGATGAGGGGCAATACCATGGGATATTTGCGGAGCAAGGGACCCAAGCTAGACAGAAAGCCCGATGGACTCGACAGCGAAATCACGACTCCTAGCCCAATTGGGGGGACGCCTTTTCCTTGAACATTCGATTGGTGTTTCCAACTCTGCCCCTTCGTGAAAATACTGCTCACCCCTTCGCTCCTCTTCCTCTTCGTCACCTCCACCTTCGGCGCCGATCTCCTTCGCCTCGAACTCGATCTTGGAAGGGGTGACGGCAACGTCCCACTCGCGCAGTGGAGTCCGCACACGATCTGGTTCCACAACAACACCGATTCCGAGGCCGTGGGGAGCGCCACCTGGACCCTTCATGACGACGAAGGAACACTGCTCCAGACCATGACCACGCCAGCCCGCACCAAGAGCATGGCGAAGAGCAGACTCAATCAAGCTCTCGTCCCGCCCAGTGCTGGACTCTACAAGGTTGGATGCAGCGTCACGCTCCAAGCTCCCCAAAAAACGATGTCCACCTCAATGATGCTCGCCTTCCTCCCGGAGCGCATCACCAGCCCTCCTACTCGCGAAGACGACTTCGCGGAGTTCTGGAAAAACACCAAGACTGAACTCAGGAAGGTTCCGCCAGAATTCGCGCTCGCACGCCGCCCCAACCGCGACTCCAAAACTCACCAGGTTTTCGAAGTCACCATGCGCAGCCTCGGCAGAGTGCGGGTCGCTGGCTGGTACGAAAAACCAAAGGCCGCCGGCGCCCACCCCGCCCTCCTTCGCGTGCCGGGATACGGGGCAACCATGCGCCCCACTGGTCAGAGCGCTCCTTGGATCATCTTCTCCTTCAACCCGCGGGGTCATGGCAACAGTCAGGCCGATGTGAAACACGACCCGGTCAACTATTGGATCCGCGGACTCGATCAGAAGGAGGACTACTACTATCGTGGCGCCTACGCCGACTGCCTTCGCGCGGTGGACTTTCTCTGTTCCCGATCCGAGGTCGACAAAACGCGCATCGCGGTGAGTGGCGATAGCCAGGGCGGCGGACTCAGCCTGGCGACTGCGGCCCTCGATCAGCGTATCACGCTCTGTGCCCCCGACATTCCCTTTCTTTGTGACTGGAAGAAGTACTTCCAGGCCTCGCACTGGCCGGAGATCGACAAGTGGATCGCGGCCAAGGACTCCCGCACCTGGGAGACCACCCTGCGCACCATGAGTTACTTCGATACCCTCAATCTCGCGGAGGACATCCGCTGCCCCGTCCTTTTTGGTCTCGGCCTGCAGGACAAGGTCTGCCCTGCGGCCACCATCTTCTCGGTCTACAACCGCATCGAGACCCTCAAGGAGTTTCATCTTTACCCGCACAGTGGTCACGGCCTTCCCAACCTCCACCGAACGCGCAAGATCCGCTGGCTGCACCAACACTTCGGCACCAAGCCGGGAAAGTGATCCCCCGTTATTTCACGCCCAGATTCACCACCGGCACAAGCTCGTTTTCCGGAATATCCTGCGGGCTGTTCTCATAGACCTCATACGGCTCGAACTTCTTGTTCTTCGGAAACAACTTTGCCTGCGCGTGCAACATACTCGCCGACCACGCGTTCCCAATATGGCGATAGGGCCCGGTGTGCTTCTCGGCATAGAGCTCGCTCGTAATCCATCCCGACAAAGGTGGTCATCATGCCCTTGAAGAAAAAGAGACCGAACGGCATGATCCCCTCCATCGACCAGCTCACCTTCGTTCCGGCCCCCTCTTTCGCAAAGTCAAACACGGCTCGTGTTGACCGATTCCCATCGTTTGAAAATGCTTAGCCGCTCGGCGATCGAATTGGGCGCTTCCTCGGCCGTGATCACCAACTCGCTGCTCCCGATTATTTTGCCGTCCCAGGGGTAGCTCTTGCCATCCTCCGCATAGACGAACTTGCACTCAGACTCGGCGATCAACCACGGTGACCAGAAGAGCCGTCCTCCCGCAACTTTGCTCAAGCCTGACGCGCCCGATCCCAGGCCGCCTGCATCTCGCCCTTCGCGACCAGGCAGTCCTCCCAGACCGGCGGCCAGGTAGTGATCCCATAGCCACTGGAGATGGGTCCGAGCTCCGGCACCACCCACAATTCGTTGTGTGGCCGCGGGCCCTCCAGCCAGCAGGCGAAGGCCGCTTCCACAAAGGGCAGATAGTCACGAAACTCCCTGGTGAGATGGCCCCGACCATCGGTCACGGGAATCTGGCAGTGATGCCCGTTGAAGGGACGACAATGGAGCAGGTTTCCATGTTGCAGAAGCTCCGCCCGATCCAGCAATCGCTCCGCGAACTCCGCTGGTCGCAGGTGCTTGATGATCGCGGGATGCGAGTGATCGATGTTCATGCGCAGAAGCTTTCCCGTCACCTTCTGATAACCATCCGCAATCGCATAAGCCTTCTCTGGAGTTTCAGTGCAGGTGTCGCGATGCACTTCAAGATGGGTATTGGCATTCTGCCGCTCGTCCTCTTCCATCAGGAGGATCGACTTTTCAATCGCCTCCTCCACCGGCGTGTCATGATCACACAGCTGCACATTGATGGTCGTTGATCCACACTCGACCTGCGCCTTGATGAGAGACGCAAACTCCGCGGGATCGCTCGCATCGAAAAGCCCGGAGAACGCCAGATCATGCCGCTTGAGCAGGGTCTTGAGCTCGGGAGTAGCCCCGTGATTCACCCCGGCAAACCCGGCCTCCTTGACCGCCACGATCTTTTCTTCCAAGGGCCACTCACTCTCAGCGGAGGGATGTTCCACCAAGGTCCACAAATTCGCGATGAAATGGATCGAGGGCGGATCGGAGTGACTCATGGGGAAAACGCTAGCGTGTATTCAACCACCGAGCGAGTGGCGCCGCGAACATTTTCATTTTCCGGCAAGGCATCGCCCGGCGGCGATGAGCGATCCCAAACCGCCGGAACGAGAACGCCGCCAGACGAAAAATTGGCCCGCCGGTATTTCAAACTGACCTGAGGAGGAATAGCGCAGGGTTAAGATGGGTTCCCGACCCCGGAGGAGTCGCCGCATCCTCCGAAAGACTCTCAACCTGATTCCGGGAGTGTTCGAGAGGCCTGGAACTTGATCCCTCCCGGAATGGGGAAAGAAGAGCCTTGTCCTTGTGCCCTTCACCTTTGGCGCATGACCACCAAGAGTCACGAGGGCATGGGAATCCTTCACCAAGCAGCAGGATTTTCTCGCAACTACAGTGGCACCGGAGAGCTGTCTTGCGGCCCCATCGGTCCACCCCTATTCTGCCCCTTTGCCCTCGACCCATCCCCCACCCGTCCACGCTCCAGCCCAACCACCCACCGCCTCTCCCGAACGACTCAACCTTTCTCGGGCTTGGCCTGGCCAGTCTTCTCTTGATCGGACTTTTTCGGAGCTGGCTTGAGGGACTCGACCGCTTCCTTGAATTGGGCCCGCAGGACCTTCATCTCCTCGCTCATGCCCTTGAGTTGATTCTGCAAGTCACTGACTTGGGAGCGCAGGGTATTCACTTCTTCCGGGACGCGCGGTCGCTGCTCCTTGCGGATCTTGTCGATCGCGGACTGGGCCGCTTTACCTTCTGCGGACTCACGGTCAGCAGCGGCGAAGGTTTCGAGGACCGGGATGGCCTTGGAATCATGCAACTCCCCAAGAGCACTCATGGCGGATCGTGCGACACTCTTCTTGAGGTGATCCAACTGCTTCAGGAGAAAGAGCCGCACCGGTTCCTTGTTGGACTCGTTGCGCGCGAGAAGCCCCAGGGTGCGCAGCGCCGAGGAGAACCCGCCGCTCGTGAAGGCGGCTTCACTCTGTTTCAGTTCGCGAAGCAACGGCTCGACGTAGTAGGGATCGTCTTGAGATTGCATTGCAGAAATGGCCGACCCAGCAATGGCGTGCCGATAGGAGGAAACCCGCAATTGCGAAAGGAGATACTTGCGAAGCTCAGGCTTCACGTACTTCCCTAGCGCTTTGAGGGCGCCGGATCGGATGTCGGGATTCGTTTCGTGGCCGGCCACCCGTCGCAGGGCAGCATAGGCCTCGTCGCTGTGAAACCGGGTCAGTCCGCGCACCACCGCCTGGCGCACCCGCGCGTCCGGCTGAGTCAGCGAGGCCATGAGAGCCTCAAGGGATTCCGGGGTGCGCAGCTTGGCCAACCCGTCAGCAGCGGCGCTCCGCACCGCGTGAAAGGCGTCTTCGTTGAGCACCTTCCTGAGGGCATCAATGGCGACCTGGTCCTTTTTGCCTGCGAGCGCCTTGACCGCCAGCAAGCGACCAATCACGTCGGAAGCATCCGCGAGTTGGACGGCGAGCATCTCCTTGCTGGGATTGAAGTTGACCTTCGCGAGGACGGTGACTTCGGGATCAATGCGCAGCAGGGTGGGAGCTTGATCGAGGGTCATGTAGAAATCCTCCTTTTCCTTGGTGATTTCGATCTGCACCTCACGCTGCACCTCGCCCACCGTGAAGCGAATCGGCAGGGGAAAGCTGAACCACGGTCGCTTCGCGTTGGTCATCTGCACCTGCCTGACCGAGAGCTTGGCCTGCCTGGTCAACTCGTTCCATTTGTAATCGATCTTCAGTTCCGGATACCCCGAGAGATAGACCCATTGATCGAAGAACTGATCCAGGGACCGGCCACTCAGTTCTTCGAAGACCTCAATGAGATCCTGGGTCACCACGGTCTCAAAGCGATGCCGCTCGAGGTAGGTCTGGACGCACTTGCGAAAGAGATCCGGGCCCAACTGGGAACGCAGCATGTGGAGAACCCAGGCTCCCTTGGGGTAGGCGCGGAAGCTGAACTGATCCATCGGACTGTTGTAGTCGCGATAGACCATCGGAATGGTGTCCTTGCTATTGCTGAAGATCCCCTGCGCTTTTCCGTAGAGCCCGCTCTTGAAAAAATCGTTCCCCAGCAATTCCTGCTCATAGAGAAGGGAGTAGTAGGTCGCGAAGCCTTCGTTCAACCAGAGGTGGCTCCAGTCCTTGCAGGTGACCAAATCCCCGAACCATTGGTGCGCCGCTTCGTGGGCATCGAGCGATCGACTGCTCCTGAGATTCTCCTGAGCGGCCGTGAAGAGCGTCCGGGAAGTGAGGGTGGTGAGACTGGTGTTCTCCATCCCACCCATCATGTAGTCGATGGCGCAAACATTGTAGTACTTGTCCCAGGGATAGGCCACGCCGATCTCTCGATCGAAAAACTGGAGGATTTTCTTGGTGTCGATGAAGCTGTTCGCGGCCTGCTCCTTCTCGGACGGGGGCACGTAGAGCGCGATCGGGATCTTGCCGTGCTGGTCTTCGATCTTCTCAAAATACCCCGCCACCAAACTGATGAGATAGTTTACGTGAACCTTGTCCTGCAGCCAATGGAAGGCCACCAACCCGGTCTTCTCGTCCTTCGTTTCGGAGAGCAATCGCCCGTTGGAGAGGGCCACCATGCCTTCCGGCACATGGCAGATCATCTCGGTGGTGAACTTCTCGTTGGGATAGTCGTGACTTGGGAACCAATGCCGATGGGTCTCCGGCTCGCCCTGGGTCCAGAGCTGCGTGTCCCCCTGCTGGTAACCCATTTCAGCAGTGCGGAAATACAGCCCCTCTTCAGGGCTGACCTTGTAACGAATGGTCACTTCACTTTTCTCGTCGGCCGGGATGGCCGCCGCAAAGGTGATCTCGAGGAAGTCCTCAGTCACCTGATGGGTCTGGATCGCATGCTTGGACTCCACCGATTCGATCTCAAGACCGACTGCATTGAGCTTAAGTTGACGAAGGGGTTCCGCGATGGGTTGAAACTGCATGGTGGCCGTCCCGCTCACGCTGCGGTTTGCAAAGTCGGGCGTGACATCCAACTTGAGATGCAAGACATCGACATGCCGGTCGGGCGCATACTTGCGATTCGGGGCTTTGTCGCCGGGTGCTTCCGCGGCCAGCCATTGCATCGCGAGCCGCTTGCAGTGCGAACAGTAGTACGCTTCTTCCGCTCGCCCGGTGGTGGCGCTGAGTTGAGCGACGAGAACAATGAGAACCAGTCTATGTAAGAGCATAAGGGTGCGCTGAAAATGGGTGTGTTTCCCTTGAAATCAACCCAATTCCGCGAATTGCAGGTCCATAGCGGAACGTAGTCACCCGCTCCCGGCCGGTTTCCCCGGTGAGCACGAGAAGTCTCTCGCTCGCTCAGGGACAACCCCGGGAATGGGGCTGCGCCCCCATCCAAGGATGAGCGAACGCTCAAGTTTCGGGCCAAGATGCGGGAGTGATCACGCCACCCCCGGCGCCCTGCCCGGCGGGCACTCTCCAACCCTCACTTCCCCGGCCCGTCGATACCGGTCCAACAACTGCTTCGACTTCTTCGCCAACATCCGTCGCACTTCACGTCGCTTTCCCTTCTCCCGCGGAATCACCATCTTGTCGTAGGCGGCGGTCTGGTGCCGCATCCATGCAATCGTCGCAGCTTCTGCTCGCTGTTCGATTGGAATCCGTTGTGTGCGCGCCACCGTTCCGCTCCCAACCGGTAGCGCGTGATCGGCCGGGCCCCGGATCCCCCGCGAAAACCGCTTCCGTCCCCTCGTCCAAAGGCCGCCCGCGCCGTCCCCCCCGAGCCCTCTCCCCAACCCGCTGGCCACGACTGGACCTTCTATCTCCGCTTCCACGAGCCGGCTCTCTGCTCTCATCCCCCACTCATAGGTGAGGCTTCGAGATTCTCCTCCTCCGATTCAGATTCACTCCTGATCCCAACTACAGATCAACGCGGCGCATTCTCAATGCTTGCTTCACGCTCAAGAAAAGACCCGCGGTTGGGAGAGGCCTCTCGGCAAGAATTGCCTGTCTTCGGCCACGGATCCTCCCTCCCGAGGTAACCGTTTGAGGGTAGTTCTCTGAGTCCCTGGCCGGAGCACCTTTGACCGGTTTCGAGATCGGGCAGGTCTTATGACCTCGATTTGAGCCCAAATGGCCACCCCACGCGCCCCCGTCCCCGGCGCCTCCGAGGGCCAAGGCCTAGAGGCTTCCAGCTTGACCTTGGGGGTCTCTTTCCTGCACTCTTTCCCCCGAAATGGGCTCAATCTTGTGCCAAATTTCAGTTCCCTCCAAGCCCTCCCAACCATTCCTCGTTCCAGCCCCGGCATTCTCAACAGGTCTCAAAAGAAATGGGCACTCCCAACCGTATCCGTATCCACATCTTTGAAACTCAAAACCTCTCTCTCGTTCTCATGACCGCCCGACTTCTCTCCCTTCTTGGTCTGCTCGCCGTCTCCTCGGTCACCCCGGCAACAGCCCGCACGTGGGTCGACGCCACCGGACGACCAATCGAAGGGAAATTCGTCGGGGTGGAGGGCTCCATGGTTCAGATCCGCCTCCCCGACGGGAAACTCGCCAAGGTCCCCTTGAAGAATCTCTCCAAAGCGGATCAGGAATTTGCCAGGAGCCGCGAGTTCACCGCCAAGGCGGAGTTGGTCGCCCTCGCGGTAAAGCGCATCGATGCGGCCGTCGATGCGGGCTTGGAAAAACAGAAGATCAGCTACAACACCAGTCTCAACGATCACATGTACCTCCGCCGGATCTTCCTCGATCTGGCTGGCCGCATTCCAAACTACAGCGAGGCCAAGGGCTTTCTCGACTCGAGGGATAAGAACAAGAGGCAGGAGCTTGTCATGAAGCTTCTCAAGTCAGCGGACTACACCAGCCACAACTACAACCGCTACGCCGAACTGCTGCGCGTCCAATCGAAGTTCCCCGGCACCATCCTGCGCAACGACGCCTTCATCTATTGGATCAAGGAACAGATTCACGCCAACCGTCCCTACGACGAGATGGTGCGGGAAATGGTCACCGCCGAAGGACGACTCTGGGACAATCCTGCAGTGGGCTACCACCTGCGGGACAATGGCATGAAACTCGATCACGTCGCCTTCATGGGAAAGATCTTCCTCGGAACCGACATCACCTGCGCGCAGTGCCACGATCATCCCTTCAATCTTCGAACCCAGTACGAATACTATGAGCTCTCCGCCTTTCTCGCGGATTTGGAGACCAAGGGTTCGCTCCCGAAGAAAAAGAAGAGCGACAAGATGATGATGTCCGGCCCTCCCAACCGGAAGGCCCTTGAGGCGTATCTCGCCAAGAAGCACAAGCTCGATCCGAAGAACAAGGAACAGCAGGAGAAGATCAAGAATCTCTCGGGACGCTACGAGCAGGCGCTGCGCGATATGGCCAGAGCCAACGAACTCTCCGTCCATTCTGTCGCGGACCGCAAGATGCGCCTCCCGGACAACTACGAATACGACGACGCCTTCCCAAGAGAAGTCGTCCAACCGCAAGTCCTGTTCGGTGAGGAGTCCAACCAGGTTGCCGCGGCCCTCAACCCCCGGGAACGACTGGCGGTCTGGATGACCTCCCGAAAGAACAAGCGCTTTGCGATGAACATTGCCAACCGGATGTGGGCTCACTACATGGGCCGCGGAGCGGTCGAACCCCTCCACGACATCGAACCCAAAAAGTCCTTTACTCCCGAGCTTCTCAAGGTCCTCACCGAAGAGATGCTCACCCTCGACTTCGACTTGAAGGCCTTCTCATGGGCCATCGTCAATACCAAGGCCTACAACCGCCTCGCGACCCGGAAGAAAGTTGCCGTCACCGACCCCTATTTCTTCACCGGACCCATCTTGCGCCGCATGACCGCCGAGCAGGTCTGGGATTCGCTCATGACTCTCATGCTGGAGGATCCCATGCAGTTTCGTCTCGAGTCCGGCGAGTCCTACAACCGCCTCATCAATGTCGTCAATCCGAAGGACAGCTCGATGGAGTCCCTGATCGCGCGCATCGATGAATACAACCAGTTCAAACCGGAGAAGACCCTCGTCAACAGTGCAGGGGTTTCCATCCTGAACGCCAAGCCTGGCAAACGGGAAAAGCCGTTTGGACAGACCGCCTTGAGCAAGAAGCCGGATGGGCCGAGCGACGAACAGATGGTGATGGACTTCATGAACAATGCCAAGAAGAGGAAGATCCTCCTCGCGCGGGCCTCCGAACTCCCGCAACCGGCCGACCCGGCTCACTTCCTGAGCAAGTTCGGCCAGTCGCAGCGCACCTTTGTGATTGGCGCAAGCTCCCTCGATGGCTCTGTCCCCCAAGTGATGGAACTCATGAACGGATACGCCACCGAGATGCTCACGCAACCCGGCTCCCAGATCTTCCTCGATATGAAGAACCTGCGCTCGAATTTCGAGAAAGCCGACGTGGTATTCATGAGCATCCTGAGCCGCCGCGCTCTCCCCAACGAACAACATCTTTTGGATAGCGAGCTTCGAGCCGGGGGCTCAGGGGTCTTCGCCGACCTCATCTGGGCTCTCCTCAACACTCCTGAGTTTCTCTTCGTCAAATAATCTAGTATCCTCTCCTAACGCCATGAAAGACACTGTCCGTAATCTCACTGAACTGGATCGCCGCGAGTTCCTCTCTCGCACTGCAGCCGCGTCGCTTGGCGTGACTATCCTCCCCCATCTCGCCAGCGGTGCCGAGGCCCTCAAACCGTCCTCCACCGCCACCGCCAAGAATGTCATCTTCCTCTACATGGCTGGCGGCATGCCTCACGTCGACACCTTCGACCCGAAGACCGCCAGCGATGTGAAGGGAAACACCACTCCCCTTTCCACCAATGCCGATGGCGTGCAGATCTCCAGCCTTCTCCCCAAGATGGCGGCGCAGGCCGACAAGTTTGCGGTGGTGCGGAGCATGAGCACCAAAACCGGGGACCATTCAGGCGGAAACTACCTCATGCACACCGGCTATGCCCGCCGGCCTGGAATCACTCATCCCCAAATGGGCTCCTGGGCGCAACACTTCCTCGGCCGACGCGCCAAGCTAGTCCCCGACAGCGTGGTGATCGGAGCCGGCAATCCCGGTCCCGGATTCTTCCGACCCGACCACAGTCCCCTTCCGATCGGCGACCCCAGCAAGGGAATCAAGGACCTCGTCCCCAAGATCGACAAGTCCCGCTTCGAACGGCGCATGAGATATGCCGAGACCTTCAGCAAGGCCTTTGAAGAGGGCTTTCCGCACGACGACGTAAGCTCCTATGCGGACTTCTACGACGAGACCGTCAAACTCTTCGACAGCAAGACCACCGAACTCTTCGACATCAACAAGGAGCCCGCCAACATCAAGGGGCTCTATGGCAATTCGCGCTTCGGTCGCGGTCTCCTCCTCGCCCGCCGCCTCATCGAGAACGACGTCCGTTACGCCGAAGTTCAACTCGGGGGATGGGACGGGATGCACGGAAGTCTCAACGTCGGCAACGCCAGGACCAATCAGATGGACGGCCCCATTGCGGCCCTCCTCCAGGACCTGGAATCGCGCGGGCTCCTCCAGGAAACCCTCGTGGTGGTGACCACCGAATTTGGGCGCACTCCGAAGGTCAACGGACGCGGCGGTCGTGATCACTTCCCGAAAGCCTTTTCCATCATGCTCGCCGGTGGCGGGATCAGGGGTGGTCAAGTCATCGGAAAAACCGACGAGCGAGCCAGCAACATCGAGACCGAACGCTACGGACCGAAGGATCTTCACTCCACCATCGCTCACGCCCTCGGTCTTCCCCTCCAAGAGCGGGTTCACGCCGCAGGCGGCCGCCCCTTCTTTGTCGGCAACCGCGGAAAGGTCATCAAGGGGGCCTTCGCCTGATCGAGCATCCTTCTCCCAAGTCCCCGACCCCGGACGGGTCGCAGCATCCTCAGAGATGCTCTCAAGCTGTTCCCGGGAGACTCTGATCTGCTTTGCTCTTTCTTCCGGGATCGAAGCGGAGAACTTTCTCACCATCTTCCTCTTCTCCAGGACCGATATTACCCCTTTTCCGAGCTCCAAGCTTGAAGTCACTTCCCATGGAGGAAGAAACAACCACCAGGATCCAAGATGAGAACGTGAGAAACGAATTTGCTGCCGAAACTAGTTAGTGGCGCCTGCCGCTGCAACGCTCCTGGCCGGATTTGACAAGCTGCGGATCGACCTCAAGACCGCCTACCGGAGACGGGAGAGCGTCCATCAACGCCGTGCCGGGCGGAACATACCAGGACCGCATCAAGGACGTGCAACTCATCTCCGTGAATGGATCAAAAGGCGCGCGAAAGGAGGCTGATCTTCCCTCTGGTTCGAACAGCGTCAGGATGAGCTTCCGTTGGCCGCAAGGCGGCGCACAGGAAGTAAGTTCAATGCGCGGCAGAATCAGAGCTACACGGTGAAGCACGATTCCTTCCCGCCGACTGCCGATCAATTCCACGGCACCACCGAGGTCTCCGACGCCACCCAAAGCCTCGCTTCCGTGGCCTATGAACTCTTGAAGTATGGTCATGGGGATCCCCTCACCCTGCGGACCGGGGCCGCAGTCCTGGTTCCGGCCATCACGCTGGGAACAGCGGACTATGGTTACCGAATCAAAGGAATCCATCCGGGAGGGGCAACCTCCCGTGCAGTATGTCGACCTCTCTGTCATTTCCGATGAGGGCTCCGAAGGCGTTGTCCGCCGGGTGCGGGCGTTTCATCGATAATTGTGTCGCCGCGATCAATGAAACCAAACTCTCCGTTATGAAACCAAACTCTCCGCTCCCCCAGGTCGCCCCACCATCGCCAACAAAGTGTTTGGCACAGGCAAGCATTGCTCCCGGTTGGCCCAGGTCATCGCCCTGCAGGCCGCGCCCTGCGGCTGCGGTCATCTCAACCCCCAAAAGCTGGGAGACTCGCCAAAGGACTCGTAGGTTCTGCCCCATCGTGCGTCCCGCGCAACTGAAACACAGGGCGCAAAGGTCCAACGCACGCCCAGACTAACGATCCCTCTGGCGCAGTTCGGGTAACTCGGCCACATGCCACTCCGGGCAGGAAGAGGGACGCAAACGGGTCAGCCAACTGGCTGACCCGGAGAATCTACGTTGTGCGACGCGGTGCGATCGCTATCGCTTCCGTCGCAGGAACAACCCGCCGAGAGCGAGCAGGGCAAGGACTGAGGAACCGGGCTCTGGGATGACCCCGACAACAATCGGTCCCCCGTCGTCCTCGAAGGCCCACTCATGGATGAAGCCCCCAGCGGTGTTGTCGTCACGGAGCGTGACTCGCATCCAGCCGTAAACCAAATTGCTATTGTTCAAGACCAGGGAGAAGCCGATGTAGCCGGGCAAACCGGCGGTGAACTCCGGAAAATGCGAGTTGAGGTCACCCGAACCACCAAAGCCGGCGGCGTAGGACAAGGTCGCGCCCTCGGCATCGATCGCACCGATACCGACCGCTTGGCCCAGGGGGAGGTTTCGCACCGCATCCGTATTGACATTGCCCACCCGCACCGGCTGCCAACTCGCCCCCGCGGCGGTCTGGTCGGCGTCGTTGGTGATTCCAATGCCAGCCAACACGAAGTTGGCATCGCCGCCCGGTAGTCCCGCGCGGTCGGTGGAATTGGCCCCATTCTCCAAGTTCACCGCAACTCCATCAAAGGTGGTCGCGATTGGAATCTCACGATTCTGAAACCAAATGACACCTCCGGAGGCCGATCCAGCGGTTCCCATAATTAGGCAGGCAAAAATAGCTCTCATTTAAGATACGATATATGAATTTGGAAGGGTAACTCCTTATGTGTCAAGGATTGATCTGAACTGTGTTGCGTCCGAAACGAGCTTTTCCACCGCTGACCGGGAGAACCAGAGGAAGCTTGATCTGCACCGCCTCCACCTCGATTCCGTCGTCTCCGACCCCGGTTCCGATCACCACCGGCGCTTCGACGGAGTTCTCGAAGGTGACCAGGTCGCGACTGAACTGGTCCGTGATATCGAGCCCGGCCGCCACATGATCAGTCCGGCGGGGGTAGCGCATAAACACCTCCCCGGTGACCGGATCGGCCCAGAAGGTGATCCCCCCGTGTTGGGTAATGACCCCAGCGGGGCCGGGATTGCTCACTTCAAGCGCATTCCCGGAGCTGCTGACGCCGGTAGGATTGAAGCCGTAGAGGAAGTCGAGGATGTTGGACAGACCGTTCCCATTGGCGTCGTTGTTGTCCGCCCCCGCTCCAGAGTTGTCCGCGCTTCCGAAGAAGGCGACCCGCCAGGCCTCCTGGGAGGTCAGCGCGGCCCCGGTGGCCTTGACGTCATCGATGTAGATGCCGCCGTTGATGCCGGTGTTGGGGTCCCCCGAAACGTGGAACACGATTTGGGTCACGACGGAGGCATTTCCGGCGTATGCGAGCTCGCCGGTCACGGTGTCAGGCGTGACGACCGGACCAAGCGGGAAGCGGTCGATCTGCACCGAGTAGCCCGTGCTGGTGAGCGCGATGCGCACGTTCGTCATGCGGTCCTCGTTATAGCCACCGCTGTTGTTGAAGTCCTCGACGTTTCCGAGGGCCGTCCTAACGCCACCGCTATCCACGTGGAAGAGCTGCTCGTGCGTGGCTCCGTTGTTGTTGGCATCGACGAAGAGTTCAAACGCCTTGTTGCCCACATCGTCGAGGCCGAGAATGGTGGTGCTCTTGGCGTCCGAGTTGCCCTGCGTCCGCCGAGTGCCGAGGTCAAAGGTGACCACTCCGGTGTTGGCTCCTCGAAGATCGATGGCTCCGTCGAACTGCGCACGGACATAGCCATCGCCCGAACCCGGGCGATCCAAACGCAAGGAGTGATCGACGCCGTCCCCCTTCACGTCGGCGCCGCCTTCCGTGATCACGCCAGGAGCATCCCCCCCGGCGGCGGCGGTGAACACGTTGGCCCATGAGCCGATCGCAGTGCCGAGGTTGGCGGCAGCAGGGGCGTCCGCGTTGAGCAAGGTGCCCCCCGGCGTATTGACCGGGTTGATCCCTTCGAAGTCGGCAATGAAGACCACGACGCCTGCGCCGTCCGTGACATTGGTGCTGTCACTGGCGGTTCCGATCGCTCCAACACTCACGCTGTCGATGGTGACGGTGAGAACTTCCCCACCCTCCACCACGGCATCGTCCAGGAGGAGGAGGTCCAGACTCTCGGCGGCGGAGCCACCGGGAATGGTCAGGGAAGTGTGGCCAAAGAAGTCTCCGCCCTCGGTAGTGGTGCCGCTGTAGCTGAGATTGACGGTGTTGTTGCCCGACGAGGCTTTGTCCGCAGAGACCGTAAACTCGGCATTGCTGCCTTCCGCAAAGCTGGCCGCGTCGGCTGCGATGCTGATGGTGGGCGCGGTATCAAGATCGTTGATCAGGGTCTCCGCCGCCGGAGTGGCACCTACGACCGCGGTTCCCACCACGCTGTCGATCGTGACGATGAGACTTTCGCTCCCGCCGCCTTCGAAGAGGCTATCCGCAAGAGCATTCAGATTCAGCACGGCGCTCGTGCCGGCATCAGGAATCACCACCGTGGCGGTCCCGCCCGTGTAGTCAGCCGGATTGTTGGCCGCTCCGCTGTAGCTGAGATTCACGGTCACCGGGCCGGATACTGCGATGGAAGCGCTGACGGTGAAGCTGCCGGCGCTGCCTTCGTCGATGTCGGCTTGATCGGCGGCGATCGTAATCTGCGGGCTGGCATTGGTCCCGGCCACATCCACATTCACGGTGATGGTCGGGTTCACACTGTAGGTGAAGGAGTCGCGAGCAGTGAGCCCCACTCCAAGAGTGGCAAAGGCGCCGTTCGGATCATAGGTGAAGGTTCCATCGGCCTCGAGGGTCACGGTGGCACCCGAGGAAAGAAGCACTGGCACTCCCACGACGGGGACACCGGCTCCGGCCAAGTCCGTGATGTCAGCGACAACCGCCGCCTTGAGGGTTCCCAAGACTGCGGAGGCATTGGCGTCAACTTCAGCCGGGGTCAGGATGCTATTGTAGGTCCTAAGCAGGGAAACTTCGCCCGCGAGGTCGGTGGTGACACCGAGGTCGGTGGTCCCGAAATTTCCGAGGTTGCCCGCGTCGCCGCCGACATCCGTCGCACGCCGACCGATGCCGCCGGCGTCTGTCCCGCACCAGTCAGCAAGGTTGCCGACCGCTCCGGTATTGACATTGATTCCAGCGCCCGTGTCCGCGAGTTGGCCGTTGACATAGATTTCAGCCACGTCGGCACCACTGGTGAGGTTGATGGTGCACACGATATGGACGAACTCACCTCCTGCCACCGCTCCGGGCGGCAGTTGGCCGACGGCCTGCGCAATCAGGGCCGCGTTATCGATGCAGGTCCACACCACTTTGTCGCCAACAAGGACCACCGAGGCTCCGTCGGTCGTTCCGCCGACTTCCCAGAGGACTTCATTGCCCAGCTGATCCGAAGGCCGGAAGACAAATTCGACGCTCGCGTTGACATTATCGGAGTCTCCGTAAGCAACAACGTCGACACCGTCATGCACGATCCCTTCGAATCCCGCGAAGTTGTAGGTGGCCGAAATCCCCGGAGGCGGGTTGGTGGGGGCGAGATTGAGCGTCGCGTCGATCGGCTGGCCGAGGGGATCCGGGATCGAGGCGAGAGTGGCCGAACCGGTGTTGAGCCACGCCGTGTCGGAGTTGCCGACGCCATCGGCGAGGAACTCGAGCACCGCACCCAAGGTGGGCGTCCCGAGGACGCCTGGGTCCCGAACCGAGTCGTTGGCAAGGGCGTTTAGATTGACGGTCGTGCCCGCGTTGGTGGTGGCGTAGTCATTGGTTGCCGCGCCCACACCGGTGTTGGTGACGGTGACGGTGGTCTGGACCGTCGCGAGACCATCGGTGACATCGTAGGTAAAGGTTTCGATGATCAGTGCCCCGGCCGCCAGGGCGAGAATGGCATTCGAGGTGCCGGGATCGTAGGTGAAGGAACCGTCAGACGAAATGGAGACGGTGGCTCCCTGGTCGGAGGCGAACACCGCCGGGACGGCACCACCGGCCGCCGAAACGTCATCGACAAGGTTGGTGACCGTCAGAACGTCGGTGGCGTCGACATCGCTGTCGTTGCCGAGCAGGCTTGAGGCGGCGCCGGCGCCATTGCTACTGTCCAGGGATTCTCCTGCCAGGACAGGCAAGTCGTTGAGGCCGTCCACCGTGATGGTCACGGTGGCGGGGTCAGAACTTCCGCCGGCATCTTCCAGGGTGTAGGTGAAGGTATCGGCGATCTGATCACCGGCCGCGAGAGCTTGGAGAGGGCCGGCTCCAGTGGGATCCCAACTGAAGGTCCCGTCCCCAGCTACCGAGACAGCGGCTCCATTGGTGCTGGTGGCATCAAAGGAGCTCAATATGTTATCGAAGCCATCCGTGTCGTTGGCGAAGAGAGAAGGAGTGGTGCCACCACCACCGTCGGAAACCACGGTCAGGGCGGTGTCCTCGTTGGCAGAAACTCCGATTTCACTGACATCATCAACGGCATCGACCGGAAGGAAGTCGTCGTCTGCCACCGTGACCATGACGTCGCTGATAACCGTCGAGAGCGGGTAATTGACCAGATCTCCGGAAGCCGTCACGGCGTGCGTGAGGGTCGCGATCTCCGCTCCTTCGAGGGTGGCATCGTCAATGGCGCGGACGTGAACGGTCTGCGAAGTGGTGCCGGCAAAGGAAAAGGCCGCAGTCGAACCGAAGGCGACTCCGTCGGTGCTGACTTCGGTGTCTGCATCCGCGGTGACGGTGACCTCCACCGTGCCCGCGGAGGGGTCTGCGCGCAGATTCATGTCGTAGGTCGCGGTGGTGGGACCTGCCTCGCTGACGGCAACTGCGGTGGAGGAGAGATCGACCCCGAAGTTGCTGAAGGCAAAGAGGGAGCTCAGGCGGACTCCCTGCAAAAACACCTGGTTGGCATTATTGACCCCGGATTGGGCCAAGGCGCTTGAAACCATTTCGACGGTGTCGTTGGCCACCATGCCAGAAGCGAGAAAGCCGGAGGAATTGCCAAACTGATCCACTCCACCGGTATTCCTGACGTAGCGTCCACTCCGGCCGATCACTTCCTTGCCGGAGCCAT
Organism: Roseibacillus sp.; assembly: GCA_028821775.1. Taxonomy (GTDB): domain Bacteria; phylum Verrucomicrobiota; class Verrucomicrobiia; order Verrucomicrobiales; family Akkermansiaceae; genus Roseibacillus_B. The sequence continues at coordinate 23,149 of JAPKFB010000070.1, forward strand.
TGACGGACCATCCCTGATGGAAAAATGCCCGCTGAACTTGATCGTTGTTGTCGTAGAGGGAGCTCAGGAAGAGGTAATCGCCATCTTGCAGGACGGTCACCGCGCTGGCCGAGGCCACGTGAGCAAAGGCGGCATCGACTTGGTCATTGTTGGCAAAAATGAGGGGGGTCTCGGCCGGGGTATTGCTATCTTGGTCGACGGTGTGGCTCAACCTAACGTAGTCGGCGGCATCCGAAAGTTTGACCACGGTCAGGGCACACCGACCACCGATGTAGTTGCATGGGTTACGATTCTGGTCGAGGGATCCCTCCACGCTCAGGACCTGACCGGCGTTCGCGTCGATGATCATGGCGATGGAAGCTGCGCCTTGGTTGCTGTTTTGCTGGTTTCCCCGAAGGTAGACGGTGGTTTTTGATCCCGCCACTTCCACAGTATCCAGCGTCAATCGCTGCACGAGCGAGGAACGCTCAACCGTTTCCTGCGCGTAGGTATTTGCGATCACCAGGTATTTCCCGCCGTCAACCAAGGTCAGGTCCCCTGCCGCACCGTGCAGGAACGCCGCATCGAGTTCGTCGTCGGTGTCGTAAGGAACCTTTACGAACGTGGCGTTGACCGGCCCACCGGTATTTGCAGCGAGGCTCAGGCGAGCGTAGCTCATTGTGTCGTCATCGAGCTTCAAGAGTTGAAGACCAGTGGCGGAAGCGATCCGTTGCACTCCGCCGCCGTTGTTGTCGGTCCGAAAGGACCGGAGCTGAAGAACATCAGTGGCAGAAGCCTCAAAGACTGCGGCGCCAGCGGTAATCGTTTCGTCATGGCCACTCGACCTGCGGATGTAGCCTTGCGACCATCCGCTCGCTTGCTCAACCCCGTTCAGGGTGAGGTAGCTTTGAATCTCAGAACGATTCGAGCCGCCGGGGAGTCGGTCGAATTGGGAGTTGTAGAGCGCGAGGTAGTGCCCGGCGCGATTGAGGGTAATGTCCGCGCCTACCCGGGAAAAGCTGCCGACATCTTCCCGCACACTGGCGTCGAAGTCGTGGGTCAGCACGTTGGTGGTGAGATTGCCGTTCTGCACGATGGCATCTCCGCCACCGGCTTCAGTGTAGAGCGCGATCTCCCCGGAACCTAGCGAGCTAGATTGGGCGAGAGCGGGGACTGTCAACGCGAGCAGCGCCAAGGCGAGCGAGGCGAGGAAGCGGGCGGGATGTGGATGGACATTCATTGAGCTTGCGGGATGGATTGGACCTATCGGTTATTGTGAGTAGGGAGGGGAAGGGGCCCATTCCTGAGAAAGTCGCTCCAAGGCGGACAGCCACCACCCGACGGTGCGCGCAAAAGGAGAGCCGACGTTGGTCGGTTCCGGGTGCACAGTGGGTAGATTGAGCGGATTACAGAAATGGGTTTTCTTTCCACGGGAGAATGGGAAATTCATAAAATTCTTCTCCCCTCCTGACAAGCAAGCATCCCACAAAAGGGTTGCTTTTATTTGTAAGCTTCCAAATTGCAGCGATTTGTTCGCATTTAGCCTCCCCGGCCCACCAGATTCCTAACCTTCGGAGTGCTGAACTAATTCGCACCACAACCCTGCTCGCAACGAGCTGTGCCAGCCATCGCTCAGGAACCAGGCAGGCTCACGGAGAGGCGGAGAAACCTGCCACGAGATTGGACAAAGGGAATCGAAGCGTTGCCGTTGGGACCGGACGGGCCCTGATCCACTCCGAGGGGAGTCCACTCTTCAAGATCACTCAATTGCTCCACCCGGTAGTCGATATCGGCTCGAGGGCGCGGGCCGGTGAGCGGGCAACCCCGATGAAATTTCCGGGGAGATCGAGCGGTGGTATCCGCAGGCTAGCGAAGATCCGCTCGGAGACGGAAGTAGAGAGCCGTGGATTGATGAATGGGCAGGTTGGAACGCCAAGTCACGGTCGCAGTGCCATCCCCTCGGTTCACGATGGAGTGAAATTCCGCGAAACCCGGCCCGGAATTCCAGGTCTCCAGGTCGGCGGAAACCTCCACCGATTCCAAGACATCATCGGCAGCCAGGCTGCGGCGGAACGAGAAGGTGAAATAGTCGTCGGTGAGACCTCCCACTTCGATCGCTTGCATGCCACCCCCCGGGTGTTCCAGGTCAGGGAGAAACTGGTTGCCCAGAAGATAGTCGATCAGGTCGGGGATGCCATTGGAGTCGCTGTCGGCAGTAGCGACACCGAGGAAGGTGGTGGCGTCGGAGGCATCGGGATTGCCACCGGCAGACACGCTGGCTCGCCAGTTGAGAGGATTTCCGTGGTCAGGATTGGCGGCAGGATTGATCAGGACCAGGGAGGGACCTTGGCCATGCGCAGCCGCAGGCCAGGGCGGGAGGTTTTGATAGGTGAAGCTGCGGATCACGGACTCATCAGTCGCCAGCAAGATGAGGAGTTCGCCCTCGTCATTCAGCTTCCCCGAAAACTCCCCCGCGATGGCCGAAGCGGAAACCGAGGGATAGCGATGCGA
>JAPKFB010000071.1 GCA_028821775.1 Roseibacillus sp.
TGGTTGCAGACGCCTGACGAGCATCACGATCCCTGATGGAGTTACCAGTATCGGGAAGAGTGCCTTCTATAAATGCAGCAGCCTGACCGCTGTGACATTTCTTGGGGATGCTCCTAAAGCGAAAGGACCATTATTGGTCTTTTTTTTAGCACCCCCCACCATCTACCGCAAACCCGAAGCGAAGGGTTGGGGTGAGACGTTTGGGGGTAGGCCAGTGAAGCTGATCAGCGAGAAGCCCTGATCCCTACCCCACCCAAGAATTTTCATACGGGGTGATACATACATACACGAGCGCGTGCAAAAAGTGCCACCCCCACCGGTGGGGTGTGCGGGGGCTGCGGGGGCGATCCCCATGGCTGTCGTCGGGAAGGACGTCCAGAGCAGGGCTGAATGCATGAACCGGTCGGCTTGAGCGACCATTAATGTGATCACTGCATGTGATCATAGGCGTTCAGCCCGAAAAGCAAAAAACCCCAACTCATTAAGGTTGAGGCATTTAGAGTGGCTCCTGCGGTAAGATTCGAACTTACGACCTAGTGGTTAACAGCCACCCGCTCTACCGCTGAGCTACGCAGGATCGGTTTTGAAAACGAGACCGGAAGATGAGGGGGAGGGCCTGTGGGGGCAAGATTATTTTGTTCCTCTGGCGTTACTTGCGGCCATAGCGCTCTTTGAACTGGCGGAGGAGCTCATCGACCTTGTCCTGGTTAGCGGAGTCACCTCCACTAATGACCGAAATCGGAGGGGGGATCGCGGGTTCTGGCGGAGCAGGATCAATTCTGGCCAAGCTCACGGGACGCTCCGTTGGCGGGCCGCCGACGGAGGCAAATGGAGAGCTCTCTCCCGCTTCAAAAGTTGTCTTTCCTCCGTCCGCGGGAGCAGCAGGTGGAGAGACCGGAATACCTTGGAGGGAGGGCGGAGGGCCCGCCACAAAGGGTGAACCTAAACCGTCGAGCGGTGAATCAGAACCAGGTGCCTCGATCTCCATACGGGGAGGTAATTCGGTGCGCTGAGTCAGGGCAACGGGCTCTCCTTTTGCAAATGGCGAAGACGCAGGGTCATCGTTCGGCGCGAGCGCGACAGGCTTGAAGGGAGTATCGACGGGATCAGTCCAAGAAGTGGCAGGAGCAGGAACTTCGGGAGCTTGCGGTGCGGTAGGTTCGTTCTCCTTGGTGATGAACGGCTCATCTGCTCCATTGGAGGAGACTGCGGGTTCGGGAGGGTCCGCAGAACTCGCGGCACTCTTTTTCTCTCCTGGCATCAAAGTGGAATCGGGAGGATGCACTCCAACCGGCGGACCGAATACCTCGGGAGAGGCGGAGGGTGCGGTCTGCGAATTGATTGCGGTGAAGGCGTTTTCGCCGAGTGCCGCCGTGGACTCGGTTCCTTCCGTCGCCGGGGGCGGTCCGAGCGGGGTGAACGCCGAACTGAAGCCGGGCTTAAATGGACTCTCGTCAGGGTGGCTGGCGATCGGATTCAACGGAGGTGGCTCAGAGCTGGACACTTCGGTCGGTGGCGGAGGGCTCCCCGCTGCGAAAGGCGTGTCCGCTTCTGTGAGAGGGGCCGCCGGTGGGGCGCCCGCCGTGAAGGTGGAAGGTGCCGACTCGGTTCTAGACTCTTCTACACTCTCACTCTCGAGGAGCGGCTTTAGTGGTCCGGGATCAAGTGGATCTTCTCCTGCCGGATGAAGGGGAGCAAAGAGGGAAGAGCCCTCTCCCAAGATTTTCTCGATGCCCGCCGCACCCCTGCTGGGCGAGGAGAACGGAGAAGCAGGCTCGGCAAATTCCTCGTCTTCGGAGGCTTCGAGAGGATTCGGGGGCGAGTCATTCCCAGTCGCCGAACCGAACGGCGGAGAGGAATGATCGCCCTGGAGCGGAGCGGAGAGATCTTCCGAAACATGGCAGAGCAACTCGGGATCAAGGGCGGGAGGAGTGCTTGGATTCAAATCCAAGGGCGGTGGCGAAGCGAACTCCTTGGCATCCACTTTCAAAGAGGATGGCGGGAAACTGGACTCAAGCGACGGCGCAAAGGCGGCCCTCTCCGAAGAAAGACTCAAAGGCGGATCCTTCGGAAGGTCGGCTGCAGGCTGGGACTCGATCGCGTTCGGAGTGATTTCGGAAGACGGCTCTTCGATTGAGCTCCCCTCCCCTTTCTCATCCGAGAATGAAGCGAGGCGCTCAGAAAAGGTCCCCGTAAAAGGATTCTCATCTCCGGGACGAGGAGTTCCTGTTGCGACGAAAGGATGCTCTTCGCCCGGCGCTTCAACCTTCGGGCTTCCGTTCCCGGTTGGCAGCTTGTCGCCTTCCGCACTTGCGTGCGCAGGCTTCTCGGCAAGGAAGGGGTTCCCCTCCCCTCGACTTGCGATCGGCTCCTTGCTCTCAGGATCGGAAGCACGGTCTTCCCTTGCAAAGAGGGACTTGAGAACTCCGTTGTTGGCCGCGCGGAAAGGATTCGCTTCGGTCGGTGCCGCTTCAGGCGCTCCACCCGGAGTCGAGGCTCCTTCACCACTGGCCACGGTCGAATTTTCCTCCGGCGAAGGAATGGTGCCCGGCGCGGGAGTCCCGGGCGAGAACGGACTGGCGGCCGGGGTGGAACGGTCGCTCCCCGACCCTTCCGTTTCGCTCAGGGCCTCGGCCCCAAGATCGGGCCCCTCCGAATCCCGGGAGACTGGAGCGGCGTTCCCCCAATCAGGAGCGATTGGAGCTACCTCCTGCGACTCCCTGGAAGGGGCGCCCTCTTCAGACTGGAGTTTCGCAGGCTTGAGCCGTTCTTCAGCAGCAACTTCACCACTCGATTCGTCGGCGTCCTCCCTTTCCTCTCCAGCCTTTGCTCCAGCGGCTTCAAGCTCGCCGCCCGCAGACAGGGTCGACCCATCCAAATCCTCAGCTTTGGCGAACACCTCGACTTCGACCTTCGGCTCCTTCGCCCCTTGCGATATTGAACTCGGGCTCTCGATCGAATCTGCGGCGGTCACCTGATCGATGACCGCGGACTCCTTGGAGGTCTCCTCCGGATGGGTGTGATCCTCAACCAGGGTGGAAGGTTCGCCCTCGGGACTCGGCCTCACGTCATCCTCAATCTCCTCTCCCTGGAGCGCTTCCAAATCGGACAAGTCATCGAGGAGGTCTTCGTCCTCGTCACTCAGTGTAGCATGGCCTTCCCCCGGTTCATCCACCACTTCCAGAGGGGAGCTCGTATCATGCTCAAGCTGTTCCCATGCTTCCGAAGCGGCCTTGAGGACTCGGCGTGCATAGAGATCGCCGCTTCCCCAATCCATCTTCTCAAAGACCTCCGCAGCTCGATTCCCAGCGCGTTCCGTCACCATCGCGCGTGCTTCGTGGTCGTTTAGCGGGTGCAGGCGGACATCGTACTCCGTCAAGCGATCGGCGAGACCGCCAGGCAGGAGAGGCACGAACGCAGACTCCCAGATATCATCATTGACGCTGAGGAGAACGAGGGTGCCGGGACAGCACTGAGAGAGATTGGTTAGAAACGAGGCGAGGGCAAGAGCATCCGAAGGACTGGTCGACAAACCCTCCGTGTCATCGACGATGAGGACCAGGTTAGTGACCGTTCCAAACAGGCAGCAGAGCCCGTGCAGTCGTTCTTCGGCTGCCGATTCCGATTGATTTTGCAGGTCGCTGCGGAAGACTGTTTCGAAGAGGAGCCGGGCGCGCTCGACATTGTCTGGAGCGGTGGTCGCAAAGCGGAAGAGCAACTCCACCCAATAGGAGGCTTCACGCAAGCTGGCTCCACTGACGCGGGCAAGTTCCGCTGCCAGGCGAGGCCCTAGAATTTCAAAATTGGACTTTGTCCAATGGGCCGTCACGGCACGGTCGTGGTGGAAGTCGAACGTCTCGGTGGGTTGTTCACGCAGGGCGAGCAAGGCACCCTCCCGATCCTGGCATGGCACTTCGCCGGAGGAGACCAGGGGCTCAAGGCCCAAGGCGAGGATCCGACGGGCGAGGTGATCAAGTTTGGTGAGGGTGCTGGATCCAGGCAGCACTTCGCAAAGAGCTTGCAGGACGTATTCAAGGACATGAGCCGCATCAATGGTGCGACCGCTCACCAAGTTCACCCGAACGAATTGGTGACTCTCCTTGAACTCTCCAGCAAGTCGCTGGAGCACCGATGTTTTTCCGAACCCGGCGCGCGGAGCGCGCAGTAGGACGACCCGACCGTCTCCGCCCTCTCCGACATCCAAGAGTCGTTTCAGTTTTTCCAAAGCCTGATGGTTGATACCATCGACGGTGTGCTTGTGCTCCCGTCCGAATACTTCGAACCGAGAGCTGAACGGATCAGCGAAACTCATAGCAAGGCGGAGAAAAAGTTGAATTGCCTCCGAAATCCTAGATAAGCCGGGAATCACGACAAGCTCGAAAGGTGTGAACAACTTGACATTCAAGCGTGAACAACTTTGATGCTCCTCCTTCGAACGGACGAGCGATTCGACCACGAGGCCAGGCCATCCTTCAAGGGTAGTCGTAACGGGGAAGAGCCGCTGAGTGCGGCACCATCACTCCTCCCCCGGATCTTGCTCTGCGGCTGGCAATTTGGGAAGGGGCGTGGCCTGCAACTGATTGATAAACGAGTCCGCGGGCTGACTGATCGTTCCCCCGAGGTCAATCTCGATCCAGCAGTAGCCAAGGTCGGGCTTGGAGAAGGATTTGTAGCGCAACTCGGTTTGGGAACGCATCATGAAGACCTCGGGCACGCCAATCTTCAGTATGCCGGACAGGGCCCCGGTCTCATGGGAAAGGAAAATCTTCCCCTCGATGATGAGTTGGTCTTTGGCCTCAAATCTGAATTCCTCGAGGGCCATGCCATCACGGTCCCACGTGAACAATCCTTCAATCTGCCCCCCGTCAGGTCGCAAGTAGTAATCCTTCCCGTGCAGGATCGAGGAGAGCCCCCCGAGAAATCGAAAGCCCTCCACCTTCGCTTCCTTCCCTGTGAACTGAAGCTTCATCTGTCCAGAATCGATCAAGCGCGGGTCCACGCTGAGAGATCCGGCAGGAACTTCCACGATGCCATCCAACAATCTTCCCAGTCCCTTCGGCCCAAGCAACTGTGCGAAGGAATACTTTTTGAAGGTCACGTCGAACACTGCCGGACCGGTGGGCCCGATCGACTTGACTCCCTTGAAAACTGCCTCCCCCTTCTCTCCTTGACGGGTAAAGAGAGAGATCAGAGTGAATCGTCCCTCGTTCAAATCGCCCAGTCCATTCTCGATATTCAGCTCACCCCAATTGCCGAGCGCAAGATACCCACCGCTGATCTTGAAGCGCAATCCTCCCTCCTCCTTGGGCCGCAGGGTGAGTTCCGTTCCTCGGAGATGAAGGGCGGGACTGTCAACCTCCTCACCATAGAAAACCTCAAAATAGGAACAGCGGTAGGCATCAAATGAGACCGGAAATTTTCCCTCCGGGAGGGACGGGACAAGGGTTCCCCTGGGGGGCCCTAGCACCATCGTTCCCTTGGCGATGGACACTTCCCTTCCCTTCAATTGAGAGCCTAGAAAACTGGTTGGCTCCAAGGTCCCTCCAAGGTCACTCAACTTGAGAGTTTTGGTAATGCTCCCAGAAGGCCAAACCAAGTGCAGCGACTTGGCCTGCACCTTGAAGGGAATCACCGAGAGGTCGGTCATCCCCGTCTTGGCCCCGGTGGTAGTAGCCAATCGCTCCTTGAATTCTTCACGATACCCCTTGCTGTTGAAGCGTGCGAAAAGCATCAGAACGAAAGCGCCTGCAACCACCAGCAGCACGACCACAGTGATGAGGGCGATGATTCCGTAGCGACGCTGACGGATTTGCTGCGTCTTGACTGGCTGACTGCTTCTGCGCTTGCGACGGCGGACCCGCGTCACTTGGGAGCCATCGGGACGGGTCACGACTTCGGACTCCTCGACCCGTCGTTTTTCGCGGTCCCCTTCCCTCAACTTCTCCATCATATCATCGACGGAGTAGCTACGTTGATCAGAATCCTTCTTGGGCATGTTCTTGCAGAGAAACTCGGCGCGCCTAGCGATTGACCGGCTGACCGGAAGGATCCTGAAGGCGAACCGTCACCAGAATGATGTAAGCATCGCGAATCAATGTTTCTGATTGCGATTCGAAGAAACGACCCAGGAATGGAATCTTGCTGAGGATCGGCACGGCATCTTCCACCTTGACGCGGGAGCTCCTCATCAATCCGCCGAGCACCACCGTCTCCCCATCCGCGATGGTGAGGACCGTGTTTCCCCTCAAGGTACTGATGACCGGCATCACGATGCTGTTCTGAGTGATGATCCCAAAGTTTGAGGTCGTGGTGCCGCCCAGCAACCCGAAGTTGGTAGAGCTCGTTCCTCCCGTGATCGGGGTGCCATATTCAATGAATCCATCAAACTGGCGAATCTCAGGCTTGATGGAAACCTCGATGATATTGCCCTTCTCCCCGAGCTGCGGAAGAACTTCCATCATGCTCCCAAGATTCGTCGTTTCGAAAGCGGTGGGAGTGGCAGGAGTCGCAATGGTGGACTGTGAGGAGGCAACAAGCTGCCCGGTCACAGGATCCACGATGGCGCCGCCCCCAACACTGTTAGGCAACTCTGGCGGCTCATACTCGGTGGGATAGATGAACTCCCTCACAGAATGGATGGAGGCCGTCTGACCAGAACGGGTGATCACCGATTTCTTGGTCATGAGATCAATTCCGGTGTTCTGATTCACTCCGCGCATGAGAGTGGCCACAATCTCGTTGTTGATCAGTCCAAAGGCGGTCACGCTTCCAGGAGCGCGCAATGTGGCGTTGGCGAGCGGGGTGCGCGCGATCGCGGCGTCGATCGAATTACTCTCGGTGGCCAGATTTCCGCTCCGCAGCCCCGAGGTGAGCGGGCGGAGCAAGGCACTGCTGGAAAACTGCGTGCCATTCCCGACGCTTCCGCCACCGAGGTAGACTTCGTTGGTGATCTTGGACGCTCCCAACAACCAGTCGAAGCCGAGCTCTTCCAAGCGCTTCTGACTGCTCCGGATGATGCGTGCTTCGACGATGATCATGACCGGCTCAGCGTCCACGATTGATTCGATGATGGCCTCCACCAAGGCCATGTTTGTTTGGGTGTTGCGGACCCCAAGCACGCTGGTCGAGGGCGAAAAGCTCGCGGAGGATCCAGGAGGAAAGGAGACGCCCTTCTGCTTCAGATACTCCAGCGCACTGAGTCGTTTCACCAACCTGCGGTTGGTCGGTTCCTCGGCCCCAAAAGGATCAACGTCACCGCCCCCCTCCGGGAGAGCATCGCGACTGAGGAAATCGGGTGGCACCAGAAACTGGCGCAGGATGAGATCGTCGCTCACCGCTCCTGCCGGGCGGATCACCACGGCGTGATCATCGACCCGTGAAGTGGTCCCGGTCGCATTGTTGATGTACTCGAGAATCTGTTGCAGAGGAATGTTGCGAAGCTTGAGATTGAAGCGAATGCTTTCGATCTTCTGAGTGCGCGCTGGATCACCAGTGCCAAGCTCGATCACAAAGGCGATCCCTTTGCGTGCGGGGTTGGGTTCGAGCGCGTCCAGGTTCCGGGACTGAGCCCGAAGAAAATCAATCGCTTCGACCAATCCGACCTCGTCCATATCGATCACGGGCACGACCAGGGAGGCCAGCTTTTCCGAGGCCGAAGCCCCGCCAAAGAGGGGATCGTCGCGAAGAGCTCCGAGATCGGTGTCGAGATTGAAAATCGGTTTGGGCACCGGTGAGGACCAAGCGGCGATCACGTCGGTCAGCATGGAGGCGCGGGTTTCGTCCCGGGCGGAACTGAAATAGTGTCGTTTGTGGTTGGTGGCCGCTTCGATTCCCCGCCGGGCAGCCGTGTTGTGAGGGTCGATCCGGAGGATCTCCTCGAACATCGTGATGGCGCGATCAAACTGCGCGAGATCGTTGAAGCCTTGCGCTTCATAAAGAAGGCGACGGACCTCCTCGATCTTGCGGACGTGCTTGGGAGTGAGGGCGGGATTGAAGCGAATAGGATCGTGAATCTGTTCCCGCATCTGTTCCGCCGGCGCGTAGTTCGGCGCGATGTCGTGAGCGAGAACGGACTCGAGGAGAGCGTCGGCCTGTTCCACGTCGCCAGTGTTGGCCAATTGCCGGGCTTGCTCGACCGCCGCCTGGGCCAGACGTTCGGCGGCTGCCATCTTGAGCTCTCCTGTCCGCGACCCTCCCGGGAGGAGTTCATGAGCTGTGCTAAACTCCCGGACCGCTTGGGCGTAATTAGCCAGACGGTAAGCCTTATCCCCGGCGATCAGGGCTTGCTGCGCTTTTTGGGTGTTCTCGGCGCGACGCTGGATCTCCCGTTGCACCATGCTGGCAGGCTCTCCGGAGAGCGGATCCATGAACGCGAGACAGCCGACCGCTATTAAGACGGCGCGGCCAAGAGGAGCAACGAATCGAGAGGCCCGCTGCCAATGGGATTGAGGGACGAAGGCGATGGCGAGGGTTCTAACGAAACACCTCGCGGGCGTCAGCACAAAAATCACCGAAGAATATCGTAAAACCTCCCTATCTATCAGGCTTTTTCTACCCTCGAAAGGGTAGTTGGAGCTGCTGGAAGCGGTGACGCCGCCGATTCCGGAAGAAACACCGACGCAGGCTGCGCACCTTCCTCTTCAACAAGTTGAGCCGCACACTCAGATACCACTTCCGGATTCGCCATGTAACCGTGTTCATACGAACACCTTAGAGGCCTCGATCCATGAGTCAAGGCCCAGGCTCCTCAATCTTGAGATTCCTAGTCCTTAGGGGCCTTCACCACTCGATCCACGGCATGCTTGGTGAGGATATTTCCTTTCGCACCCCGGCCTTTGACCGCGATCTCTCCAAACTGGAAGAGACGACTCACATTGCGGAGTCGCAGGGCGGGTTTGAGGTGAAGCAAGACCGTGATCTCGGCACTCTCTTGCTCGTCATCGTGCACCGCAAAGTAAAAGACCCGCGTTCCTGCACTCCCCTTGCCCAACTCGTAGACTTTGTCCCGCGTCACCCCACCAATCCGAAAACGCTTTGCGAGCACCGCTCCGTCCCGTCCATCCCGATAGATCATCGAGTAAATCTTGCTTTCCTCCTTGCGAAAGACGGCCACATGCACCGGGCGCTTCCCAACGAAGGCTTTGTCCGAGACTTTGAGCACGCGCATCTTGGCGTCCTGGGACACGGCGATGATATCATCAAGACGCGAACATTTTTCAATCGCACGCTCCCTTTTGAGTCCCCACCCGGCAAAGCCGCCCTTCTCGTCGAGAAAGAGAGTTTCGGTTGCGGCCACCACCTGAGCGCGATCAACCCGATCAAAGGCGCTCATTTCGGTTCTCCGTTCACGGCCCTTCCCGTAGTTCTTCTTGAGCTCCTCGTAATACTTGACCGCGTAACGGGTGAGATTCTTGAGGTTCCGGTTGGTCTCCTTGATCGCCTCCTCCAGCCCTTTGATTTCTTCGTCGGCCCGGAAGGTATCGTACTTGGATATTCGCTTGATCCTGATTTCGGTCAGGCGGGTGATGTCATCACGCGTGATCTTGCGCTTGAAGAGCTTCTTGTAGGGCTTGAGTCCCTTGTCGATCGCTTCGATGACCGCATCCCAGGTCGTGCACTCCTCGATATCGCGGTAAATTCGCTTCTCGATGAAGATCTTCTCCAAGGAGCTGAAGTGCCACTTTTCCTCCACCTCCTGAAGCCGAATCTCGAGCTCCAGCTTGAGGAGATCCTTGGTCTGCAGCGCGGATCGCTTCAGTATTTCGGACACTCCGAGGAACTGCGGTTTGCCGTCCGCGATGACACACGAGTTGGGGGAAATGCTCACTTCGCAGTCGGTGAAGGCAAACATGGCATCACGCGCATTCTCAGGATCGGTTCCGGCTGGCAGATAGACGAGGACATCCGCACGCTCCGCGGTGTTGTCCTCGATCTTGGAGATCTTGATCTTCCCCTTCTCCTGCGCCGCCACCACCGAATCCTTGAGCGAGGTGGTGGTGGTCCCGAAGGGGATCTTCGTCACTCGCAAGAGATTTCGCTTCTCGATCTCAATGCGCGCCCGCACGCGAATCTTGCCCCCCCGGAGTCCATCGTTGTATTCGCTGGCATCCATCACTCCTCCGGTCGGGAAGTCCGGAAAAATCTCCACCTTTTTTTTGCGCAGGATCTCGATGCAGGCGTCGATCAATTCAATGAAATTGTGGGGCAGGATCTTGCAGGCCAAGCCCACTGCAATCCCTTCCGCGCCGTGGGCAAGGACCAACGGAAATTTCATGGGGAGGGTCACCGGCTCCTTGTTGCGCCCATCATAGCTGACGCTCCAGCGGGTGGTCTTGGGGTTGAAGACGACCTCCAAGGCAAACTTGGTGAGCCGGGCCTCGATGTAGCGCCCCGCCGCCGCGGGATCTCCGGTCAGGACATTGCCCCAGTTCCCCTGGCAATCGATGAGCAAATTCTTTTGCCCGATCCCAACGAGAGCATCCTCGATCGCGGTGTTGCCGTGCGGATGATACTTCATGGTATCTCCCACAATGTTGGCGACCTTGTTGTAGCGGCCGTCTTCCATCTGGCGCATCGCATGCAAAATGCGGCGCTGCACGGGCTTCAGACCATCCGCGAGGTGAGGCACGGCCCTCTCCATGATTACGTAGCTCGCGTAATCCAAAAAATAGTCGGAGTACATTGCCCCCAAACTGCCGTGCTCCTTTGCCTCACTCATCGTCACCGCCGGGGCGAAAGTTAGGAACTCCTAAGCATTGGCGCAAGCGCGTAACCTCGTTTTTTGACAGTTTCCCGCCCCTCCTCCTGCTTGGGACGGAGCGCATTGGCTCCGAATTTCAATCTTTCCACAACTCCTTAATCAATAACCCTTGCAACCATGGAGAGGAGTCTAATTCTTCAGATGATCCTAAATTTCGAAAATACGAACATTGAAGTTACGATTAAAGCGGAACAATGACCGCGACCAGAAGGCCGGTCGCCCACATGAGCAGGCAGGAGAACCGGTCCAGGACCCGGTAAGGGGTTCCAGCGATTCCCACCAACCCGGTTGAGGCCCGTCCGATCGCTCCACAGGAGAGGTCGGAGGGAAATCTGCGGGTGGTGGCACTACTTGGGATGGCACTCATGAAGAATCAAGAGCGCCCATCGCCATCCCCCGCCCATGGTAAGCAGAGCGTCATTTTATCCCGGATCAGGCTTCGGCCCGATCGATCTCCGCGCGGAGATTATTGATGATGAATCCCTGCCGGTCGGGGGTATTTTTTCCCATATAAAAGGCCAGCATTTCGCTGAGTCCCTTCCCCTCTTCCATCAGCACGGGATCCAAGCGCATCGCCGTCCCGATCATGAACTTGAACTCGTGGGCCGAAATTTCACCGAGACCCTTGAAGCGCGTGATCTCTGCGTTCTTGCCCAACTTTTCGAGAGCCTGCCCTTTCTCCTCCTCATCAAAGCAATACACGGTCTGCTTTTTGGTGCGCACCCGGAAGAGCGGAGTTTCCAGGATATAGAGGTGACCTTCCCGGATGAGTTCGGGGAAGAATTGGAGAAAGAACGTCAGGAGCAGAAGGCGAATGTGCATGCCGTCCACGTCCGCATCAGTCGCAATGACCACTCGGTTGTAGCGGAGATCTTCAATGTGCTGTTCGATTCCCAAGGCAGCCTGGAGGAGCGCAAATTCCTCGTTCTCATAGACGACCTTGCGGCTCAGCCCGTAGCAATTGAGTGGCTTTCCACGCAGGGAAAAGACCGCCTGGGTCTCGACGTCCCGGCACGAGGTGATCGAACCGCTGGCGCTGTCACCCTCCGTGATGAAGACCGTCGTCTTGGCGCGCTTCTTGTGCTTGGTGTTCCAGTGTGCCCGGCAATCCCGCAGTTTCTTGTTGTGCAGCTTGGCCTGCCGGGCGCGATCGCGGGCCATCTTCTTGACCCCCTTCAATTCCTTGCGCTCACGCTCCGCGGCGAGAATGCGCTTCTGGATCGCTTCCGCAATCTTGGGATGTTTGTGGAGGTAGTTGTCGAGTTCCTCCCGGAGGAAGTTGCCGATGAAAGTCCGAATGGTCTCGCCGCCAGGCGCGATCACCGAGCTGCCCAGCTTCGTCTTGGTCTGACTCTCGAAGACCGGCTCCTCCACCCGCACCGAAATGGCAGCCTCCAGACCAGAGCGGATATCGGCGGGGTCATATTGCTTTTTGTAGAACTCCCGCAGCACTTTCACGATCGCCTCCCGAAAGGCTCCCAGATGGGTTCCGCCTTGGGTGGTGTGCTGCCCATTGACGAAGGAATAATACTCTTCCCCACTGCTGGGGGTGTGAACGAAGGCAACATCGATGTCGAGACCGGACAAGCTGACCGGATCGTAGAGCGGCTCATCATCGAGCTCTTCCTTGAGCAAATCGAGCAGCCCGTGCTTCGACTTGAACTTCTGCTTGTTGAACACCAGGGTGAGCCCCGGATTCAGGAAGGCGTAGTAGCGACACATGCGCTCCACGATGGCCGCCTTGAAGGAGGTCTGGGGCGGGAAAATCTCACGGTCAATTTCAAAGGCCAGGCGCGTTCCCGGCTTCGTCTTGGTAGAAGCCCGCGGACGTTTCATCTCCTCCACAATTTCACCCCGACTAAACTCGATCGCCTTGGTCATGCCCTCTCGCCAAGCCTGGATTTCGAAAAACTCACTGAGCGCATTCACGGCCTTGATGCCAACTCCGTTCAAGCCCACCGACTTCTTGAATGCTTCACTGTCGTACTTCGCTCCGGTGTTGATCTTGGCCGCGCAATCCATGAGCTTGCCCAGCGGTATTCCTCTCCCGAAGTCGCGCACTTCGACCCGTCCTTCCGCATCGATGTCGATGCGAATCTCACGGCCGTGCCCCATCACGTACTCGTCCACCGAGTTGTCGATGACTTCCTTCAGGAGCAGGTAAATCCCATCGTCCTGCACCGCTCCGTCCCCCAACTTCCCGATATACATGCCGGGGCGCATCCGGATATGCTCCCTCCAATCGAGGCTCTTGATATCCTCTTCGGTGTAGCTTGCAGACATGGCAGGAATTTCTTAATCCTTCTTAACTATCGCCTCCGCGTCAAGCGCTTGTGACGCAAAGAAACGGCGCCTCTCCCGGAGGATGCCGCCCTCTCTGGATTCCCTTCGGGAATTCTCTCTCCTCAAGGCTGGCTGACGCGATAATACTGCGCGGGCGAGAAGGAAATGAGGGCGTCATTGAAGACAAACTCGAGGAGACCAGGCGAAACCTCCGTCCCGTCAGCGGTGGTGAACCCCTGGATGGAGGGCCAGAGCTCGGTGTCCCCGAGATCGACGCTCACGTCAAAGGAGTAATTGATCACCGGCTGCAGTCCGCTCACTCGAATGGTGATGTCGCTGCTCGCGAGATCGATGTCGAAAAACTCCAAGCGGATCGAACCAGGCGCCACTCCACCGCTGAAGATGGATCCATCCACATGGGAGCCGGGCGAAAACAGGGCCGCTCCCGCCCCCACCGCTCCCCCATGGGTCGCGAAGGAACCGATGATGTCCGGGTCGCGGGTCATGGACTGGTCCTGCACCGATCCGTCGTATTCAAAGCGCAGAAGTTCGGCACCACCCGGAGCGGCCAGGACAATGGAGTCCCCAGAGTTGTTCAGACCAAGGGCGCCCGTACTCGCGGTCTGCACCAAGGATCCTCCAAATGATCCAATGGGACTTCCGCCCCCAAAGACCACAATCGCCTGCCCGGGGCCCACCACCGTGCCGATGGGGAAGACGTGTCGCAAACCAAAGCCATCGTGGAGTTCAAAGTCACTCAGGTCGAAGGAGGTCTCGGTGACATTGACCAGTTCGACGAACTCATCCTCGACCGTGTTAGGGTTGAAGTCTCGATTGGGATCGCTGCCCGCAGGCGGGTCCGAGAGAACCTCGTTGAAGATCAATGCACTGAAGGCCCCATCGCCGTCATCATCGACCTCAAAGGTCGCGCGCCCGGTCGCATAGTCCGGCGCAATGACGGAGACGTTGACCGTCTGGCTACCGTCCGGTGCCACGTCATCGACCGCGTTGATCGCGATCTCCACCGACGCCTGACCATCGGGAATGGTGGTCAAATCCCCCACCACATCTGCCATCGCTTCGCTGGAATCATCGATCCGGACTCCAACTACAAGATCCCCCACCGTCGTTCCGGCTCGACTGATCGTTGCTGTCAGGGATCCGCCATTCTCACTCATGCTGGATGCGCTGAGGGTAACGGAGAGCTCTCCTGCGCCCGGGCAAGTCAGCGAGCCGTCGATGCGGGTTCCCGGTGAGAACAAGGTTCCGTCACTTCCGGACGCCCCTGAATGCCTCACAAAGGGACCGGTTATATCCGGGTCCCGGGTGAGCGATTCGCCGTTCCCACCTTCCGATCCATAGGGCACTTCCGCTACCAGATTACCGGAGCTATCCGTGACGGTCACAGTGTCTCCGCTGTTGTTCAAACTGAGCCCGAAGTCCTGTGAGAATTGGTACTGAGCGGTCCCCCCCAGCCCGCCTATGGATCCACCGCCAAAGACGACGATGGCGCAATCTGCTTTCAGAACCGTCCCGTCCGTGAAGACGTGCCGCGGATTCACTCCCGTCCGGTCGTGCACTTCCCAATTCGAAAGATCGAGATCGGCACCACTGACATTGATGAGTTCAATGAACTCGTCGTCGGAGGCATCAGTCACGCCATCCGCATTGGCATCTCCCGCCCCACCCGAAGCCGGATTGGCCAGGATTTCATTGATCACAATGGCCTGCACATCACCGTCGTCCGTCACGCTCAGTTCTGCGGTCCCAGCGGTGAACCCGGCAGCAGTCGCACTGATGGTGACCATCTTGGTGCCGTCCGTGAAAATATCGTCCACCGCATCGACCGCCATCGCGAATGTCGCGCTCGCCTGACCGGCAGGAATCTGCAGGTTCGCAATCGGAATGGAGGCTTCCGATTCATCATCCGACCCCAGGGTGATCTCGAGGTCGGCGGCCGTGCTTCCGGTCCTTGCGACCGTGACATCGACCACTCCGGCTCCTGCGTTCTCGGCCACCGTGGCCACGCTCAGCGAGACGGTGAGTTCATCGGTCGCATTGGATTCGAAATTGTGCAGATACCACGCGTCCGAGGTCGCAGCTCCATCGACATCCCCATTGCTTTTCTCTCCCCACACCGTCAAGTAATCGAGCACCGTCGATCCAGAAAGCAAATCGAACCCGACTTCATTGCTGAGGCGATAGAAACTCTTGTTTGCCCCTTCGTTGCCAGATTCCGTTAAGCCAATGGCATCCACGATTGCGGCGGTGTCTCCCAAATTGCCCAAGTCCGTATTGTAGAGAACCATGCTGTCGTTGCCGTTGAAGTTGATCACCCCGGATGGGAGATCTGCCACCGCATAGGCCGGTAGCGCGGCGGAAGAATGAGAAAGCAGGAGGAAGCCATTTCCTGGAATCGAAAAGTCGTCCAGATCCTGGGTGAATCCCGGCACCGCCCCATCAAACTTCCAAGTCTCGGTATGCTGGTTGAAATATCGGGTCAGCTTGTAGCCGGTCAGGGTCACCGCGCTGGACTCGGTGTTACTCAGCTCGATCCATTTGTTGAAGCTGCTCCCTTCGTAATATTGCGAAATGAGGATGTCAGCGGAGGCGGATTGGCAAGTCGCGCAGAGTAAGCCAACGGTGAGGACTGAGAGGGGTTTCATGGCAAGAAGGGGAATTGTGTTAATTCCTGAACAAGGAGTTATTAGAGAGTGCTCCTCCTCGGAGTCAAGCCGAGCCGCTTCGGAGATGAGCGCAAAGAATCCCTCCTCTGGAATGGCTACATTCCGGCACAAAAAAAGGACGCCGGTGCGCCCCTTCGATGTCCTTGGCGGTCGCGGGGACCTTACCAATCGGCGTTGTATCCGCGGGTGTCCACGTGGGTAAAGGCGCTGTAGCGCCCCACTCCGCCGCGGAATTTTCCTTCTTGGCGGATGCTGCGGGCAACTCGTGCCACCGCGTAGGTGGAAGCATGGAACTTGAGATCGAGCGCGAAGTTCTTCTTGTGAAACGAGTTTGGCTTGGCTCCGGGACAGCGCGCATTGTAAGACGGACTGCGAAATGCGGAGGTGACATCTTTCACGGAAGTCCCCAGACGCACCGAAATCTCATCGGCCACCCGGAGAGTGCGGCTCATGCGGCTCCATCCTTCACGGGGAGGGAGCGCGTTCCATATGTTCCCCTTGAGCTTGGCGTGAGCTTTAATCACGTCCTGCACCGAAATGTGCTTCAGGCCCAGACTCGAAAGATAACGAGCATAGGAATGCAATTCTCCCCCTTGCCGTCGGACCCACTCACTGGGCAATTTGCTGGTGTCAAGATTGCTGGCACCGCTGAATACAGACAATGCGTGGACGGGTTTGCTCGCTACAAAGAGTCCCGTCGCAGTCAACAGCGACGCACTCAAAAACGACCGGCGAGCGGTCGCAAAATCCATAGGTGCAGGCAGGCGCAAGGACTGACAAGGCATCAGAACGATTCTGCCAGAAGGGAAGAGTGATGGCCAGCTCAAATTGGTCAACACCGCCAGGGCCTTTATCATTTTTTCAATCCTTCGCTTATGTTAGAGGTTAATCTCCCTTAGAGTTTTCACATTAATGGAGTTACAAGGGATTGCGCCGGTTTCTTTTGTAAAACTTAATTAAATAAAGATCAAGATATTAGCGAATTGAGAGATAACTTAGGCGTTTCCGAGCGATCTCCAATGCCGTGTTCGGACAATTATTCACAAATTAACAAGGCTCGAAACTTGCCAGTTTGTCGCTCCTCGAGTCTGCTCGGCTTGCGCCATGGATGACCGCCCTCGCCCGCCCATTGTTCAGAATCTGCGACTCGCGGGCATCGCCCTCCTGGCCACCGGGCTCGCCCTGGCCCTTCCCGCTGGTCTGCGCCCCCTCTGGCCCGCCTTGGTCGCCCTCTTCCTAGTCTTCGCAACCCGGGCCGCAGCGCTCTCTCTTGCGACCGCCTGTCTCTGCGCCCTTCTCCTCCTTGCGGTCCATCATCCGCACGACTTTCTGCACTGGTTCCATCCGGAGGGCGGACTCTGGGGCACCGTGAAGAGCCCCTGGCACTTTGGCGCTCTGATCTTTACCTTGCTTCTGGGATCGTTCGCCGCAGTCGTGGAGCGGAGCGGCGGCCTCCTGCCCCTTCTCCGAGCCGAGGGAGAAGTCAACGATGGGACTCGGAAGCGATTTCTCACCAGCGTCTTTGGGCTGGGCCTGGTCTGCTTCTTCGACGGTCTCGCCAATGCCCTCATGATCGGGCGGGTGGCTCGCCCCGTTGCCGATCGGCTTCGCATTCCCCGGGCCTTTCTTGCCTACCTGGTCGACACCACGAGCTCGGCGGTCGCCTGCGTCGCCTTTCTCTCTACCTGGATTGTCACCCAGCTCAGCCTCATTGCCAGTTACAGCCCTCTCGAGCAACCCGCCTATCTCCAGTTCCTCGCTTCCATTCCTCGCAACTTCTATTGTCTCTTCGCACTGGTCCTGGCCTTCCTCGCCCTTCGCCGCGCGTGGATGATTGGCCCCATGGGCCGACGCCTCCCCTCCGAACCGGAAGAGCACGACGCCATTCCCATGGAGGACAATGGGCAACTCAGACGCGCTCTCGTTCCCCTCCTCATTCTTCTCCTCACCATCCCAGCCGCCATTCTCCTTCTCCATGCCCCGGATCATCCTGCTCCGAATTTCTCCTCGCGGGTTCAGGATGCCCTCCATGCTTCCACCGTGCCCATCGCCTTTATCATTGGCAGCGCGCTGGCCCTCCTTGCCGCCCTCGCCTGCTTTCCACGGGATCGCTTTGGGGAAGCCCCGCGCGCGGCGGCCCTCGGAGCGCGCCAGCTCCTGCCCGCTCTCGGTCTCCTCCTCCTGGCCTGGATTCTGGGGAGCCTCTTCAGCGCTCTGGGCACGGCCACGGTCCTCAGCGACCTGCTTGGTGATTGGCTGCCACTCGCGGCGCTTCCGGCGGGCGTGTTTGTCCTTGGGTGCCTCATCTCCTTTGTCTCGGGCACTTCGTGGGGGACCATGGGGCTCCTCATGCCACTCGTTCTCCCTCTCGCCGGTGCCATGGCCGCTACCCAGGGAGCTTCTCCCGAGCACCTCGCCGCCATCGTGCCTGCCGTCATCGGCGCCGTCTTCGGGGGCGCCGTCTTCGGTGATCACTGCAGCCCCTACAGCGACACCACGATCGTGAGCGCCTTGGCCTCCGGAGTGACCACTGCCGAGCACACCGTCACCCAACTCCCCTACGCTCTGCTCACCGCTGGCACCGCCCTTCTTGCCGGCTACCTGCCCATCGCGCTCGGACTCTCACCCTGGATCGGACTCTTCTTGGGCTGCAGCATCCTGGCAGTCCTAGTCTTTTTCATTAAAACTCGACGCTCCTGATTCTTCGTCGTCGATCACGATCTCCTTGGGATCCCAATCGGGAATCGGATAGCTCATCTTCAATTCCTTCAGGGTGTCGACCATGATGCGCGCGACACAAAGATTGCGGTACCACTTACGGTTCGAGGGGATGACATACCACGGAGCGTGCGCGGTGCTGGTCCGCTCGATCAGTTCTTCGTAGGCAGACATGAACTGCTTCCACTGCTTGCGATCCTTGAGATCATCCGGGTTGAACTTCCAGTATTTCTCCGGGTTCTCCAGCCGCGCCTGCAGTCGCTTCTTCTGTTCGTCTTTGGAGATGTGAAGGAAGATCTTCACCATCACGGTGCCCTCCTCCGCGAGCATGCGCTCAAAATCCAGCACATGCTGATAGCGACGCTTCCAGGTCTTCTCGCCGTAGATTTCCTTCACCCGCACCGCGATGATGTCTTCATAGTGACTGCGGTTGAAGACCGTGATCTTGCCATTGCGAGGAACGTGTTGGTGAATTCGCCAAAGAAAATCGCGCGCCAGTTCCGCCTCCGTAGGCTTCTTGAAGGATTTTACGGTGATGCCCTGAGGGTCGACCTGGGAGAAGACATGTTTCACGCAGCCATCCTTTCCACCCGTATCCATGGCTTGAATCACCACCAGGACGCGGCGCTTGTCCTCCGCATAGAGCAGCTTCTGCAGCCCCTGCAGTTCGTCCCGCAATTGATCAAAATGAGTCTGGCGCTCGTCCTTTCCCCCCTCGGAGAACAACTCCTTTTCGTTCTGGTCGATCTCTTCCAGGCGCAGTTTCGCACCTTCTGGAATCATATAGCGTTCACGGGCTCCAGCGACTGGCATTTCCCCACCACTTTGGAAGGGTCCTCCCATGGTGGCAAGTCTACAGGCTGAGGAAGCCTGCGAGCACCCAAGGTCCCTACCTCGTCACCCTCGTTCTCCCCACCCGGCGCGAATCTCCCCAGTCGCCGCCCCAATCCCCCGTGCTCCGATCTGTGCCCTTGGTCCCAGTCCCTCGCCCCCTCCCGATTCGCGGTTCTCCTTGCCGTCGGTCCCACCCCTCCGCTAAACCTCTCTCAGACTCCCGGCAGAGCTGGCAAGACCTCATGGAACCGTCCTCCGATAGCGTTGGCCCCGATCTTCAAGTCACCATTCACATTGGGGCCAGCACGGTTTCAATGCTCATCGCGGAGCCTGACTCCAAGGATGGGCCTGGCGAACCGATTGAGTTTCTGGAAAAGCCCCTTCCCTTGGCGCGCGATATCTTTCGACGCGGACGAGTCAGCCGGGCCACCACCGAGCATGCCGTGGAGATTCTCCTCGGATTTCAGGAATCACTCCGCGAAGCGGGAACCGATTTCAGCCAAGTGGAACGAGCAGTGGTCACCAACATCCTGGCCGAAGCCGAGAATGTGGAGGTCTTCCAGAACCGCCTGGACATCGCCTGCGGACTCCACCTCGAAGTCCTCGACGACGGGGAAATGACCCGTCTCATCTATCTCAAGACCCGGCGCAGACTGCACGACACGCCGAGCATGCAGAAGCGCAACACCCTCGTGGTCCATGTTGGTCCGGGCAACACCCGCATTCTCCTCTTCCGAAAGGGCCGCATCGACCGCTACACCAGCTACCGCCTCGGCGCCCATCGCACCTGCGAAACGGTGGAGGCCACTCACACCGATGGCGCCGCCTTGCGCCGACTCATTCGGGAGCAGATCTCCGGTCAAGTGAGTCAGATCTTCTTGGACTACGAGCGCGATGACGTGGAAGACCTCGTCGTGATCGGCTACGAAATCCAATTGCTGGTTCCCTTCCTCACCAAGGGGAGCAGCCCCAAGACCAGCATCAAATCCCTGCAATCCTTCGTGAGCGAGCTCGCCGAGATCTCGGAAGAGGAACGCGTGCAGAGATACCAGGTGGACTATCATACCGCCGGCGCGGTCGTGCCCGCCTTGGAAACCAATCTCGCTATCGCCGAGGTCTTCAAACTGCAGAGCCTGCGCATTCCCGGGAGCGACTATGAGCGCGGGATTCACAGTGACCTCCCCCGCTCCCCGTCCTTCACCACCGGCTTCCGCGCCGAGGTCATTCGCTCCGCCCAGATCCTCGCCCAAAAATTCAAAGTCGATGCCAAGCACGCGGGGCATGTTGCCAAACTCGCGAAAATTCTCTTCGAGGAAACGGAGGCCATCCATCAACTGAACAGGCAGGATGCCCTCTTGCTGGAAGTGGCGGCCATTCTCCACGAATGCGGCGGCTACATCAGCCCTCGCTCCCACCACAAGCATTCGCAGTATCTCATTCAGAACAGCGAGATTTTCGGTCTCGCCCGACCCGACGTTCTCACCGTCTCTCTTCTCGCGCGCTATCACCGGCGGTCAGGACCACGAACTCGTCACGCAACCTACCGCAGTCTCTCTGGTCCCGAACGCATTCGTACCGCCAAACTCGCCGCCATCCTGCGCGTCGCAGATGCTCTCGAACGTGCGCACTCCCAACGGGTCAAATCATTTACCACTGAAATCACAGGCAGCAAAATCCGCCTCACCCTGGCGGGGGTCACCGATGCCGCCGTCGAACGCCTTGCAATGCAATCCAAGGGCGATCTCTTTCAAGACGTGTTCGGCCTCGAAGTAGTCCTTGCTGAACGAGGATAACCCCCACCCCGGGCAGCGCCCTCCTTACCGCCAGGTCGAAGACCCTTCCATCACCTCACGCCCTTCCTCACCGCCCCTCCCTGCCCACCGCACTCCGAACATGCCCTTCATCAATCGCGAACTCTCTTGGCTCGAATTCAACCAGCGCGTCCTCGAGGAAGCCAAGCGCAAGGAGGTTCCCCTCCTGGAGCGTCTCAAGTTCCTCGCCATCACCGCTTCGAATCTCGACGAGTTCTTCCAGGTTCGCATCGGAGGACTCACCGTTCTGCGCCGTTCGGGCACCCGTAAACCGGACATCGCGGGATTCGGTCCCGCCCAGCAGATCAGCATGATTCGCAATCGGGTGCTCAGCTTCGTGGAGGACCAGTACGATCTGCTGAACGAGGATCTTCTTCCCGCCCTCCGGGCCCAGGGGATCAATATTCTTCAACTCAACGAACTCACCCACAGTCAGGACCTCCAGGTCTCCTCCTACTTTTCAGAACTCATCTTTCCCATTCTCACCCCCCTCGCAATCGATCCCGAGGGCCCTTTCCCCTCCCTCCCCAGTCTTCGTCTCCTCATCGTCTGCCGACTGATGAACAAGGAAGACCACACCAGCCGACACGCCTTCATCCCCATCCCGGAAAACCTTCCCCGCTTTATCGCGATCCAGTCGAACGAGGGCGACTGCTTCGTCCAGATCGAAGACGTCATCTGCCGTCACCTCAACGAACTCTTTCCCGGCGAAGCGATCAGTGCCAGCTCCCCCTTCCGCATCACCCGCAACAGCGACATCGCGGTCCAGGAAGAAGACGCCATCGACCTCGCCGGGGAAATGGAGGAAGTCCTCGCCGCTCGCCTGGTGGGAACCACCATCCGCATTCAAATCTCCAAAGGCACCCCACGCGACCTCCTGCACGTCGTTCAGGAAGTCACCGCCTCGGGGTCCGCCGAATTGTATCGCGTCAACGGCCCCCTCGCCCTGGCCGATTTCATGCAACTCAGCCAGCTTCGCGATTACGAGGAACTCTGCAATCCTCCCTGGCTCCCGCAGCCCTCCCCCCTGATCGATCATGCCACTCCCATGTTCGACTCGATCACTGCGCAGGACATCCTCCTCTTCCATCCCTACGAATCATTCGATCCTGTGGTCCGACTCATCGAGGAAGCGGCCGCCGATCCCCACGTCCTCGCCATCAAGCAGGTCCTCTATCGCACCGCCAGTGACTCCCGCATCATCAAGGCTCTTCTCCGCGCCGCCGAAGCGGGCAAGCAAGTCACCGTCCTGGTCGAGTTGAAGGCCCGCTTCGATGAAGCCCGCAATCTCGACCGGGCCAATATCCTGCAGCGCGCCGGGGTGCAGATCGTCTATGGCGTGCGCGATCTCAAGACCCATGCCAAGGTCACCCTCATCGCCCGCAACGAAGACGGCCACCTCAAACGCTACGTCCATCTCGGAACCGGCAACTACAACGAGACCACCGCCCAATTCTACACCGACGTCTCCTACCTCACCTGCCGCCCCGAGTTTGTCTCCGACTCCTCCCTCTTTTTCAATGCCGTCACCGGCCGTTCCAAACTCCTGCGCCTCCAGAAGTTCTGCGCCGCACCCACCCACATGAAAGCGCGGATCCTGGAGTTGATCGACGCCGAAGCGGGACGGGCCAGGGCCGGAGAAGCCGCCCTCATCATGGCCAAGTTCAACTCGCTCCAGGACCCCGATGTCATCGAAGCTCTCTACCGGGCCTCGCGGGCAGGCGTGGAGATCAAGCTCAACGTGCGCGGAGTCTGTTGTCTTCAGACTGGCAACAAACGGTACTCCAAGAACATCGAAGTGCGCTCCATCGTCGATCGTTACCTCGAGCACGCCCGCATCTTCTACTTCCACCAGGGCGGAGATCCTGAGGTTTATTTCTCCTCTGCCGACTGGATGACCCGCAATCTCGAAAAGCGCGTCGAACTCCTCGTCCCGGTAGAGGATCCTCGCAGCAAAAAACGCCTCATCCAGATTCTCAAGAAGGCCTTCCGCGACAACACCAATGCCTTCGAAATTCTCAAGGACGGCAGCAGCGTCCGCATCATTCCGAAAACAGGTGAAAAGCCCTTCCGCTACCAGGCACACCTTCAAAAGGAAGCAACCAAGGCCGCCAAAGCGTGCGAACGCGAACGCGCCACAACCTTCACCCCACACCGACCTCCGGAACAGTGAGAGCCGCGCACCCCTGAAGGCCGCACCCGGCAAACCGTGATCCGTCTTGACGGGGGGAAGCTGGACTGGAGATCCGACTTGATTCTACTCCAATTCTGGCGACACTCACGCCGCTGCGCAAGCGGCTCCCAATTCTGCGCCCGGTGTTCTAAAGCTTGGGCACCGGAAAAGGGCCTGTAGTTCAATGGATAGAACGGCGGTTTCCGGTACCGCAGATCTGGGTTCGATCCCCGGTGGGCCTACCAGGCTTAAAGAGCTTAACATAAAGGAGTTGAGTCGGGATTCGCAGGAACCCTCTACCTGTTCTTTTGCGCACCAATTCGCGCTGTTTTGGCCCCTTTCGCGACCAGAAACTGGTACATAACTGGCACTGGTTTCGTATGGCCCAGGGTCTGGCTCACGGCCATGAGGAGCGTTTTGGACCAATTGGAGATAGTCAAAGTAGGCTCAAAGCCCGTCAGCGCGGCCACAGGGCTTGGAATGGGCGTTCTGGCGTCCTCAATTATTGCTAGGAAATTGCTTTTCCAGCTCTGATTTCCTGGAGCTTCACGGGCCGGGGAAGGTGGGGGTGCAGAAGGGACGGCGTCCTTCGCTAACATGCGGGCACCGAGATGATGTCCCTCCAACTATTCTCGTTTTGTAGCACGACGGCGAAGCCGTTGTGAGCATTCTGCACGTGCCCAACACTGGCTTCGCCAGCGTTCTACATTTCCCATTGATCTACAGAAGAATGAACTGAATATTTAAACCGCAGATTCACGCGGATAGACGCAGATTCAGAAGTCATAATCTGCGTTGATCAGCGTCCATCTGCGGTTAAGACCAACAGAGAATAGGACTACCCCTGACGCAAATAAAACCATCTTACTAAAACAGAACCGAACCGCTGAACTGAATCAGAATCGCCCCCCACAAAACAATTTAAACCCATCGGCAATATGAGCGTAGATCCAGTCGAGCGACTCAATGAGTTTCGCTACCGCTCACTCATCAGTCCTGTCTACGATAGCTGATCCCAGTGAGCATCAATTGCCATCCCACTAATCGACGATGAACCAAAAAAGCCACCCTCGAGAGAACGGCTTTTTGAAAGTCAAACTGACGGCGGTCTAGAACCAGCCTTTTTTGCCATTGATGTAAGTGGCGACGAACTCTTCGTCTGACTTCGTGAGGTAGATGATACCTTCGATCAAGCCGATGATACCTGTAATAAAACCAAGCATGCCTAAGCTGATGATCGTCAACACGAGCATGATGACCCCCTCTTTAGTGTAACCGAGGATGAACTTATGAATTCCGAAAGCTCCGAGGAGAATCCCCAAAATACCGGCTGCGATTTTCTTTTCTGAACCTGCTGGTTTGTCTGACATAATAGTAAATGAGTTATAGATTAATGACGCAGCTACAAAACTATCCAAAGATGAGGTGTCTGTTCCAGATAAAAACACTCACCAACGACTAATAAAGTAGAATTAGTTGCCCAACGAAAATTCGATTCTCCATGAGTATTTCGCGCTCACCGCTTGCCCGTTGCGTATCGGTGGCGAAAAGCGCGTCGCCGCTGCGCCCACCTTTGCAGGTGTTATTGCTAGGAAATTGCTTTTCCAGCTCTGATTTCCTGGAGCTTCACGGGCCGGGGTAGGTGGGGGTGCAACTAGCTTAGAGTCTCGAAATATACGCAAAGTAAGCCGAGAAGGGCTTGGTCTGCCCCGGCGTGGTCAGAGAGGTTTTCAGTTCTGTATCGCCCGACTCGGGTTCAGGTTTCTCATCGCCTTCAGACTTGGACTCCACGGCGGTAGTGGGTTGGTCAGCGTCTTGTTCGACAGGAACGGATCGTCCACTTGCGCGGTAACGATTCAAGAGGGAATGCAAT
>JAPKFB010000140.1 GCA_028821775.1 Roseibacillus sp.
TCTTTGTGGTTGAAGGTTTTCCGGCCCCGCCCGTGTCTGTCTTCTCCGACGACTTCGAAGGCGGACAGGGAGGATGGACCACGGGCACCGAGGGCGCAGTGGGAACCATGTGGGAGCTGGGCCTACCCGGAGTGGGACCGGCAGAGGCCAACAGCCCGACCAGCTGTTTCGGAACGAACCTCACCGCAGACTACGCCGCGGATGCCGATGTCTGGCTCCGCTCCCCGCCCATCGACCTCACCAATACCGGGGGAGCGACCCTCAACTACGTCGAGTGGCGTGACATCGAGGCGGCGTTCGATTCCGGTCGCGTGGTGGTCCTCGACGCTACCGATAACTCCGAGATTGCCGAGATCGAGGATTCCATCGACGGGTTCAGTAACGGTTGGGAGAACGTGAGACAACAGATTCCCCCAGCCGCCCTTGGCAAGGTGATCAAAATCGAGTTCCGATTCCGGTCGGACGATATCGAAAACTTCCCGGGATGGTACATTGACGACTTCTCGGTAACCATCCCGTAACCCGCCTCTTTACTATCCAGCCCAGGCCGGCAGATCGAATGCCGTCCTGGACGGGTTCGGCGCTCACTCCTTCTATGCCCGAGGTCGCGCCACCGGCGGTCCGGCTAGGGCCCCCGTTGGCAGTGATCGATGCGAGCCGCAACGAGGGACATGCCCGCATTCAAGGCCCCCGACCGCGCAAGTTTTTCCTGTTGACGAATAGGCTCGACTCTCCAACCTTCAGGTATTCGCTGGGAATCAGGGGTTGAATCTCAAACATCCGACTCAATTCACTGGATGCCGCCGGTGTGGCACGACTTCCAACAGGCCCCTGGCCGATGCACCTACGTCTCAAGATTGTCTCCCTCGCAGTGATCTTCCTGATTGGGATAGGCGTGTGGATGCTCCTCAAGGTCGCCCCGCCCAGGGATACCGTATCAGATGACACGGTGGAGGGAATCCAACCGCGACGGAGCGCCCTGCACGAACGCCCGGATCAAACCAACGGTGTCGATGTTCGGATGACGCCGATCAAGATTCCGGCCTCGGCACCCGCCACGGCCGCCGACTTGCACGAGCGAAAACTCGATCCCCGAGCCGACGGGTGGGACGGCGAAGTCCTCGGTGAGGCGGCGTTGAATCAGCTCCGAAGGATTCTGGCCAGCGACGCCGAAGGCGGGGATGCCTGGCCACTCTCAGCTGGCTTTGCGTGCACGCCGCTCCGGCCGAACCAGCGGGCAGAGGTTTTTCGAACCGGCACCATGGCAGTCCACCGTGGCGAGATCCCGCAGGAGATGACCCTGCGTGGAGAGGCCGCGCTGCGGGCTCAAGTCAACGCTGTGGGTGTGCTCCCGGGGACGCGGGTGGAGATCAAGATCGTCCGCGTCGCACCGCGCACCGATGGGTTTTCGACCCGGGCGTTGGTAGAGCTCTTTCGTGTCGATGACCGCAGGCGGAAGCAGGTCTCAGCGCGATGGGATTGTGAGTGGTTGCATGTGGAGGACGACGGCAGTGAGTCCGGGCCTCTGCTTCATCGCCTTGCGCTCGCGAGCTACGAGGAGACTGTGGCGACCTCCGGGCGCGCGATGTTCGAAGATGTGACCCACGCGGTGATTGGGGACAGTGCGGGCTACCGTGGCCAAGTCCGGCGGGGAATGAACCACTGGGCCGCGCGACTGACAAAGATCGACGACCTCCATTTTTTCGGCCATCACGGCCTGGCGATCGGGGACGCGAACGGCGACGGTTTGGAAGATCTCTACCTCTGCGACGGCGGCGGCTTGCCGAACCGGCTCTACCTGCAGAACGCCGATGGGACTGTGCGCGATGCCTCCGCGGAGTCAGGAACCGACTGGCTCGAAGAGTCGAAGTCTGCCCTGTTCCTCGATCTCGATAACGACGGTGACCAGGACCTCGTCGTGGCGACGGTTGCCTTGTTGCTACTCATGGAGAATGACGGTGGGGGCAAGTTTCGCATTCGCGGTGGCATCCCCGGCCTGCCCGACCCGCATTCGATGTCGGCGGCAGACTACGACAACGATGGTGACGTCGATCTCTTCGTCTGCAACTACGGCGCGAAGCCGGCCGACGCAGGGCGCAGCGGGTTCGAGGCCACCGCGCCAATCCCGTTCCACGACGCGAACAACGGCGGCCGCAATGTGCTCCTGAAGAACAACGGCAAGTTCCGGTTCATTGATGCGACCCGGGAGGCGGGCCTGGAGACGACCGCCGGCCGGTGGAGCTTCGCGGCTGCCTGGGAGGACTTCGACGATGACGGCGATCAGGACCTTTATGTGTCCAATGACTTCGGGCGCAACAACCTCTTCCGCAACGACCAGCTCCCGGGGGGCGGCAGACGCTTTCGCGACGTGGCAGGCGAGCTGGGCGTCGAGGACATGGCTTCGGGGATGTCGGTGGCCTGGGCCGACTACAACCGGGACGGGAAGATGGATCTCTATGTCGGTAACATGTTCTCCGCCGCGGGAAACCGCATCACCTCCCGGCAGCGCTTCACCGGAAACCGCCCCAACACCGCCAAACAGCTCCAGCGCATGGCACGCGGCAACACGCTCTTCCAGGGCTCCCGCGATGGCCGCTTCCACGATGTCAGCGAAACAGCAGCCGTCACCATGGGGCGTTGGGCGTGGAGCTCACTGTTCGCCGACCTCAACAATGATGGCTGGCAGGATCTCGTCGTGGCCAATGGCTATTTGACGAACGAGCGCACCGATGACTTATGAAGCTTCTTCTGGCGCCAGGTCGTGGCGCCCTCCCCGACCGGGAAGAAGGATACGAAAGCGGTGCAGGATTACAGTGCCGCTTGGACGGCTATCATGAGGCTCGCGCGAGCGGGTTCATCCTGGAGCGGCCGCGAGCGAAACTGCGCCTTCCTTAATTGCGGTGACGTCGAACAGGGTGCGCGCTTCGCCAACGTATCGGCGGTCTCCGGACTCGACTTCCCGGACGACGGCCGCGCGCTCGCGGTGACCGATTGGGATGGCGACGGCGACCTCGATCTCTGGGCGCGCAACCGCAATGCCCCGCGGCTCCGCATGCTGCGCAACAATGCGAGCACGGACGATCCCGGGGCGCAGAACTGGATCGCTCTCCGCCTGGAGGGACGCAAGGTCAACCGCGACGCCATTGGCGCACGCGCCGAGGTCGTGCTCGCGGATGGGACGCGTCTCCAGAAGACGGTGCATGCCGGCACCGGGTTCCTCTCGCAATCGAGCAAGTGGCTCCACTTCGGGCTCGGCAGTGGCACTCCGGAGATCCGGTTGGTCATGGTGCGCTGGCCGGGTGGCAACTCGGAGACGTTTGTCGGGATCGAGAACAAGCGTCGCCACCGCCTGACCGAGGGTACCGGGAAGGCAGAACGGCTTCCGCCACGCAGCGGGGTCGCAGACCATGCCGCCTCCAATCAGGAGCCGCTCCCCGCTTCCGGAGCTGCCCAGATCATCCTGCCGCGTCGGATTCCTCTCCCGACGATGACCTTTCACCCTGCAGGCGCATCTGCACCGGTCCCGCTCCAGGAGGGATCTCGCCCGCTCCTCCTCCTGATTTTCTCCGGGCACTGCGGAACCTGCCGGACGGAGATGACCGAATTCACCGCAGAGGCGCAGGCCATCCGTGAGGCTGGCCTGGAGATCCTGGCGCTCTCGTTGGACTCGCTGGCACCGGGCGGTGATGCGGACGGGGCCGCTGCCAAGCTCATCCAAGAAACTGAATTCCCGTTCCTGACCGGTTCTGTCACCGCTGCCTCCGCGGGTCGGATCCGCCACCTGCTCGGCTCCCTCTTTGACTATCCGCCCCCCTTCTCGGTTCCGCTCAGCCTCCTCCTCGACGCCAAGCGGAATATCGTTTCCATCTATCGCGGTCCGGTCGCGCTCGAGACGCTTGTCCACGACCTGCGCCACGGTGTCGGCGGGCACATTGATTTTCTGCGCGACCTTGCTATCCCATTTCCGGGCCGATGGCACACCAAGTCCATCACCGAGTCCGAGCTCGCAGAGTTCGTCGCGAATTACTTTCAATCCTACGACCCCGCCGAGCGCTTGCGCTACCTGGAGATCGCCACGACGAGTGCGCTCAACTCAAACCGTGCCGATAAACTACGCCGCCAAGTCATCGACGGTCACCTCGCGTGGGCGCGTAATTACTCCAGTGGCGGCAAAGTCGACCAAGCGCTCTTCCACTTTGAGAAGACCCTGCAGTTGGATCCGGAGAACGGTCCTGCCCATAACGATTTCGGCGCCTTGCTCGCCAACCAAGGCAAGCTCGCAGAGGCCGAAAACCACTTCCGCCGCGCCCTCGTGATCGACCCGGACTACGCCCTCGCCAAGCGTAACCTCAAACTCCTGATCCCGCTGCGCAACAAGTAACCGCAATCTTGTCCGTCACCAGCCGGGATACCCCCGTCGTGTCCAGATATTGGAATCGTCGATTTCATGCCGCATCCCGGCAGCAGTAGCGAGGCAATCCGCCAAACCACTCTCTAGCCTGAGGGGGTCGTTGAAGTCCGGGAAATCGGACTGGAAATGTGCGCGTTCGCGTTCGCCCGCGGCCCGATGATCATCTTGTTGATTTGGTCCCCCCTGTCCCTCTTCCGTTTCAGCAAATCCTCCGTCGTTTGGCCCTCATCCACCTTGCGTAGGATCCGGATGATTTCCTCGGTCGCGGGTCTCTTTTTCTTCATTTCTGTTCTGGGTTAGCCCCAGAACCTAACCTTCACAATGGCCCAGTTTAGGGGACCAGATCAGCGTGCCGATCTTAAACCGGCGCCCGTCCAGGAGCTGCTCTGGCGCTGACACCCCATTCGGATTCGGCTCAAGCGAGCAAGCCTTTCAATGGCCCGGTACTATCGGCAAACTGTTTCATGCCCGTCCCCATCAATTGTGCTTGTGACAACCACAGATTTGCCAGAGGCGTATTGTCGGGGCAATTGAGGATGTGACCTGTCTTGAGTTTCCCATTGGCAGAACCTGCCACGATGATGGGAAGTTCATTCATGGTGTGATCCCGTCCATCACCCAATCCTGAACCCAAGGTGACCATGGAATGATCCAAGAGCGTGCCGTCCCCCTCCCTGACCGCATCCATCTGCTCCAGAACTTCCGCAAACAACTCCACGTAAAACCGGTCAACTTGAACCAGAAAGCTCTTCACACTTTTGTTGTTCTGGCCGTGCGTGAGTCCATGATGTGATTTGGTAAATTTTAATTCATGGTAGCGTTGCGGCGAGCCCCACCTCTCGGGCGCAAGCATGAACGTGGCGACATGGGTCAGGTCGCCTTGAAAGGCCAGCACAAGTAATTTGCCCATCAGCTTGATGTACTCCCCACGGGTCATGGGCCCTTCACCGGGTTCCGTCACGTCCGCTTTCTTGTGCGTACTGTAATACTTGTTCAACTTGTCAATTTGCTTTTCGATTTCTCTCACTGAATCGAAGTACTCATCCAACTTCTCCTTGTCTTGATGCGTCAGATTCTTCTTGAAGTTGGCGGCATCTTCCAAAATTAAATCGGTGATGTCTTTGTCCGAGTTGCTCGTCTTGAACAGACGCTGATAGACCTGACTCGGATCTTTCATCGCAGTCGCCACATGCTCCGGGCCATACCAGGAGATGTTGTCCAAATAAATCGATTCCTTGAGATCTTTGAAGCTATTGCAGTTCAACTCCAAGGATCGAATCGGCGTTCGATGGCTCACATTGTCTGCGATGAGATGGTCCAGCGTTCTGTCCATCGGGTAAGGCGACTTGAGCTTGCCATGAGGATCGGCCGAAGAGAGGTAACAGGAACTGCATTGATTGTGAACATCGACCCCTCTTACATTGACCCTGGACAACCC
>JAPKFB010000072.1 GCA_028821775.1 Roseibacillus sp.
GAGCTTGTCGTTGAAGGCGCGGACCGCATCGATGCCCATGTCGTCCCCCAGAATGAGCACGATGTTTGGCTTCACCCCCGCGACAATGGCGGAATTGGGCCCCAACGAAATTGCCAAGAGGAGAATCAACATTCGCATGGCCGAATTCATACTTGTTCTGAAGCGCTCCTACCACCCTTCTTGAGATCTACCGGCCCCCCCTCGAATCCTTCACCATTTCCCTCTCCACCAGGAAAAGCGAGTTGGGCGTCACTGCGACCCCGTTACTTCAGGGTCATGATCCACTCCGCGAGGTCGGCCACGTCTTGCGGGCTCAGAGTGGAGGCGAAGCTGGCGCGCATGCCCGAGTTCACGGCGCCATGAGGATCTGCGGGTGGTTGGCATCATGGTTGTTCCATTCAATCGGGTTCTCGGGAGCGCTTCTCGGGATCATTGTGCATGAATTGGTTCCGTTCGACCTCAGGATACGCCCCCTTGGGCGCTCGTTCGGTCGACGCTCTCTTCCCGGTTGGTCTCTACCCGATTCACTGGGGGTATGCTTTGCGAAGTTCCGCCGGTGTGTAGAAGCTATCCTGCGATCGAGTTGCGGCCCGCACCCTCTTGACCGTTTCCGCGGTCACCATCGGGGCCTTGTTGCCAAAGGTGTTGCGCACAAAGGACAACACCTCGGCAACCTCCTGGTCGGAAAGCATTTTGAAGGGAGTCATGGGAACGACGCCGGGAAACTTCTCTCCCTTGACTTCAATCGGCCCATACAATCCGTGCAGGGTCAACTTGATGAGGCGCTCTTCAGGACCGGTGACCCACTCGCTGCCGGCGAGGGGAGGGAACTGTGCGGCGGGCAGGCCCATGCCGTCGGACTGGTGACAGGTGATGCAGTGCCCTTCGCGGTTGAATACTTTGGCCCCGCGGAGAAAGGTCGCCTTCTCGGCGCCGGTCAGGTGCGTGGTGTAAACGGGGGCCGCATCGGCCTCAATGACCTGTCCCTGGAGGTAGGCGAGGGCGGTCTTGTAGACGGGCGCGAGCCAGGAATCCATCCCTGCCGCCGAAACGGTGTTGTTCAGGCCCACTCTCATCGTGAGTAGATTTTGGGCAGCTGCAGCGAAGGTAACCTGACCGTCCCTGAAGCGCTGTTCGTAGCCCTTGCGATTAAAGATCTTCACTTTGTCGATGATCACCGGGCGGGGGAACTTGAAGACAAAGCGGGGATTGTTGTCCCCCTCCTTGCTGTGGGCGAAGGTATCGGGATTTCCGTCAATCAGCAAGGGGACCAGCAAGGTGTCGTCATAGCGGGAGGATTGGGAAATCCTGGCTTGGGCTGCGATGTTCTTGCCCCCACTGATGATCTCGACCTCGGCGAGATTCAGAGTCTGGTTCGGCCCGGGAAGGGAGATCGTGATGGTGTCCACCGGGGTGGTGCCCAGGGATCCTCCGGCAAAATGCAGGACGCCTTTTTCGTCAAGGGTCGCTTCCGTCGTCTTGCTCACCACCGCTTTGGGGACTCGGGGTTTGGAGGCGACCTCAAGCACGGAGAGGCCCTCTGTTTTGCCCAGCCAGGATGCAGCCACGATCGCTTCCATGCGAACCCGGCCGTGTCCATCCGCGGCCGCGCGACGGAGCAGGGGAAGGTGATCCGGGATTTGGTGGCCACTGTAGCGCAGCACCCGCACGGCGGCGGCCCGCGCGCGATAGTCCTTGGCGCGGAGGAGTTGCTTCAGGAGAGGCTGGACTTCATCAACCCGGTTCAATCCCCAGCTCACCCAGAGAGCCTCCACGAGGTGATGTTCAAATCCGGGATCGCTTTGGTCGAGCGAGGAACTCCACTTCGTGAGGGCCCCCATGACGGCATCCCCATCTCGTCCCCGCAGCTCGCGACGGGTGCGATAGCGGGTGCGGTATTCCGACAGCTTCAGGTTCTCGAGAAGGACCGGGATGGAAGCCCCGGCCACTTGCGCTGGTTTGACCAGCGGGCGGGCGGGGCAGGTGATCCGAAAGACCCGCCCGTGGCTGTGATCACGATCGGGATCGCGGGCGTTGTGCTGCATGTGACCGATGAGGGCATTGTGCCAGTCCACCAGGTAGAGCGAGCCATCCGGCGCAAACTCCATGTCGACCGGACGGAAGTTGGGGTCCGATCCCTTGACGAGATCCTGGCGAAAGGTGCTTTCGAATCCAGTGCCTTCGTCCATCATGGTGTGCTGCTTGGTGCCCAGGAATCCGATCGTGTTGTTGATCAGGATGTCGCCCTGCACTTCGTCGGGAAAGTGGCGGCTGGAGACAAACTCAAGACCGGAGGTGGGCCGCACCCGGACGGACAAAAGATTGGGCGGATTGGGCGCGAAGTTGCCGTAACCCACCCGCACCGACCCGGGCAGCATCCAGCGCATGTTGGGATCCGAGGTGTCGGCGAAGAAATTCTGGCCCCATTCGTCGAAGGCGATGCCCCAGGGATTGGGAATGGAAAGCCGCACGCTTCGCTCGAGATGACGGCGCGCCGGATTGTAGCGGAAGAAGCCGCCGTTCGAACTGCGGATCGTCCCGTAGGCGGTTTCGACGTTGCTGTGCAGGAAGGTCCCTTCCCCCAGGTATATGGCACCGGAGGGGTCGGCACAAAAGGCGGAGATCGCATGATGGGTATCGTGGTCGTCGAAACCACTGAGGACGATTTCCTTCTCATCGGCGCGGTCGTCGCCATCGGTATCGCGAAGATGAACGAGAGAATAGCCTTGGGAGAGATAGACCCCGTGCGGGCCGAATTCGAAGCCCATGGGCAGGTGCAGGCCGTCCGCGAAGACGGTCTGCTTGTCGGCCTTTCCGTCATGATCGGTGTCTTCGAGAATGAGCAACTTGTCATTCGGTTTGGTGTCGCCCGGTTTGTAGTGTGGGTAGCTGGGCATGGTGGCAATCCAGAGCCGCCCTTTGTTGTCGAAGGAGAGTTGGACCGGGTTGGCGAGATCGGGAAACTGTTCGTCGGAGGCAAAGAGCTCGATCTGGTAGCCTTCCGGGACCGCGATTGTCTTGGTGGCGTCCTGCGCGGGCTGGTAGCGGGCTCTCGGTTTGCCCATGTCCGGTAAGGCCCCGGTCCTGGCATCGCCCGCGCGCACATCGAGGCTCTTCCCCGAGAGCGCAGCCCAGATCGCCTGGTCGCGCACCTGCAACATTTGTACGAGCTTTTCCAATTCGGCGGGATAGTTCTTCGGTCCATGAGGTCGATGCCTGCGCCCGAAGACATGCACCCCGTTGGGGATTTTGTAGAAATTCTGCCAGAGCCAGTTCTTCTCTGCGACTGCGGCGCGGAGCGCTTGGGGATTGGGAGCGGCGGTCCCATTGGTGGGGCCGAAGATGCCGTCGAGGAGGAGGGGAACGAGCTTGGCATACCCGGCATTGGTCAGCAATGCGCCGTCCCGGGTCAGCGGTTCCGGACTCGCCTCGAACCACTGCTTGGTGGGGGAGAACAGATTCACGAAGGGAACGCGGTGCGCGGCTGCCACTTCCTTCATCGCGCTGGTATAGAGCGCGAGGTTGACATTCTCCTGCACGCCATCGGGGGTGTCATAACGTTGTGACAAATCCTGAAAGGCCGCAGGGGAGACTAGGACCAACTGCGGCGGCGCCGTTCCATTGTATGCCGTGGCCTGGGTGTGCTTGATCCATCCCGCGAGCTCCGCTTTAAACGCAACGAGACCCTGGGGGCCGGCGAAGGACTCGCTGGAGCCAAAGAAGCCAATGATCAGATCGGGCTTCAGGGTCTTGAGCCACTCATCCGGCGATTTGTAGAACCCGTTTCCAGTGTGACCGGATCCCCAGCGGTCTCTGGCCGTTCTGAGGACGCGAAACTGTTCCGCACCCGGGTAGGCCCAGGGACTGTTGCGGGCGGAGTGGGGGCGAAATCCCGGCGTGCTCCCTTCGTCACACATGTTGCGAATGAACAACTGATGGGTGGGGAATCGTTCATGGAGGGAGGTTTCGAAATGCCCATAGTGCATCATGCGAGCTCCGAGGCCGCCGCCCAGCAATACGAGGCGGGACTCCGCTTGCAACTTCAGCGGTTGCGCGAAGCCAGGCAGGGCACCCAGAAAGATCAGGGAGAGGATGAGGTTCTTCATGCGATGGGGAGGGGTTGACGACTCCGCATTGGGGCGGACAAACGATTGATTGGCCATCAATTTTTGAGGTGATCGAGGCTTCGATCGCTGGCCTGATTTGCCCCGAGTTCATTGATCTGGACGATGAAGGATTGTTCACAGGATTCTCCCGCGATTGGGGTGTGACTTGCAGACCCCGAGCAAGCGTTCCCGAGTGAAACTTGTTTTTCTGGATCCTTGTCCTCTGAGAGGTGCTCGGCAGTCTTTACTTAACCTTGAATCCACATACTCGGTGGCACTGGTCATCCAAATCTCAACGGAGAGGGGCCGTGTCGCAAAAAGGAGGGGTTTTTCGGCAATGAGCCGTAGACAGAATGCGATCGCGTTCTATAGAATCAAAGGGAGTTCGTTCCTCGGATAGAGTCTTGCTGGAAACCGAGCTCGGGAACCGAGGTCCCTCGAAACCTGCAAATCAAAGCCCTAAATCCCATGATAAACTTCAAGAACAATTCACTTGCGGGATTTGCGCCTGCCCTCACCGCCTTGGTGGTAGTTGGTGGGATCGCGCACGCCGTTCCCATTACGATCCTTAATGCGGGCTTTGAAGACCCCATCCGGACCGAGGAAGGCGGCTTCGGCCCCGCCACTCACTGGGACGAAGGCACCTATGCCGTGGCGAATCCCGGGGTTTGGTTGCCCGGAGCCACCAACGACTCAGGCAATTGGAACCCCGACCCCGCTGACGGCTTTACCAATGGGGACGCCTTCGCAGGTCAACACATCGGGTGGAATACTTCCTATACCGGGGTCGAAGGAGGCCTGGCACAGGTTTTGGAAGACACGCTGCAGGCCAACACGGAATACGTCTTGAGCGTCCAGGTAGGCAACTCCTTCTACAATGCAAGCAATCTCAGTGCGGACAATCGCATTGAGCTCCTGGCCGGGGGCGTCCTCCTCGCTTCCATCACCGGGACGTCGCCCGCGACAGATTCCTGGGAACTTCACACCCTGACCTACAGCTCGGGCGCCAACCCCGCGCAGGTCGGCCAGCCACTTGAGATTCGGCTCATTGCGGTGGCTTACACCGATCCCGGTGGGTCCGATGGCTACGAAGTGGAATGGGACGAGGTCACCGTCACCGCCGAATCTGCCGGATTTGAATTTCAAGTCCTGTCGAGCGGACTGGATCTGAACTTCAGTTGGAAGAGCAGTGCTGGAAAGATCTACGATATCTTGAGTGCCACTGATCTGAGCAATTCTCCCGACAGTTGGACGCCGTGGGTCAGCGACATTTCCGCCAATCCGCCGACGAACATGGCGAGCTATGCCCGGCCTGGTGATCCGGTTCGTTTCTTTGTGGTCCGCGAGCGTGCGCTCCCACCGCTCTTCACGGAGGACTTTGAGAGTGGCCTGGGAGATTGGACTACGGGATCGGACGGAGAGGCAGGAACCCTGTGGGAATTAGGCAATCCAGCTGGGGGCGCGCTCACCGGACCAACGGAGGCCAATAGCCTGGACAATTGCTTCGGCTCAAATCTTGCCACCGAATATGGTGTCAATGCGGAGATCTGGTTGCGCTCTCCCACCATCGATCTCAGCGGTGTGACGAGCGCCACCTTGAGGTTCCGACAATGGGTGGACGTCGACGATTTTGCGGCGGGAGACTTTGGCACCGTCCGCGTTCTCGATCCGGCCGACCTCCCTGGGGCTGTGACGGAATTGGAAGTAATCGCGACTGGCATTCAGGGTGCCAATCCCTCTAGTTGGGCGCACTTTTCCATGTCGTTGCCGCCTGCCGCCTTGGACCGAGAGATCACCTTGGAGTTCCGTTTGTTGAGCGACAACGAAGAAACGTTTTACGCCGGCTGGTACATCGATGATGTGGCGGTCGTTGCGCCCTGAGCTTGGAACACTGTGAATCTGGGGGGGAACCCAGTTGTGCCCTATCCCCGTTCTTTTTGAGTTCGGGGGTGGGGCGCACCTCTCGCCGGAACTGCGTCCTAGTAGGAATGGCGCAAGGATAGGGATCTTCAGTCCCGATAGGGATCAAGTTCCTAACGGCTCTCGAAATCTCCCGGAATTAGGTTGAGAGCAGGTCGGAGAATGCTGCGATTCCTCTGAACCTTGCGCCATTCGTCATAGCAGCTGCTAGCAAGCGGCTTCGATTTTTTGCCGGACCCAAAGGGAGTCCAATTCTGCGACGTTCCCGGTTTTGAACAGACCGCAGGGTGAGCGGGAGAACTCCGGGGAGGGGGCGTGGTGAGGGAGGCCCTTCAGCGCGCAGGCGAAGTTGCCGTTGAGTGGTCGTTGAGGATCTGTTTGGCCGCCAGTCTGCCCGGACCTCCCATCACCCCACCGCCGGGGTGGGTGCCCGAGCCGCATTGGTAGTATCCCGCG
This sequence comes from Roseibacillus sp., assembly GCA_028821775.1. Classification (GTDB taxonomy): domain Bacteria; phylum Verrucomicrobiota; class Verrucomicrobiia; order Verrucomicrobiales; family Akkermansiaceae; genus Roseibacillus_B. The sequence goes on from JAPKFB010000072.1 coordinate 6,483, forward strand.
ATCGGAGTGCGATATTGATTCCAGCCCGGTGCCGGGCGATTCAAAAACATCTGGGGGCTGAACATCTCGCCTGCAAAAATGTTTCCCTCGCTGAGACCGACCACCCGTTCGATGTCCAGGGGGGTCACCACTTCGCGGTGTTCAACCAGCTTGCGGAACCCGGGGAAAAACTCTTCCAGGGTCGCCTCGACGGTATCACCGAGATTCTCCCGCTCGGAATCCCAATCGCTCTCAGCGAGGTGGTAGGGGGTGTACATCACGAAGCACGACATGATGTGTTTTCCAGGAGGGCACATGTCGGGATCGACCGTGGATTGCACGCAGCAATCGAGGAATGGTCGGCGGCTGTATCGTCCGGCCAGGCAGTCGGCAAAGGCTTCTTCGAGGTAGTCAAAGGAAGGGCCGATATTGGTGAACCCGGTGAAGGCGTTGCGGTGTCCGTTGAGCCCCGGAAACTTAGGCAGATCAGACAAGGCGAAATTCACCTTGGATGCGGTCCCCTGAAACTTGAAGTCACGGATGGCCTGCACGAGGTCGCTCGGCAGGTCCGCCGGATCCACCAACTGCATGAACGTGCGCCGCGGGTCGAGGGCGCTCACCACGATGGGGGCCTCGATCCGGGTGGAGTCCCCAAGAAGGACGCCGGTCACTTTTCCATTTTTATAGATCACCTCGTCCACTCCGGCATTGGTGCGAATGGTTCCTCCGAACGACTCGAAGGCGCGGGCGAGAACCTGGGTGAACCCACCGTTCCCTCCTTTGTGGAAGCCCCACTCGCCTTGCACTCCGTCGTACTCACCGAGTTTATGGAATAACCAAATCAGTCCCGATTCCTTGGACCGTGGCCCGGCTTTGGTGCCAATGATTCCGCTGGAGGCAATTTGAGCCTTGAGCAGATCGCACTCCAAATAGTCATCAAGGATTTCTGCCGCGCTGCAAGTGGTGAACTTTTCAAGCATGGCCCTGATGTCCGCCGGGAGGTCCTCGAGGTATTGATTCAAGGCCGCCATCTCCGCGAGATCGGCCGGATCCTGACTCATGCTATTGGGCGGGATCTCATCGACCAAGGGCTTGAGAGCGTGACAAACACGATCGATGAGATGACTCAAGTCCCGATAAGATTCGGCGTCCTCGACGGAGTGGCGGGAGATCTCGTGAAAGTTGACATCGGAGTCGGGGCCCAGGAGCAGGTATTCACCGTTCAGGCCCGGCTGGAAGGAGTTGGTCATGGGCAGCACGAGCAGTCCGTGCGAGACCAAATCCAAATCCTGCACGATCTCGGGGCGCAAGAGGCTGAGGGCATAGGAGAAGGTCGTGAACTTATAACCGGGAACCAACTCTTCGGTAATGGCGGCGCCCCCAATCAGCGGGCGCTGTTCGAGGATCAGGGTCTTTAGTCCTGACTTTGCGAGATAGGCCGCGTTGACCAGACCATTGTGTCCGCCACCAATCACGACGGCATCATATGCGGCGTCCTTCTTCATGGTGAATTTCCCCCTGGTGGCACTTGGGTTTTGCGGGGAGGATTGAAAAATGGCATTCGTTGGACTTGGGCCAGAACATTCCGAGGTTTTCGAATGACCGCGATTTCGAGATCCACCTCCGTTCCCGGTTTCGCGAGCTCATTGGGCAATTTGGCAATGGCGATCGGTTTTTTCAGAAGGGACGAAAAGAGGAAGCTGGTGGCATAGCCGGCGTAGGTCCACTCCTTGCTCCCTCGCCGATAGATGTTCCTCGTCGACTCGCAGTAGAGTTCATGTTTGGGCGGCATGATGCCGGCTTCCATGTGCACCCGTTTGTAGTCATGCCAATCGATGTTCAAGCCAACCGTCACCCAGCGGTTGGTCCGCTCAGTGAGCTGGGTTTCAATGGCCTCCCGTCCAATGAACTCGCGCTTGTCCTCCGCGAGTTTACGGAACATCCACCTCCAACCCAGTTCGATCGGAGATTCACGCTGTTCATCGACCCATGCGAAGCGCGAGGAGCGGAAATCCACGTCGAGCAACAACAACCCTGCTTCGACCCGGGCCATTTTCAAGGCGTCGAGACCGATGGGGGTAATGTTGTAGTCCTCTCCTGCCTTCATCAGGCATTGCCAGATTCGATGCGCCTGCGCGGTGGGGATCCAGAGTTCATAACCGAGGTCCCCGGTATAACCGGTTCGTGAAATCAGGCTGAGACAGCCTTCAATCTCAGTCTGGGCCATTTCGAAATAACGCAACTCATCCGCGGCTCCGGTCAACTGCGAGACGACGTTGAAGGCGTGGGGACCCTGGATGGCGAGGATGCCGTAGTCCGCTGAGATGTCCTCAATCGTGACCCCTGAGAAGGCCAGCTGGGAAGCGGTGGCTCGGAAGTAATGCAAGCTGGGCTCGGCCGCGGTCAGCCAGAATTCCTCTTCTCCCACCCGCAGGATGACGCCATCCTGCAAGACAAACCCATCCGGGTCGCACCAGCAGGTGTATTGGGCCGAACCGACCTGGCATTGCGAGATGTCGCGAGCCATCACCAATTGCAGAAACCGGACGGTGTCGGGACCCGTGATGCGATACTTGAACAAGGGAGAGGTGTCAAAGACCCCTACCGAATTGCGAATGGCATAGTATTCGGAAGTGGTGGAGTACTGGTATCGAGGAGCGGCCAGGTAGCCGGACCAGTGTTTCCAGATTCCCGTCTCATTGAGTGCGGCGAGACATTCATGAAAGGGGGTCGTTTTGGGTGCGAGTTTCTTCAAAGTGATTTTTGAGAGCTCGTGAGGTTTAAGCGGGCCCGGATCCGGTTGAAGAAGATGAAGTTTTGCTGGGGCCAGTGGCGCCCATTGGCCACGATGAGATCGAGGTTTTGGTCGCCATCAAGGTCGCCGATCCGCAGGGAAGCGGTAATGTTAGATTCGATCCCGAGCTGGAGTCTGCGGGTGGTGACAAAGCGCCACCCTCCGCTCCTGGAAGAGACTCCGCGGTCAAGACACTTGGCCCGCTGGCGATGATCAGAAGTGATCGGACTAAAGTAGGTATCGCCCTCTTCCTCTGCATCATCGAAGTCATTCCATCCCAAAAATGAGACGGGAAGCCATGCTGGCCGAATATCCGGATTGGACAAGCCTATCTGTGGCAGGAGTTTTCTTGGCCAGAGATCTCATTCTTGAGCTGGCAGGACGAATCTTACCGCGCGCAACCCTCTCGCCCCAGCGCCGGTTCGGCCAGCTCTGCTAAATGAGAGAATGGGGCCTCTTCTCCGGAGCGGGACGGATGAAGGCTAATCCTAGCGCATCTTCTTCAAAACTTGACCGAGTTTCTTGGCGAACTTGGAGGGTGTGGTGCCACCGACGACCTTGTCGATCGACTTGCCACCCGCGCTCACAAACTGGATGTGAGGAATGCCGGAGACCTTGAACATTTGCACCACCTTGGTGTTCTCTTTCTTGTCGGTGTCGAGGTAGACCCAGATGAACTTGTCGTGGTAGGCCTTCACCGACGGGCTGGGATAGACCTTCTTCTTGTTGGCTTGGCACGGGGCACACCAAGTCGCCGAGAACACCACGAGCATTGGTTTTCCGCTGGCTTTGGAGGCCTTGAGGGCGCTGTTGTAGTCTGTCTTGAATGACGGACTGCCCTTGGGAAATCCAGCGGCGGAGGATGAGGGGCCAAAGGCAAAGAAGGCGGCAACGGCAAGGAGGGGAGCGAGCAGAAGAGAGATTCTTTTCATGATAACTGAAGGTAGGAGCGGGAGAGCGCCCATTGATTCCATTGCTCTGGAGGATAGTTGAAGAAAGGGACCGAATCAATGCCGGAAAACGGGGGCCGAACCGGTCAAGGGGAGGGGAGAGGGGAGAGAAGGTGGAAATAGAACGGAGGGGGCTGCTCCTATCGAGGAAACCTTGGCTCCTCATCTGATGAACGGGCGAACGCAAATGGCAGTAATCGTGATCAGCCTTCGGGCTCTTGCTTCCGGGCTCGCGCCAGAGGGTGAGTTTTCCGATGAGGAGTTTAAGGCCGCGAGGTCGGAGCTGCGAAAGAACGACCTCGCTTTGAAGAAGGCCCTGTCCTCAGAAGGGAACTTCACGCAGATCTTGCCGTCGACCACGGGCACCGAATCAGGGTCCACGGTTAAGGGTGTGAAGGTTTCCAGATCGGCGGATTCGATGAAGAAGATTTTTATCTGCACGTTGCCCGCATCATTCAGCTCCATGGTATAATCCGCCGACATGGCGCGGATCTGATCTTCCGTAAAGCGGGCGTCGCGTTCGGCAACTACTGCGTCGTAGCCGGCCTGTGTGACGAGACTGTAACTGGCAGGATCACTGGTGAAAACACCCTGTCCCTCGGTGCGGACCGTTGCCACGGCGGTATTGTAGGCCACCAGGTGTCGACACTCTTGTGCTAACCTTGTATTCCTCCTCGGGCGGCCTTCTCAATGGGATGAGTCTTCCTGAGGCGTCTGCGATTAACTCTACAAGAGTTGACCTCCTTCATTGGGTTTCTTCGGAGTGGCTGGTCAGATGACCCCAGATTCCGTATTGAGGTTTCAACCTTCGCGGTTCCGGAGCCGGCTACTACCTTGCTACTTGGTAGCGTTGCTGCATTCTTGACCTTGTTGTATCGCCACAGAAGGGGATGACATGGACTGGATGACAACTGGTGGCGTTCCATCTCCTTCGCCGCGCCGCTTGAACTAAAGGGGAAATTCTCAGGCGGGCCGGCCACTTCGAACGTGGAGCAACGCTTGTTCACTTGTGGTGGGTAAGCTCGGATAATTCCGGGGTTAGCCCCAGAACCTCTCATTCACAATGGGCCAGTTGAAGGGGACCAGATCATCTCTGAAGAAACGGCTTGCCAAATTTCCAAGCGTTACCTATTTGCTAGCAAGCTAAGCCATAACCCAAGTGGCTTCGTGTTGGATCACCATGAAGAATCACCTCGCCACCCTCGCTATTTTCGCCGCTTTTCTATGCCCTTCCCAGGCCGCCATCGTCTGGACCGGATCGTCAAGCACTGATCCCTTCGACGACACCAACTGGGATTTCAGTGGTTCGGGAGTCAGCGCGGTCGATTCTAATGTCAGCGTCGCTGACGACATATCGATTATCAATGGATCTATAGAAATTCCCAATTTGAATGGCCAGCAGAGGTTGCAGCTCGGGAACGGCTTCACGATGACTCTCGACAACTCGACCCTCGGACTGGTCGCCGGTGGAAACGACGGTACTGGAGGTCAACCCGGTGGCACGGGGGTGAGCATCAACCTCACCAATGGCAGCCAGTTCAATCCGTTCTTTATCGTAAACGCTGTCTCGCTTGATATCGACAGTACCAGCTCGGCGACGTTTGGGGGTGGCGGAAACCCGGTGAACCTTTCGACAATCAATCTCACCTTCGGATCGACCTTGTCCTTCCGGGCAGAGACACCGGCTGCTTTCACAGCTGAGCACCTCGGTAAAATCACTGTCGATGGAGCGCCCGCTGTCGATGGTGTGAACATCCTGATCGACCCCTTCAACGGAGCGGCCGGCTCTCAGATCACAGCGATTCCCGAGCCCTCCTCCGCCGTCCTCCTTGGTTTTGCCGGACTAGCACTTGCGCTCCGGCGCCGAAAGTAGCCGATTTTGGAACAGTTCTTTCTGCCGGGGGGTGGAACCGCGCAGGCGGTTCGGCAAGTATTTGGTTTGTAGGAATCTCCCAAAGATGCGCTCCCAAAGCTCGCCCCTCAGCACTCTCATATTCATAATCTGCTACTTGGGTGCTTGTTCGTTGCTGGCAGGCGGAGCCGAGGTCATCATTAGCGAGTTCCTGGCGGTCAACACCAGCGGTCTTGCCGACGAGAATGGCGATGACTCGGACTGGATAGAACTGTCTAATATTTCCGGGGCAGCGGTGGATCTGGCTGGTTGGCACCTTACAGACAATGCCCTCACACTCGACAAATGGGCTTTCCCCAGTGTGACTCTCAATTCCGGCGCAAAGCTCGTCGTCTTTGCTTCGGGCAAAGATCGGACGGTGGTCGGTGAGGAGTTGCACGCCAACTTCAAACTCGCCAGTAGTGGCGAGTACCTCGCCCTGGTGCGTCCCGATGGGGTCACTATAGAGTCTGAATTCGCCCCCTCCTACCCGCCGCAGTACCCGGACATTTCATACGGTGCCGGGGATGCTGATGGCTCGACCGTGCAACTGGTGGGGCCTGAAACTGATGTCCGGTTCAAAGTGCCTGGCGATGCATCCGAAGACGTCGGCGGGGCGAGCCCTTTCAGTGCGACGAGCTTTGACGATAGCGCTTGGACCCTGGCGGCGCTCGGAATCGGCTACGCCACGCAGGCCGACGATCCGTATGACGACTTTATTGGCCCGGGAGGCGACGTCGAAGGCGCTCTCTACCAGACGAACACGACGATCTACCTGCGTATTCCGTTCAGCATCGAGGATTCGGCTGAGGTGACTTCGCTCATCCTGAGAGCGCGCTACGACGACGGCTTCGCGATCTACATCAACGGCAGCGCAGTGCTCGCCTCCGCCAATCCGCCTTCCGATGCCATGTTCGACTACGAGGCGGAAGCGGGTGCGGACCACAACGACACTGCGGCGACCGCGCTCGAACCCTTCGCAATCAATCTTGACGACGTCAATCTGGTGGCCGGAACGAACATCCTCGCTGTGCATGGGATGAACCACGGCGTGTCCGGATCCAACATGCTGTTCGATTGCGAGCTCGATGCCCAGCTTACACCCGCATCAGACAGTTCCCAATTGGTCTACATGGCAGTCGCTACCCCGGGGGACGAGAACGCTGACGGCGTCCCCGATCTCGGTCCCGTCATCCGCAACGTCACCGAGAATCCTGAACGGCCGGACGTCGCGACCCAGACCGAACTCCTCATCACCGCCGAGGTGACGCCCTCGAAAGATCCAATTACTACCGTGACCCTGATCCGTCGGCAGGGCTTCGGGGTCGAGAGCGCCGTCGAGATGGAAGACAACGGCCTCGCTCCGGACGCCACCGCGGGTGACGGGATCTTCAGCGCGAATCTACCGCTCACCGAGCTCGCCGCGGGCGAGATGGTGCGCTGGCGTATCGAGTCAGCCGACAGCGACGGCACAATCTCCCGCATGCCTTTCTACGGAGATCCGCTCAACTCACCGAAATACTTCGGGACCGCCGCGATCGACCCCGGCGTCGCATCCAACTTGCCCGTGCTGGAGTGGTTCATTCAGAACCCGGGGGCTGCCAACAACCGCACTGGCACGCGCGCGTCGTGTATCTACCTCGGCGAATTCTACGACAACATCTTCTGTCGCGTGCGCGGCGGTTCATCCGCCAGTCTCTCGAAGAAGAGCTACAAGTTCGACTTCAACACCGGCCACCACTTCCGTTTCGACGCCGATCCGGATTCGGTGCGCGCCGAAGAGTTCAATCTAAATACCACATGGACGGACAAGGCCTACGTGCGCCAACCTCTCAGCTACGAGTTCTACGACCTCGCTGGTTCTCCGGGCTCGGTGTGTTTTCTGACCCGCGTGCAGCAGAACGGGGCCTTCTTCAGCGTAGCCGCTTACACCGAGCAGGTCGACAAGCGCTTGTTGCGCCGCGAGGAACGGATCGACGATGAGGGAGCACTCTACAAGATGTTCAACGGAGGGACCAGCAGCTCAAGTGGTGTCGAAAAGAAAAATCGTATCCACGAGAACAATTCCGATCTCGCCGCCTTCCTGGCTGGCATCAACGGCAGGGGTCTCGCCCTGGAGAATTTCATTTTTGACAATATCGACCTGCCCCGCCAACTCAATTACCTGGCCGCCACCGTGTTGACACAGAACAGCGACAACATGCGCAAGAACTACTACCTCTACCGCGACAGCGAGGGGACGGGCGAATGGACGCAACTGCCCTGGGACCTCGACCTCACCTGGGGAAGCCACTACATGACCGGCGACAACATTTCCCACGACGGCATCTGGGCGACGGCCGACTACGTTTTAGGAGGCAGGAACTCCAACGCTCCCATTTCGCCCTCGCACCCCTTCGTCGGTATCCAGGAGCTTCCGGGAAACCGGAGCTCGAACAAGATCATCGACAAGCTGCTGGAGAACCGGCGCTTCAAGGCCATGTTCCAGCGGCGCCTGCGTACCCTCGTTGACGAGTTGCTGATTTCCACGGTTGCCGACAGCAGCATCGAAGCGAGCGTCCTCGCGCTCGGCAATGACGCCGCGCTCGACAAGAACAAGTGGGGGCAGTTCGGACAATCACAGTCGCTGGCACGAGCGATCAGGATTCTGAAGGACGACTATCTCGCGCCACGCCGCACTCACCTGTCGGTCACTCACCAGGCCAGTAATGCCGGCAGTTACCAGCCCCCGGGCGGGGCCCCCGCCGCTGTGACCTCCGCACGCTTGCCGGAACCACAAACTGCGAACCCCCAGATCACGTTCCACAGTTTTCAAAACAATCCGCCCTCGGGCAATCAAGACGAGGAATACATCGAACTGCAAAATGCGAACTCCTTCGCGGTTGATATCAGCGGATGGCGACTCACAGGCGGAGTTTCATTCACCTTCCTGCCTGGCACCATCATCGAAGCGCGCCACAGCCTGTATGTCTCGCCGAAGGTTGCTACGTTCCGAACACGCGCGATCAGCCCGAAAGGCGGCGAAGGAGTGAACGTCGAGGGCGATTACGACGGGCAAATCTCCACCCGCGGTGAAACGATCGAGTTGCTCGACGCGAGCGCAGCTGTGATTGACTCGCTGACAACACCGAGCGCGCCCTCGGCGCAGCAGGATTCGCTACGCATCACCGAACTGCACTACGCCCCCCCGGGCGGAAGATCATTCGAGTTTATCGAATTGAAGAACATCGGCACCAGCCCGATCAATCTTGCTGGCGCGCACTTCAGCAACGGCGTGACTTTCAGTTTCACGGGCGGAGACCTGGCGCCGGGGGCCTATGGGATCCTCGTCTCCGAACCGGCCAACTTCCCCGGCTTGAACGTGCTCGGCACCTACACCGGCTCGCTCAACAACGGAGGAGAGCAGCTCACCCTGCGCGATTCTGCCGGGGAGAATATCCTGTCCTTCGAATTTGAGGGCGACCGGTTCCCTCCGGCGCAGGGAGGCGGTTACAGTATCGGGATCCTTGACGAGGACGCCGACTGGAGCACTTGGGATTTCCTGACGAGCTGGGCGCTCAGTTGCGAACTCAACGGATCTCCGGGAGAGGCCAACCCGGAGCCACACGGCGCTGCCTACAGATCGTGGAGCGCCCAGTTTTTCACTCCGGCAGAGCTGGCCGACCCCTTGGTCAGCGCTGCGGAGGCGGACGCCAGTGGCGATGGCGTTCCCAACCTGATCAAGTATGCCCTTGGATTCGATCCCACCATCCGGACCCGGGCGGGGCTGCCGACCGTCGACACCGAGAGCGGCTTCCTCGCCCTCAGTTTCCAGAGGCTCGTGAAGACCGCCGATCTCAGCCTGGTGGTCGAGATTTCGACCGACCTGATCTCGTGGAGCGCCCTCACTACCGAGGCCGCCGTCATCGACAACGGTGACGGCACCGAGAACCTTACTCTTCGTTCAGACACACCGCTCTCCAATCAGCCGCGACAGTTCATCCGCCTGAGGGTCATTCAAAACTAGATTCTCCATCCTCAATCCCGACCATCCCAACCGTTCATCCAATGAAAGCCAGAATATTGATCACCATCGCCCTCGTTGCAGCCCCCGTGGCCATGGCCGACTACCCCGCGGTTGTCCTCGCCGATTCCCCTCTTGCCTACTATCGCTTTGAGGAGGCACCGGGAGCAACCACGATCGCCGACTCCAGTGGAAACGGGCTCGATGCCGATTACAGTGCACCCATCGGCACGACTGCTCTGGGTGAGCCCGGAGTGGTCGGCCTGGGCGCCCTCTTCAATGGTGACGGCGGCATCCTGACACCCTTGATCTTTGACCCTTCCGTGAGCGATTTCTCCATTGAGACCATCTTCAACCCGACGATCATCCCCGCCGACGCGGGCATCATCGTCTCAAACCAGGACGGCAACGGCATTGGGCGCAGCAACCTGTTCGTCCACAGCACCGCGCACATCCGGTCCTACATTGGCGGAGGACCCACAAACGCCGGGCCGCTTTTCGAAGCGGAAACCTGGTATCACATCATCCTCACTTATGACCTGAGCGCGGTTGCAGGCGGCGGCGACCCGACGATCCGTTTCTACGTCGATGGTGTCGAGCAAAGCGGTAGCCAGCGGGTGACCGAGTCCGCCACCGGTGGCTGGGTCCTCGGCTCGCACAAACTTCTCGATAGACAGTTCTTCACGGGCTTGCTCGACGAAGTTGCCATCTACGACTTCCGACTCGACGATCCGGACGGCGATGGCGACACAGTCGACTCGCGCGTGGCACCCCACTACGATGCCTACCTGAAAGCGAGCGTGATCAAGCCGCCGGTCCTTGCCTTGGCCGTCACCAGGAACGGTTCCGATCTCGTGTTTGAGTGGGAGAGCCAAGCCGGAATGACCTACAACCTCACGAGCAGCAGCGATCTCGCTGCCGATCCCTCCACCTGGGAATTGGTGGAAGGGGATATCCCGGGGGATCCGCCGACCACCACCAAGGTCATCCTGCGGCCGGGGGACCCGACGCGTTACTATCGGATTGAGGAGTTTCCCCCGCCCCCGGTGACATTGCTCTCGGAGAACTTCGACGGTGGTCCGAACCTTCCTGCGGGCTGGGTGACCGGGGCCAACACTCCCCCCGACACCGGGACTACCCTGTGGGAACTGGGAGATCCGGCCAGCGGTCCCCTGACAGGCCCGCAAGCTGCCAACAGCGCCCCCAACTGTGTGGGCACAAACATCGCGGCCGACTATGGCTTCGAAACCGACATCTGGCTGCGGTCGCCGGGCACGATCGATCTTACCACCGCGACCGCTGCGACACTCGTCTTCCAACAGTTCCGCGATATCGAGGCCCAGTTCGACCTCGGCTCGATTCGCGTGCTCAAGGCCAGCGATGACAGCCAACTTGGGACGGATCTCCGCAATCCCACAGATGGTACCGGTGATTGGGAGCAAATCACGGTGGACCTGCCCTCCGAAGCGCTGGGGGAAATCATCAAACTCGAATTCAGATTCCAAGCTGACAATTTTGGAAACCAGGCCGGCTGGTACATCGACGACGTGACCGTAACGGCCCAAACTCCCTGAGCTCCGAGAGAACTACGATTGCGCCGCCGAGGCGGCAATCAAAGATGCGATTGATTCGCCCGCCAAAGGTCTATGCCATGAGCGCTCTGGAGTTGGCCTGGAAACCCCTGCAGAGATCAATACTCATCGAATCATGAAGATAGGCCTCCCCTTTCTTATCCTCGCCGCTCTATCAGTGAGGAGTCTGGGCGCCGATCCCGGGCCGCGCCCCAATATCCTTTACTTATACGTCGTGGACGGACAGGGAAGAGAAGTCTGAATTCATCAAGGTTACAATCGGGCCGTGTCAGCGCGCCTTTTTATCGGCCTGGATGCGCGAGGCAAGTCGCATGAGTTCGGGTTCCAATGCAAAGAGATAATCATTGATGGCGTGATGCGCGTCGGCGATCTCCTCCTTTCGTTTCCGGAAACCCTCGTCGCGCTTCAAGCTGGCGACATGCTTGTTTCGTTCTTCCACCAACGCGTCCACGCTCGCGAAGGCTTCGGGATATTTTGCCTCGTGGTCATTTTGCAACTTTGCCGTGAGCGCCTTGAGTCGGAGCAATTCCGGGTCTTTCGCCATCGCCTTTTGGCGCCGTTCAAACTGGGCGTAGTAGCGGTGTTTGAGCATGTCGTTCAGATCGGGAAAGCGGGAATGAATGAAATTCTTCTCGGCCTTCCTCGCCTTGTTGACCGCGTTCCCCATCTCCTTGAACTCGGGGTCCTCCTTTTTCAAATGCACTTTCTTCGCGGCGATCGTTTTACCGAGTTCCTTGTGCGTCTGAAAGGCTCTCGGGTAGTCCGCCTTCAATTCGGCCTGTAGGGCTTCATGGCTGGCGACGAGCGCGCGATACTTGGGATCCGTGCGGCCGAGTCGGTCGACCAGTTGCAGGGTGAGGAGTTTGGACTGAGCAATGGCGTCGCGTTCCACGGCGGGTGGACGCGAGGCCTGGATCGCAGCGAGGCCCGTGCGGCGCGCATTCCAATCGGCCCTGGGTTTGGATTTCCACACGTGGAAATTGTCAACGGACGCCGATCCGCCCTGAACCTGAAAGGCGAGGTAGGTTCGTTCGGTGTCGATAATCGGATGAGAGCCCAGCACAAAATGCTGATCATCCACGTGGGCGACGACCTCTTCGCCATGAAACTCGACGGTCATGGTATGCCATTTGCCTTGCTCGAAATTGAAAGCGCATTCGCCTTGCCTCGAGGGCATGAACTCTTGCTTGCGACGAGCGGTGTTGACTTGAAAATATTTGGGCGAGATCTGGGTGATCGTGTTGTATCCCCCGCCCCCGCCGGTCACGAGTCGGAGGTCCGCCGCCCCGTTGAACATGAAGTCGAAGCGGAAGATGACATTGTGAAATGCGGCCTCTTTCAGAAAGACGCGGGCGGATTCCTCAGGCTCATGGCCCGTCCGTTTCAGAACGCCATCCTCAACAGAAAAATACGCGCGAATCCCCCAGCGATCGCTCACCGTCCCCTCCTCAAAGGATTCACCGAAAATCTCAGTTCCGGGTGAGCACATGAGAAATCCCTCGGGCGGGCTCGCCACCGACAGGCGAGACCATCCCACCAGGAACGTCAGCGACAGCGTTACAATTCGTAGATTTTTGTTCTTCATCGTTCGCATTCTAACTCTTCCGTGGCCCCTATGATCCGTTCGGATATTTGAAGACCAGATTCTCGATGGTCCCTTCAAACAGACTCGGACTCCGGTAAGCGCCGACAGATTCACCCAGATCGGCGCCAATTTGAATCGAGTCCGCGGGCTCCTTCTGAATAAGCGTCCGGGTCTTCGCCTTGCCAACCAGCTTCTTGTTCACTTTCAAGAACATGTCACCCCGCGAGCTCCAGGATGCTTCAAAGTCGAAGGCCCCGGCGATTGGGTTCGGCGACGCGACGACGACACGGTGGCCATTCGCGCAGGCGGCGAAATACAACTTCCCACGGTCAAGATAGACGCTGTATCCGTTCTCAGCTCCGCCATGAGCGAAAATCACTCCGCTGTCCGACCGGGAAAGAATCCTTCCCTTGACCTGCAAATTGCGACCACCGGCAATTTTAGGGGCTCGAAAAGCAGGCAGGTCAAGCCAGGCGTCGCCGTCGAACACGAACGCCTTCAAATCCCCCGCCACGCCGCCGTGATTGTTGAAGTTGAGCAATTGATTCCCAGCCAGCACGGCATTCATCGGGCCGGGCTCAGCCGGCTTGGCGTTTCGATCAAGATCGTAACCCATGTCCGCAGTCCAACGCCCGAGCTGCGCGGCCATTTTTGCCGCGCGTTTGGACTCGCGTTGCAGCAAGTTGCTTGTCTCCCCCGGATCATTTTGGAGATCGTACAATTGAGCCTCGCTGCCGTCTGGATTCATCAGGAACTTCCAAGGGCCCTCGCGCAGGGCAAAGGTGGGGCTCAAATGCTCTGCCTTCCCGCCCTTAAGAACGGAATGCGGATGGCCATACTGCCAGAACAAAGGCCGGCCGCGCTCGGAGGGCTCGCCCAGGAGCACGTCACTGCGATCGAGGCCATCGAGATTCTCTTTAACAGGCGCCCCCGCGAACTTGCAAAAAGTCGGAGAAAGATCCACCGCGCTGACAATGCTCCGATCGTCCACCACACCGGCGGGAATCCTGCCCGGCCAACGCGCGATAAAGGGCATGCGAATGCCCCCTTCGTAGAGCGACCATTTGCGTCCGCGATAAGGCCCCGTGAATCCAGCCGGAGCATCACCCTCCAAATATTTTTTGGCGCCATCGGTTGGGCCGTTGTCACTCGTGAAAACAATCAGCGTCTTTTCACGCAGCCCCAGTTTGTCGATTTCATCAATCAGGCGGCCGACCTGGCGATCCATGTTTTCGAGCACGGCCAGAAACTTCCAATCATACGGATTGTCCGAAACGGGCTTGTATTTCTCTTCGGTCCCCGGAGCCGGCAGATGAGCCGCATGCACGTCGTTGGGAAAATAGCGCACATAGAAAGGCTGGTCCTTGTTCCGACGAATGAATTCGATCGCGTAGTCCGCCTGAATCCGGGTGCGGTGGATGCGTTCACAGGGAATCACCTTTCCATGCCCCAACGCGCGCGCCTTTTCCAAGCCTTTGGGATTGAAGCAAAGCCGATCGCCCAGGCCTTCAAAGGAAACGAGCGATTCATTGAAGCCATAAGCCTGGGGCAATGGCGCGTCATCGACATCGCGACCACCGCCCATATGCCACTTGCCAAAGTGCCCCGTCGCGTATCCAGCGGCCTTCAACTTCCTGGCCGTTGTGGGGGCGTCGGGGTCGAGAAAGTTCTTCATCCCGCGGGAGGCGTTGGCGGCGCGCGAGGCCAGGTAAGAGTGAATGCCCCAACGCCCATGATATTGCCCCGTCGTCACGGACACCCGCGAGGGCGAACAGATCGGCGAGGTGACATAGAAATTCGTCAGTTTGATTCCTTCCCTTGCCAGGCGATCGATATGCGGCGTCTTCATCATCGGATTGCCAAAGCAACTCGGATCCGCAAAGCCCATGTCGTCGATGAAGATGAAAAGGATATTTGGACGCGGTGCGGCTTGAACCGAGACTGCGAACAGGATGGTCAGGAAAATTTGAGTCATTTGTCAGTGATCATCGCTCCGCATTCAAGTTATTGGCTTTGCTGTGAATAGACTCCGCCTTTGCGCCAGGGTTTTTCTGTCGGTTGACGTTCCAAGGCGGCGCGCTCGGTGGCGTCGCCGAGATCGCCCTGTTGTTTCATCCAGGCGTCCATGCGCCGGGAAAGCAGCGCTTGCGCCTTGGTGGTTTCCTTCTTGCCCGCCAGATTCTTCAGACACCACGGATCGTCCCGCAGATCAAACAACTCTTCGGCGGAACGATTGATATAGGCGTTCACGCGGGAGCGCGCGAAGTCTGTGTCGATGGTTTTCCATGAGGCGAATATGGGTTCCTTGTGGGTGATCACGTTTTGAAACTTTTTGTCCGAATGCAAATTGCGAACGTAGAGCCAGCGCCCGTCCGTCGCGGAGCGAATCGCGAAGGCTTCCGATCCGTGATAAATTCCGCGAGTCGTGTTCACACTGAACACAACCTCGTTGTGCCGCTTCGTTTTCCCCGACAAGAGCGCCGCAAATGATTTGCCATCGAGGTCAAGCTCCGCCGGATTGCCACCCGCCAGATCGACAAAGGTCGGGACCACATCCACGTAACTCAGCAAGGCGTCGGATACGCCTCCCTCCGCGACCTTGCTTGGCCAGCGCAAAATGGCCGCCGCGTGGACTCCGGTGTCGTAGCAGGTCCATTTTCCAAAGGGCATTTGGGAGCCTTGCTCGCTGAGCCAAAGCACGACGGTGTTGTCCTCCAATTCCAGGTCTTTCAAGAAAGCCAGCGTCTTTCCGACTTGCGCGTCCATGTAGGTGATCTCGGCATAGTAGCGCGACAAGCCTTCGCGCAATTTGGGCGTGTCCACCAGATAAGGGGGCACGGTAAGACGAGCGGGTTCGTAGGCTGAAGCGTCGCCACGATTCCACGGTCCGTGCGGCTGATTGGAGGCGACCACCAGGCACCACGGTTGTTTTAGATCTCGCGCCATGAACTCGCGGGCTTTGCCGAGCGGGAGATCCTCGCCCTCGGGCGTCTTGCCGCCGTCGCCATGACTGCCGCCCAACATCTCAAACGGAAACGCCGACGCAGGCGCCTCGTGCCGCTTGCCGACAATCCCCGTGCGATACCCCAGTGACTTGAGATAGTGCGGCAACGACTGGACGCCCTCGTGGACGCGACTGTGATTGGGGTGCGCGCCATTGCGCACCGGATACAACCCGGTGTAGAGGCTTTGCCGCAAGGGCGAACAGGTAGGCGCTGCATTGTAGCAGCGAGTAAATCGGACACCTTCCGCGGCCAGTCGGTCGATGTGCGGCGTCTTGACGTCCGGACTGCCGTAGCACCCCAGATCGGTGTAGGTCATGTCATCAGCCAGAAACAGCAATAAGTTGGGAGGTGAGGCGCCGAAGGCTGCGCTGGCGCTCAGCAGCGCCGGCAGAGAACCGGCAAACAAGAAGGCAAGGATCTGCGATCGGATGGAACGGCTCATGAGACTAGTTCTTAAAAACAGACAACATTGGATCACAATTTGGAACAGATCCAACCAACAATGGGCGCCGCCTCTTGGACAGCGCCGACAAGCTGGCTGGCGTTTAGCAAGAGGATGATCGCAATAATACCGTTCGAAAGAGCTTTCATAGAGAGGGGCTTGTCAGGGGACTGCCGGGTGAAGCGAATTACTGCCGGGAAATGCCTTCTTGCTAAGAAATTGCCTTTCCATCCTGGGTAGGTGGGGGAGCCTTCCCCTTTCTTTGTGACGTACGCTATACGGCGGACCGGCCGTCTGACTTTCTACACAAGCCACTGGGGTTGGAATTCACGCACGACGGCCCAACCCGCTGGTGGCTGGGACGGACAGAAAAGAATTCAGGAAGGGCGTTCCATCGTGGCGCGGGGCTTGGACCTTCCCAGGAAGTTACCCCACGAACTTGGGGGAATTCGGATTTAGACCCGGTCAAATAAGTGAGCCTCAGTTTTTCGTCCGGAAGGCCCAAAGGTGCTTCCTGGTGCGGATGTAGATGGTTGTGGCGTCGAGTGCGGGAGTGACCAGCACGGCTTCTTTCAGGTCATGCTGGTGGACCAATTCGTAATCGCCGGTCTTGACGACCGAAACGAGTCCCTGGTCGGAGGCCAGGTAGAGGTGGTCATTGGCCACCACCGGGGATGCGCTGTACATCCCGGAACCTCCGAGGCGTTTGCGGTAGAGAATCTCGCCTATGGCTGCATCAACCGCGGCGAGCACGCCCCCGTTGCGGACCAGGTAAAGGCGGCCCTGGTAAAAGAGAGGAGAGGGAATCTCCGGAATGCTTTTCCTCAGTTGCCAGGTGACATGGCTGTCGGTGACGTCGCCTTGCCCTCCCGGCCGAATTGCCTTCAGGATTGGATTGCCGCGACGCGTGGTGGTGTGGGCGACAAACTCGTCGCGAGTCCAGAAGCCGTCCTTGTTCTTGTCGACCGAGTGAAAGAGGCCGTTCTGACGTTGCTTCCTTCTTGCGGGATCGGTGGGCATGGGCAAGCCGAAGCCGGGATGCCCCGGGGGCAGTTCCGGTCGGAAGGGAAAGGTGAAGTGCTCGGTCATCTCACCATGTGCGACTCTTTGGTCGCCATCGTTGTCGAACTGCAGGATCGCCTTCCAGAACGGCTCAGGATCGAAGTCTTCATCGGGAGTGCCGCCCTGGGCCGACACCACGAAGAGGTGTCCGCTGCCCGAGACCGGACTGGTGATCGCTTCCCGCGAGAACCCTGTCACCGACCACTTCTCCGCGCCGGTTTCAGGGTGATAGCCGTAGACCCGGCCATTACCGAAGATCACGAGGTCTTCTCCGCCCTCGTATTGCCAGAGTATCGGGGTGGACCAACTGCTGCGCTGGAGGGGGCGCGGCGTCTCCCAGACGAGATCACCATTCGCCTTGTTCAGGGCCACGACCTTCGATCGGCTGACTCGGCTGTTCGGCAGATTGGCGTCGTTGTCGAGAACGAGGATCAGCTTGTCGCCATGTCCGATCGGCGAGGTTGCCGTTCCGTACATGTTCCCGGCGGCGGGAATCGGTTTCTTCCATTGCTCGCGACCCTGGTGGTCATAGCAGAGCAGGCCGTAGGAACCGAAGTAGACGTAGACGCGGTCCTTGTCCGCGAAAGGTGTCGGCGTCGCCAGGCTGTTGGCCTTGTGGACCTTTTCGGTCTTGCTCTCGGGCGCTGCCTGACGCCACGCCAGTTTCCCGGTGCTCTTGTCATAGGCGAGGGTGACGAGGCGCTCGCCTTCGACCGCGGTCAGAAAGATTCGGTCGCCGAAAACGACTGGCGCGGACAGACCCGGAGGAACCGGGATCTTCCACGTAAGATTGCCGTCGAGTTTCACGGGTGGCTTGCATCCAGGCGCGACTCCCGACCCATTGGGCCCCCTGAACTGGTTCCACGAGCCGGACTCGGCTCCAACCAGTGAAGATACGAGGATGGCAAGGAGGGCGAACCGCAGGGCGCTATGAAAATCGATCGACCGTATCATGTAGCAACAACTTGGACATCCTCACGCTCGACCGCAACGATCATCGGCCAGGTTGTTCCACTGGTTCAAGAGTGTTTAGCGACGTTGAGCTTCCAGTTCCGGTTGGGTCCAAGGTGTTTTG
>JAPKFB010000141.1 GCA_028821775.1 Roseibacillus sp.
CGACTCGGGTTCATTGCCGAGCTTGATTCGATCGTCAGATTCGAGTGCAGCGGTGAGGCTTTCCCAACCTCCGGGAGTTTGCAGATTAAAGACGTGCAGGTAGAGCGAGACGATCTTCGGATTGAAGTCACCAAAGAGTGACTCGACGGTGGCCCTCAGCTTCTCGGCATCGAGTTGCTTGGGAAGCTCCCCTTCCACGGAGCCCTCACCGTTGTGGGCAATGTCCATTCCGTCGCAGAAATTGATCAGGAGAGGCTGCTGGAATTTCATGAACCAGACTTGGAGGAGGTGTTCGGCGATCATGTCGCTGCCGCGGAGCCCGAGGGTCTTGTGCATCCAGGCGATTTGTTCGGTCACCGGTTTCTTTTGCACAAAGATGGGGCGCAATTTCCGCGCCTGAGCCAAGCTGGCCACCGCGCTCTTGTAGATCTCGCGTTCTTCCTCGCGGAAGGTGGTGAAGAGTTCCGCGACGATGACGGGATCGAGTAGTTTGAAGAGCTCGTGTGGTTTCACAGTAGGGGTTGGTTATCAGGTGTCAGCTGCCGGGGGTCAAGGCTCGGAGGGAGGGTCTTCGGCGGGATCCACGGCCGTGAGATCGAGAAAGGCCTGGACCTCGTCGCCGGGAACATTGGCCCGCATGAGGGCCTCGCCTACGAGGATGGCATTGGCACCGGCGTTGAGAACGCGCTGAGCATCTTCGACGTTTTTGATGCCGGACTCCGAAACGAGGATGACGTGGTCGGGCGCTTCTTCAGCCAGTTTCTCGGTGGTGGCGAGATCGGTTTTGAAAGTTTTCAGGTTACGGTTGTTGATTCCGATGAGATCGGCACCGAGATCGATGGCACGCTCCATCTCGGGCAGGTCGTGGACTTCCACGAGGACATCGAGCTGCAGATCGCGGGCAATCTGGTAGAACTTGTGGAGCTCTTCGGCGCTCAGGCAGGCCACGATGAGGAGAATCGCGTCGGCGCCTGAGATGACCGATTCGTAGATTTGCGCCTCGTGGACCGTGAAGTCCTTGCGAAGGAGGGGGATGGGCGACTCCTTCGAGATTGAGGTGAGATCACTGAGCGAGCCCTGGAAATATTTTTGATCGGTGAGGATGGACATGCAAGAGGCCTTCCCTTCGATGTACATATCGGCCTGTTTGAGAGGATCGAAATTGGGATCAATGATGCCCGCGGAGGGGGAGGCCTTTTTGACTTCGGCGATGACGCCGAGTTGATTCGGTCCGCGATCGAGGGCGGCACGGAAACCGGCGAAGTCATTGCGGAGCAGGGCGGCAGTCTTCAGCTTGTCGACGACAGCGTGCAGGGGCTCCACTTCGATGCGTTTGTGCGCGGTGATTTCGGCGAGTTTGTCCATGTGGCGGAGAGCTTTTGAACCTCAGATGGAGGCAGATGCACGCAGAATTTTCCGGGAGGAGAGACCACGGGATGCGCAAAATACGCGAAACGATGGGAGTAAAACGCTCCCGAGGTCGTGATTTGAGCTCGAAAAATGGCTTGCGGGACCGGTGCGGGGGTGTACCTAACGGCCCAACGGATGCGGGTGTAGCTCAGTGGTAGAGCGTCACCTTGCCAAGGTGAATGTCGTGAGTTCGAATCTCATCACCCGCTCCATTTCAGCAAGGGCTTACGGGAAACCGTGAGCCCTTGACCATTTTCCCCATGTGACAATTCCGTTCGGCTACGGATCCCACTCTCCCGCCCGAAGCGGAGCTCCAGATCGCGGGAGAGAGGACTCTGTGAGGGCGAGTGCGGGTAAGAGATGAGCAACGGTGTGTTGACGAGGGCCCCCAAGCGTACTTGAGCCGGGCGAGCACCATCGCTCTGCCGGGTTGGCCCGGCGACGCACCGTAAAGGACCATGCCGTTGCTCGAATCCGGCGCTGACGATGCTGTCGTTTGCGATAGTCGCAACCTTGCTCGCGGATTGGGGCCGGGACCTTGCGCAGGGCCAACGAGACTTTATGGATGGCTTGCTCACCAATCCGCGGGGTGGCGAAGGGGCCGCATGGTGGGCAACGTGCAAGCCGAATCAGATCCCCTGAAGGAGAATCGCGATCTCTTCAAAATGGCGGGAGGAGCACCGCTCACGAGGCGCTTTCAAGCGGTGGAGCGAACCATCAGAGTCGTGGTTCGGGCCACGAAGTTTCGCAGGAGGATTCCATAAACAGAACCTCGCGACAATTTTTCAGCAGGCCCTCGCTCGAGAAGTCGGCAAGCACTGCGAACGGTTACGGAAAGCTTCGATTATTCCGGCGGGTGCCTTTGAAGACCCCAGCCGCTGGGTCCTGCACGATGAGTCCGATCAAGGAGGGATCCCCGCTTCCGAATTGGAGAGAGGATCTTGATCCGGCGCGCCGATTGCGGATATTGCTTAACAGATCCTGAAAATATTTGGTGGGATCGTGGGAGGCCAGAGCTCAAAAATTGAACCTTTTTATGTCGGCTTCGGGCCACTTTGTGCTTCCATGATCTGATGTGGGTCTGGTCCAAACTCTCAGCCACAAAGTGGGAGGACGCATGGGAAGAGCGCTTCCATGGGAACCCCAATGCGGTCTTAACTCGAATCAAAGGGGGAAAGTCGGTCCGGGTGGATGTCTATTGTGAGGATGAAGAGGCTGCGGAGGGCATTGCGGAGCAGTTTGGGGGCTCGGTGAAGCGTTTGGCGGATAAAAACTGGGTCGCGATTTCGGCGACCCCCGGTCCGCCGATCAAGATTCGGGAAAGTCTTCTGATCACCGAGGAGGTGAAGGCCTCAAGGTTGCGGGATTTGCAGCGCTTGAACAAGGGGCGCACGGTGGTGAGCATTCCGCCGGAGATGGCCTTTGGCACCGGAGACCATCCCACGACGGCGAGTTGCCTCCGATTCCTCGCCGATGAGGCGAAGGCCCGCAAGGGGTCACGCTGGCGCATGTTGGATCTCGGTTGTGGATCCGGGGTGTTGGCAATCGCAGCCAATCTGCTCGGAGCGGAGGAATGCGAAGCGCTGGACTATGATCCCAATGCGGTGTCGGTCACACGGCACAATACGGAACGAAATGATGCCCGAGGGGTGACCGTGCAGGAGGCCGATCTCTTGGAATGGACGACTGAGCGGCAGTATGAGGTGGTGGCCGCCAACCTCTTCGCGGAGGTCTTACAGCAGTCCTTTTCCAAGATCCGCAAAGCTCTCGGACCGGGGAGTCGCTTGATTTTGTCGGGCGTGCTGCGGGATCAGTGGGAGGAAACCCACGCCGTGGCAATGGAGGCCGGACTGGAGTTGGGGGACGTGAAGAAGAAGGGGAAATGGGTCTCCGCGCGGGGTGGATTGTCCGGAAAGTAGTCGGTTTCTTCGCTGGCCCGAACGGAAATCGATCGGCTGGAAAGGGGAGGCTGAGCCTGGACAGGGAAGGAATGGGGGGCCATGGCCAGCAAGTCGGACGCTTGTTTCTGTCCTCCGCGAGCTTCGTGAAGCGGAGAGGGACGAGGCGTCGAACTCAGGAAGGCCAATTTTTCTTTTGTCGGAGAGGCATCACTCGTTGAGCATACGCGCCGTGAAGGGATTTGTGGTGTTGGCGATCGTGCTGTTGATCCCAACGATCGGCTACTTCCAAAAGCAGCATTTTGAGCATCGCCTGCGGCCTCAACTGAAGGCGGCGGTGGAGGATATGTTGAAAGAGGAAGGAGTAGAGAATCCTTCGGTGAATCTGACGTATTTAGATGCCGTGATCGCGGGGCGGGTCGAAACTGATGCCCAGCGCACGGCGGTGGCGGCCAGGATCAATGCCATGCCCGGGGTGCGGGTTCCGCCAGGAGGGAACAAGCTGCACACTTTTGGTTGGATTCGCATTGCGCGAAGCGATGAACGGTATCGAGGGGAGGGAGTGATTTCGAAGGATCTCGGGGTGGGGGCGAGATTGGGAAAGAGCCACGCGGGTTTCCTCAAGCTCCAGGTGGGCTGGGACGATGACCTGGAGCGCCGGGAAACGGTGGAAGTGCCGGAGGCGGTTGAGCGGTGGGATGAATTCCTGCTCTACTATTTCCGAGGGACAGGGAATCGGAGCGTCGAGTT
This sequence comes from Roseibacillus sp., assembly GCA_028821775.1. Taxonomy (GTDB): domain Bacteria; phylum Verrucomicrobiota; class Verrucomicrobiia; order Verrucomicrobiales; family Akkermansiaceae; genus Roseibacillus_B. Next base: position 4,059 of record JAPKFB010000141.1, read on the forward strand.
GCGGGTCGGAGGGTTGACCATGCGGGGAGATGCCACCGCAGGACTGCGGAGCGACTGGCTTTCCAAAGCGAGCGAAGTGGTGGCCAAGAATGAAGTGTTTGACGAGTTCGCCCTTCATCCGTCCATCTACCACTTTCCTGGTTACCTCGCGCTCTCGATGACGGACGAGACCACCCTCGCAGGGCTGCGCAAAAGACTGGGCGCGAACACGGTGGAATTTGTGGTGGGAAAGGAAGAGTTGCCGAACACGGAGCGAGGCAAGGCGGTGGCGGCAGCCCGGGCTATTCTCAATGCCGGAGAGCATGCGCGCTATGTGGTGGGGGGGCATCCGGCACGGACTGGCAACGTGACCAGTAACGGGCAGCTGGCGCGCAAGCGGGCCCAAGAAGTGGTGAAGGTCCTGGTGGAGCACGGCGTATTGAGATCGCAGCTGGAGGTTGTCTCGTTTGGCGTGACGACGGTGGGTAAGCGGGATAACCAAGTGGAGATCGTGGTGAAGTAATCACGGAGCTCATTGAACCAGATGGACGCACTTACCTATTTTTTCGTCAATTACGGTTTCTACAGCCTGTTGTTGGTGGTGCCTGCTGCGCTGTTGGGAGCGGCCTATGGATGGATTGCCTGGGGAAGATACCGGGCCGGGGCTGAGGAGTCCCGCCGACGCATGGAAGATGCAGAGCGCATCGCGCAGAAAGTGGAAATCGCGCTTAGCAAGGAGCGCGAACAATTCAAACTGTATCGGGATGCGGCAGAAAAGGGAGGAACCGCGCCGGTGGTCTCGCCGGAGGTGGGTCGAGAAATGGCCGCTCTGCGTCGGGAGAACGAAGAGCTTGAAAAGATCCTCGGAGTGGCCCGCAAGGAGCGGGAAGTGGCGGAAGGGAACCTGGCGGGCCTTCTCGAGGAGAAGGGCAAATTGGTCGAGGAATTCGTCTCCCTGCAGAAGATGAAAGCGGATCTTGAGAAGAAGCTCGCCGCGAAGTCCAAAGACCAGCCGAAAGGGCAAGCGAAGGCGGGGAAGGGCAAGGCGCTGCCGCTTGGAGTTCCCAAGACCGAGCTGAAAAAGTTCAAGTCTGAGAAGCGCGAACTTGAGAAAAAGTTGGCGAATCAGGAACGGGACTTGCAGAAAAAGCTCACTCACCAGCAAAAAACTGCCAGCAAGGCGAAGCATGAGTTGGAGAAGAAACTCAGCGAGCTGGATCGCAAGCTGCAGGGCAAGACGACCGAAGCGAGTGAGTTGCGGTCGGCCAAAGAGAAGCTTGAGACGGAGCTCAGCGAGTTGCAGAGCGAGCGCGTGAGCGTGGGGAAGGAGCTCGCTCAGGTGCAGAGTGTGCGAGTGTGCGTCGAGAAAAGTCTGGGAGGAATCAAGAAGGAGCGCGACGAGAAACTGGAAGAGCTCGCAGGCTTGCAGAAGGAGCGCAACGAACTTGCGGCGAAGTTGAAGTCGGAAGTGAAGAGTCGGATCGCAGAGAGCGGCAGGATTGGAAAGGAACTGCGCGAGGTAGAGAGTTCGCGGGTGGAGGTGTCGGAACGGCTGGAGAGTGTTGAGCAAGAGCGCGACGAAAAACGGGCGGAGTTGGAAGTGCTCAAATCAGAGCGGGAGGAATTGGTCGCCAAACTGGAGGCTGAGGTGCAGGGCCGACAGGAGGAGAGCGAGCGAACCTCCGGGGAGTTGAGCGAGGTAGAGAGTGCGCGGGTGGAGGTGTCGGAACGGCTGGAGAGTGTTGAGCAAGAGCGCGACGAAAA
>JAPKFB010000142.1 GCA_028821775.1 Roseibacillus sp.
CCCGGGATGCTCCTTCATGCGGGCTACAATGCCGCCATTCTTGCGCTGAGTGTAGCCTGACCTCCCGGCCCCTGAACGAAAGGGGGACCCATAAAAAAGGGATGCCAATGCATCCCTTGAAATCGGTTCGTCGTCGAACCTATGATCAACGCTCCGGCGCTCGGGCCGGGTTCAGGCGATGATGATCGAGGTAGTGCGCAGCGCGCGCTCCTTACGACTTGTAGCGCAAGCGCTTCTTGTGGCGGTTGGCTTTCATCCGCTTTTTGCGCTTATGTTTGCTGATCTTGGTCTTACGACGTTTTTTGAGGCAACCCATGGTCTTGGTTTTCTGAGGTCAGTGTTTGGAGGTCGAAAGTGAGAGGGGAAAAGTCCGTGTGGAAGGAGCGGTGAGTTAAGGGACGATCTTGTTGAGAGGATATTCGATGATGCCTTCGGCGCCGAGTTCCTTGAGATCGGGAATGAGATGCCGCACGGCGGTTTCGTCGACGATGGTCTCGACGGCCACCCAGCCACCTTCCGCGAGGGAGCTCACAGTAGGACGGCGGAGGGAAGGTAGGCGTTCTAACACCTCGGGCAAGGACTTTTCGGGGAGGTTGAGCTTCAAGCCCACCTTGTCCCGGGCCGCGAGGGCCGCTTTGATCATGAGGACCATGCGCTCCATCTTCGGGCGCTTCCAATCGTCCGCGAAGGCTGCCTTGGAGGCATAAAAGTGGGGAAAGGAGACGAGGAGCTCGTCTACGATGCGCAGCTTGTTGGCGCGCAGGGAGGAGCCGGTTTCGGTGACGTCCACGATGGCATCAACGAGGTCGGGAACTTTGACTTCGGTGGCTCCCCAGGAAAATTCGATGTCCGCCTTGACCCCTTTTTCTTCGAGGTAGCGCTTGGTAATGCCGACCCCTTCAGTCGCGATGCGCTTTCCTTCAAGATCGTAAACAGTCTTGATCGGTGAGTTTTCTGGCACGACGAGAACCCAGCGAGTAGGTCGCACGGTAGCGCGGGAGTAGGGGAGCTCGGCGAGATCCTCGAGATCGGCGCGATTCTCGTAAACCCAGTCCCAGCCGGTAATCCCGCAGTCGAGGAAGCCGTCGTTGATGTATCCGCCAATTTCCTGGGCGCGGATCATATAGATATCGAGCTCGGCATCGTCGGAGGGCGGGCGCAGCCCGCGGTCCGACGAGTAGACATGGTAGCCGGCCTTCGCGAGGAGGGCGAGGGTCGGTTCTTGCAGGCTCCCCTTGGGGAGAGCGATGCGGAGGGTATTTGAGGAGTCAGCCACGGGTGATTCACGCCGCAGCGCGAAAGGGGCGGGGTTTTACCTGCGAATCGCTGCGAATCAACGCTAATCTGGGCGATTTTGGCTCTTCGAGGTACAGAATGGGCTCATTGGGCAGGTGGGCAGCCCGGAAAGAGGGCAAGTCCGTGAATGGGATCCCAAGTTTGAATCGTTACCCTCCTTTGCCTGGAGCGCCCGCAACTCGCTCCCGGATCGCAGCACAGGGGGGCGAATTCACGTGCTCGGCGGGCAAAGACGACCAGCAGCCCCTTTTCCTGCAAGGCCTTGCGAAATTGGTCCTCGAGTTCTTTCCACGAGCGATCGCGGAGGAGGTGCTTCCTGGTGAGCTCCGCTTTCTTGGCAGATTAGTTTTTGCGATACGCGCGATCGTTGGCTTTCAGGTCGTGAATCTAGGCGAGGAAATGGGCGCCGTCCCTATTCCTGCCGTTGTGCATGAAATACCAGCCGGCCATTTCGGCGGAAGCATAGTTGCGCCAACTGCGCTGGCGATCGGGGTATGGATCAACGGGCAATTGCGTGCAGTCACCCCAAAAAGGAAACAAGCTGCGCCCTGGGGAGGCGCAGCTTGAGATGACAGTGCAGGGCTATGCGTTTTGCTGCAAAGAATGGTGGGTCAGGCCTGTGCGAGGGCCCAACGAATGAGAGGCACGTGCTCGGGAGTCACCGAGGAGATGATCTGGTCGCGCAAGGCGACTTCCTGGGCGCGGTAACTTTCGATCTGCTGTTCGGTGACGGAAATCTCCCACATCCGGCGGGCGACTTCATCGAGCGGATTGTCGTGCGCGGCGCGGCCTGAGCCGTCGCTGTCTCCTTCGCTCTTGGACTCCAAGGCATTGGTGCCCAGAAGGTAAGGGGTGAGATCAGCCACCTGGCGATCGCGGAGCTCGATGGTTGCGTCGTGATCCCCGCCCAATTGCATGAGTTCGGGAAAGAGAGAGCGGATCTTGCGGACCAGCGAACTGCAACCGTTTGCCTTGATGGAATCGGCATTTCCAAGGTCACGGACCGCTCCGGCAAGGGCTTCGGTAGCCCGCGCCCGGTCGTCGGGCAGGGGAAGGGCTAATTTCTCAGCATCGAAGACGGGCGAATCAGAAGCGGAAGATGGACTCGTGGACATTACTTTGTTTTCCTTGGTTTCTTGGGACTTCGGCGGGCAGATCCCGCTGACGATCAATATATCTACGCTTTTTAAATTAGTTGGCGAGCTAATTTTTTGCCGAGCAGGTTAGTTTTCTATTTAAAAATAGAGTAATCCTCGTTCTACAAAGGATCTATATTGGTAGCGGACTTAAAATAAATTTAGCAAATACTTGCCAATGAGAACTAATTTTGACAAACTTTACTTGTGAGCACGCCTTCTCGCATTCAACATTTGGCCGATGACCTCTGGCAGCTTAGTCTGTCTGAGCTCCGGCATTTTCAGGGCGTGATCGCGAAGATTGTGGAGACGAAGGAGGAAATTGCGGCGGTTTCCGAGAATTCTGCCGAGGAGCGGGATCGCGAGGCCGCGATCGTTTTGAAGGAGATTCGCGACTATCTTGAGAATGATGAAGTCGCGCTCTCTGGGCCTGAGGCGGTGGTGCTGGCTAGTTTTTGCAAGCACCAAGAAGGAACAGAGCTCCTCGAATCCAAGGGGCTCAACATTTTCCTCGATAGTTATGGGCGGAAGCCGGCCAACACCACCACGGTGGTCGACAAACTCAGCAAGCGTCGCTTGGTGCGCATCGAGGACGACGGTCTGAATTCTCACAAGAAGTACCAGCTGACCGAGTCCGGCATGGATGAGGCCTGGGACATCGTGAGCCGGCTGCGTCGGGGCCGGGGGCGCCCGCGGCTGACGGCGGTGGGCTAAAAATCGACGCGCGGGGGCATCTTGCTCCCCCTCAGGTCGCCAGCAACCAGCGGCTGAGCCTTCGCTGCCCTCCTCGCGATTGGGAGCAGTCGGCCGCAGGGAATTCGGGGAGAATCCTCCGCGCGAACCCCCGCGATGAGCATGGATCCTTCCGGGGGCCGCCTGGCATTCATTTGAGATCTACTATTCCGGCTTGCTTGGACCGAGGGCATCGCCAATTCTGCGCGCCCTCTATGAGTACAGCGACCAGTGAAATCCTCGCCCAAGCGGCCACCGAAGCCCGTGGATTGGCCATCGACGCCGTTCATGCCTGTTCCTCCGGTCATCTCGGACTGCCTCTCGGATGCGCCGAAATCGGAGCGGTCCTCTTTGGGCAGGGCCTGTGCTACAATCCCGAAGCGCCCAAATGGCTCAATCGTGATCGCTTTCTCCTCTCCGCTGGTCACGGGTCGATGTTTCTTTACAGCTGGCTCCATCTCGCGGGCTACGATGTTCCGCTGCAGGCGGTGAAGGATTTCCGGCAATTGGACAGCATCACACCGGGTCACCCCGAATTCAATGAAACCCCGGGCGTGGAAGCGACCACCGGTCCTCTGGGCCAGGGAGTGGGCAATGCGGTGGGCTACGCCATGAGTGGAAAGCGGGCCGCTGCGTGTTACAACACCGCGGAGCACACGATTTTTGATCACCATGTGGTGGCCCTCGCGGGTGACGGGTGCATGCAGGAAGGGGTTGCGCGGGAAGCGATCGCCTTTGCGGGTCACAACGGCTTGGACAACCTGGTGCTGATCTATGATAGCAATGATGTGACTCTCGACGCGATGGCGAAGGTTACGCAGAGCGAAGATGCGCAGGCTTACTTCGAAGCGGTTGGATGGGATGCGGTGACCATCGATGGTCACGATTTGAGCGCGGTGGGCGAAGCCTTCGAAGCGGCCAAGGCGAACGACAATGGGAAGCCCAAGGTCATCATTGCCAAGACCCTGATCGGAACGGGAATTCCCGAAGTAGCCGGGACGGCAGCTGGTCATGGTGAAGGCGGAGCCAAGTTTGCAGCCGAAGCGCGGGCAGCGATGGGCCTGCCGGAGGAGACCTTTTATGTCTCGGAGGAGACTCGCGCCTTCTTTGCGAGTCGTGCCGAAGAGCAGAAGGCGGAATTTGGGGAGTGGGAGAAAACCTATGCGGATTGGGGTGTCGCCAATCCCGAGCTTGCGGAAGAGCTTCAGAACGGGATCGCGAAGGTGGTGCCCAGTGATTTGATTGATCGTCTTCCGGAGTTTGCCGCCGATCACAAGGATGCCACGCGGGGAGCGGGTGGGGTCGTGATCAATGCCGTGGCCAAGGAAGTGCCGCAACTGGTGAGCGGCTCTGCAGACCTCTACGGATCGACCAAGAACTACCTCAAGGGCGAGGGGGATTTCGGGGCTTCCGATCCCGGTGGACGCAACATCTGGTTTGGTATTCGGGAGCATGCGATGGGGGCGATTTGCAATGGCATTGCGTATGACGGACTCTTCCGTGCAAGTGGGGCCACCTTTCTCGTGTTTGCTGATTACATGCGCGGCTCGATTCGTCTTGCTGGGCTGGCCGGGCTTCCGGTGACCTACATCTTTACGCACGATTCGGTCGGAGTGGGCGAAGACGGTCCCACTCACCAGCCGGTGGAAACGGTGAGTGGTCTTCGGGTCATTCCGAATCTCGATGTCATTCGCCCCGCAGATCCCGAAGAAGTGGCCGGGGCCTGGGCGGCCGCCATGTTGCGGACCGACGGGCCGACCGCGCTTATCCTAACCCGCCAGGCGGTGCCCAATTACTCCTTCCTGCCGGTGGCCACTCGTCGGGTGGGAACCTACCGCGGCGGCTATGTTCTCAAGCAGGAAGAAGGCGAGCTCGAGGTCATCATCATCGCGACCGGTTCCGAAGTGGAGCACGCCCTGAAGGCTGCGGATGAACTGGGCGGGGGAGTACGCGTGGTCTCCATGCCCTGCACCGAGCGCTTTGACCGGCAAGGGGAAGACTACCGGGAGGAGATTCTTCCGCGGACCTGCAAAAAGCGGGTCGCGATCGAAGCGGGGGTCACGGGCCTTTGGTGGAAGTATGTGGGAGAGAACGGCAAGGTGCTCGGGATTGACCGTTTTGGCCTCAGCGCCCCTGGCGGCACCGTGATGAGCGAGCTGGGAATGACTGCGACTGCCGTGGTGGAGGCGGTGAAGAGTCTGTAACGTCGCCTTCCCGGCACCAACGGAGTAAGGCGCTCTCTGGAGCGGCCAACCCACAGTTCGAGGCTCTCAGGTTCGAGCAGCATGATCCTCGCACTCAAGGTGCCGGGGCGCTCGGACACTCCGTAGAGGTGAGCCTTGCTGCGGAAGGAATTCGCTGTGGCAGGATTCGGGGCACGGCAAACATTTTTTTGGAGCGTGATCGACCCAATGCCTTTGGCCCTGAAGACGAGGAGGGTTCCCTCGCTGTCGCCGAGGAATTGCTGTCCGAAGTCGCTGCGTCCGCTCTCCGGGGTGGGTGAGGCCATGGTTGCCGAGTGTTTACAGAGTCCGTTTTCCTCCTCCCGGCGGTAGGTGATCACGCTGCTGCTCCCGAGCCTGCTGCCCGCAGAATCGAAGAGGGC
>JAPKFB010000143.1 GCA_028821775.1 Roseibacillus sp.
CTCGCGCCGTCGTGCGCCCCGGGTTTTCGAGCTCACCTTAAGGGCTTTGCACTCCACGACTCTGGCGACGCTCCATGGTGAGCTTGGCGACACCAAGTTTGCGGGCATCAGCCTTGCGCTTATGGCGCCCCTCCATGCGCCCTTTGATATTCGCAATGCGCTCCCTGAGGCTGGCGATCCTCCCTTCATTTTAATTGTGCCGACTCTATCTGCTGGTTGACCATCTCTCCATTGAGACGCCCATCTTCATTTGATAAGGGGTTCTGAGTAGTGTTCATGATATGTCAATCCGTTGTCCGAGCCGCCACCCTCCGGCGTTGACAGGATCGGGGCCAGGAACCCAAGTTACTCCTACATGACTTGGAACGAACAGTTTATGCATCTCTTCGAACGCTCGGTGGAGCGCTACCGGGCCGGCGAGACGGAATTGGCGAATTACTACACCGCGGCCGACCTCCGATTTCTCCAGGATATTGGCTATAAGCCCCGTGAGCTCTTCGATTTCGTTGAGGATTTCGTCGACGAAAAAGCCCCCGCTCCGACCACGGCCCTCCTCATCGCAGCCGTTCGCCGGGACTACCTCAAGGTCATCCAATGCGGCAGGCACAGCGAGACGAAGATCACCCGGGACGATCTGCCCAGCTTCGGTGACCTCCTCGAGGGGATCTCCTACCTGCCTCGCATCATCACCAAGGGCCGCGCAAAACTCCGGGGCGAACTCGATCCTGACCTGATGTACGGCTGCGGCGGTGACCGCAAATTCCTCCGCGAACACAACATTCATCTCGCCGACTTCCTGCGGTCCGTCTGGGCTGCCGGGGAGGACGATCAGAAAATCCTCGCCTTTGTCCGGGAGGGGGCGGAATGCTCCCCGCCTAAAACTCCCCAGGCCCCCTTGTGATTTCTTCCACTCGCCAAGATTCTTCCGGAGTGATGAACACAAATTGGAAATTCCCGAATCCTCTGAAGCGGGCATGGTCTGCGGCCGGTCCCACCCGAAACTTCCTACCCACCCAGGAAAGCTCTCTCCCTCAAATTTAGAGTTTCCTTTTGTCGGTGCGGGGACAGCCTACCGCATGTCCACGTATGACGGCGAACAAATCCTGGTCATTCCGCGCAACCTCCTCGACGAACTCGGCAACTTCCAGGGACTCACCACCGAAACCGAGCACTACATCCCCACCCTGCTTGATCCCGCCAACAACTTCTTTATGGACCGGGAGACCGCCGAGGAAGATCCCAGCCACAAGCAAATCATTCCCTACACTCTCTTTCGCTTCGAGAACCGCTACCTGCACTACGTTCGAGGTAAGTCCGGCGGAGAAAGCCGACTCCACGCCCAAGGGTCCCTCGGCATCGGCGGACACATCAATCCCGTCGACGAACGGGAAGGGCACCTTGGTCACGAAACCTACATGGCCGGCGTGGAGCGGGAAATCGAAGAAGAGCTCGTCCTCAATAGCAAACCCTCCCAACGAGTGGTTGCCCTTCTCAACGACGATAGCAACACCGTGGGCCGGGTTCACCTCGGAGTGGTTCACCTCTTCGAACTCGCCGACGACTGTGTGAGCGCTCGGGAGGATGCCTTGCACAATCTCCAGTTCCGCACCATCGAGGAACTCCGGGGTCCGCTCTACCAGTCCCTGGAGTCCTGGACACGATTCTGCGTCGATGCGCTCGATCGGCTCTAATCACCACTCGCGAACAAGAAAGACGGATGTCCGCGAACGCGCGCGCGGACGTTGCCCTTCGATTGCAGCCCGCGAATCCTAGCCGGAGTAAGATTCCTCAACGCGCTTGGCGACGTCGCTGTATCCGTAGTCGACCTCGTAAATCTGCTTGAAACAGCCCAGGGCCTCGGTCGCATCTCCGATCTTTTCGTGGATGAGACCCAGCTCGTAGAGGACTTCCTTCTTGATGTTGTCCATAGCGTGCAGGTCCGCATTTGCATCGGTAAGCTGCTTCACCGCCATATCGCTCATCCCCTTGGCATCGAAGGTGCGGCCCAGGAGGAGCAGCACTCGAGTGCGGATGTGCGGGTTGCGGGTCGCTTGTTGAAGATGCGGAATGGCATCGCTGTACTCGCCGGCGTGATAGAGGGCCTGCCCCAAATCGTAACGAAGCTGCGGATCGGTCGGATTCTGCTCCACCCGCTTGGCCCGCTCTGCCACTTGCTCAGCGATTCGGCCCTGCTGCAATTCTTCCAACTGCGCGCGAGCTTCCTCGTCGTCGGGATTCTCGCGGGCCCGGGATTCAAGGCCCTTGACCTCCTCATCCCCAGCGCGGTCCTTCATGTAGCCCGCCTTCTGCTTGAGGGCCACGTCTCCACTCGAAAGACTGTGAGCCCAGTCGTACATCTGGTGGGCCATCGCCCAGTCTTCCATTTGCTCGTAAACGTCGGCCAGGCGCTTGCTGACATCGAAATTGTTGACGTTCGCATTGTATTCCTCGATCAGCCCATCGCGCTTCTCTTCGAGCTGTTCGGCCGTCATGGCCGCCCGCGATGATTTTTCCAACTCGAGGGTTGCGGCGTCGTCCTTCTTGAGAAATCCGCCGGAGGAGTCCTGGCTCCGCGCCATCGAGGCGCGGGCGGTGGCATCCTTCTCCCCCTTGATCGCATCGGTGTCGGTCGGATCCACCTTGCAGATGTCCTTGTAAACCGCCGCCGATTGATCAGGCATGTTGCGGTTCATGTAGAACTCGGCAAGCTTATGGAGGAGTTTGGTATTCTCCGGAGTGCCCTTGCGCACGGTTTCCAGGGCAAAGGCGGCGGTGTCGAGCATATTGGCCCGCATCGCGCTGTCAAAAAGAAGATCATTGGCGCCCGCGTTGTAGGGATCTTTCTCGAGTTCTTTCTCGATCGCTTCGAGAACGCCGACCGGATCCTTCTTGGACTGGCTCTTGAGTTTCCCCAGTCCGAGTCCCCCACCGAAGAGACCCTTCTTCTTCGGCGGACCCGCGATGCTCATTTCGGCAGCGCGCAGCTTCTTGCGCCCTTCGAGGAAACCAGGCTCCTGTTTCAGGACCGACACGAGGAGCTTGACAGCGTAACTCAGGTTAGCTTGCTCGATCGCCGCATCGGCCTTCAAAATTAGATCACTCAGATTCTTGGGCAGGTCTTTGGCGGTAATTTCCGTGGACTTGGTTTCTTCGATGGGTTGTTCTGCCATAGTGAGGGATTGCGTGGGGCGCTAATGAAGCCGCTTCGGCCCTGCATGGCAAGCACCCGGTTTGCGCGGAAAAATACTCCCGACCAGCCGGACGCGCCAGTGGATTCAGCTCGGAATGCTATCTGCGGAGCTTATTGCGCATCGCACGGTGGCTCGGGGAGGTCATGACCCCTCCTTTGGTGACATTGGGCTGCACCGGAACCGCCCTTCCCGCACCATTCAAACTTCTCCCCGAACTACCCGGGTAACCCGCATCTGGGGTATAGGCGCCCTGCTCAGGTAGAATCCCGCTTCCCTCCACCGAGGCGCGGGCGCGGGACGCGACCTTGCTCTTGGTGTCATAGGTATTCTGATATTGCGCTACTTGGGACTGGTGGGTGAGAATGGTGGGATAGATCAAGATCACGAGCTCGGTCCGCGTTTTGTTGCCGCTCTTGGCTCCGAAGAGCGGGCCGATAGCAGGGAGGGACCTCAAGATCGGAATCCCCGAGCCGCCTTGGGTGTCTTCCTCCAAGATGAGTCCGCCCAAAATGATGGTCGATTTGTTCGGAACCGTCACCCGGGTGGTGAGTTCATCGGTATTGATGTCGGGGACCGTGAGAGTGCCGACCACCCGGTCGGCCCCAACTCCATCCCGGATCAGGGAGATATCGAGCGTCACCTCATCGCTCGAGTTGACCAAGGGAGTCACCACCAACTCCAAGGTGATGTCCCGGAATTCGATGTTGGTGGTATTCCCCGTTGTGCCACCCTGGAAGGTGCTGGTCGGAATCGCAATCCGCCGACCGGAGCTCAGCCGAGCCTCTCCGTTGTTGGTCGTAAACACGGTGGGACGTGCGATGGCAGTGAAATTCGTGTTGGTCTCCAGAGCGTTGACGAACAAACCGAAGCTGTCGCCAATCGCAACGTAGCTGTTCAAGCCACGTCCCGCAGCGGTGTTGAGCAATCCTCCAAGATTGATAATCGTATTCGGGTCGATCACCGCGGTAGTCCCGGGAACAAATCCGCGATTCTGAACACCCGCGGAAAAATCGCGGCCTCCATTGATCATTTTCGCCAAGTCGACTCCGAAGGATCGATTCTTGGTGAGATCATAGGTTCCAAAGACCGCCGTGATGGCGACCTGTTCCGACGGTTGATCGAGCCTCATCACGAGATCTTCCACGATCTCAATGTGATGGGGCGGTCCATTGACCACAATGCTGTTGGAAATGTTGTCGGCTACCAGGAGGGTCTTGTTGATCAGGAGGGGTGTCGGTTTGGTGTCAATTTGTTGCTGCTGAAGTTGTGCCCGGTTTCCACCGCCAGTGGTGTTCCCACCAGTCTGGGAACTGCGACTGGTTTGGCTGGTTCTGGATGTAGAGCGATTCGAAGTCGCGGTATTCCTTGCTTGCGATACGCTGCTGGTCCGTGATCCCCCGCCCCCGGATCCAGCTCCCGCTTCAAGAGTGCGCTCGATGGCCTGCGCCGCCACATCGAGAAATTCGATCACGGGCAGGTAGTGCAGCTTCAATTGCAGGTAGTTCCGCTTGGAACTCGGCGCGTCAAAGCCGGCGATGAGTCCTTCGACAAAGACCAGGTCCACCGGACGCCCCATCAAAAAGAGCCGACTGGTCCGGGGCTGGGCGATGATGTTGAGAGGGGTATCTTCCCCTGCGGACCCACTGCCTGCCGCGGCGATCGCTCCCGCTGCGACGTTGGTGGGAATGGGAGGCACCCCGGCGGGAGTGGTGCGCTGCACCCGTGCAGATTGCTGGGTCTGGCGCTGGTTGTTGAAAATCTCATTCAACTTGGCGGCGAGATCCTCCACATCGGCAAAAGTCACCTCCACGAACTTGGTGCCGATCTGGGCCGAGGGAACATCGATGCTCTCCTTGAGCTCCACCAGCATGCGAACCAGGGGCAGGTTGCCGGAGATCACCACTGATCCCGCGTTGGGCACGGCAGCCACCGTCCCGGCCGATCCGAATTGCTGCACCACCGAGGAGAAGGCCCGAAGGGCGTCATCCGGCTTCAGATATTCCAACGCCATGACATAGGTGACAAACCGGTCGGCGGGCGTGATGGATTCGAGTTCTTCCTTGGTGTGGAGAATGGGCGCGCCCAAGGCTTTCACCCCGCTGGTCTGCGAGTTCGCGAGAACCAATTTGACCAGACCGGGATCGTCGCTGTCGGGAACGATTTCGAATCCTTCCATGACCAGCTTCTTCTCAATGATGCGCGCCGCTTGGGCATAGGACATTTGACCGGGAACAATGAAGGAGACTTCCCCGGAGGCGGCTTCCTGGCTCACGAGAACGCGCAACCCGGTGTATTGGTGGTAGAGTTCCGCGATGTCCTGTCCAGTGAGGTTGGCGGCATTCAAGGTCGCGGGAAGATTGGGGTCCGGAATGTTAATCACCCCCGCAACCGCGCGAGCCGGCAGAGGATCATTTGGGTTCGGATTAATGGCGGGCCGCGGCGGAATGAGATTGGGAATGGGCGGAATCGCGGGGACAACCGGATTCGCCGCAGGATCCACGGGCGGTGCTGCAGGATCCACGGGCGGTGCTGCAGGATCCACGGGCGGTGCTGCAGGATCCACGG